>CANRYS010000014.1 GCA_947644305.1 uncultured Roseburia sp.
CGAAAGACAAGAAAAAGCTGTTGGCGTTTCTCGATGAAATCATAGGAAATGTCAGTGAAGAAGAATTACAGCGGTATAGAAAAAGCGTTCATCATCTGTAAGTGAAAGGAGGAGCAATCATGCACTTTACAGGCAGAACTTGGCGACCACCGTATGAAGCACACTCGGTCATCATACAGTCTACTTCTGGCTGCACCTATAATAAATGCAAGTTTTGTAGTCTGTATAAAAACGAGTGCTTCCGAATGTCGCCCATTAAGGAATTTGAGGAGGATTTAGCAGAGATAAAAAGTTATCAGCCAAACGCCCGAAGAATTTTCTGGACAGGAGCTAACCCCTTTGCAATGAGCTATGAAAATCTTAAACTGCGGGCGTTGACGGTAAGGGACTATCTGATTAAGTGTCAGACAATGGCTATGTTTGCGAGCATCCGTGATATTAAAAACAAAGAGGTATGGCAGCTTAGAAAATTAAGAGCGATGGGCATTAACGGACTGAGTATCGGCGTGGAAAGCGGCGATGACGAAACGCTTGCCCTTGCTAATAAAGGATATACCTCGGCGGATATTCTGGAGCAATGCAGGAAATTGGACGAAGCAGGCATTGAATACTACTTTGTTTATATGACAGGGCTTGCGGGAAAAGGTGGCGGATACCGTAATGCAAGGAATAGTGCTGAACTGTTCAGCCAGCTCAATCCGTATTTTGTTTCCGTGGACTCTCTTACGCTTTTCCCAGACACAGAGCTGTACCAGATGGCACAGCAAGGTTTGTTTGTCCCTGCTGAAGAAAAAGAGCGTATCCGTGAACTACAAATGCTAATCAACAACTTAAATATACGCACACATTTATTTGCAAACACGGTTTCAAATTTCACGCCTGTAACGGCGTATCTTCCATATGACCGTGAAAAGGTTACAAACGAACTGCAATTTGTTTTAGATAACACGGACGAAAGGGAGATGCAGGAATATAGGAATAATTTGAAGTCTTTGGGATAAGGCTTGCAGTTGAAGTTATAGCCCTGGTGTTAGTATATAAGTGTGGACAAGAAAAGTTGAACAGCCTATACTATCAAGTGAAAGAGCAAAGGAGATGTTCAACATGGCGAAGAACCAGAAATCTTACACTCCGGAATTCAAGCAGCAGATTGTGGATCTGTACAATGCCGGAGGAACCTCGTATCCACAACTCGAACGTGAATATGGTGTAAATCAGAGCACCCTCAGTAACTGGGTGAAACAACTCTCCCCCATCAAGGTATCAAAGGAGGAGACTGTCACCCTTAAGGAGTATAAGGCACTTCAGAAAGAAAACCAGCGCCTTAAGATTGAGAATGAAATACTAAAAAGAAGCGTATAGCCGCCTTTGGACGGCATTGCCATATTCGCAAAAGAACAATAACCGAGATGGTTGCCTTTATCCAGAATAACTTAACCTATTACTCCGTGTCCCAGCTTTGCAGTGCTTTGAAATTCCCAAGGAGCACCTATTACAAGGCTCTGGTTTGTGTACCTTCGAATAAGCAGAAGACGTATGAAGAATTCGGCAGGAAAGTGAAACAGGCATATGATGACTCAAAACAGAGGTATGGGGCTGTCAAAATATGCCGTGTGCTGAATGATAATGGTACACCCTGCAGCATCAAGAGGGTGCAGAGGCATATGGCAGAGCAGGGACTGAGCTCCATCGTAGTAAAGAAGTACAATCATCATGCTAACCATGGCAGCATCCCGGATGATAAGAAAAATATCCTGGGGCGTGATTTTGGGACGGAGACAATTAACCAGAAATGGTGTACGGATATCACTTACATCCATGTACAGAAAGAGGGATGGACCTATCTGGCTTCTGTCATGGATCTGTGCAGCCGAAAGATTATAGGATATGCCTATGGCACATCTATGACGGCGGGACTGGCAGTTAAAGCGGTAGAGAATGCGTGCCTGAATGTCAGAGATACAGAGGGGATTATCCTTCATAGTGATCTTGGAAGCCAGTATACGAGCCAGGCATTTGAAGATTGCCTGGGCAGTAGAGGAATCCTCCATTCCTTTAGCCGTAAGGGAAACCCGTACGATAATGCCTGTATGGAATCTTTCCATTCCGTACTGAAAAAGGAAGAAATATATCTTCATACTTATCAGGATTCAAAGGAAGCCCGCAGAGCGATCTTTGAATACATAGAAGGCTGGTATAACCGTAAGCGAATACATAGCTCTATTGGCTATCTGACACCCCAGCAAAAGGAGGATGAAGAACTCAAAAAAGCAGCATAATCTTTCAACTTTTTTTGTCCAAAGTATTAACATAGGTCCACGTTTCTTTCTCTCCATCCATTTGCCACATTTATCATGCAAGATTCCGTGTAGTTATGGGGCTTCAACTTGTTCAGCAGTCTTACCCTCATGCATAACCTCATATGTGATTTCTATTCATCAGACCAGAGATTTGCCCGTGGATTTTTTTCTCTTTCCACATCCAGCTTCCTTCAGATTCCATCTCACGATGGACACCCTTGCCTTCGGCTATATCCTTCCCACTACCGGGCGGATTCAGGACTTTCACCTGTTAGAAACGTGCGCCGCTAGGCGCACTAAGAAAACACCGCACAGCGGTTACTCGCTGGCGGTGTCATACATACAACTATTTTTATATCAAATTATCTCCACAGTGCTTAATTAAATCCCCGATAAACTGGAAGTTGTCTACTTCTTGCATATTGTGTTTGCCAAAACAATTATTACAATGCAATCAATTATAATCACCCCTAAAAATATATATGCAATATATGCTGGAAGTATCTCTTCTCCTATAGCCATAATGAGAATCAGAATTGTTATGATACTCATACCAAATCCCACAATATGACACAATTTCTTTGCATCATATTTCTCTTGTTCTTCTCTGCTAGCTGCATTATACCCAGCAATAAGATTAACACCATGCCCCGAAAGAAATACAATACTAATTAATGCAAAGATGGCAAATCCTACCCACATAATCCAATCAGGACCATTACTTATATCTTTCAAAGTCATTACGTTTCACCTCTCTTATAGGGCCTAAATATTTTACTTCAATTTTCTGCATTTTTCACACTCCCTGATATATTTTCAAACTGACAAAACATGGACTCCCGACTCTGCCGGACCGCCCATGTTTTTAGAAATCAGATATGTCAGCACACCAGCACTGTCCCACTAACTCAACGTAGCCGCATAATCATTAAAGACATAATCCATAATAGATGCCGTTCCCACGATCTCACAGCCATAGATATTATAATCCTCCATCTCCTGCTGACGTACGATCCGCACCACACAATTCAACGCACCGCTGTCACATAGGACAAGCCTGGCGTTAAAATAATATCCCACCGGCAAAACGCTTTTAGTCTTAAATCCGATCCCCACCTTAGAGACATCAAACACCTCGATCGGCGCATTGATATTTTCTACCTTTACATTATCCTGTTTAAACAATGAAGAAATCTCAAGCTCCAGCTTCGCCGGCCATCTTTTCTCTCTTCTCATCTCAATCATGACTAGTCCCCCTTCGCCTCCGAAAACAGCATTCTAAAAGCTGTCAAACATTCAAATTAATGATTCTGGGACCAACATACATGATCCCCAACTGTTACTACTATTATCTCTTAGAAACTGCTTTACGTCAACAACTTTCTTGAACAATCTGAAAGACTAATCCAGCAGTTCTTTGAGGATCTGGTTTACCATTCCCGGATCTGCCTTGCCCTTCATGGCTTTCATGGTTTGCCCTACCAGGAAACCGATGGCTTTGGTCTTTCCGGCCTGATAATCCGACACCGACTGTGGGTTTTCAGCGATCACTTTCTCTATCGCCTCCCGGAGCTCACCTGCATCGTTGACTGTCCTCAGTCCGTTCTCCTCCACATACTGCTCCACATCAATATCCTCAGAAAACATTTTTTCAAATACTTCCTTCGCCACCGTAGAGTTGATAGCATTCTCATCGGTCAACTGGATGAGCGCTGCAAGATTCTCCGGCGTGAAGGTGATATCCTCCGGCTCCATCTCCTTTTCTTTTAAGAGACGCATGGTCTCCACCATAAGCCAGTTGGATACCTTTTTTGCATTGTGGCAGATCGCCGTGGCCGCCTCGAACATATCCGCCAGACTCTTTGAGCTGGTAATAATATTGATATCGTATTCGGGTATGTCAAACTCTTTCTTATACCGTGCCGCCTTTTCCTCCTGAAGCTCCGGCTGGCGCGCCTTCACCTCCGTGATCCACTCATCACTGATACTGACAGGCACCAGATCTGGATCTGGAAAATAGCGGTAGTCCTGGGCATCCTCTTTGGAGCGCATCGCATAGGAATATTCCTTATTATCATCCCAGCGTCTTGTCTCCTGAATTACCTTTTTTCCCTCCTCGATCAATTCGATCTGGCGCGCCCGCTCTCCCTCGATGGCTCTGGATATCGCCTTGAAGGAGTTCAGGTTCTTCATTTCGGTACGGGTTCCAAACTCAGAAGTTCCCACCTCACGGACAGAAAGGTTGACATCTGCCCGCATAGAACCCTCATTGAGCTTACAATCCGAGGCTCCCAGATACTGAATGGTCATACGGAGCTTTTCCAGATAGGCGATAACCTCTTCAGCGCTTCTCATATCCGGCTCTGACACGATCTCGATCAATGGCACCCCGGAACGGTTAAAGTCCACCAATGAACAATCTTCCCAGTCGTCATGCACCAGTTTTCCAGCATCCTCTTCCATATGAATCTCATGGATCCCGATGGATTTTTTTCCTGCCGAGGTCTCTATATCCACATGACCGTCCCGGCAGATCGGCAGATACAACTGGGAGATCTGATAGTTCTGCGGGTTATCCGGGTAAAAATAATTTTTCCGGTCAAATTTGCAGTACTGGGTGATCTTGCAGTTGGTGGCAAGTCCCACCGCCATGGCATATTCCACCACCTGCTTATTTAACACAGGAAGAGATCCCGGCATTCCGGTACAGACAGGACAGGTGTGTGTATTGGGTGCACCGCCAAACTCCGTGGTGCAACCGCAGAATATCTTTGTCTTAGTCGCAAGTTCTACATGAACTTCCAGTCCAATCACTGTTTCATATTGTTTTGCCATGATATCCCCTCCTTTTATTGTCCCTGTGAGCGATTCTGCTCAAATGTATAAGCCCCACGAATGATCTTTTTCTCCTGAAAACAGTCCCCGATAAGCTGCATCCCGATGGGAAGCCCTTTGTCGTCTTTTCCACAGGGAAGGCTAATCCCGGGAAGTCCTGCCAAATTAGCAGAGATGGTATAAATATCTCCCAGATACATCTTGATGGGATCGCTCAGGCTCTCACCGATCTTTGGCGCCGTGGTGGGTGCTGCCGGAGCCAGTATCATGTCATATCTCTCAAAGGCCTGGTCAAAGGCTTTTTTGATCAATGCCTTGGTTCGCAGCGCCTTCAGGTAATACGCATCATAATAACCGCTGCTGAGCACGAAAGATCCCAGCATGATCCGACGCTTAACCTCCGGTCCAAAACCTTCCGAGCGGGTCTTCTTGTACATATTGTGAAGTCCCTCGTAGTCCCCGGTGCGGTAACCATATTTTACTCCGTCAAAGCGAGATAGATTCGAGCTTGCCTCTGCCGAGGCGATCACATAGTAGGCAGGAATCGCATATTCTACAAGACTCAGGTCAAATTCTTCTAAAAGCGCTCCATTATCTTCCAGAACCCCCGCCGCCTTTTCTATCGCAGCCTTTACCTGGGAATCCAGCCCCTCCCCAAAATAATCTCTGGGAATCCCAATTTTCATGCCCTTGACGTCTGCCACAAGGGCGGAAGTGAAATCAAGATCCTCCCGCCGGATGGAAGTGCTGTCCTTTTTGTCATAAGAAGATATCGTTTCTAAAATAACCGCGCAGTCTGTGACGTCCTTTGCAATAGGTCCGATCTGATCCAGGGAAGAGCCGTAGGCGATCAGTCCATACCGCGAAACGGTACCATAGGTGGGCTTGATTCCTGTCACCCCGCAAAATGAGCTGGGTTGGCGGATGGAACCGCCAGTATCGGAGCCCAGTGCATAAGAACATTCACAGGCCGCCACTGCCGCACAGGAACCTCCAGAAGACCCTCCCGGAACGTGCTCTGTATTGTGGGGATTTCTCGTGATACCATAGGCCGATGTCTCCGTGGTACTGCCCATGGCGAACTCATCCATGTTTGTCTTTCCGATGATGACTGCCCCGGCTTTTTCCAGGTTCCGTACCGCTTCCGCAGAGTAGGAAGGAACAAAATTCCCCAGGATTTTTGAACTGCAGGTAGTCAGAATCCCCTTGGTACACATATTGTCCTTTATCGCTGTCGGCACTCCCGCCAGGGGACTATCCAGTGCACCGCTGTCGATCTGCTTTTGAACCTCATCGGCCCGTGCCAGAATATTTTTTTCATCCAAAACTGTCACATAGCTGTTGATCTGGTCCTCGAGCCTTCGGGTCTCTTCCAGAGCAGCTTTTGCCGCCTCTGCCACTCCGATCTCACCGCTCTTTATCTTTTTGCCAAGTTCTACTGCTGTTAAACTCATGATACTCATGGCCGCTTCCTCCTTTCCCCGGATTAGTCAAATGTCTTTGGCACCATATAGGTGCCCTCTTTTTTCTGTGGGGCGTTGGCAAGCATCTGCTCTCTGTCGTTCCCATTTGTCACAACATCTTCCCGAAACACATTATGAACCGGAAATACATGAGACATCGGCTCCACTCCCTCCGTGTCCAGCTCATTTAATTTGTCTATATAATCCAGCATACTTCCCATGTCCTTCTTTGCCTGCTCCTTTTCCTCCCCGGAAAGCTCCAGCTTGGCAAGAATGCCCACGTAGTCAATCGTCTCATCTGAAATAATATTTGCCATAATAATCCTCTTTTCTGAGCGATTTATCGCGAAGAACCGCACGAGAAAGCTCGAAGAGTTTCTCGTGTCGGAACAAAGCTATTTGCTTTCGCTCAGAAGCAAATAGCCGTGTGAAAAATCCAAGAACTTTAGTTCTTTGGCATCAGCGTGATTTTTCACACTAATCCTCCCTAAATATATAAATACCCGGCTGCCTGTCTGTTATGGTTCCAGACGTGACAGATCACGGGGAAACAGTGTTGTCTCTCTGACATTTTCTTCTCCCAGAAGCTTCATCGTGATCCGTTCCAAACCAATTCCCAGTCCCCCGTGGGGCGGCATGCCGTGTTTAAAGATCATAAGATAATGCTCCATCCCCTCCTCTGTCATGCCCCGGGTCTCCATCTTTTCTTTCAGCATATCCAGATCGTGTATTCTCTGGCCTCCGGTCGTTACCTCCAGTCCTCCAAACAGCAAGTCAAAACTGAGGGTATATGTCGGGTCCGACGGATCATCCATGGCATAGAAAGGACGTTTTCTCGAGGGGTAATGGGTCACAAACACAAAATCCGCATCGTATTCTTCCTTAAAATACTGGCCGATCAGCATCTCTTCCTCTGGCTCAAGATCATAGGGATTGCGGATCTTCCGGTCATATTTCTCAGAGACCAGTCTTTTTGCCTCGTCAAAACGTACCTGGGGAATCTGATCCACCTTTGGAAGCTTCACTTCCAGCAGGCTTAATTCCTTTGCGTATTTCTTTTCCAAGAGCTCTATCGTATACTGCAGAAATCCGGTTTCCATTTCCATAATGTCTTGAAAACTTTCGATATACCCCATCTCAAGATCCAGGGACGTATACTCATTCAAATGGCGTTTGGTGTTGTGCTTTTCTGCACGAAATACCGGTGCGGTCTCAAAAACCCGGTCAAATACACCTACCATCATTTGTTTGTAAAATTGTGGGCTCTGTTCGAGAATGGCTGGTCTGTGAAAATAATCCAGCTTAAAGATATTAGCACCGCCCTCCGCACCTTTGGCGCCGATCTTCGGTGTGTGGATTTCTGTAAATCCCTGTAAAAATAGATAATCGCGGAAACCTCTGACAACGGCCTCCTGAATCTTGAATTTTGCCCGCTCCCTGATGTTTCTAAGAGCAATGGGACGAAGTTCCAGCTTGGTCTCCAGTGAGGTATCCAGTCTCCATTTACCCACCGGAATTGGCACAGGCTCCTTCGGTTGCGATAAGATCCTGACCTTCTTAAGCCGGACTTCAAAACCATGGGGCGCCCGCTCTTCCTTACGCACTGTTCCCTGAATCTCCACAGTGGCGGCCTCTTTCAGATCCTTCAGCGGCAGATCCACCGCTCCGGTTTCAAAAACGGTCTGCACCAGCCCTTCCCGTTTTCTGAGAATGACAAAGGCGACCTCTCCCATATCGCGGATGGTGTGTATCGCTCCGTTCATGGAGATGTCCCTGCCTTCATAGTCCCCGGTAAGAATGTCTGAGATTTCTACTACATCTTTTTTTGTCTGTCCTGAAACAAATTCCATGATCCTTTCCTCTCTTTCTTCGTTTTTTTTGAGGTCTTGTTTCATCCGGGACTAACGCAGACGCGCAGCAAAAAGCCCGTCCCAGTGAAACAAATGTTTCGCCTGGGACGGGCATGAACGTCATTTATTCATAACCCGCGGTACCACCCGCGTTGAAGATGATCTTACTTTTAAAAAGATAATCTCCCTCTCAATATGCATATAACGGTGCCACCGGGTATGCCTACTTCGTAGTACAACGAATATTAAATAATTGACACATTCACTTGTCTAATTGTCCAGCTACTGCGTCAGAAACAACTATTCTGCGGAATGTATCAAAAGCAAAGCTTAATTTTCGTAGTACTTAGTTCAACATACCAGCTCTGGAATGTTCTCCTGCTTACCGCTCCCGCGAGACGCTCTCAGTCGGTGACGTCTCTTCCTGTCGTAAGTTCACTGCATAAGCAATCGTTTCCTTCAATGCCTTTGACTAAATTAGACTTATTTTATCACAATTAATTTCTAAATGCAAGCACAACTTTGCTTGAGTTTCCGTAATATTATCCACATCAGGCTATTTTATTTTTCAAGTGCACTTTGTGAAAACTCAAGATCGTGTATAGTGCTTTGCCTGCGTCCTAAACATATTGGCGTATATTCCGTCTTCCACGCCGAGCAACTCTTCGTGGGTTCCATACTCTTTAATCGTGTTGTCAGCGAACACCGCTATATGGTCGCAAAATCTGCAGCTTGACAGTCTGTGTGATATGTATATTGCGGTTTTACCATCCATCAGGCTGTTAAACCGGCTGTATATATCATGCTCCGCCAACGGGTCAAGGGCCGCTGTAGGCTCGTCCAGTATGACAATCGGGGCGTTTCTGTAAAGAGCCCTGCTTATTGCAGTTTTCTGCTGCTGCCCTCCCGAAAGCTCCACGCCGTTTTCATCGAAGCTCTTATAGATTACTGTATCGAGTCCTTTCTCAAGTTCCATTGCGTCGTCATAAAATCCAGACTGCCTAAGAACGCGCTCAACCTCCCCATCGTCGGATTTCTCATCAAATGTAATGTTCTCGCGCAGGCTGAACGCAAAAAGCTGAAAATCCTGAAAAACAACGGCAAACAATTTTCGGTATTCCTCATCGGAATATTCCATAATGTTAACCCCGTCTATGCATATTTCACCGTCGGTCACGTTGTAAAGGTGGCATAGAAGCTTTATAAACGTAGTTTTCCCAGCACCGTTAAGCCCTACGATGGAAAGATGCTCTCCAGACTTTATTTTTATGTTCACATGCTTAAGCGCATAATCCTCACTACGGGGATATTTAAAGCTCACATCCTTAAACTCTATTATATGCTCCCCACTTTTCACAGGACTGTTTCCCGTCTCCATAGCCGCCGGATATCGCATAAACAAAAGAAACTGGTAGGCATAATTACACCGCTTCTTTATATCCATTGCAAATGTAATAATTCTGTGTATACTCCAGTACAGCTCAGAGGCAGATGAGATACACATCGTGAAATCACCTATTGATATTATCTTTTTCACCGCGAGATATCCGATGTAAAAGTAACTGATCCCATCCCTCAGCGAATTAACGACATTGATCTTAATCCAGTTTCTTCCCGTTCTTACCGCCTCATTTTTCCATCTTTCCACCATCTCATTCGTCTGCGCCTGTGCTTTCTTATGCATCATACCGCTGCTGTCGTATAATCTTATATCCTTACCATATTTAAAATTAACAAGCCTGAACAATATATACCCAAAAACACGGTTTGATTTTGCAAGCTTTAAGAAATTCTCCTCCTGAATCTTATTGTTCTTTGCGTTGTAAAATGACATTACAATAAGCGCTGCAAGCTGAAGCGGAATTAAAAGCGGACATTTAATAAAAATGATTATGGAGACACTCATTAGAACTGCCGCATTTAATATCATCTGATACAGTGAGTCGAGAATTCCGACAACCCCTCCGCTGTACCAGCTTATTCCCTCCTTAGCCTTATTAAGCTGGTCTAACACATCCGGGTTCTCGGTGTGCTCAAAATCCATATTCATAGCCTGATCCGCAAGCTTCACCTCAAAATAACCGTTAAACCACTCATTCAGTGAAACCTTAATTCTTCGCATACAACTGTTCAAAACCGATGCGCAAAATTCAATTACTATAATAAGCGACGTATATAATACAATCATATTCGTATGCTCAGATACGGGAGCGCCATTAATAACAAGCACAAGCTCGTCTATTAGAAACTTTGGAAGCAGAACTTTTTTTATCGAGTCCACAAATTCCCCCAAAAACAATCCAAAGTATGACAAAAACAAAACGGGCTTTTCTTTCCACGCAGTTTTTATCATTAATGACAAAACGCTTCTCACTACCGGCTCTTTTTTTGAGCCACTTTTTACTTTTTCAGCAGCAATTTTTTTTTCACGGGCGGTTTCTTTTTTATAAATACTCATTTTCCTGAACCCCCTCGTTTACATAATACTGTGCCTGAATATTATACATATTTGAGTATTCCCCTCCCTTTTCCAAAAGCGATTTATGGGTACCGTACTCAGTCATTTCCCCGTCAACAAACATGGCTACATGATCGCAGAACTGCGTTGAACTCAGCCTGTGGCTTATGTACACCGCCGTCTTATGTCCGATTAGTTTGTCAAATTCTTCATACAGCCGGCTCTCCGCCAGCGCGTCAAGCGCGGCTGTAGGTTCGTCCAGTATTACTACCGGCGCGTCCTTGTACAGAGCTCTGGCGAGGGCAAGCTTCTGCTTTTCTCCACCAGACAAATCAACGCCGTCATCATATATTACCTTTAACATCTCTGTATATAATCCCTGTGGAAGACTTTCTAATTTTTCTTTCAGGCCCGCCGCACACAGGCAATCTCCTGCCTTTTCCATGTCGGTCTGTTCCGGCGTCTTCATCGACACATTTTCGGACAGCGGAAATGCAAACAATTCCACGGACTGGAATACCGGTGAAAATATTTTATAATAACTCTCCCTATTATATTTTTTTATGTCAACGCCATTTAAAAGTATCTCCCCATTCGTAGGCTCATACAACCTCAGAAGAAGTTTTATAAACGTCGTCTTTCCGGCGCCGTTTAAGCCTACGACCGCAAGCCTCTCACCCGGTTTAACAGTAAGGTTTATATTTTTAAGAGCCTGCTTGTCAGATTTCGGATAGCAGAAAAAAACATTCTTAAATTCAAACTCATATTCATCCGATTCCGGTACAGGAAGTCCACTATCATCTTCTCCGCCGTCAAAATCTGCAAAACTGCGAAAATCATCCACCTCCCTGCTTCTCGCAAGAAGCTCTCCTATATTTCTAAGCATTTCAGATACATAAGAAGAAAAAGTTGTAAATGACATTAGATACAGTGAAAAATTACCAATGGTCATTTTTCCGCCTACAACTGCAAATATTAAATAGGCGTATATGACGATCTGCAAAATCAGCGAATTAACAGATGATATTATGGCAAATATGTTCCAATAATGCTCGTTAGTTCTCTGTGCCTCATATCTCTCAAGCATTAGAACCCGGAACTTGGAGCGAAGCCAGTCAGATACTCCTAGCAACCTTATATCCTTTGCCGCGGCAAAATCCGTCGAAGCATCCCTCATATAATAATATTTTCTGTTCCACGGAGCCATTTTATCCCAAACAAGCTTTTTTGTCTTCTTATTCGTGTAGTCCATAAATATAAAGTTCAATACCGACATTATCGTAATGAACAACAGCATATAAACATTCATATTACCTAGAATAATTATTCCTACAAGGACTACGGATATGCAGTTAAGCGTTTCGCTTATTCCTCTCATCATGCCTTCAACGCCGCTGCTATTATTGTCAACAGCACGCTCCGCCTTTGCATAACAGTCCATTACATCTGGATTTTCTAAATGCTCATAATTAATCCTCATTACTTTCAGATTTTTTTTCTGTGTCATAATCATTCTGACATTTATATATCTCCACCAAATATGGCTGTTATAGTAGGTATTCAAGAGGGTAAAAATAATCTGGACCAAACCAAACACTACAATTATGTAAAAAAGATTCCTCCATCCGTCACCCGACGTAATAGCGTCAATTACAAACTTACCGCCCACCGTCCACATATACTGCATAAACGGCGCTGTCAGGAATCCTATTAACATTATGACTATGAAATGTTTGTCAATACTAATCATATTTTTTAAGATAAATCTAATATTGCTAAATATCCCATAACTATTATGAAGCAGATTATCCTCTTTCTTATCCTTACTGTCATGCTTGTCTTTTTTTTCACTGTTATTTTTCATTTAAAAACCTCGTATCATAGGATAGATGTTGTCAACCAGTTTTGGGGCTGCTGCTATTTTGTGGTAGCCACGTGAATCGTAAGCTTCGGTGACCAGCTCACTGTCCCGTGCAGCTTCGCACTTTCTACCCATGCAAAATCAGGATTATCCGTAATAATAGTGGGTTCAGTGACCATTCCATTATCATCGATACCATTATTTTCTACATATATTTTACACGGATTTCCATTGGCATCCGTTCCAGAAAGGATATATCTGGCAGACAATGTTTCGATCTGCCCGTTAAATTTCAATCTCGTATCCACACAGTCAGAAATGATCTTCCCCTTAAAATTCGCACAATCTGATGCTCCCCCGAAATGGATCATCGAAGCTTTCCCTGTACTTCCTGTCACAGATGTGGTACTGCCAATATCGATGGTAAAGGTAAAGATCTCATTTGTATAAGACTGGCTCTCATCCGGCCGGATCACCGGGGGTGGGGCCACTGGCTCGGTATTTGACTCATTCCACAGAATATCAATAGTCTTTGTCCCATCACCCTGGTCCGTGATGCGCCCCTGCAGATCTGCTGTTTCAAGCCATGACAGCGTAGCGCTGTCAGTTATTATAATTGGTTTTGTGACAGACTTTCCGCTCTCATCCACAGTACCATTTTCCTCGATGAACATCGAACATTTTTTGCCCTCAGAGTCCGTGCCAGAGATCATATATCTCGAACAAAGACGTGTCTCACCCTCTTTATAGTCTTTTATAACAACCGTACCTTCTCCCATGATCTTCCCATTCAGATATTCCCCGGCCACTTCACCTGTGAAATACTGCATATCTACATGACAGGTGCTTCCTTCCACAGAATGTAACTCTGTGTCAGATACGGTTATCGTCATCACCTTTTGTGTATACAGATCAGGGGTTGGGGCGGGCGTCTCGGTGGGTTGCGGCGTCGCCTGGGGTGTGGATTGCGGAGAGGCCTCTGGCGTATTTTCAGGCATTGCCGGAGGCGTCACCTGGGGCGCACTGGTGGGCTGTGGACTTATGGATGGTTTCGCTATGTTCTTCTTTTTACAGATCACGGTAATTACCCCTATCTTCTTTGATGATTTTTTAGCACCCTTTTTTAATTTCTGCATCACCGTAATCTTTGCCCTGCCCTGCTTTTTGGCTATGATCACACCTTTTGAACTGACCGCCGCGATCTTCTTTAAAGAGGATCGGTACGTATACGATGCTTTTTTAATTTTGTTTTTAATCGCAATCTTTTTCTTCTGTCCCACATTCAATGTAAGCTTCTTAAATGATAGAGACGTTTTTTTAACAGCATTTACTGTCTGCCAGTTTCCCAGGATCAATCCAGAAACAAGAACCAGACATAAAAAATTTTTCTTCATATTCTCACACCTTTCCGTAATTATAAAAAGTCAGTTATCTTACGCAGATATATACCCAGTACCCGATATAGAGAAGAACCATACCGGCACCCTCGGCACGGTTCACACGCTCTTTCGTCCAGGTAAAGATCCAGACGATCAGACTCATCAGGATCAGCAGCACGACATCAACTAGGTTCTCTGTGATCACAGCAATAGGACTGATGGCGGAACTGATTCCCAACACAAACAGAATGTTAAAAATATTGGAGCCGATGACATTTCCCAGCGCCATATCCACCTGCTTTTTCCTCGCTGCCACCACCGAAGTGACAAGTTCTGGAAGGCTTGTCCCGATGGCACAGATCGTCAGTCCCACCAGCGTCTGGCTCATTCCGAAAGTAGTAGCGATCTTAGAAGCAGATTTTACGACAAAATCCCCGCCAAAAGCAATGGCCGCAGCGCCGCATACAATGAACAGAATACTTTCCCAGACCGGAATTACAGCATACTCTTCCCCTTCATCTACCTCCTGCCCCTCCGCTCTAGCTTTCAGGGCAGACATCACCATATAGAATAAAAACAGAACGAAAATCACGAGGAAGATCCATCCGTCCATCCGCTCCAGTTCCATTCCCAGAAATCCAAGAATCCCCAGCAAAATGGCACATAGAATAGAAAATGTAATATCACGATTTCGAGTTTCTGCCTTGACGATGAGAGGTGCAAATAAAGCACACACACCGCATACCACCATCAAATTAAATATATTGGATCCCAGTACATTGCTGACCGCCAGAGAGTTTTCTCCCGTCAAAGAGGCGTTGATACTGACAGAACACTCCGGCAAGCTCGTTCCCATAGCTACGATGGTCATTCCAACAATAAGGGAGGGAACTCTTAGTTTTCTGGCAATACTGGCGCTTCCCTCCACAAAAAAATCCGCACCCTTGATCAGAAGTACAAAACCCGCGATTAATAGTAAAAATGTAGGGATTAATGCAGCCATAAATCATTTCCTCCAAATCATTTTTAGCTCGACCATTCGTCGATTTAATTTATTGTTTGCAATTACTTAATAATTTTATAAAAAAAATATGTTATTGTCAATAAATACCGTTGCAAGTTTGGGTATTATAATCCATTCTTGTATATCCTAATTATTGAAAGGAGCGATTAAGTATGCCATTCTTTTTTCCTTATTTTGATCCCACTTACATCCTGGTCATCGCAGGAGTACTTATTAGCATTGCTGCTTCTGCCAATGTGAACGGAAGTTTCCGCAAATACAGCCAGGTATTCAGCCAGAGAGGAATCCGCGCCGAACAGGCAGCCGAGATGATCCTGCGTGGCGCCGGGATTCAAGATGTATCGATTCAGCGCATATCTGGAAACCTGACCGATCACTATGACCCCCGGTCCAAGATTCTCCGGCTGTCCGATTCCGTCTATGGTTCTTCTTCGGTTTCCGCCATCGGTGTGGCCGCCCACGAATGTGGTCATGCGATACAGCATGCCAGAGGATATGCTCCCCTTGCGATCCGAAGTGCCATCGTGCCTGTCGTAAATTTTGCTTCCCGTATCTCCATGCCTTTGATCCTGTTCGGTCTGATCCTGGGCTATGTTCAGCTCGCTCACATTGGTGTAATCCTTTTTTCCGCCGTTCTTATTTTTCAATTAGTGACGCTGCCGGTGGAATTTAATGCTTCCCGAAGAGCACTGAACATTCTGGAAGATACCAATATCCTTTATGGAGATGAAAATACTGGCGCCAGACGGGTTCTTCGTGCTGCTGCACTGACCTATGTCGCTTCCGCTCTCGCCACTGCCTTGCAGTTGTTCCGATTGATCCTGCTCACAAACCGGCGACGAGATTAGTACCATATAGAGATGATTCTCACATTACCTTCACGTATACGAAAAGAATTCCGATCCCCCTTTTGAGAAGGAAATCGGAATTCTTTTTATTTATACATTATTTTCTGTCAATCGGATCAATCCCCAATTACTCTTCTCGCACAATATGGCGTACGATAATTGAGATTGCTCGTGGTGATTCCTGTGGTTGGATTGCTGGCATGTACCACCCTGCCGCCGCCAATACAGATCGCCACATGATTTACACGACCATTTTTAGCATAGAAGATAAGGTCTCCTGCCCTAGCACTGGATACACTGATCTTTTTTCCTACACCAGACTGCGCACTGGACGTTCTCGGCAGACTGATTCCAAACTTACGGAATACCGCCTGGGAGAATCCTGAACAGTCCGTTCCATGGGTCAGACTGGAACCGCCATATACATATGGATTTCCTACAAACTGCAATGCATAGGAAGCGATGGCAGAACCGTCGCCGCTTCCGATGGTACCGCTGGAATTGTTACTGCTGCCACTGCTCCCACCAGAAGGTTTTTTCGAAGAATCATGATTGGACTTTCCAGCAGATCCTTTGATCGATGATCCTCCGCCTGAATTGTTACTTGAACTTCCACTGCCTGAATTTCCATTTGAACTGCTGGAGTTACCAGAACTGCCGGAATTGCTGGAAGGCTGGGATGGCTGCTGTTGTGCCATCTCTTCTCTCGCTGCCGCTGCTGCCGCTGCCGCCTTTTTCCTTGCTTCCTCACGCTCTTCCTCAATAGAAACTGCTTTTTTAAATTTAACAGAAATGTCCACATATTCTTTGGAAACAAACCCTTTTGTGTCCCCATCGACCATGATCTTTACCCATTCCTTGTCCTCGCGGAGAATCTCAAAACTTTCTTCTCCAGACACTAGGGTGAGTACTGCACACTCCGTATTTTTTGCTTCTCTGACTTTCAAGGTCTCTGTATTCACGGTGGCGATCTTAGTTCCAAATTTATCTACCAGTTTTTCAGCGCTGAAGCCAATGGCAAGATAATCTGACTTGATGTACCCCTCTACCTGACCGGATCGGATTTTCACCCAGTCTCCCGTCCTATCCTGGATCGTAGCCGCACTTCCCCGGTACAGTTTTCCAAGCACCTTGCTATCCGTATTTGGTTTCTTACGTACATTCACATAATCTGCCGCCACGGATATACCAATCTTATCATATTCCGATTTTGGTTTCGGCGTAGCTGACGGCGTTGGCTCCGCTGCCACGGCACCATCGGATACCGCCGGAGCATTCGGATCTGTGCCCGGTGCTGCAGGAGCATTTTGTGTTGGATCATCCGGAAACGCCACAATCGCCTCTGGATCTGAAGCGGCACCTGCCGACTGCGTGTCCACAAACTGCTGTAACGTATAGGACATACCCGCCAGTTCCTTTTCCGTACACATCGTAGTAGTCAACGATGTAATGTGATTTACCATTACTCCAGCAGACAAAAATATGCCCGCCCCCAAGAAGATTTTAAGGATCCTTCCTCTCCGCATGTTATTCCCTCCAGTATGTACTCTTACAAAAAATAAATCTCTCCTAAGTTATTCTTAATATTTTTTAAGAAATTATTACAAAAATATTACATCCAGGCTTTAAGTATACCAACATAATACCGCCTTGTCAAGAAAAATACCGATTTATCGGCATTCCTCATTCTTCCAGTAAATCAAATTATCTATTTTTCTACAATCGCTTCAATCTCGATCAGTACATCCTTGGGAAGACGTGCCACCTCCACACAGGATCGCGCTGGGAAATCCTTTGTAAAATATTTCGCATAGATCTCATTTACCAAGGCAAAATCATCCATATTTTTAATAAACACCGTGGTTTTGATCGTATTCTCCAAACTGGCGCCGGAAGCCTGGATCAGCGCTGCCAGATTGCCAATCGCCTGCTCTGCCTGTGCTTCTATACCACCATCTACTAGTTCTCCTGTCTCCGGTATGATCGGGATCACGCCGGATGTAAAGAGCAGACCATTTACTTCAACCGCCTGAGAATATGGACCAATTGCTGCCGGAGCTTGTTTCGTAGCTATAATTTTTTTCATGTTCTTCACCTGAACCCTTTCCTATCTTTATTTCAAGTTTAATTATAATACATTTTTAAGATATGACAATACTTATTTTTCAAAGAATTCACTAGTATTTCCGCCAAAAATTTTGTATAATTAAAATATCAGTTATGAATTTTTAAAGATTTGTTCTAAATTGATAGAAAGGCATGGTGATTTTAAATGAAAACAGTAATCACGATCAGCAGACAGTACGGAAGCGGAGGACGAGAAATCGGAAAAAAGTTGGCTGACCAGCTAGGAATCCCTTTTTACGACAACGAGATCATTTCCAGGGCCGCCAAAGAAACCGGTTTTTCAGAGGCCGCTTTTGAATCCGTAGAAGATAAGGCGACGAACAGTCTTCTTTACTCCATTGCCATGGGCATGAATGTATTTACCAGTCAGGACACCGGATTTGCCGGACTTTCTTTAGATGACCGGATATTCCTGGCCCAGTCCAATGTGATTCGAAAGGTAGCAGAAGAAGGCGCCTGTGTGATCGTTGGAAGATGCGCTGACTACATTTTGAAAGATTTAGATGATATAGTAAATGTATTCATCAGTGCCAACCTTGATTTTCGCATCCAGCGCTCCATCGAGATCGATCATCTCTCGCCGGAAAACGCTGCCGAAACTGTATCCAAAAAGGATAAAAGCCGTGGAAATTATTACCGCTATCACGCTGGGGAGCGATGGGATAATCTTTTCAACTACGACCTGGCACTTCGCAGTGATCGCATCGGCATTGACAAGACGGTAGAATGTATCAAAAACTACGTACAATCTATTGAATGAAATAAAATTAAAGGAGAAGGAAAATGACAAGATTCAAAAAAACAGCCGCCGGGGTACTTACAGCAGCGCTCTGCATAACACTGATCGTTCCAGCAGGAGCAGAAGGTGCAGCAAAAAAACCGAAACTCTCGAAGAGTAAGCTTAGCGTAAAAACCGGTAAAACAGCGACATTAAAAGTAAAAAATGCTGCTAAGGCAAAGATTAGCTGGAAGAGCAGCAAAAAGAAGATCGCGAAGGTGAAAGCCAGCGGAAAATACGGTTGTAAGATTACAGGGGTAAAACGCGGAAACGCTGTGATCACCTGCCGGATCAAAAAAGGCAAAAAAAACACTACATTAAAATGTAAGGTGACAGTCCAGTCATCAAAGAAGATCGATTCATCGAAAAAAACGCCGGCTCCGACGAATACCCCCCCTGCCACTCCGGCGCCAACTATAACACCACCTAAGCCGGAGACACCAACACCGGCTCCGACGCCAGATCCTAACAGCATTTTAGGAAAATACGGTGACATTTTCCCTTATCTTGGAAACTGCCTCAATAGCTGGCAGCTTCAGGATGCCACCATAATGAGCCATGTAAAAAAACATTATAACAGCTTTACCCTTGAGAATGAGATGAAACCGAACTCTCTTCTGGGCTTTTGGGCTACTCCTATCTCCAAAAAGCAAGCAAGGGAAAAAGGATATATTCTGCCAGATACATATAAGGAAACCTATGTACCCCAGCTCAATTTTGAGCAACTGGACAAATCTATTGAGACCGCATACAACAATGATCTTAAGATGCGCGGTCATACCCTGCTCTGGCACAGCCAGACGCCACAGTGGTTCTTTGTTAAGGATTACAAAAACGGTTCGACTGTTGTCACCGAAGAAGTGATGGACGCAAGACTGGAATTTTACATCTCCACCGTTATGTCCCATGTCATGGAAAAAGAAATAGAATTAACGGGCGAGGCAGGAAGTATTGTATACGCCTGGGATGTGGTAAATGAATATCTTCATCACGGTTATGCCGGCAACATCACCACCTGGACCTCTGTATACGGTGAACAGAACCTGAAACCTACCTATGTAAAGAAAGCATACGAACTTGCCTATGAGCAACTGGAACAATACGACGCACAGGATAAAGTGACTCTGTTTTATAACGACTATGACACCTATTTCAATGCGGATCATCTCGTGAAACTCGTCAACTATATCAATGAAGGGGAAGAAACTGAAATCTGCAACGGTATCGGTATGCAGAGCCACTTAGACGTGGATCGCCCAACCCTCGAAGTCTATGAAAAAGCATTGAATATGTTCCTGGATACCGGACTGGAGATTCAGATCACGGAGCTGGATGTAACCATCAACTGGGATCACAAATCAGCCTATGATTATAAAGATGAAGGTCAGACCGACGAAGACCAGGCAGCTTATGTCCGAGACTTTATGGAAATGGTCATAAATACCCAGAAAAACCGGGACACAGCAGTCAATGAAAAGGGAATCACCAGTCTTACCATCTGGGGACTGTATGACAGCGTCTCGTGGAGAGGTGGAGCCCAGCAAAAAGGAAACAGCCGCCCTACTCTGTTCGATACTTCCATCAACGATCCGAAACCTTCTTTTGAAGAGTTTTTAAGTGCAGCGGAAGTATGGCATCAATCATAATCATATCAATATAACTTTAAGGAGGTTATCATGAAACGTAAACAACACATGGCACTGCTGTTGGCAGGCACACTTTTACTCTCGGCAGTGTTACCATACACTCAGGCATCCCAGACAGAAGCCGCTGCCAAGCCAAAGCTGAGTGTCAAAAAGATGTCGCTGATCCTTGGCAAATCCAAAAAAGTTCAGGTTAAGAACGTAAAGAAAAAACAACTGAAAAAAATCACCTGGACGGCAAAAAACAAAAAGATCGTTACCGTTAAGAAAAGCGGGAAACTCGCCGCCAGTATCAAAGGAAAAAAGACAGGCACTACTAAAGTAACAGCAAAAATCTATCTGAAAACAAAGAAAAAACCAATATCGGCTGTCGTTACTGTGACAGTTAAAAAAGACAAAAAACCTGTCAAAACTCCTGTGAACACGCCGAATTCTCCTGCTGTCACTTCACTTCCACCTGCTGCTTCTGGAACACCTCCAGTATCCCAGCCACCGGCAAGTAGTAACAAACCACAGGAAGACCCAACGAATATAATGGAAGCCTACGATGGTATTTTTAAATACATGGGAACCTGTGCCAACTATTATGGATACGATGAAAAGAAAGATCAGCTCAGAACCCGCAGCACACTGGATTTCATCACCAAAAATTTTAACAGTATCACGCTGGAAAATGAAATGAAACCAGATGCAATACTCAGCAGTTGGGGTGTAGGAGTTCAAACGCTTACTCTCAGTGAGGCAAAAGAAATGGGCTATTATATCCCAGAGAACTATCCAGAGACAAAAGTGCCTCTCTTAAATCTGGATACGGTAGACAGTACACTGGAGACACTAAAAAAAGAAGGACTTCAGATGCGTGGCCACACTTTTGTATGGCATCAGCAGACACCTGTAGAATTTTTTGTTAAAAATTATTCTGGAAACACGAAAGTGACTCCTGATGTAATGGATGCGAGATTAGAGTTCTTTGTCAGAAACGTGATGCGTCATGTCATGGACAAAGAAAAAGAACTGACGGGTTCCGCAGGAACACTGGTCTATGCTTGGGACATGATCAATGAGTATATACACCGCACTCACGACGCCACAAGAATTAGCTGGCATAACGTATACGGTGATATGGGACTGGAACCTTCGTATGTTAAAAAAGCATTTGAAATCGCTTATGAGGAATTGGAAAACTATGGTGTTCAAGATAAAGTAGTTCTTTATTACAATGATTATGACACCTATGACTGCGCCGATGATATTGTTTCCCTCGTAAACTTTATCAACCAGGATGCCACTGATAAAAACGGAAATCCCGTAAAAATCTGTGGTGGTATTGGTATGCAGAGTCATCTCTGCGTGGATTATCCAACGATAGAGAGCTATGGTGACGCTCTGGATAAATTCTTGAGTACAGGACTTGAAGTCAGCATCTCTGAGCTGGATGTCTCCACCAACTATGCCAAAACTGGTGAAACGGACGCCCAAGGTTGGGATAAATGGGCCTATAAGGATCTGGGACAGACCGACGAAGACCAGGCAGCTTATATAAAGAGTCTGATGGAAATGATCGTCTCCAAGCAGAAAAACCTGGACCGAAACAAAAATCAGACAGGAATCGCTGGTGTAACAATTTGGGGACTTTACGATAACTGTTCCTGGAAAGCAAATACAAAACCTCTCCTTTTTGGCAAATCCATTACGGATGCCAAAGCATCCTACTATTCTTTCCTGGATGCCGCAGCAATATGGTATTCTTAAAATCATAAATTAAATTTTGTATCGAAAGAAAGGATATTTCCCATAAAGGTAGAAATATCCTTTTTTTAGTTTATTCTGGTCTTTTTTTAAAAAATAGTAGATAAACAGTGACAAATATAGTATGATATCTTTGTATACAAAATCAAAAAGGGGCTAATGAAGTATGAAAACTATACAAGAAGAAAATACAACAAAAAAAGATATACAGGCGTTACTTCCCGTTCTGATCGCATTATGCCTGATCCCTCTGGTCATACTGACCAAAGACTATCAGACAGAATTCAGCAAATTTCCTTGGTTTAATAACACAGAACTCAACCAAATCGATTCCTTTGAGTATGCCAAAGGTGTTCTGGTTATCATTATGGGAGTCATCTCTGCAATTGTCATTTGCTTTAGTGAATATGGCAAAATGCAGAAAAAGAAACGTCTTTTTGAAAATGCAGATCTGAAAGTTATTATACTAGTGGCAGTATACCTGATCATGGTTATCATCTCTTCTCTTTTCAGTGAACATTCAAATCTTGTCTTTCACGGTGGCGGATACGGACAGTGGCAGACGATATGGGTTCTTCTGGGTTATGGAATGCTATTTATGTACGCGTATCTTTTTATCAACTCTGAAAAACGAGGATTACTGACTATAAAATTTCTTATGATTACTACTGGCATACTAGCTCTGATGGGTGTTCTCCAGACGCTGGGACACAATCCTCTCAGTTGGAAATGGGTTCAAAATATCATCACCAGCCAAAGTAGCGTAGAAGGCATCGACTTTAAAGAGGGGGTATCCAATGTTATCCTGTCTTTCAACAATCCTAACTACGTCGGTCCTTATATAGCACTTATTCTTCCAATTTCAGCAGCTTTTATTTTTCTCCGGGCATCCGAAGAAAAGAGCAAAGCTATTGCAGCCAAAATAGCGGGTGTATTGATTGTCATTGGATTGGTCAGAACACTGATTGGATCATCTTCCTCTGCCGGTATCATTTCCGTTCTGGCAGGCGTCGTAATGGCGTTGATCCTGATCCTCTCAGGAGTTTTCTGGGGAAAACGACCAGAAACAGAAGAAAAAACAGTCTCTGACGAGCACCCTCATAAAAATACGAAAGAGGGACTTATCATCGGTCTGTGCGCTTTGGCTGTGCTGGTCGCTGCCGGAATTTTCACTTTCCAGAGCAGCTACATCCAAAACACCCTCAACAAATTGCTTGAAGGTGGAAATGACACAAGAAATGTCGCTTCTATTGTCAATAATAAAGCAGATGAACTGGATATTACCCTGCGGAACGATACCCATTTCACTTTGGCACCAAAAGTAGATGCGAATGGTCAGTTTACGATTACCGCCTATGACGATTCCAAGAAACCGATCAATATTCAGCAGACTGCTGAACAGGGTATTTATACATTATCCGACGAGCGTTTTTCCATGATCACACTGGCTGTTAATAATTTTAGTATTGAGAACCAAGTTTATTCTGGCTTCAAAATAAATGATGCACCAAATAGTATTTCCTGGACTTTTGTATTTAAAGATGGCAAGTGGAGATATTATACGCCCTTTGGCAAATTTACCCGACTTCATGAAGTGGAGAGCTTTGGCTTTAAAGATTATCAGAATATCGCCAACCGTCGTGGATTTATTTGGTCCCGTACCATCCCTCTGATGAAAGATTACTGGTTCAAAGGAATCGGACCGAATGCCTTTATCATTGCCTTTCCAAACGATGACTTTGTAGGATCAAAACGCGTGGGCGACACTACTACTCTTGTAGATAAGCCTCATAACGCTTTTCTGCAGATCTATATACAGACTGGTGGAATATCTGCCTTGGCTTACGGAGGACTCTGGGTTCTCTATATAATTGGTGGAATTCGTATCTTCTGGCGCAGGAAACAATATCGTAACATCGATATGATAGGACTTGGACTTCTGGTGGGAATCTTCTCCTTTGCAGTATCGGGTATTACCAATGATACGATCATCGGCACACAGGTGATCTATTGGACTTTACTGGGCACCGGATATGCGGTAAACCGCATCATCCGGTCAAAGGATCAGCAATAACAAATACTGACATGAAAATAGAGGTGTACCATGAGAAACTTTGATCCATATAAAAAGACGATTCTGTTCTTTTTATCCCTGCTCAATATCATTTTGATGACGTTACTGTTTTCTTACTTCTGGTATCACTATTTTGCGGAAACGATGTACACTTTTCGATTTTACCGAAGAGGAAACTATGTTGTCATCATTTTGTATGCTGTGTTCCTCATTTTCTTTACCCGCATGTACGGAGCAATGAAAATAGGACAACTGCGTCGCATAGAAGTTATTTTATCCCAATATCTCTCCATATTTATTTCAAACTTGATCACATATGTTATTATTTCCTTGTTGGCATTCCGTTTTGTCAATATACTTCCCATGCTCTTTATGACTATGGGCGACTTTGTGATTACGACTCTCTGGACCTTTTTAGCAGGACGAATCTATGGACGCATTTTTAAATCCTGGAAGATTCTTCTCATCTATGGAGACCGTCCCGCCACAGACCTCGTTTATAAAGTAGAGGAACGGCGTGACAAATATGCCATTCACGATGCGATTAACGTAAATGAGGGAATGGAGGCAATCGCCAGGAAGGTAAGGGATTTTGAAGCTGTGATCATTGGAGATATTCCTTCCCATCAGAGAAATGATGTGCTTAAATTTTGTTATGGAAATGGAATTCGTGCCTATGTCATTCCCAAGATATCCGATATCATTATGATGGGAAGTGACCGGATTCATATCTTCGACACCCCATTTCTTCTCGCCAAAGGATATTCTCTCAGCTTTGATCAGCGATTTATGAAGCGGGCACTGGATATCTTTCTCTCGATTCCTATGATCCTGTGTTCTTCTCCTATTATGCTCATTACCGCTGCTGCGATCAAGCTCTACGACGGTGGAAGCATACTTTACCGACAGACTCGCTGCACCCAGGAGGGGCGAACTTTTTCCATCATCAAGTTTCGTTCCATGGTTGAAGATGCAGAAAAGGATGGCGTTGCCAAATTAGCCTCTTCTCATGACGCCCGCATCACTCCTGTTGGAAAACTGATCCGTTCTACAAGGATTGATGAGCTGCCACAGCTTTTTAATATTTTAAAAGGAAATATGTCCTTTGTGGGACCAAGACCTGAGCGCCCGGAGATCATAGAGGATTACCGAAAAGAAATGCCGGAATTTGAATTCCGTATGCGTGTCAAAGCAGGACTTACGGGCTTTGCCCAGATTTATGGAAAATACAACACCGTTCCCTACGACAAACTGAAATTAGACCTTTTTTATATCGAACACTATTCTCTCTGGCTCGATATAAAACTTATACTCATGACAATGAAAATCATATTTAAACCGGAATCTACAGAGGGTATTGATGATAAACAAACCACTGCACTAAAAGATAAGGATGATTCTGATGTACACCAGGTCCTCCAGGAAATTTCAAATAAGAAAAGGGGCGACTGAGAACGCCCCTTAAAACTTTATTATCGCAGAAGCACCAGTGGATTTATCGTCTCTCCCTTTTGCTTCACCTGATAATATAAATTTGCACCTTCCACGGAATAATACTTCGTAGGCTTAGCAATCTTGCCAATCACCTGTCCCTCACTCACTTCGTCTCCCTTGGATACGGTTACATCTTTCAACTGACCATAGATCACCTTAAAATCGTCGCCAATCGCCATCGTCACTGTCGTACCTGTCTCATCATTTTTCTCTATGCGTTTCACGATTCCAGCAGCACTTGCCTTTACATCTTCTCCCACTTTACTGCCAATTATTAACGCTGGATTGGTCTTAAACTGTGACAGGGTTGGAAAAAATACAACCTTATCGGCACTGTACTCGATCAAAATATCTCCCTCCACAGGCCACAAAAGTCCTGTTTCCTGGTCAAAATGAAGCCGATCCTCAGCAGATACCTTTTTCATCGTTGTCTTTGCTTTTGGAGTTGGTGCCGGAGTTTTCTTTTTCACTTCAGATTTTACATTATCCGTCGTCGCTTCCTCAGTCTGTGGTTCCTGGGTCACTGCCGCCTCTGCCGGCGCCGTCGGCATAGGAGTTTCCTGAGCCACTGGTATGTTGCCCTGATCCTTTCCACTATCTGAAAAAACATTCATACAAATCGCACCAAAAGCCACCAGACATACGATTCCGCAGATCAGCGATATATAAAATCCTTTTTCTTTATAAAACATTTTATCACCTCAATTCAAGTTTTATCTATATTCTTGCCTGAATTCAGGTGATTATACAATTTATAAGTAAATTACGCCTGGTAAATATTTCTGAAAATTAGGACGAAGCACGGTTCAAATCCGCGCCAAAAGGCTAAGGCAGTTTAGTGCAGGATCTTTCCATTTGCCACCTGCATCAGATGTTTCCCATAGCTTGAATTCCCATAGGAATTTGCCTCCTCAATCAGTCTGTCTCTATCAATCCATCCATTTTTATAAGAAATTTCTTCTACTGCCGAAAGCATAATACCCTGTCTTTTTTCAATAACACGGACAAAATCACTGGCATCTGCCAAAGCGTCCATCGTGCCTGTATCCAGCCAAGCAAATCCACGTCCCAATGTAACCACATTCAATTTTTCTTCTTCCAGATACATGCGGTTCAAATCTGTGATCTCCAATTCCCCCCGCGCTGACGGCTTTACTTTTTTAGCTAATTCCACAACCCGGTTGTCATAAAAATACAGACCGGTAATACAATAATTCGATTTTGGAACCTCGGGCTTTTCTTCTATGGATATCGCCTTTCCATTTTCATCAAACTCCACAATACCAAAGCGCTCCGGATCATCTACATAGTAGCCAAATACCGTAGCTCCTTCCTGCCTCGCCGCTGCATTTCGCAGATGCTGCCCAAGCCCGCTTCCATAAAATATATTATCTCCTAACACCATGGCACAGGAATCTCCATCAATAAACTCCTCACCGATCAAAAAAGCCTGCGCCAGTCCATCCGGACTAGGCTGTACTTTGTATTCCAAATGCATTCCAAGACGAGAACCATCTCCGAGAAGGCGTTCAAAATTTGGCAGGTCCGTCGGCGTGGAAATGATCAGAATATCCCTGATACCTGCCAGCATTAATGTAGAGAGCGGATAATAGATCATAGGTTTATCGTAAACTGGAAGAAGCTGCTTGGAAGTCACTTTCGTCAAAGGATACAATCTTGTCCCTGATCCTCCTGCTAATATAATGCCCTTCATCTTGTCCCTCTTTTCTTTATTTTTTTATAGAACTGCCACAGGCAATATTGCCTGTGGCAGTTCTGAGTATCCGAATATATATCATATCCAAATTTGAAAAAACTATTACTCTAACACTGGCTGCATGGTACCATTGTTGATGTCAATCGCCATCTGCATAAGTTTTTTATAGTATTCTGCCTGAGCTGCATTTCTGGATTCATCGTAGTTCTTAACAGTCAACTCGGTAAACTGAACCTGAAGTCCTAAATCAGCGAACTTAAATACAGCATTCGGGATACTATCAGCAGTTGCCTTTTCCGTTGGAAGAAGAAGATCGTCTCTAAACTCACTTGTACTGCTTCCAAGATAACACTGCATACCTACACCATCGATCAAATCGCCTTTTCCTCTTTCGTTTCCGAAAGCTTTGATGCTCTCAGCCAATGCACATATCGCATCACGCTTATTTCTCTGGAAACAGCCAAAGTCATTATAGAAAAGTTTAATGTTAATGTCTTTATTTGGATACAGCGCTTTCAGTTCATCCACAGCTTCTCTTGCATAGAGGAAGGAATATTCTACATAATCACGTCCAATCGTATCATAGAAGAGGTTATTATTGATCTGAATCTTACGCTCGTCACCCTTCTCATACTGACCATTTCCTGTATCAATCGCTTCGTTTACAACATCCCATGTGTGGATTGTTCCAGGATATTTCTCTTCGAAATACATAATTGCCTGTTTGATGATACTTCTCAAACGCTCCAGCATAACTTCCTTACTTGCCAGTGGTTTTGTAGTATCATAGTCTTCATGGAAGAAGAATTTACAGTTTGTATCCATATTCGAATCGCATACGATTGTATGTCCGCGAACGCCAATACCATTCTCATACGCCCACTTAACCATATTCTCTCCACTGAAATCTTTTCTGAGAACAGGCATACCGTCACCATTTGCATTTGCAACCGTAGCATCCTGATCAAGAAGCCCATACAATTTCAAGTCGTTGTCAATAGTCATACTTGAGAAATGTCTGTTAAGTACAGCCTTATAGCTCTCATCTTTGAAGTTTGTATTTGAAATTACACCACCGATGGTAAATCCAAATTTGTCTTCTGTATTCTCATAAAGCGGAGAATATTTCAAAGTCTCTGCGGAAGCATCCTGTTTGTCAGAAGCAATCTCTGTAACCTTTACATCCTTGATATAGAAATCATCATGAGTTGTAGTATTTCCGTACCAGTTCATACATACATAGATCTTCGCCGCATTCACTCCGTTAATAGAGTAGTTTGCTGCAAGGGTCTTCCAAGAACCAGAAGTCACTCTCTCCTGAACAAGCATCGGTCTGTCGTTAGCCTCTTCACCATTTTCATCTACAAACAGAATCTGTCCGTAGAAAGCACTACCGTTATGTTTAGGGTTCGTATGTCTTACATCGATAGAAATTCGATAATCTTTGGAAGGATCTACTAAGTAATCTGTGATTTCAATCTGAATTCCATGCCAGTTATCTTTACGACCAGATACAAGTACCGCTGGTCCATTTCCACTGTCTGTCGGCTCCAGAGTGCCCGCATCAACAACAGTTACCTTCTGATCTTTGTTCTCAGAAGTTGTTCTGGAATTGAAATCTACAGAGTGGTCAACCATATCAATATATTCTTTTGTATCCCAATTCAGCTTACCAGTGGACACGATTGATTTTACGCTCTTATCACTGCTCTCACCGATTGTATAAAGAGGCTCATCGGCAGCTTCATCCGCCATCAATTTCATCGAATTAAGGCTCTGAGCTGTACTTGCTGTAAACAATTCATGGAGAGTTTTAAAGTTATCTTTTGCGTCATACCATTTTGAAAACAGTCCTGAATAAGTTCCAAACTGAGTATAATCATATCCGGTTTCTAGATATGGATTATCGCGAAGTCCCCAAATCGTAATATTACTGATCTTAGGATCTTCGATACTGCTCTTATGCTTAATTCGCTTTTCACCAGCGTTAGGAGCGGCTGTATACTCTGGTTTAGGTCCATTGTCATCGCCTGGCGTTGAAGTTGGATTTGGTGTTCCCGCAGGTGGGGTAGCTGGCGCAGTCGGAACTGCGGTCGGTGCGCTGGTCACATCAGGAGTACTCGTCACCTTTGGTGCTGCCTTCTTCACGGTAACCTGAACTTTAAGACTTGTGGCCTTTTTCTTCCCCTTCAAGGTAAGTTTCGCAGTAATTGTCGCCTTTCCTGCTTTTTTACCAGTGATAGTAAATGCTGTTTTCCCCTTTTTCTTGACGGTTGCAATCTTCGTCTTACTGGACTTAACTGTAAGCTTTTTGACTGCCTTTGCCTTTACATTTTTAATCGTTACTTTCTTGGACTTTTTAACCTCTACTGTCGCTTTTTTCGTGCTAAGTGCTGGTTTTTTTGCGGCAGACGAATCTGGAGCCTGCACACCAGCCATAGTGATGGCCATAGCAGCGATCAGCGTTTTGGCTAATGCACCTTTTACATTTTTGTGCATAAGTAATACCTCCTTTTTTAATTTAGAACTATCTTTTAAAAAAAGGTGCATACGCATAGGAATGCACCTTTTTTTGTTTTTAATCAGGTAACGATTTACCCATTATTTGATTGATTTACAAAGTAACTTACTCTGTTGGCTCCTCTGTAGCATCTTTCTTTGCATTCAATACAACCTTATCGATTGTAATTACAAGGTCACCATCTGTAAGAGCTACAGAATTCTGGAAGAGAAGTTTCAACATGTTGGAACCACTTACAAGAGTCTCAAGAGAACCTTCTGCAACAATTCCTTTACCTTCTGCAAGGCTGCTTCCCTTAATGTTGTGAACAGTAACAAGTCCTGTGTCAGAAGCATCCGTATTGACAAACTGCAATGTCAGGATTCCATCATCCTCTAAGGATTCACCCTTATAGGTAGCGCTACCGAACATCGTAATGTTCTCGTAGTTAGCAAGATCTACACCCTCAATCAGTTTTGTAATATCAATAGTTCCCTTTCCTTTACCCTGTGCGGTATCCTTAGCAATGGTAACTACATTATTCTCTATCAATTCTAATGTAATATCTTCGATGACAGGTTTCTCAGCAGTTACAGTAATCTGCTTTGTAAATGTGACTTTCTTATCCTTCGTCGTAGTAATCTCTACGGACACAGTCTCTACACCAGCTGCTTTTGCAGTGATGGTTGCCAGCTTAGGATCATCTGCATTTGCTTTGAGCTCAACTACATCCGTTCCACCTGTGCTCCACTTAGCTTCTTTGATATCACCAACGATAGAAGCATTCTTCACAACAGCCTCAGCAGTTGTCTCATCTCCTACTCCAATGGTTCCTCTGCCAAGTGCCACAAGTCCAGCTGGAGCGATACCTTCTGTAGCGTCAATCTTATCGGAAGGTTTATCATTGCCATCTGTTACACCATTCTTGCTTAATACACGAATGTTACCAACTTTATATTCGGTATTTGCGCCCTTTACTCCATCCAGGATTGCAAAAATACTAAAACGAATCTTGTTGTCTTTGAGCTCCATATCTTCAAGTATTGCTGTATCAATCTCAAGCTCCTGATCTTCCAGAAGACCGGCATTGCTGAAGCTGATTGCATACTCATCAACGGCAATATTTTTAATATTTGTAAACTGATTTACAGGATCCCACTCATACAACAACTCTCCTGGGAATGCATCCAGTGAATTACTATCTGTGCTTCCTGCAAGAAGATATACTTTCTTATCCTCCAAGTCTCCAGATACAGCGTCAAAATCAAATTTTACACTGTAAAGATCTTTTACTGTAGATCCCTCAGGAAGAACAACATCAAAATAGGTGTATACATTACCATATTTTGCGTTCTCATTGAGGATCAGATCAGCTGTACCATTCTCATCCACATTGAAGTAAGTCAGCTTAGAAGCTGCGTTACCACCAAGCTGGATATTCTTAATCGGATTTACCTCCCATGCCGGTGTAGGCGTTGGGGTAGGTTTCTTTGTCTTGACTGGTGTCTGTGTCGTCTGTGGTACATCTGTTGTAGACGGCGGTGTCACAACAGGTGCCGGTGTAGGCGCCACAGTAGGAACTGATGTAGGCGCTGTCGTCTTAGGTGTCGTAGCATTCTTAACTTTTACATTCAAAGTCAGCTTTGTAGCTTTCTTCTTTCCTTTTACTGTAACTTTAACTGTAACTTTAGCATTTCCAGCCTTTTTACCAGTTACATTAAAAGCTGTTTTTCCTTTTTTCTTTACAGTAGCAATCTTCTTGTTAGAAGTTGTTACTGCAAGTTTTTTAACCTGCTTTGCTTTAACGTTCTTAATAGTTACTTTTTTGCTCTTTCCCTTAACTACTGTTACGGACTTCGCGGAAAGCTTCGCCTTCTTAGCTGCGTCAGCTTCCGGTGCTGCAGTTCCTGCCAGAGCAACTGTCAGGGCAACAGCCATAACTTTAGCTAAAGTTCTTTTGAAATTTCTTTTCAAAACTCTTACCTCCTAATTTTTATAGAATTTATAAAATTCCTTAAACAGCGGCCTTCCCTGGGGGAAGGCCCCCGCTTAATACATGATTATTTAATAAATGATTGTTGTCACTCTATTGTGATATTATCCAGTTGGAATGCAAAGGATGCCGTATCATCTTCAGGACCAAATCCCACTTCTGATATCTTTCCTGCACTAACTCGGATTCTTGCTCTGATCTGAACCCATTCACTGTTTCCTGACAAATCTTGTTTTGTTGCCTGGTTCCAAATCAACTTTTCAACCTTATCATAATCTTCGTAATTCTCGTACTCTGCCTTCATATAGGTTTTCGGACTGAGTACTGTCACAGTACCAGAGTTTGCATCCTCGGCTCTTACCCATGCACTTACCATATACTGCTTCTCTTCTTCACCAGCACGGTTGTCGATCAGGATGGATGGTTTTTCTCCCTCAGCAACTTTCAGATAGTGTGTACCGTCTTTTGCATCGCCCTCTACTACTGTTGAATTTGCAGCTCCCAAAAGGGAAATGCTCTCACCTTCCATGGACTCTGCAAACTTTCCATCTGGCATTTCTGCAACAGGAAGTTTCGGCAGATCACCCTGTGGTTTTGGTGTCAGTCTGAGAGAGTAAACTAAGAACTCTCCTGGACCATTATCGTTGCAGGCATTTCCGATAGCAATATATTTAACTGCATTGAAGTTACCTGCTGTAGCTTCGGTAGATTTCAAAGTACTCAACAGTTCTGAGAAGGTCTCAATACCAGCGGTAACAAATTCACCCTTATCATTTCGATCCGGTGATGAACCATCATAGAATGGCTGGGTCGCTATCGCTGCATTCTTCCACCACTCAGCATCCGTTACTTTCTGCTGTTCCGGCAGATTCTTGTCATAGAAGTCCAGAGTGGTCTGGAAAGTGGAAAATCCTTTCAGTTCTGCCTTCTGGTACGCCGATAGATTCACTTCCTCCGGCAGTTTGAAATAAATTCTCTGGTTCTTATCTGTAAATGTAAACTTCCAGCACTCAGTACCCTCACTATCTGTGGTCTTCTCTGGCTTGAGATCTCCAGAAAGCTCAGGATCATACCAAGCGTCTAAATCTACATAATATGGCACTGTAGGAAGTACCAGCTTGCAGACTTTGATGGTCACACTCTTAGTCAGAGCTGGGTTTACCTTAGATGTAGCAGTAACCACAACCTCAACGGTCTCTGCACCTGCATAGTCAAAGTCCTCAGGTACTGTTACTTTTCCTTCGCTACTTACTGTCACCTGTGCATTGTTTGTCGTCCAGGTAAGATCTTTCTGTGTTGTATCCTCTGGAGTAAAGTTCACATTAACATTCGTAGATCCGCCCGGATAAACAACATCGCCGCCCTCGCTCAAAGCAAGTTCAAATCCAGTGATCGGAACATCATCCGATACAAGAGCCACATTGTCCATGTAATATACAAGGCTTACACCAGTGGAAGCATACAGCGTATCTCCCTCATAGGTACTACCCATAACCACATCAAACTTGGTCTGATTCAACAATGTATCGTCTGCTTCTTTAATACGTGTTGTATTGAAGATCAGGTTTCTGGTAGCAAAGCCAACCTTTCCCTGCGCCTCATTCATCTTAAATCCTTTTGTACAAGAGTTCTCGATGAAGTGGGTAGCTGTGTCTTCCATCTTCCACACGTTATCGTGATAAGTCGGAAGATACTTATGTACTTCCTTCGAAGCTTTATCATTATGAAGAGTGATTCCTACTTCTTTATCACTTCCCGTTGCCATGGAAATATTCTTTCCAAAACGGTATTCTGGATGACCTGCTACATGCGCTGAATCCGTCTCATTATTTGTGGTAGAGAAGAAATCTGTTGTCTTGATCGCCCCATACTGGTCAAAATAACAACGTATCTCTTTGTACTTAATATCTGGTGCATTTCCAACCACACGCCAGTCTGCACGGATCGTGGTGTAATTACCCAGCGTCTTTCCTGCTGCGGAAACCCCTTCAGAGTCTTTCAAGTTAGCAGTATCTACACTGAATATAGGCGCAAAGTCAAATGCTTTCTCCGGTCCATCCATCTTGATCTCCAGACATTTGTTATCTGGATTCTCTGGATCCTGCACCACTGTCATATGTCCAGAATTCTTTCCGGCAGATGTGTACTTCGTCCAAGTTGTTCCCACTGGATAACTTTCGAAGTCTTCAATCATTGTATACTTTCTGGTATCTGGAGGCGCTGTCGGTGCTGCTGTCTTGTCCGTAACAAATGGAACAACTTTCAGCTTCACACTGGCCTTCTTACCGCTTCCGTCCATAGCAGTTGCTGTGATCGTAGCTGTCCCCTCTTTTTTGGGGTTAATCTTTGTGCTAGAGCCAGCCCTGTACGCTTCTGGAATAAAAGCTACACTGGATTTGCTGGATTTCCAGTAAAACTTTTTATGGGTCGCCTTTTTCGGAGAAGCTGAAGCCTTGAGAGTCAGTTCTCTTCCCCTCATAACCGTATATGTACCCTTTGACATCTTCAACGTCTCTTTATATTTTGGATACACCTTCTGCTTCTGTCCGTTTACTACCTTAAGTACCCAGTTCGCACTGCTCCATGAACAAACAGCTTTGGAATCGATAGATACTTTCTTTACCGGCGTTCCAATCTTAACCTTGATCGTTGCTTTTTTCTTTTTATTCTGCTTGGATGTTACTGTGATTTTCGCAGAACCTTTGCTCTTGCGAGCTTTTACAACACCCTTTGAGCTGACACTTACAACGGATTTTTTACTTGACTTGTAAGATACTTTTTTGCTCGCTTTTTTAGGGGTCACAGAAACATTCAATTTTTTCTTCTGTCCCTTTTTCAATACAAGTATGCCAGAACCGCCCACTTTGACTCCGATAGAAACTTTTTTAACTTTCTTAGTCGCTGCCTGAGAGTCAACGGATGAAACAGCCAAAGATGTCAGCACCATGGCAAACGCCAGTAAAAATGTGACAATCCTTCTGAGACACTTGTGTGACTGTGTACCGATTTGTCTCATCGAAATACCTCCTAAATTGTTTTTCTTATCGCGGAAAAACTCCATTTCTTCCACAATGAAATTATCATCATTATATCACCACTCTGTCCAATATGCAAGGCTATTTTTCATTTTAGAGCCCTCTCACATCCCCCCTTGTTTTAACATTATTTACAATTTATTCACATTTTGTTTCTTTTTTGAATTGACTTCTTTGGTTGTTTCAATATAAAATGAACGCATAAGCACGAACGCAGATTTTTTGCTGCATACATGTCTGCTCGCAGACAGATGTATGTGGCAAAAAGTCTATGTGAGTCTAACGAACACGGAGAAACCGTAGGTTTCGACGTGAGTGCTTATGCCAGCTACTTATATGATAAAATATATAGAAATATTTTGTCATTCCTATGGCGGATATAGATACTATTTGAAAAATAAGGAGAACTCTTTATCATGAACACAAATCACTTACTCGATGACATTCACAACTTCTTTCAAATCAGCCAAAAGGAGATCAATAGCTACTCTCCCCTTACCCTTGCCTATCTGGGAGATGCCGTATTTGAAATCGTAATCCGAACAATTATTGTTGAGAAAAAATCTGGCACCGTAAAATCCCTGCACCGGCAATCAAGCGATCTCGTCAACGCAAAAGCCCAGGCTGAACTTATGTCCCGAATCATGGGCGCTTTGACAGAACAAGAAATTTCCATCTTTAAGAGAGGCCGCAATGCCAAGTCTCATTCTGTGGCCAAAAATGCCAATATCCACGACTATCGTAATGCTACCGGTTTTGAGGCATTAATGGGCTACCTATATTTGAATGGTGAAATGGAACGTCTGCTGGAGCTGATCCAACTTGGTCTTGTAGAACTCTCTCAATAATCCGTCAAAACAGGAATTCAAAAACGGATATGACATTGAAAAAATGGGGAAACAGGAGCACCGCCCCGCAAAATAAACCGATCACTGTCACACAGAGCCCAAAACGCATTCTACTCATCGGCATGCAAACCACCAAGAGCACTGCGAAACTTACAAAACCGCCAGCCAATAGATTACATGTGGAGACCACTACCTCGCTCATATGGAACAGCCGGGAGAAAAATGCGATAACCACCAGGCCTCCGGTCAAAGTAACTGCTGCCGGCAGCGATATCCGTAAGACATTTTTCAAAAAACCTCTGGGAATCGTATCCTCATGGCGCTCCAGTGCTAGTACAAAACTGGGGATGCCGATGGATGTCGCACCGATCAGGCTGAGCTGGATCGGTATGAAGGGATACGTTTTTCCGATGATGATAAAAAGAACACACAATAATATAGAATACAATGTCTTTGTCAAATATAACGTACTAACTCTTTCTATATTAGATATAATCGTCCTTCCTTCATTTACGATTTCTTTCATAGAGGAAAAATCCGAATCCAGGAGCACGATATGAGCGCTCTGCTTTGCCGCGTCGCTGCCGGATGCCATGGCAATCCCGCAATCCGCATCCTTAAGTGCCAGAACATCATTGACGCCATCCCCCACCATTCCTGTTACATTTCCCTCTGCTTCAAGGGCTTTTATGATACATTGTTTCGTCTCAGGAGAGACTCTGCCAAACACCTGATACTTATTGATTTCTTTCCGAAGCTGCTCCGGTTGTTCCGGCAATTCTCTTGCATCCACATATCTTTCTGCCCCGTCAAGCCCTGCCCGCTTCGCCACAACAGATACCGTCAATGGATTATCTCCCGACAAAATTTTGATATTCACACCTTTCTCCCGGAAAAAACGAAATGTCTCCGGGGCATCCTCTTTGATTACATCTGCCAGGACGATAAGTGCAAGGGGCTGTTTTTTTTCATCTGCCAGCAGCAGAACCCGCATCCCCTCTGCGGCAAATTGCTCCGCTTGTTCCAGCGCCCGTCTTTCTTCTGTGAGATATTCTGGCGCCCCAAGAAAATACTTCCTTTCTCCCTCTGCGCACCTCACTGTGATTCCCATATATTTCCGCTCTGAACTAAAAGGAATCTTATCTATAATATCCAAGCTTCTCGTATTTTCAAAATGCTTCCTCAGTGCCTCTGTGGTGTTGTTGGTCTCCTCAAAAGCGTAGGAGAGACTTTCCATGGCAGAATACACTTCCTTTTCTTCCGCTCTTCCTACTGGCAGCACCTTTTCCACCCGAAGTTCCCCGGTAGTAATCGTGCCTGTTTTGTCAAGGCAGAGCACATCCACTCTTGCCAGCGCCTCGATGGCTTCCATCTCCTGAACCAGAGCATTCTTCTTCGCCAGCCTTCCCACACCAAGAATGAAAGATATACTGGTCAGAAGTACCAGGCCCTCCGGAATCATTCCAAGTACTCCTGCCACAGTATTCACCAGGGAATCGGATATATCATTACCCGCCACCTGCCGCTGGATAACAAACAATACCGTTCCGATAGGCAGAATAGCATATCCTACATATTTTATTATTTTTTTTATGGCAATCTGCATCTCAGAAGTTGCCCGTCTCTTTGTCTTTGCTTTTTTTACAAGCTGTGTCGCATAATTATCTTCCCCTACATGAATGACTTCTGCCGTCGCCGTACCTGCCACTGCAGTACTCCCTGAATATAGTATATCGCCGCCTTTTTTCAAAACTGCCAGGGATTCACCAGTGAGAAGGGACTCATTTACCTCCAGCCCCTGAGATTCTCTGGTCACACAGTCCACCGGAATCTGGTCGCCAATTGATATCTGGATCGTATCCCCTTTCTTCAAACTTTCAATCGGAACTTCACGTATCTCCTCCCCCAGTACAAGTCTTGCCTTTGTCGCAGTGACCACGGACAGCGCATCCACCAGTTTCTTTACTTTTATTTCCTGGATGATTCCAATCAGGGCATTGGTAATGACAATCCCCATAAACAGCATATTTTTATACTGGCCTGAAAAGAGGATCAAGCCCGCAAGTACAAGATTTAGAAAATTGAAATAAGTAAAGGTGTGGGAGGCGATAATCTCCCCTCTGCTCCTTAAAGCGTCCATATCTCCTTTGTATGATGTTTATGGAAATAAAAACACCATGTTTCCTTTCTTTTTGATAAGTGTCTCAGTCTATTACTTTCCAATGGATACGTCCTACAAATTGAAAAAAGAGAATCCCATGAGCTAACTCACGTCTCCTCTTTTCCTATCTTTCACAACTTATGATTTTATAAAGCTAGCGACGGGAATCGAACCCGTGACCTCTTCACTACCAATGAAGTGCGCTACCGACTGTGCCACGCCAGCTTAGATTAATTTCTAACCCACGCATTATTGTAGCAGAGTAATATGATTATGTCAACAGGTAATCAACACAATTCACCTAATTTTTTCTTAATGCGCTGAAGGGCGTTATCGATCGACTTCGGTGTACGTCCCAAATGCTCTGCAATCTGCTGATAACTCATGCCCTCGATGTATAAATTTACCACATTTTGCTCAAACTGACTCAGTTGGTTCTGAATGTATGCCTCGATCTTGCCCACCCGTTCCCTGTCGATCATAATATCTTCTGGATTGGATATTCCATTTTTCTCCAGAGTTTCTCCCAGAGTTTGTCCCGTCTCCTCGGTTCCGCCCCCTCCCACCGGGACATCCAGAGAAACATAGGAATTCAGAGGCGAGTTCTTGAGCCGGTTTGCTCCCTTTACTGCATTATACAGTTGCCGCTCGACACATAAATTAGCAAATCCATAAAAAGAATTTTCTTTTTCCGGCTGATAATCACGAATTGCCTTAAACAGCCCGATCATCCCCTCTTGGATCAGATCGTCACTGTCGCCCCCGATCAGGTAAAGCGCCCTAGCCTTTTTGCGCACCAAATTTTTATACTTTTCCATGAGATAATCTACACCGGAATTGTCCCCCTGCCGGATTTGAAATATGATTTCCTCATCACTCAGATCATCATACTGCTCTGCCATACATTTCCTTTCCCCTAAGTAAATACAACGGACATAAAGTTAATTATTAATATTCGTTGTACTTGCATATTTCCTTTGTCTTACGATCTCAAATGCAAGAACTCCTGCCGCCACAGAGGCATTCAGAGAATCGATATCTCCTGACATGGGGATCGCTGACTTAAAGTCGCAGTGCTCCCTCACCAACCTCGACACACCAGATCCTTCATTGCCGATCACCAGTCCAATAGAGCCTTTCAGATTCTGGTGGTACATGATCTCGCCTTCCATGTCCGCACACACAAACCACATTCCCTTTTCCTTGAGCTGCTCCATTTCAGCAGAAAGATTTGTCACCTTTGCCACTGGGGTATAATGAATCGCTCCAGCAGATGCTTTCACCACCGTGGCAGTCAGTCCCACCGCCCGACGCTTCGGGATGATCACTCCATGTGCCCCTGCTAGATTGGCGGTACGGATAATAGCTCCCAGGTTATGGGGATCCTCAATACCATCCAGCAGAAAAATAAAGGGCTCCTCGCCTCTCTGCTCTGCCAGCTCAAACATGTCTTCCACAGTACTGTAATGAAATGCCGACAGAACGGCCAATACCCCTTGATGTTTCCCAGTTTCACTCATATGGTCCAGGCGCTCTTTGGGGACAAAATCTACCAGGGTTCCTGCTTTTTTGGCCTCCCTTAATATGCTCAGCACCGGACCATCCTTACACCCTTTCAGCACAAACAGCTTTTCGATCAGTTTTCCCGCACGAAATGCCTCCAATACGCTGTGGCGCCCCTCTAATCTGCTCTCGTCTTCCATTTTCCTCTCCTTCACATTCAGGTAATGTCGTTTATATATACATGTAATCCAGTTACTTCCTCTTTCATATTTAACGGTTTTGCCATGATATACGGTTTCTCAGACTGCCTAATTCGGATTCCCCCACCAGACACCTCTCCCAAAAAATATCCGTCCAAAATGGTAACCTTTTTGGTCTCTTCTTCATCCAGATAAGCACATAGTGATTCCATGACCTTCCTGCCATCTTTAGGGTCACAGATCACTTCTGTCACCTCATAATCATCCTCTTCCCGGGTGTAAGCCGCCATACCGCGAATCTTCCTGCCATCCCATAAAGCTACCACTTCACCTTCCAATGCCTTCATTTCCTTATGAAGCTGTGACAAATATTCTGTGCTGTGATACATGTAAAAATCCAGGTCAGAAGCTGTCAAAAGATCACAAGAGAATTTCTCCATTTCCTTTATATTTTCCTTGTCCATCTGAGATAAAGGCACCACCTCATACCACTTCTTTTTATGCCCATACACCTCAATTTGCCCATGGTAATATACTGGCAAAAACCCAAGAGGTCGATAAATTCTCTCGTCCGCCGGACTGAGGAAAGCAAGGCGGGCTCCAGCCTCCCCAAATTCAGCCAGTCCCTGTTCGATATTTGTTCTCATGTGTCCTCGGCCACGGCTTTCTTCTCTGGTAGCCACGCCCACAATATAGGGACAAGAACAGATCTCCCCTCGGTAGATCATCTCGTAAGGCGTAAAAAACGCCATACTCACCAATTCGTCATTCTCATATCTGGAGTAGATTTTACTTCTTTTCGCCTTTTCTTTAAAATAATAATCGATATATTTGTCCGTATCACCAAATATTTCTTTCCAAAGTTCCCGATGGTTCATTCCAGAGAATCCCTCTCTTTCTCTCGATGGCGCCAAGTCAGTCATCATTGTTTAATATGCACACCGCATGAGAAGATATCCCTTCCCCAGCTCCCGTGAACCCGAGCCCTTCTTCAGTCGTCGCCTTTATACTGATCTGACTAAGCTCTATAGAGAGCGCTCTGGCTATATTTTCTCGCATATTCTCTATATGTGGTGCCATTTTAGGGCTTTGGGCGATAATGACGGAATCAATATTCACTACGGAGTATCCATTTTCTTTTAGCAACCCCGCCACATGCTCCAACAGGGCAATGCTGGAAATCCCCCGATAGGCTTCCTCCGTATCAGAAAAGTGTTTTCCTATATCTCCCAGAGCCGCCGCTCCCAGAAGAGCATCCATGATGGCATGTACCAATACATCTGCGTCGGAATGACCAAGCAGTCCGTATTCATGATCGATCTTTACCCCACCAAGTATCAGATCTCTGTCCTTAACCAGTCTGTGTACATCATATCCTGTACCAATTCGCATAGGCTGACCTCCTTTTTACTGAGAACTTCCCCGCTCGCCGTGCTATTCTTCGCTGCTCCGCAGATGTCAAACTTTACTAAAAGAAAAAGCCTTGAATAATCAAGGCTTACAAGTAGCGGGAAAGGGATTTGAACCCCCGACACCACGGGTATGAACCGTGTGCTCTTGCCAACTGAGCTATCCCGCCATATGCCATATAAAATGGCTTTATATTAAGCTGCCACAAAATAAGAAAATAAATGGGACCTACAGGGCTCGAACCTGTGACCCTCTGCTTGTAAGGCAGATGCTCTCCCAGCTGAGCTAAGATCCCATACGCCATTCGCTTATCAGCAGCGCCATTGACTATTATATTAGGACAAGACGAATTTGTCAAGCCTTTTTTTACTTTTTTCTGTTTTTTTGTTTATTTTTTTCCATAAGACCTTTTTTTCATGGAAAATAAACTTAATTTTCTAGAGAAATAATGCCGTAAAGGTTCCTGCTGCCACCACGCTGAGCGTATACATAATCACGCCCGCCAGAAGCACGCCACCCATAGCTGCTAACGCACTAGACTTGAAATCCATATCCAAAAGGCTTGCTGCCAGTGTACCGGTCCATGCACCTGTCCCTGGGAGGGGAATACCAACAAATAGAAGAAGTGCTACAAAAAGACCTTTTCCAGCCTTTTCCTGAAGTTTTTTTCCTCCCTTTTCGCCTTTTTCCAGGCAAAAAGTAAAAAACTTTCCGATAACCGGCTTGTCCGCTCCCCATTCCAGCATTTTTCTGGCAAAGAGGTAGATAAAGGGAACCGGAAGCATATTTCCCACCACTGCTACGACAAAAGAGATCGGCATAGAAATGTCATATCCCGCCGCCATATAGGTCGCTGCAATAGGAATCGCTCCCCTCAATTCAACGATAGGTACCATAGATACTAAAAAAACAATTAAATACTGTAACATTTTATATTAATCCTTTCATTTATGGTATTGCCGGTGAGAGCGGCATGTCATATTTTACAAATCTCGATCTGAACTTCTCCACCCTCTGCGAAATCAATAACCGCATAAGTAGGAATGCCATCACCCTGTCTCGGTTTGGAGATGCTGCCCGGATTTAGGATCGTCAGTTGGGAGGTCTGCTCCACAAAAGGAATGTGGGTGTGACCATACATAACAATATCCGCTTCCTGTTCCAATGCCCAATACTTAAGGATGTTCACTCCGCCAACCACGTGCTGTCTGTGCCCGTGAGTCATGGCGATGCGGTGGCCATGCAACGGAAACACAAGGTACTCCGGCGCATCCGATGACCAATCACAATTCCCCCTGACCATATAAACAGGTCCTGGAATAGAATTTCTCAGTCTGTCACCATGATTCTCTACATCTCCCAGAAAAAAGACTCCCTCTGCTTCTTTATGTTGTTTGATGATGTCCAGCATTTTCTCATCTCTTCCATGCGAGTCGCTGAACACTAGATATTTTGCCATATCATATATTCTCCCGATAAAGGTGCCGCCATTACAATAAATACTGCATGTACTACTTCAATTTCTCTACCATTTTCCTCAATGCGATCCCCCGATGGCTGATGCGGTTCTTTTCTTCCGGCTCCATTTCCCCGGTAGTGCAGCCCCGTTCTGGCAGATAAAAGATCGGATCGTAGCCAAAACCATTGGTTCCCTTCGGCTCATGCGCCAGAACTCCTTCTATTACCCCTCTGGTGGTATCGACTCTTCCATCTGGATAAGCACAGGCGATCACGCACACAAACCGCGCCGTCCTTTCACCTTCTTGGGCCGCTTCGCAGCGACGGAGCAGATCTGCATTTTTTATATCATAGGACGTCTCTTCTCCCAGATATCTAGCAGAATAGATGCCAGGCTCACCATTCAGATAATCTACCTCAAAACCGGAATCATCCGCCAACACCATCTCTCCTGTCTCTTCACAGATGGCCTTTGCTTTGATCACAGCATTCTCTTCAAAACTGGCTCCATCTTCCACGATATCTGTATGTATGTCCAAATCTTTGAGAGAATATACGTCATAACCCCCTCCCAGAATCTGGCGGATCTCATTTACTTTTCCCTGATTATTGGTCGCAAATATAAGTTTCTTTGCCATAATATTCCTCACTTCTTTCTTAGTATAATCGGTACAGCGTAAAATAGCAAGCAACTTTTACATATGGTGGTGCTGTTGAAAGCGGCATAGAATTTTAAAAAGGTACTTCCTTCTCTGCACACGTCCCGACAAATCAGTGTCTTGGAGGTTTTGTCCCCATGTACTGATAAAGATAGGTCTTCATCATGCCATTATAGATTTTCCGGTTTTTCGTCGCTTTTTTTCCGATGGCCTTCTGTGCTTCCTCAAAGCCGCTCAGAAGGAAGAAAGACCAAGTCTCATTTTCTCGAATGATATTGCCAATGGTACGGTATAACAGCTCCATTTCCTTTTTGGATGAAAGCCTCTCTCCATAGGGTGGATTGGATATAACAAAACCATATTTTTTCGGTGAACTAAAATTAATGATATCTCTCTTTTGAAAATGGATCTGCTTGTCCACACCGGCAAGTGCCGCATTTGCCCTTGCCATTTTCAGAACCTCTCCGTCGATATCGTAGCCCTGTATGTTGACCTCCGCTTCCTCTTCCATTAGATCAGAAGCTTCCTCCGCCACTGAGTACCACTCCTTTTTAGGGATGAGATTGGTCCATCCCTCAGCAGTAAATTCCCGGTTCATCCCAGGAGCCATATTCATGGCAATCATCGCCGCTTCAATGAGGATCGTCCCGCTTCCACAAAATGGATCCACCAGAATCCGGTCCTTCTTCCATGGTGAAAGAAGGAGGATCGCTGCAGCCAGCGTTTCTGTAACCGGTGCGGGAGCCGTATATTTTCGGTATCCCCTCTTGTGAAGAGATGTTCCTGTCGTATCGAGCCCCACTGTCACAACATTTTTTAATATGCTGATACGAAGCGGATATTCTGCCCCGTCTTCTGTAAACCATTCCTGATGATAAGTCTGTTTCAGACTTTCTACCATTGCTTTTTTTACGATTCGCTGAATATCCGATGGACTGAATAACTGGCTGTTTACCGAGGAGGCTTTCGCTACCCAGAACTTTCCATTCCTTGGGATGTATCTATCCCATGGCACCGCCTTGATATTTTCAAACAGTTCATCAAAGGAAAATGCCTTAAACTCTGCCACTTTCAAAAGAATTCGTTCTGTTGTCCTCAAGAAAATATTGGCCCGGCAAATTCCTTCCGCATCTGCCCGGAAGGTAACTTTTCCATTGTCCACTGTCAAGATCTCGTATCCGAGATCCAGAATTTCCCGTTTTAGCACTGCTTCCATTCCAAAATGGCAGGGTGCGATCAGCTCATACGTGTTATTTTTCATTCAGCGTTTGTTTCCTTTCTTTTCCATACCTTATATCCCTGGTATCCCCCGGCGATGCTGATGGCATAATAACCCTTCTTGTTCATCTCCCTCGCCGCATACATACTCTGATTCCCCCGTTCACAATAAAACACCACGGTATCGTATCTGTGGGTCCAGGTCTCTTTTTCCACCTGCCAGCGTTCATAAGGTATATTTTTTGCACCTTTTATATGGCCCTGTTCATAATCTTCTTCCTCCCGTAAATCTATGAGAATTGTTCCCGGTCTTCTGAGATAATTCTCCAGATCCTGGATGGGTATTATCGAAAAACTCATACTTATCACGTTCTTTTTTATTACATTATATGACATGATTATGTAAAACGTGACCCAAAGGATAACACTAGCAGCCAACTTTAGCCCGGCGATCCGAAAGGTCTTGTGCCTTCCGCGTAAATCAAGCCGCCCCCAAATGGTGACGGCCTGATCGCTGTGGCAAACTACTTTGTGCTGTTGTAAGAATTGTTTGCATTCTTTGTAGAATTTTTGCTGGAATTCTTACTTGAGCTGTTGCTTGAATTGCTGCTTGTGTTCTTCGTGCTGTTATTCGAGTTGTTGTTTGTGCTGTTCTTGCAGCCTGAAGAGTTCCGGCAGTTTGAGCAGTTTGACCTGTTGTTAGTACTGTTGTTTGTACTATTCTTTGTGCTGTTGTTCGAGTTGTTGTTTGTGCTGTTCTTTTCATTGAAATCGTCTAAAAAATTCTTAGCCATTGTTGTATTCCTCCTGTTTGTAATGTTTTACGTTACAGGAATAGTATGGCTCTTTTATATGACGTTATACAAATCAAGCTTTACCAACTGAACCAAATAATTCCATTTTTTCTTTTACTGTAGCCTTGATGGCATCCGCGCCCGGAGCCAGAAGCTTACGAGGGTCAAAGCCCTTTCCTTCCAGATCTTTTCCAGCCTCGATATATTTACGTGTGGCATCCGCAAAGGAAAGCTGACACTCGGTATTTACATTAATCTTAGAAACGCCAAGACTGATCGCTTTTTTAATCATATCCTCAGGGATTCCTGTTCCACCGTGAAGGACCAGCGGCATATCTCCTGTCAGTTGCTGCACAGCATCCAATGTCTCAAAACTGAGACCTGCCCAATTCTCTGGATATTTTCCGTGAATATTGCCGATTCCAGCTGCCAGCATAGTAACGCCAAGATCTGCGATCATCTTACATTCTTCAGGATCTGCGCATTCCCCGGCGCCAACGACTCCATCCTCTTCACCGCCGATGGAACCAACCTCCGCCTCGATAGACATTCCTTTTTCATTGCAGACAGCTACCAATTCTTTTGTTTTTGCCACATTTTCCTCAATGGGATAATGTGAACCATCAAACATAATAGAAGAAAAACCTGCTTCGATACATGCCTTTGCTCCCTCATAGCTGCCATGGTCGAGATGAAGCGCTACGGGAACGGTGATGCCAAGTTCCTCTAACATTCCATTTACCATACCCACAACAGTCTTATAACCACACATGTACTTTCCCGCTCCCTCGGATACACCAAGAATAACAGGGGATTTTAACTCTTCTGCTGTGAGAAGAATTGATTTTGTCCACTCAAGATTGTTGATATTAAACTGTCCTACCGCATATTTTCCTGCCTTTGCTTTTGTAAGCATCTCTTTTGCTGAAACTAACATATCCTTACCTCCATTTTATGTTGATCATCCGTCCCTTTAAGGGAAGATTATTATTTTCTACCGCAGCAATGTTTGTATTTTTTACCGCTGCCGCATGGACAGGGTTCATTTCTTCCTACCTTTGGTTCTTCATTGCGCACTGTACCTGAGTCCTTCTGTTTGCGGTACAGCTCCTTCTGACGCTCCTTGGTCAGAATCTCGTCCCACTGGGGAAGCGTATACAACCACTCGGCATTGCACTCCACCATATTGTAATATAATTTTTCACAGTCAATATCAAGTTTTACCTGTGTGTCCTTCTCCATCGTGTCAATGGGATTGGGCTCCTTCAGACTGTCGTTAATACCATCTAAAAATCCAACCATCATAGAAAGGGGCACATCATATTTTTGTGCCAGCCCTTCTACTGTCCCCTGGACTACTTCCTCCGGGTTCGCCAGAAGCTGTTCATAAATTCCTTTTTCCAGTTCAAAATAATTTCTCCAAAGTTCTTCTCCCTTTTTGGAATTCTGCATATCCTCTGCGTATGCATAATCTCTCCATTCCTGTAATAATGCCATTTAATTATCCTCCCTGGCTTTTTCTCTGTTTTCATTCTGCCGGACAGGGCGGCAGCCCCATAATGTACTTAGTTTCTTCGTGTTCGTTAGGCATCTTTTATGCCCCGCATGTCGCATAAGCGCTCACGTCGAAACCTTCGGTTTCTCCGTGTTCGTTAGGCTCCTTTTATGCTTCGCATGCCGCATAAGCGCTCACGTCGAAACCTCCGGTTTCTCCGTGTTCGTTAGACTCACATAGACTTTCTGTCACATACATTTGTCTGCAAGCAGACATGTATGCGCCAAAAAGTCTGCGTTCGCGCTTATGCGTTCATTGTATCACAAAATATGGCATCAGGCAAGATATGAATCTATTCCATCCGCGATTCCCTTTACCATCTTTTTCTGATAGGAAGCCGATGACATCTTCCGGTCCTCCGCTGGATTGCTCATAAAGCCCATCTCAATGATCGTTACAGGAATCTTACACCAGTTGATTCCCGTCATCGTGTCTGTATACATGACACCGCGGTTCTTCGCTCCTGTGGCACGGCAGAAAGCAGCGATGACTTTTTTGGAAAATTTCTGGCTGGCGCTGCGCACCTTTTTAGACAGATACCGGTTTTTGTTCGTTGGAGCGATGGTCAGCGCTCCACTGACCGACGAACTGGAGGCGGAATTTGCATGAATTCTCACAAAAGCGTCTGCCTTTGCCTGGTTTGCCACCTGTGCTCTCTGAACATTGGATATATTTACATTGTGGCTGGTGCGGATCATAACCACCTTGTAGCCCCGCTTTACCAGTTCTTTCTTTAACTTCTTGGCCACCTGAAGGTTCAGTTTATATTCAGGCAATTTTGTTGCACAGCCAGAAGTACCCGACGTCACCTTTGCCTTTTTTGTAGAAGAGCCTGGGCCATTGGGTTCCTTCGCGTTGTTTCCTCGCAACTGATGCCCCGCATCGATGGCTATAACCTTCTGCCTAGCCGCACAGGCTTCCTTTCTATCTGCCGCCGAAAGCGACAGGCACAATCCTGTCAAAAGAACTGCCGTTGTTATTTTAACTTTCACGTTCAATTTCATCTTTCCCTCTCCTCTCATCTCTTATGCCCTTCTCTGGCTCGATAATGCCATTGAGCCAGCTCGGCGGCGCGAATACCATTTCCCTGAAAGCCATCGAACCATACATAACGACAAAAACCGCCCATTCAAGGCGGTTCCCATCATTTTGTCAATGCGGAGTATGGGACTTGAACCCACACGTCTCAGAGACACATGATCCTTAGTCATGCCTGTCTGCCAATTCCAGCAACTCCGCATGCAATTTAACACTGCTTGACTATAATACCAGATTTCTCCCTCATTGTCAAATGTTTTTTTGTTTTTTTATCTAATTTTCTCTGCTTCCGGCAAACCAAGAGAGCAAGCTGTTGTTTTCCCGGGTGATCTTCCCCAGTTGTGAATGGGGTAGTGGACACATGACAGACCCCGTCTCCACCGTCACATTGGGAATCTTTTTGTTGTAGATCAGCCAGTCGCCAAAGCCTCCGTTGGGATCTGTGCTGATGGATTTTGGCATAAGCCGGTAGCCGGTAAATTGATTCACCTTTTCCGCCAGCGCTTTCTGTCTGCCATAGAGGACAGGCGTCCCCTCTACATTATAGTTCCAGTAGAGAATACTTCCGGTGGAATGATAATTCAACGCCTCCCTGAGCCCGGATATGCTGTTGACAAGCCTCATCATTGCCTTCGTCTCTTTTTCTGAGGCTGCCTTTTCGCCCGGATAGGTCATCCCATCAGGTTTTTTAGACTTGTTTTTTGTGTTCCAGCCCCCGGGAAAATTCAAATTCAGATTTACCCCTCTGGCATTCCCCTTCCACGTGCGGGCAGGTTTTTTTGTCTTTTTGCAAATTTTTCTTAACTTTTTGTTTCGGATAGAGCCAAATCCGGACTGGGAGATGGTTACACCGTCTGGATTGATCATGGGGACCACATAAAGGCACGTATGCGCAAGCGTGTTCTTATAATCGGCATATTGTCGCAGTATCTCCTCGCTCTTCCGCATAAGCATCAGTGAATTCAGCCATTCTCTCGCATGGATGCCCCCATCCAGCAGAAGCTTTCTCCCCGCGGAAGGGTTGCCAATGCGCAGGCACCAGATATTTCTCCCGTCCTCGCTGGTTCCAAGACATTTCAACGCAGCTCTACCGCGGTACTTTCTGGCGATCTGACGCAGATCCTCTGACATATCTTCATAACTGTATACCGTATCCCTATCATTGACCAGCCAAGGCTCTTCTTTTACGATGATCTTAACTTTAACTAAATTCTTCTGGGACCCTCTGACCTTCGCCTCGATAACGGACGTTCCCTTCTGTCTCGTCGTCACAATCCCTTTTTTATCAACGCGTGCCACCTTTTTATTGGAAGAAATGAATTTTATCTTTTTCGCGGAATAATTATATGACAGTCTCGTCGTCTTGCCCTGATACACCACCTGCTTCGTCGGCGTCTTTGTGTAGATACGCGGGGCAAAATAAATGTACACGAAAATACTTTCCCCGGTCTCCTTTGCCGTCACCTGCACGATCGCGTACTGTTTTTTGTCCCTTGCCCTATCGGCACAGGAAACGACCCCCGCCCGCGAAACCTTTATCTTTTTTGAGGCGATGTCCCTCTTCCGTATCCCTCCTGTTATACAAAAGGTAGATTTCTTTGACGGAAGCAACCTGACAGGATCAGAACCATAGGATGAAATGCGGTATATTTTTCCCTTTTTTATCTTTCCATAACCGATTCCCTTCTGCTTCCCTGCACGGTAAACCGCGTTTTTGTTTTTCAGTACCAGCGGAGCCGGAGGGGCAGTGGGAACAGGCGTCGGTGCCAATGGCGCATCTGTGGGAGCAGGTACTTCAACGGGGATAGGCATTTCCGGAAGAGGCGTCTGAAACCCGGCAGAATCTCCCGCCCCATCGGTCTGCTCAGCCTTCACTGGTTCCCACACCATACAGCCTAAAATAAATAACAGGATCAGCCATACTCCCAGCCATACTTTTTTACTGCTTATGATTTTCATCATTCCCCACCTCTTTGTTCGACGGCTGTCAGCCCGTCTGGTCTAAAAAGGGTACCTCATCTGGATGAAGTACCCTTTCTAAATTCATTATAGACAGTTTAACTGAAAACTATGTCAAACTTATGCAAGTTTGCTCTTTGCCACGTCCACAAGCGCTGCAAATCCTTCTGGATCACTGATCGCCATCTCAGAAAGCATTTTACGGTTTACATCCACCTCTGCAAGCTTCAAACCATGCATAAACTTGCTGTAAGAAAGTCCATTGATACGTGCTGCCGCATTGATTCGTGCGATCCATAGCTGTCTGAACTGTCTCTTTCTCTGCTTTCTTCCTGTATAAGAAGTCTCCAGGGCACGCATTACTGACTGCTTTGCCACACGATATTGTTTGGATCTGGCGCCTCTATAACCTTTTGCCAGTTTTAATACTCTTTTATGTTTTTTCTTTGCGTTCAATCCGCCTTTAATTCTAGCCATTTGTCATTTACCTCCTTCGCCAATCCATCAGATATATGGCATGATCTTCTTCATTGTCTTTACGTTGGTATCATCCACAAGAGTTGATTTTCTAAGATTTCTTTTTCTCTTCGTGGTCTTCTTCGTCAGGATGTGGCTCTTGTAAGCTTTGTTACGAACCAGTTTGCCAGTTCCGGTTACTTTGAATCGCTTTGCAGCGGCTCTTTTTGTCTTCATTTTCTGATTTGCCATGATTATTTCCTCCATTTATATTTGGTAGCAGATATCTACCACTATTTTGCGGCTGTTAAAAACATGATCATGCTTCTTCCTTCCATTTTGGCTTCCTTATCGATCGCAGCGACGTCTTCTAATTTCTCATAAAATGCATTGAGAACTTCGCGTCCGACATCCTTATGTGCCATCTCACGGCCACGGAAACGAAGGGTCACTTTCACCTTGTCACCCTTAGACAGGAATTTACGAGCCTGATTAGCCTTTGTATTTAAATCATTTATATCAATGTTCGGCGAAAGACGAATCTCCTTCACATCAATCGTTCTCTGCTTCTTCTTGGCCTCTTTTTCTTTTCTTGCCTGATCATATCGGAATTTTCCATAATTGATGATCTTACAAACCGGCGGCTTTGCCGTCGGGGCAATCTTAACCAGATCAAGGTCAGCATCCTTTGCTTTCAAATAAGCTTCTTTCGCTGACATAATTCCAAGCTGTTCTCCGTCCGGGCCGATCACGCGCACTTCCCTGTCGCGAATCTGCTCGTTAATCATTAAATCGCTGATAACCTGCACCTCCAAATGTAATAAAAAAAGATAACTGTTTTTAAAGCCAGCTATCCACATAAAATCAGTATTCTTTCATTTTGAAAAAATGGTTGACCATTGCGCGCTCCTCATATGGCGGCAAGGTGAGAGTGGATAACTCTGCTTTTTGCACCTTTGCTATTTTACCACAGATGAGCGCAATGTGTCAAGGATAATTTTTCACTTATGCATTTTTATCGTTCTTTTCCACACATCATAAAACTGAAATTTAAGTCCATTTCCGGTTGGTATAATTTTTAGATCTCTTCCAAATCGAGTATAATACCATCCAGAGTAAGAAGAATATTTAAGTTTATAACTATCAGAATCTCTCAATTCTCCTGCCCGTGGATCTACTATTCCCCATACAGGCTTATCATCGTAATATCTTTTATAGGTAACCTTTGATTCGGAGATCGTAACATAATAATCATATCCTGAACCGTTTCCTTTCCAGGAGCCTGTGATTTTCTTCAGGGATTCTTTATATTCTTTTATATCTATATTTTCTCTGAGATACCTTTTTGCAATTCCGGTATTCAGCTTTTGCAGTTTTTTATAAACGCCTTGGATATCACCTGATTTGATAATTCCCAAAAACTTACGATACATTGATGAATCCTTATAATTCTTCAATTGAGCAAAACAGAAATCAGAAAAAGCACTGTATTCATTATCCCTCAAGTTCTTTTTCCCTTTTGTATACAAAACCTTTTTTATTGAAGAAACATCTGCTTTCGATAAATATTTCTGGATCTCGCTAAAGTTATTGACACATGTATATTTTTTGTCAATCGATAGTAAGTATGCCTTTTTTAATTCACCGCTTAATTCAGATATATGTTCAGAGGAAATATGTTCAAAGCAATGGTCAACAGCCTCTATGTAATTTCCTTCTTCAATCAAATATTTTGCACTATCATAGTATACATTTTCTAAGGAAGCAGAATATTTATCTACAACTTTCGATAAATATAACTCTTTTGCGCTTTCAAAATCCAAGTTAATTAATGATTTTTTCCCACATTGCAGCAAAGCGTCATTTAATTCTTTGCTTTCTATAATGTCTTGATTTTTAATATTGGAATAACATAAAAGCATATGATCTTGGTTGCCGTTATTTGCTTCCTTTATGCATGCATTTTTCCACAAATCATTTATTTTCGTACCTTTTGCTTCCTCGGTATCCTGAATTTTTTCGTAACATGTTTGTGCACTGTCAATATCATTTTCATTCAAAAACTTAATGCAACAATCATAGTATCCTTCTAATTCTATAGATGCTCGCAATGATCCTGTTATCTTTTGAAAAGTTTTTTCAGCAGTGTCAAAATTCTTTTCATTTAAATATCTCTGGGCTTGATCACTGTAGTAGCGAGGTAAAACCACATATTTTGCCAGCAGAAATACACCGGTCAAAATCAGCGCGCATACTAAGAATAATTTAACCCTTTTTATGTTCCGGTTATGTATATTTCTGCGTCTGTCTTCTTCTTGTTGTCTCTCTATTTCCTCTTTTCTTCGCAGTTCTTCCTCATATTCCATGTGCCTCTGATTCAAATATGCAGTATCCGATAATTTCGTTAATTTATCAATATTCAAACCACATTTGCGACACGTTTTCTCTTCTGTAGCATTCAATGTACCACAAGGACATATCCAATATTCCTCATCCTGCACCAGCATATTCCGGCATTTTATTATTGAATTGAAAAGACTTATTTCACGAATATATTGTTCCATAACTGGACTGTCTATAACTAATCTTTCAACTTTAGGAATACTATGTATTGAAATAGTCTGATCCTTTATTGTCCCATTTGTATATGCTATTTTTGTTATTGCAAATGAAAATTTTCTTGCATCTGCATATGGAATTTCTACAGGAATATCTGTTCCAAAAGATGCGTTTTGACGAATATTCATGTCAAGATAAATTCCTTGAATAACGCCCAGCTCTTTTCCCGAAATATCATAACAAGTGATATCAACATATACAGCAGCTATTGGGAGACTTTGTACATTTGTAAACTTGCCTTGAAAAATATTAATTTCCTTTTGTTCATCAAATAATAAGGCAGCTTTCTCAAGAAGTAACGGTGATTCCTTTTGGTAATACTTTTCATCTATACTTAGTATTTTGCGATAGCGTTCTCTCATCTTGACTGACCTTTTTATTTATAACGGTGGTAATTCTGACTGTTCAAAAATACTAGTTTTACTCTCATCTTCTTTGTATGACAGCATCTCCAAATATCCCAAAGCCTCACTTAAACCTGCAAGAATGGCATACAAAACACCTGTGCTGAAAACGCTTGAAACTAAAATCGAAAGAGTTAATCCAACATCCCGTTTTGCCTCCTTCGATACCCCATAATACTGTGAATAGGACACCTCCTTAACTTCCCCATATTTAGCAGCGAGAAATATCGAACCAATAATCCCCAACACCAAAACTGCAACTGCTAATCTCTCACATAATCTTTTGTACTTTGAATTCATTTTTTCTTCCTCCTAAAATTTAAATTCTTTATCTTTTGTTTATAAACATTTTACTTATATTATTAGAACATAATTTACTTATCTTGTCAAGAAATATTACTCCAAAAAAGCAGTAAAAAATCCCCATATAAACCACATTGTCAACCTGTTTTTGATGTGCTAAAATAACTTCTGACAAAGTTATTAGCAAGTTGTTTGCGCAACTTAAGTTGTGCGGAAAGCAGGTGATCTCTCTGATGGATAAAGTTTTATACCGACTTGGCATCTTCTTTTTTATCGCTGGCATCATTGTATCTATTATGCAAAATTTTGGAGTGATAAATCTTTCACAGTTATTATACCCCTGCCTGTTCCACAAAATTACAGGTCTCTACTGTCCCGGTTGTGGGGGAACCCGAGCCTTTACGTCACTGCTACAGGGGCGTTTCATCTCCTGCTTTGTCTATCATCCTTTTGTATTTTACTGTTTCGTGATGTATGTCTTGTTTATGACAAGTCACACACTGGAAAAGCTATATATTAGCAAAAATAAAAAGAAAGCCCCCAACAAATCTCCTTTTGCTAAAGGACTTCCTTTTCGTATCGGTTATGTTTACTTCGGCATTGTCATCATACTATTACAATGGATGATTAAGAACATATTCCTGTTTCTAATCAATAATAACTGATATCCATCCTGAAAAACTGCTGCATCCAATCCCGGACCTGATTCTGGTCATTGGGATCAATCTGATTTAGCTGCTCCCAAATTTGAGGGTCCATTACATTATTCCAATCAATCATCATAGCCAGGCTGAACAAAATATAGACCCCTAGCAGGATTCCCATCCCATTCAGGATAATTCCGACGATTCCCAGCGTTTTGCCGGAACCAGTTCCCTTTACAATACAAATGATCGAAAAAACCATACCTACAATCGCTGGTACCAATCCTAATCCCAGACAGGTACAGCAGAGGATGGAAAATCCACCCAGTATGACTGCTGCAATACCTAGGCCTTTTTTTGCATTCTCTTCCATTTATTTTCTACTCCTTTTCCGATATGATCAGGGGCAAAAGATCTTTTGGCCCCAGATGGGAAGCGCTGCCATCACTGTATCTTTTCCAGCCGGAACGGTTCCTGGATTCACGCCGCCTCCCTCCGAATACAGCATGATACTGATCACAACCAGGGTTATACTCAGTGTCAGCCCCACCGCTCCCACAACGATGCCAGCAACCGCCAGATCCTTCTGCCTCTGATTCTCTTCCCGCAGAGCAATGATTCCAAGTACGATCCCTACCACAGCACACAGTATCGCCATCTGCCACAGGCAGCAATTCAGCACCGATACGCAGGATACCACCAGGGACCCAATCGCCTTTGCATTCGGTCTATTGTTTGTTTCCATCACTCGTCTCCTCTTCAACCTTTCGGATCTCTTTGGTTCGGATCTCCTCTGCGATATCCTGGATGAAATCAGAAAGCGCCACCTGACCTTCATCCCCCTTATATCGACTCCGCAAAGATACCAGGTTTTCTTCCTGCTCCTTCTGACCAACGATCAGCATATACGGAATCTTTTTGAGTCTCGCCTCACGGATCTTAAACCCAATCTTTTCCGAGCGATTATCCACTGTGGCATCCACACCATTTCTATCCAGTTCCGCCTTTACCTGTTCCGCATACTCCGAATATTTTTCTGATATGGGAAGGACACGAACCTGTTCTGGACATAGCCATGTCGGGAACAAACCAGCGTATTTTTCAATCAACCATGCCAGTGTTCTCTCATAGCACCCAAGAGAAGTCCTGTGAATGATATAGGGACGTACTTTTTCCCCATTTTCATCGATATAGTACATGTCAAACTGCTCTGCCAGAAGGGCATCCCACTGAATCGTGATCATAGTATCCTCTTTGCCATAGACATTTTTCGCATTGATATCTACCTTCGGACCATAAAAGGCGGCCTCGCCCACGTCCTCCGTAAAGGGAATGTTCAGTTCCATAAGAATATTACGGATATGCTGCTCCGTCTCTTCCCAGACTTCTGCCTCACCGATATATTTTTCCTTATTCGCTGGATCCCATTTGGACAGATGATAGGTGACATCTTCTTCCAGACCAAGGGTCTGAAGGCAATACTGCGCCAATGCGATACAACCTTTGAATTCCTCCACCATCTGATCAGGGCGTACCACCAGATGTCCCTCTGAAATGGTAAACTGTCTTACACGGGTGAGACCGTGCATCTCTCCTGATTCTTCATTTCGGAACAGGGTAGAGGTCTCCCCATAACGGCAGGGCAGGTCACGATAGGATTTCTGGCTGGCTTTGAACACATAATATTGGAAGGGACAGGTCATAGGCCGCAGCGCAAATACTTCTTTGTCTTTTTCCTCATCTCCCAGCACAAACATTCCATCGGTATAGTGGTCCCAGTGCCCGGAAATCTTATACAGATCGCTCTTTGCCATTAGCGGCGTCTTTGTTCGAATATAGCCCCACTCTTTATCTTCTAGATCTTCAATCCAGCGCTGAAGCTTCATGATCATTTTCGCTCCGTTTGGCATGATCAGAGGAAGTCCCTGTCCGATCACATCCACTGTGGTGAAGAGTTCCATCTCCCGGCCCAGTTTATTATGATCCCGTTTTTTAATGTCAGCCAGATGTTCCATATGGGCATCCAGGTCTGCCTTTTTGGTAAATGCTGTACCATATACACGGGTCAACATCTTATTTTTTTCATTTCCTCTCCAGTAAGCGCCGGAAGATGAGATCAGCTTCATGGCTTTTAATGGCTTCGTACTCATCAGATGGGGACCAGCACACAGGTCGATATATTCGCCCTGCTGGTAGAAAGAGATCTGTGCGTCTTCTGGAAGATCTTCGATTAGTTCTACTTTATATGGCTCTTCCCGCTTTTTCATCAGTTCGATCGCTTCCTGTCTCGGAAGGGTAAAGCGCTCAAGCTCTGCCCCCTCCTTCACGATCTTTTTCATCTCTTTTTCTATTTTATCAAGGGCTTCCCTGTCCAATGACTCCATATCAAAATCATAGTAAAATCCGTCGGCGATCGAAGGACCGATGGCACATTTTGCCTCCGGGTACAGACGCTTGATCGCCTGCGCCAGCACATGGGAAGCGGTATGCCGATAGGCTGCCTTTCCTTCCTCGCTGTCAAAAGTAAGTATATTCAACTCATGCTCTCCGTCCACCACCGTACGAAGATCCACCGCCTCACCATCCAGCTCTGCCACACAGGCCACTCTGGCAAGTCCTTCACTGATGTCTTTCGCAATATCAATAATCGCCATTGGCCCCGCATATTCTTTGCTGGAACCATCTTTCAGTAATACTTTCATGTTTATTCCATTCCTTTCCTAGTTAAGTCGTCACATATCCCCCTGGAGACAACCAATTTTTCATGCAAACATGAAATCGGTTGTCTCCAGGGGGATGCGTGTCTCGTTGTTTACACGCACGAAGCCCCGCCCCGGCAAACAATATTGTTTACAGGGACGGGGCATAATCATCTGTTAATTCCCGCGGTTCCACCCTAATTGGCATCTCTTCATCCGAAGGATACCCGGCTTCATTTGACGATAACGGGGTCACCGGACCGGATGAGGGCCACTCAGAGGTAGTTTTCAAATGTTTCCCATGGGGGTGCTTCCAGCCCGATACTTTGGTCACTGTAAAACCGCCCGTATTCCGGCACCCTTCTCTGTCATGTTATCGCATTTTACTCGTCTCTTCAACGTGTTATGGATATTATAATCATTTGGATGTGGATTGTCAACTGTAAATTACTTACCAGCGTATGTCTCAAGCATGGACATTTCCTGTCTCACACGCCAGCAGATCCTCCACAAATTCCCGGTAATCTTGCATGGTCGTACAATTTGGAGCATAGTCGATCAACAGTTTCTTATTCATCTGTGCTTCTTTTGTCTTCACACACTCGCGCACCGCAGTAGGAAAGAGTCTGGTTCCGATCTGATCCGCCACTTGCTGAATCTCGTTTTTTACACTTTTTTCAAGATTGGATCGTCCTGCATATTTTACCAGTAAAAGCCCGGCGATCTCCAATTTTGGATTTTGGCGTTTCTGTACCGCTTTGATGGTTTCATTTAATTTGGATAACCCCTGCATCGCATAAGCATCTGCTGTCACCGGGATAATTACCCGGTCTGCGGCGATCAGACAGTTATACAATACCACATCCAACGATGGGGCTGTATCAATTACAATATAGTCGTACCCTTCTAATAATTCCAACGCATCTTGCAGGCGGTATAGTCCCTCTACGTTTCCGTCCAACATTTTTCCGGCTTTAGCCAGCAATGGGTCTGAAGCCACAATATCTCCATTGGGCATGTGCTGAATCGCTTCCTCGATTGGCAGGGCGTCAGAGTCAACCATCACATCATATAGTGTGGCCTGATCTTCTATCAGTGCCTGATAGGTGCTTGTGCTGTTCCCTTGGGGATCGGCATCGATCAATAATGTATTTCCCTTCGTTCCCAAAATCCCAGCCAGCGTCGTCGCTGTCGTTGTCTTCCCAATCCCACCCTTTTGGTTTGCGATCACATATGTTACTGCCATTTTTCTCCTCCGTCTTTCGTGTTCAGTATACAATACTAAAAAGCAATCTGACCTTCTATCTTCTTATTTATCACATAAAAAACTGCCTGATCCTCTGGCTTTACATAAATGTCTATGTCCTCAATCTCCGTCTCCTGCACGCCCCGGTCCAGAATATCCTGATAGATCAAGTCAAGCAAATGCTTTTCCGAGCGCTCCCGCCCCTGATACTGTATGATCAGATTTTTCTTGGCACTGGCAAAGCTGCCAATCTGCTGATTTGCCCTTTCCACACTGCATCTCCTTGCCATAAAGTCACCTCCAGAATTAACGTTTTCCATTTTCATTTGATATTACTATACTTCATTGTATCATTCTTTTTATGGAAGGGCAAGTATACTAGTAAAATCCATAAAATGATCTTAGGGGTCAGCTCAATAATGGCAGCTCATTCTCCGGCGGCAGACAGACATGCCCCTGGCAGACATAATACGTTGTCCGGTCATTTTTCAGAGGGTATTCCTTTGTGTCCCCTTGAACCACCCGCACAAGCGCATCCAACGGCACCCGCAAGGGAAGAGACTGAATTTCCTTCCGATCCCTGACTGCCACTGTAATCTTCTCCGGGCCATGAAAGTAATCAGACAATGCCATAAGAAACATAGCATAACCCGCCGGATACTCCTCTGCCACACCGCTCATAAAGGCAAGCTGGTTCTCCGTCCATTCTTCATATCGCTTTTCTCCCGTGAGAAAGGCAAGCTGCACGAGATTATACGCCATGACTGAGTTACCGCTGGGCAATGCCCCGTCATAGGTTTCCTTTGGGCGGAAGATCAATTTCTCATTTTCCCTGCCATACAGGAAAAAGCCCTGCTTTTCCGAATCGTGAAAATCCTGGACCGCCTTTTCGCAAAACTGCTCAGCCATCTCCCGGTACTCCTCTTTATATGTCGCACCATACAGCGCAAGGAGGGCATAGATCCCATAAGCATAGTCATCCAGAAATCCTTTTCCGCTCCATTTCCCATTCCGGGTACTGACATACAGTGCCGATCCGTCATACAATTCGTCCATGACAAAATGCCATGCCTTCTCTGCTGCCTGCAACCACTTTCCCTTCCCGGTCACACGATACAACTGACAAAGTGCCGCCACCATAAGGGCATTCCACGAGGTCAGAATTTTATCGTCCCGGTGCAGTGGAACTCTTTGTTTCCGGTATTCATAAATCGTCTGTCGCTGCTCCTCCAGCTCAGCAATATCCAGCGGTCCACGCAATAGGTTGGGAATGCTCTTTCCCTCAAAATTCCCCTTCTTCGTAATATCGTACCGGCTGTTCCATTTTTCCCCTGCCTCCACACCCAGAAGCGCAATAACTTCCTCCGGCTCAAACAAATAAAAAAGACCTTCACACCCCTCACTGTCTGCATCCTGTGCACAGTAAAAACCACCCTCCGGTGCCGTCATTTCCCGCAGAATATAAGCCGCAGTCCGTTCTGCCACCTCGCAGTACACCGAATTTCCCGTCATCTGATACGCCTTGCAATAGGCATGGATCAGCAGCGCATTATCGTAGAGCATTTTCTCAAAATGAGGGACAAGATAAAACCGGTCCGTAGAATAGCGGCAGAACCCGCCGCCCACATGGTCAAACAAACCACCCCGTGCCATCTGTTGCAGCGTCTTCTCCACCATCTGCAGAACTTCCTGGTCGCTGTTTCTCTCATAGTATTTCATAAGAAATAAAAGATTGTGGGCAGCCGGAAACTTAGGTGGCCCACTGAAACCTCCATACAGACTATCATAGTTTTTCTTATAAATGCCAATGGCTTTCAAAATCAGCTTCTCATCCAGCGTACCACCTGTTTCATTTCTTCCATTCAAATACGACAGCACCTCATCAACCGGTTTTAGGAGAGTACTGCGGTCTGTCATCCATTTTTCATGGATGATATGAAGCAGTTCTGTCAGACCGATCTGACCGTACCGGGCCGCCTTTGGAAAAAATGTACCAGCAAAGAAAGGGTTGCGGTCCGGCGTGAGAAAAATAGTCATGGGCCAGCCGCCGTTCCCGGTAAATGCCTGACAGACCGACATATAAACACTGTCCAGATCCGGCCTCTCCTCCCTGTCCACCTTGATGGAAATGAAATACTCATTCAAAAGCGATGCCACCTCTGGATCTTCAAAGCTCTCATGTGCCATAACATGACACCAGTGGCAGGTACTGTACCCAATGCTCAGAAACACAGGCTTGTCCTCTCTTTCTGCTGTTTCAAAAGCTTCCTCACACCACGGATACCAGTCCACCGGATTGTTTGCATGCTGCAGCAAATATGGACTTGTCTGATCACTTAACCGGTTTCTCGTCAAATTTTTTTTATTCCCCATGACAAACTCCTTTCCCTCGGTTTTTGCAGATTATTCTCCACAAAAACGGGAAAATTATGTATGCGACATTCATCATGGATACCCCTAGTACTAATTCCGTGTGCATACAGGGAAATCACCTTCTTCTAAGAATATGATTGTGAGTAATCTACAGCTCCCCCTTTTCCATGCAAAAGCAATAATGCATAATTAAATTGCGCTATTCATCTGATCCAAGTCGTTTAGTAATTAGTAAATATAACACCCATCGAATTATTGGATTCATTTGCCAAAGAAATTCTGACCTTTTGCCCCTGGCATCATATTGTTGCACAACAGGTAAGATTATGTTATAAAGAGTACATATACTAAGATAGAACCAAAAGGAGGAACCCCTATGATAAAAAAATACACCTTCGGTACACCATTTCCCACAGAAAGCATTGTTGTTCCCGTAGAACCTGCCCAGGGGGTTCTGGAGTTTGGCGAAATTAACCTGGATGAGGGATTTACTTTTACCTATCACATGGATTCGGAAGACATTGTCTATGGTCTTGGCGAGGCGAACCGCGGAATCAATAAGCGGGGATTTATCTATACCAGCAACTGCAGCGACAATCCGAACCATCTGGAAGATACCGTTTCCCTCTATGGTGCCCATAATTTTATCGTTGTTTCCGGCGTCCTGACTTTTGGACTCTATATCGACTATCCGTCTTCATTGACTTTTGATATCGGTTTCACCCGGACAGATGAATTAGTGATCCATTGTCAGGAAGCGGACCTCGATCTTTTCATCATCGAGGGGGGTGACGCGTACCACATCACAAAGCAGTTTAGGAAAATGATCGGCAGAAGTTATATCCCTCCTAAATTCGCCTTTGGTTTTGGCCAGAGCCGTTGGGGATATCGGACAACTGAGGACTTTGTAAAAGTCGCCCGTGGTTACCGCGACAATCATATCCCTATCGATATGATCTACATGGATATTGATTATATGGAGGACTATAAAGATTTTACGGTAAACAAAGAGTTCACAGACTTTCCGGCTTTTGTATATAATATGAAAAAGGACGATATCCGTCTGATTCCGATTATCGATGCCGGGGTAAAGCTAGAGAAGGGTTACAAGATATACGAAGAAGGAGTTAAAAACAATTATTTTTGCAAGAAAGAAGATGGCAGAGATTTTGTCGCTGCGGTCTGGCCAGGGTATACCCATCTTCCCGATGTGCTGAATCCAGAAGTAAGAAAATGGTTCGGTTCCAAATACCGTCTGCTGACGGAGCAGGGTATCGAGGGCTTCTGGAATGATATGAATGAACCGGCTATGTTCTACACACCGGAAGGCATCCGGAACATTAAAAATAAGATGAAGGCTTTTATAGAGCAGGAAGAAAACAAAGACGATGTGTGGAACATGCAGAATCAGGTGATGAGTCTGGCAAATTCCCCTTCTGATTATACCTCCTTTTACCACAATATAAATGGAACTATGGTCTGCCACGAAAAACTTCACAATCTTTATGGCTTTAACATGACAAGGGCTGCCGGGGAGGCTCTGCAGAGCATTTCTCCTGAGAAACGCTGCCTGCTCTTCTCGCGCTCTTCCTATATCGGCATGCACCGCTATGGGGGCATATGGACCGGCGACAATAAATCCTGGTGGTCACACATTCTTCTAAACCTGAAAATGCTTCCCTCTCTGAACATGTGCGGCTTTCTTTATATCGGAGCGGATCTGGGAGGCTTCGGTGCGGATACTTCAAGGGATTTACTGCTGCGCTGGCTGGCTCTCGGCGTATTTACCCCTCTTATGCGCAACCACGCCGCTCTGGGAACAAGGGAACAGGAATGCTACCAGTTTGAGCATATCGAGGACTTCCGTCATATCATCGGTGTCCGCTACCGGCTGCTGCCTTATCTCTACAGTGAGTACATGAAGGCTGCCCTGAGAGATGATATGTTCTTTAAGCCGTTGGCATTTGATTTTCCCGGTGATTCTATGGCTGTCAATGTGGAAGATCAGCTTATGCTCGGCGGAGAGCTGATGATCGCCCCTGTGTACACCCAGAATGCAAAGGGACGCTATGTGTATCTCCCAGAAGAGATGATGTTCATTCAGTTTCTTCCAGACGGAGAAATCTCAGAAGAAATACTTCCCCAGGGGCATCACTATATCTCCGTGCCGCTAAATGTCGTGCCCCTCTTCATCCGCCAGGGCAAATGTATCCCCCTTGCCGATGTGGCAGAATGTGTATCCCAGATCGATACGGAGCATTTGAAAATGATCGGATATGATGACAGCTCTTATGTTCTCTATGAGGATGATGGGTACACGAGAGATTATGATCTGGAGGAGAACTGCAGGAGGGTGGGTTAGTTATACCTTAGAAGAAAGCAGTGGAGCCAGCGGTAGGAATGGAAGATTATTTATCCAAGCATCACAAAATCCATATACTACAAAATATAATCATTGGTTTCCCCGCCAATATAAAGAAGAGTTGCTAAATAAAATAGCAACCCCTTCTTTATTGAAAACATTATTTTTTCAATCCACAGGTCTTACCCTGACAAACTTATTATATCATATTGTTTTTAAACTTTCAATAAGGTTTTCAATTGGAACTTGCATTTTTTGGAAAATTATGCTATATTTATCTTAGAACAACCGTGTACAAGGTGACATTGACCTCATTTTACATAGAATGGAGGTGGCGCTTATGAAAAACCAATTTAGTTTTAATGACATTATGCAGTTTGGACTACTATTGATCGCATTACTAACATTCATATATATGATCAGTCATTAGTGCTAAATAGATAAACCACCCTCGAAACTTTGCCAGGTGTCAGGGTAGTATTTTCTATTCTATTTTCACACGGGTCAAATCACCTTGTGTGCGGTTGTTCGCTTAGACGTTTATATCATAACAAATTCCAGCCATTTATACAAGACTTTTTCCTGTGTGCAGTTTCGTCCTCCCCCATCATCAATCTAATTCTGCCCTGGTAAACAAATCTAAAATCAAGGGCTTATCCTCACAGGCTTTCTTGAATCGTAAAATAAAATCAGCTAATGCCTCTTTATCCTTGGAATAGGCACAAAACATATCTGCTTCTGGATCAAAATCTATCTTCTCCTGTAACTCCGAACACCTTTCTTCCAAAAATACCTGTGCCAGACTCCCCCAATCATAACCGCTGCCCTCAAAACCCTCATCCGCCCGGGTATCAAAGACTTCCTGCAAATACCCATCTACATTTAAACAGACAGACGCTCCATTACTTTGTTCTACCCAGAAAAAAGGCGCAATTTCATTCTTAAAATTTTCCGTTATTTGCATTTTTGCTCTCCTCCTATCGCAATTTCTCTATTCTTTGCCCCCTATTGTACCACAAAACCTGGAACCTGAAAATTCCATTAGAAAAATTTAATAATTAATATTCCCATGCCCTCAGCTTTGTGCTATACTGAAAAAAATCTGATCATAAAAAGGAGAAACTTATATGGCAAAAACAGCGTGGATTTTTTCTTACAAGCTTAAGAAAAATGTAAGTGAGGAACAGTTTATTGAACTAACACAAAAATTACACGATGAAGTCATCTCTAAAGCAAAAGGCTTTATCTCCTGGGAACATTACTTACAAGGTAACGTGTGGACTGACTTTGTTCTTTGGGAAACGGAAGAAGATGCAAATAATGCTACAAAGGTAGGGGAAGGAAAGGAAGTGACTGAAAACTTTTACGCTTGTATCCAGATGAACACTTGTAGGGCTTTGATTTCTCAACTTGTAAAAAAATATTAAACTGACGCTAATATTTCACTTCTATGACATTCCTTATTGTGCTATATTTCTTGGAATCACCATCTGCATCTTTAATCCTGTAATATCTTCCGATGGATTCTCTGGTATGCTTTCCGCTTTTCCAAGCGTATTTAGCATGCCGGTAACTGCCAGACAGACCGCGTCGATAATATCATCTTTGTTACACCCAAATTCTTTTGTTTTCTCATTAATCGTACTCATCATTAATTCCGGTACGTACTGCCTAAGAATACGAATGCGCTCTTCCAGCCCTTCTGCTTTGTTTTTTTTACTCATAACCACAGATCCGTTCAATCTTGCAAAACACACTTCTGGATGACTTTCCTTTATTACATTTTTATACCCCTTATGTTTTTGTAAAAAAACATCAAGTTCCTTCATCTTAGGAATGATCGCACATGTCTGTTTTGCTAATTTTCTTCCGAGACACTCTTTATTTTTCGTTATCTGTTCCGCTTCAGAATCAGCATATACAGCCGCTCTGCAGGGTACTGGAAAAATTGTAGTTGTTCTAGGAGACACTATTCTTCTTGCCAATGTATCAGGTCTTATATCGTCTTCATTACTTGGAAGTCCGATCGGCATATCAATCAGAAACTCATTAAAACTATCATATTTGATTACAATGTCCTTTATTTTTTCAAATCTCTCTATTTTTATCCTTTGACCCTCTATAATCGCTGCAATCCACCCTCCCCGGCAACCATCTACACCAAGACACAATAACTCCTTTTGGCGGCATGCTTCTACAAGACAGCTTACTTTTTCACCCAGCGGATATTTTAACGCCACATTCACGATATGGGCAATATTCTGATCTCCCGCAAATTTCTCCGCATCACAAAAATCTTCCCCTATCGAAAGCCATTCCAGTGGATTCAGCTCTTCCACTAGTTGTATTGGAGCAGATAATCTTCCCACATACAGCTCTAATATAAAATCCTGATGATAATATGTAAGATCCATGAAATGGAACAACGGAATCTCCTTTGCCGGAATACCCGTTTCTTCGTATAACTCCCTGTACGCAGCAGCCATACCATCTTCGCCCTTTTCTACTTTCCCACCGACAAAATTGTAACGCCCCCTATAAGGATCTTTTTTCCTTTTACAAAATAATAATTTTGTTTTATCCTCATTGAATACGACAATACAGTTAAATCTTTTCATTCTTTCACGACCTCCATGCTTCCGTATATCGCAGCTATATTATGTATTCTACGTTTTATTTCTGCGCGGATATGTAACGGCTCTAAACACTCACATTTATCTCCAAAACTCAAAAGAATATCGTAATGGTATTCGTTCTCTACGAACGGGAAATTAACAATGTAATGCTCGTCCCCGTCTGACGAAAAATCTTCATAAGTACAAAAATCAAGCACTCTATCCATGACAGATTTATGAATACGGATTTTAATCCTTGTTTGCATAGTTGCCCAAATATCATCAAAATCTAGCTGCGGTTTTTGATACTCTCGTGGTGCGAAAATTTCCTCTTGCCTTTGTAGGTTTGACATACGAGAAAGTCTAAATAAGCGAAAATCATTTCTTATATAGCAATATCCTTGTAAATACCAATGACTACTTTTCAATACAAGCTGATACGGCTCAACTGTTCGTGTGGTTTTATCTCCGTGGTGAGCGATATATTCAAAGGTCAGAAGCTTCTTTTCCTGCAAAGCTGATTTAATAATCTCTAAATATGGTTGTATGTTGCTGTTGCTTATCCACGGACTTAAATCTATACATATTTGATTTATTTTTAATTCAATTTCTTTCACTCTGTCAGCAGGGATAAAACTCTTGACTTTGGCAAGAGCATGTACCAGTTCGAAAGGTCGGTAATAGAAAAAACCTTTTTATCAATCTTATACTCCTGCATGATTTCAAAGCCGCCGCCCACTCCCGATGTTGAGCAAACAGGAATACCCGCCATGTTGATAGCATCTATGTCGCGGTAGATTGTGCGGGGCGAAACTTCAAACATATCTGCCAATTCCTTTGCGCCTATCCGTTTTTTATCAAGAAGTATCATAATAATGCTAACAAGCCTGTCTACTTTCATTTGATTTTCGCCTTTCAATTAAGATTGTTGCCATACTGTTGTCAGCAATTACATGGTACAATAAAAATGAAAATAAATCAATAAAACATTGAAAAAGGAGGAAATCTATGTTTACAATCTATGTTTATATTCTTGATACTTTGGCTGACTGAGAGTTGGGGCACGTTATTTCTGAGCTCAATTCTGGTCGATTTTTCAAAAAGGACGCGCAATGTGTATCGCTCAAAACAGTCAGTTTTAGCAAGTGAGTTCCTCACTTTAGGAGCTACGGTGTGTGCAATTTGTGGTGCAACCGCTGCCCTTGCAGGCTTTGAACTATTGGATAATCGTCCGCACACCAGCAATGGACCGGGCTTCCTTGAAATGGTTTCTCCTTGCTATAAAGGGCAAAGTTTTTATGTAGACAAGCCCTCAGTAGCGGATAACAACCTGATTACTGCAAGTTCCACTGGAGGTTTGTTATGGGCAAAACAAATTATTGAGCGTTTAGGTGTTTTTGAAGCAAAAACACTGGAAGCGTGGTACAACTATTTCAGTACAGGTAAGCCTGAATATTTCTTTGCCCTTATGCAAACGTTGTCGTCTGACAATGGAAACTGACACATGACAAACAATTATAGAAATTTACCCACTGCACAAGCCGAAAGAGAAAAACCGTCGTCGTGTGGGTATTCCATAATTTTCTGTTCTTATGACGCTGGATCTGTTTATCCTCCCAGCGTCACATCCTGTTTTTGATACCAGTTCAACGCATATTCAAACTGCTCTTCCTTAAAATCAGGCCATAGTTCCTGAATGATACAAAAATCCGAGTACACTGTCTGGAGGGGAAGGAAACCGGATAAGCGGCACATGCCGCCCCACCGTATCACCAGATCTACCCGCGGAATCATTTTAGAAACCCAGTCATGTTTCATGTCCCATTCCCATCCATAATTCACCAAAAGGTTCACCCTCATTTTGTCCGAATCGCTGCCTGGTGACGTCTCCGGTTCTGTGTAAGGAATCAATTCTTTTGGAAAGCAGGAAGATTCCGTATTCCCCAGCACATACGGTCTCACGTCTTCCAACTCCATCAACCTTACCGCCTCCACACAGGCATGGGAAAAGGCTTTAAGCTGTTCCCTGGGACGTTTGCAGTTATCCACGGTAAAACCGTAATAGGTCAGTTCTCGGACACCGTATTTTTTTGCTGCCCGAAGAAGCTCCAGACCTGGTTCCAGCCCAAAGGCATACCCTTCTTCTTTTTTTAATCCACTTTTCTTCGCCCACCTTCGATTGCCATCCGGGATAATTCCGATGTGTTTGGGAATCCGAAACATGATGCCCTCCTCATTCCTTTATTTTCCTATTATTGTGGACGGTTTTCACATATATTATACCTTTTTCAAACTGCTTATCTTGTATTTCATGCCGTTATTTTGCCAAAAAAAGTTTTGCAGAACAACGTATACGCTAACTTCTTTGTTGTGTTATATGCGTGTTACAAACAGCATAAAATGGTTCTGTTATTTTTTATTTTGCATTAAAAAATAAGCTACACAGAAATAGGAACGGCTTTATCTGTCCATATTGATTACAAAAAGGAATTTGACTGAGTTGCGCCGATGCAACTGACAACTGAATATACGATATGCTTACCAAGGCAGCCGGAGGCGGTCACTACCCGTTCCGAGTCTTGCGGAAGGAGTGGTGCCTTATGAGTACATATGAGGAATTCATGGTTTTACTGACTGTTGGTCTCTTGATCGTGGCAATTCTGAATTTGAAGAATAAGAAATAACCGCCCTGCTCCTGGCTAAAGGTAGGACGGTTATTCTGTAACTGAATACTTATTGTGCCGGAACGGGTAGCAAGCCCCTACCGTCCGGCTGTCTTGTTAAACACATTATAGCATTCTCCCCCTCGTTCTGTCAAGGTTTTTCCCAGTGGCAGCAGTCCGGGGAAACAACGGATCATCTTTCACTCATGCCATGTCTGCCCGGCCGGAATGAAAGGAAGATGATATATGCCTGTCTACAGCAGTACTTACTACGTAAAATGCTATTATACGGACTATGCCAGTAACAGAAGGACAACATTTTGGACAAAACACGAATACGATTTATTTATAAGTCACGTAGAAAATCCCTAGGGAAAGCTTGGTTTTGAGGTCCTATATTTCTCCGGCTATCGGATCGGGGAACTGCTCGCCTTTACACCTGCAGATATTGATACAGAGAACAACTTTATTCGTATACTGGTAAAATGTATGTAGTTTGACTCTTTTAGTTCGGGTTCTAAAAACCAATTACGCATTGCGGCATAATCATCCATTGTATCTTCCATTGATCTCATTATCTTTTGCAGTTAAAAGAAATAATAAATATTGCCACGTGTTCTTGTTCATCTACCGGAACTAACTCAATCAAGCATTCATGTTCTGTCTGCCCCCTTTACATTAAATCAATTCTTTTGAGTTGATATATATTTCTATTTCTATAAACCAAATCATCCCTTACAGTAAATCCAACCTTTTCTCAAAAAACTTACACACTTTACTTGACAAACCCTACATTACTTTCAAACGCCACCAATGCCACTTTGTGTATGCCCTCTGCTCCCAACGCCTTCATTGCTGAATCATCTGTTGTATTCAATCCCATACCTTCCGTATTTATCCATAAATCATATATCTTTTTAAAATCTTCAATATTCATTATCCTAATTTTCATATCAACGTTCCTCCTGGAGCGTATCTGAATTTTTCCAGCCGATAATGCTGCTCATCATCCAGCTCTTTTATTCCATTTTTATATTCATAACCCTTTTTCCGATAAGTATCAGCTCATATTTTTACAGACAATAGGCTGTCCGGTTAAGGATGTGCCTATTTATTGTTTGCCCATCTTTCATTATTTCAATCGGCAGAATTTCCTCCGCTCTTCTATAGCCCATATTTGCCTCCCTAAAATTTACTTCAAGGAATAGCATCGGCCATAACAATTACTTACTATTGCATAGTAAACCACTTTTATAAATAGTCTAGGAGATTTAACTGAATATAACGGCTTTTCTCCTCAAAGCTGCATAGGTACTCAAATATCTTATTATTGTCATGAACAATTCCGTTGTCCTCACATAGCTGATGAAATATTTTCATCAACATATCATTCCTGGGGCTGCTTATCTGGTACTGCGTGCCGTAAGTCTGAATATACTTTTCTTTCATATGGGGAAACAAACGGTCTAACTGGTTGTAAAAATACTCTCTGTTTCCCTCACGGAGAGTCAGCCCCATTCCAAAACAAATCACACCATAAACCTGGGCTTCGATGCAATATTCCAGGATCCCTCTGATATTTTTTTCTGTATCATTGATGAAGGGAAGTATAGGACTGAGCCAGACAACCGTCGGAATGCCTGCATCACGCAGTTTTTGCAAGACTGCAGCACGTTCTCTGGTTGTACTAACATTTGGCTCGATTTTTTTACATAAGTCTTCGTCATAGGTAGTTAATGTCATCTGTACGACGCATTTCGTTTTATCATTGATCGCTTTTAGCAGGTCTAAATCCCGCAGCACCCGGTCAGACTTCGTTATCAAAGTAAACCCGAAACCGTATTGATCTGCCAGGGATAATGCTTTTCGGACATTTCCGATCTCCTTTTCCAGAGGGATATACGGATCTGTCATGGAACCTGTACCCAGCATACATTTTGAACGTTTTCGCCTAAGAGCATCTTCTAATAATTCAATAGCATTTGCCTTAACTTCGATATCCTCAAAAGCATGATCCATGTGATAGCACTTACTCCTTGAGTCGCAGTATATGCACCCATGAGAGCAGCCACGATATAAATTCATTCCATTTTTAATTGATAATATACTTTTCGCATTAACAAAGTGCATGGCTTAATTGTTTTCACACCTTTCCTCCATAGTGGAACTTTTTCTATATATCCTTACTTTTCTTCTATATTCGCATTTTTGGGAATAAGCATAAGTCTGTTCCAGAATTTTCCGACACCTTAGATCTTTACTCTCTTCCTTTGTTCTGCTTATTTTCCAACTTCGCCACCCAGCTTTCAGCCGGCTGAATTTCTATATCAAAAGATACATTTCTGCCCCATTGACAAATCCAGCTTTTTACTTTCGGCCCATGATCTGTCACCACAAATTATAATCCCAATCAAAAACGAGATTAAAGCAACTAAAAAATAATTTTTTCTTTTCATACCACCACTCCTCAATATATTTTTTCACTGATCCAACATCTTCTCTCAGATTATACCATCCTCCCCCCCTTATTATCTACAAAGTATTTCAAAAATCGTACAACTTCACAATTATATCATTGAAAACAGTGTATAAAAGAACATAAATGGGGAATCGTATTGAGACCATAAAATTTTTAATAAAAAAAATAAAAAAACAAATGTTATTTTTCAATATAATATGCTAAACTCAGATTAGATACATTTGAGGTTCAAAAAGTGTGCGAGAATGGAGGATGAACATGAATCGTGATGAGGTGACAAAGGAACTTAAACTGGGGCACTTCGATGACGCCCTTATTACATTATATGGGGACGATGAGGAAACACTGGCTGCACAGAGGAAACGATATATCAAGGCAATCAAGAGTTTTGAGACAATTTATCCAGAAAGCGAAGATATTTCCATCTTCTCTGCTCCGGGAAGAACCGAGATATGTGGGAATCATACGGACCATCAGCATGGCTGCGTACTGGCGGCTGCCATCGATCTGGATGCCATCGCCATCGTATCCTTTCATAATGATCATGTGATCCGTCTCCAGTCGGTGGGATATGAACAGGAATTTATAGAACTGGACCATCTGGGTATACAACCGGAAGAAAAAGGGACTTCCATGGCACTAATCCGGGGGATGGTTTCCCAGTTTCACGATATGGGGATAGAAGTGGGCGGTTTTAACGCATTTATCACTTCGGATGTCCTATCCGGCAGCGGTTTATCTTCCTCTGCCGCCTTTGAGGTGCTGATCGGAAATATCATTGACCGGCATTATAACAACGGCAGGGCTGGCGCAGTAAAGATCGCCAAAATGGGGCAGTTCGCAGAAAATAAATATTTTGGAAAAGAGAGCGGACTCATGGATCAGATGGTGTCTTCTGTCGGGGGATTTGTATTTATTGATTTTGAGGATACCACCGATCCTAAGATTGAAAAACACCAGTGTGACTTTGATAAGGGCGGACTAAAGCTGATTATCACAGACACCAAGGGAAGCCATGCAGATCTGACAGATGACTATGTATCGGTGCCATCAGAAATGAAGCTGATCGCCGCGCAGTTTGGAAAAGCAGTTCTGCGTGAGGTGGAAGAAGAACAGTTTTACCATTCACTGCCTCATCTGCGAACCGTCTGCTCCGACCGGGCGATCCTGAGAGCAGCACATTTCTACGCGGACAATGCAAGGGTGGAAAAAGAAGTGGAAGCGCTGGACAAAAAAGATTTTGAGACATTTCTAAATCTGGTGCGCGAATCTGGAAGATCTTCTGCTGAATTACTACAGAATCTGTATTCTACAAAAAAACCAGTGGAACAGGGAATTCCCTTGGCTTTGATGGTGAGCAAAAGACTTTTGGGAGATGACGGTGCATTCCGTGTGCACGGCGGCGGGTTTGCCGGAACGATACAGGCCTTCGTCCCGGTTGAGCGAATCGAAGAATACAGGACAACCATGGAGGCATTGTTTGGGGATGACTGCTGCTATATATTAAACATCCGCTCTGAGGGTGGATATCAGGTTATTTGACCATATTATCTTATATAATAAAACAGGAGGAATTTATCATGAGTCGTATTTTAGTGTTAGGAGGGGCTGGTTACATTGGTTCCCATACCGTTTATGAGTTGATCGATGCCGGAGAAAAGGTTGTTGTCGTGGACAATCTCTTGACCGGTTTTAAAGAAGCTGTCCATCCAGAGGCAGTATTTTATGAAGGAGATATTCGTGACCGTTCTTTTATGGATTCGATATTCGAAAAAGAGGATATCGACGGCGTCATTCATTTTGCCGCCTGTTCCCAGGTCGGTGAGAGCATGAAAGATCCCCTTAAATATTACAATAACAACCTGTGTGGTACAGAAGTTCTTTTGGAAAGCATGGTGGCCCATGGAATCGACAAGATCGTATTTTCTTCCACAGCAGCTACTTATGGAGAACCGGAGAGTATCCCCATTCTGGAGTCTGACCGGACACTTCCCACCAACTGTTATGGTGAGACCAAGCTTTCTATGGAAAAGATGTTCAAGTGGACTTCGCTGGCACACAACCTGAGATATGTGTCCCTGCGCTATTTCAATGCCTGTGGCGCCCATCCAAATGGAAAAATCGGAGAAGCCCATGATCCAGAAACCCACTTGATTCCCCTGATCCTGCAGGTACCCAATAATCAGAGAGACTATATTTCCATATATGGAAATGACTACGACACAAAGGACGGAACCTGCATCCGGGACTATATTCACGTAAACGATCTGGCACAGGCTCATATTCTTGCCATGAAATACCTGTGTAATGGTGGGGAGAGCAATATTTTCAATCTGGGAAATGGCGTCGGCTTCACCGTGAAAGAGGTGGTGGAGACAGCGCGAAAGGTTACCGAACACCCCATCCCCGCGAAAGAAGAAGCGCGTCGGGCGGGAGATCCTTCCACCCTGATCGCCTCCAGCGACCAGGCAAAGAAAATACTTGGATGGGACCCAAAATATGACGATCTGGACACGATTATCGACACAGCATGGAAATGGCACCGGACACACCCTCATGGCTATCTGTCAAAATAAAGAAGTTCACAGAAGGGAGGAACCAAAATGATCAGTAGGTTAATAACTGAACTGGTATCCTATGGCATCACAGTAGGATTAGTTGCAGCAGAGGATCAAGTATATGTCACAAACCAGCTACTGGAACTGTTTGATGTGATCGACTATAAACCAGTTGAAATCTCCGAAAAACGTGAACTGGTGGAAATACTGGAAGATCTTTTGGACTATGCCTGGGCACAGGGAATCCTAAAAGAAAATACCGTGACCATGAGGGATCTGTTTGACACGAAGATCATGGGTAAACTTACCCCTGCGCCCTCTGTGGTCCGCGGACAGTTTGCTGATCTTTACCGTGTTGATCCTAAGCTCGCGACGGATTTTTATTATAAATTCAGCCAGGCAACCAACTATATCCGCAAAGACCGGATCGCAAAAGACGAAAAATGGATAACTGAGACAGAATATGGCCGCATCGACATTACGATCAATCTTTCCAAACCAGAAAAAGATCCCAGAGAGATCGCAAAGGCGGGACAGGCGAAAAAATCCGGCTATCCCAGTTGTCTGCTCTGTGTGGAAAATGAGGGATACGCCGGCCATTATTCTCATCCTGCCAGGCAAAACCACCGTCTCATTCCCATCCAGTTGGACGGGGAGGATTATTTTCTACAGTATTCCCCTTATGTGTATTACAATGAGCACTGTATCATACTTAACAGGGATCACATCCCCATGAAGATCAACCGCAGTACCTTCCAAAAGATCCTGGAATTTGTGAAGTTGTTTCCGCACTATACCGCCGGTTCCAATGCGGACCTGCCCATCGTGGGCGGCTCGATCCTGAGCCATGACCACTTCCAGGGCGGCGGCTATACCTTTGCCATGGCGAGAGCCCCCTATGACAAAACCTTTTCCCTCAAAGGATATGAAGATCTCACAGCGGGCATCGTAAAATGGCCCATGTCTGTGATCCGTCTTCAGGGAACAGAGATGGAACGCCTGGCAGATGCGGCAGAACACATTCTGACATGCTGGCGGTCATACTCCGACGAAGGGGCCTTTATCTTTCATGAGACTAACGGCATCCCTCATAACACCATTACCCCCATCGCCCGCATGCGCGATGAGCTGTTTGAACTGGATCTGGTGCTCCGCAATAATATCACCACCGATGAGAGCCCCTGGGGCGTCTATCACCCTTCCGCTGACCTCCATCATATCAAAAAAGAAAATATTGGACTCATCGAGGTGATGGGACTGGCAGTGCTGCCAGCAAGATTGAAACAAGAAATGGAAGTGTTAGAAGATGCCATTTTAAACGGAAGAGATCTCCGCGCCGATGAGCGGATCTGCAAACACGCCGACTGGATTGAGGGATGGATCGGAAACCATGAACTGAATCGGGCTAATATTCACGGAATCATTCAGGATGAGATCAGCAGAGTCTTCGTCAAAGTACTGGAATGTTCTGGTGTATATAAACGGACGGAAGATGGCATGAACGCATTTTCCCGTTTTATTTCTTCACTTTAGTATAGGGGAGGAAGATATACTTTTTATTTTGAAATGGGATATCTTCCATCCCCTTTCCTGTGCCAATGGCTTTCGCCAGTTTTGCCATAGCTGTTGCCTGTCCTTCCTTATCATGGTATACGGTGCCGGACAGTTTTCCTTCCCGCACCGCTTCCAGGCCCACATCTGTGCCATCGATGCCAAAAAATAAGGGCAGCGCATTCTCTGTATAATTTAACTTCTGATAAGCATCCAGAGCGCCAAGAGCCATATCGTCATTATTTGCCAAAACTAACTCGATATTGCCCTGGTGCTGGCTGAGCAACTGCATTGTACGGTTCTGCGCCTGGGCACGGTTCCAGTTGGCGATGCCGCTACCCAGCTTCTCAAGTTCGATGCCATGTTTTTTTAAGGTGTTCACTGCATTTTCCGTCCGGATGATGGTATCCTGATGACCAGGCTCTCCCTCCAAAACCACAAACTGAATTTTACCGTCTTTATTCCGGTCTATCTTTCGATTGTTCTGAATCGCTTCTGCCGCCAGCTCCCCCTGCAGCACACCAGATTGTTCTGAATCAGCACCCACATAGTAAAGTCCATCCCACCGAAACATATCTTCTTCTACCGGTTCTCTGTTAAAAAAAATAATAGGCGTGTTATTTTTTCTGGCCAGTTCTATAATGTCCGACGGATCAGTCCGATCCACCAAATTGACACAGAGCACCTGACACCCCCCATAAATCATCTCCTCCACCAGATCATCCTGTATCTGCTGCGAGCCGGATGCCCCCCGGACTGTCATCGTGACATCCAGATCTTTTCCTCCAAGACCTTCCATCTTCTCCCGGATACAGGCGATAAGCTCATTCATAAAAGTGTCGCTCTGATCATAATATGTCACTCCCACATGCAGCTTGTCCCTTGTCTTCGGGCTATTTTTTTCACAGGCGCCAAGAAACAGCAGGCTCATGCAAAAAATGATCCCTGCCGCGCAAATCTTATTCTTAATCAAACTAAAACCTCCCCTACTGGCTCATTGTTAGAAGTATCTCCTGATTTTTCTTAGTAAATAGCTCTTTTCTTCGAAGTACGGTAAAAGACAGGACCTTCCCCTTCCTATTGCGTGAGTATCGTCCCAGGTTCTTTGCCGCCTCCGTCAGACTCTGGTATCCCCTGTTAAATTCGTCTGGCACAATGAGGCATTCTGCTATACCTGTATCCAGATAATAAACTGCTTCTGTGGAATTCCCAATTCCATAGATCAGTGCCCCATGAAGATCCCTCGCCGCCGAACATTCTCCCGCCCTTGTCAGACTGGCATCGTCCAGCGCGACCACCAGATCTGCTTTCGACTGGTTTTCCAGTAGATTATGATCGGTCTCCTCACAAGAAACACAGACGGTCCAACTGATCTGGGCCCCCTTGCCCTGCAATGCATCCTCAAAGCCCTTTTTCCGTCTGATGGCCTCCGCCGAGTCTTCATCTTGTGCCACGATTCCCAATGTTTTTCCTTCTACATCTCCATTAAAATCCCGCAATACCTCCTCCGCCAGTGCCATTCCCATACGATAATCATCGGGGCATGTGACTGGAAGCCGGGACTTCTCCCCATCCTCTGATATAGGATCACCCACAAGCATGATAGGAATCTTTTTAGAGACCTCTTTTAATTTTCTCAAGGCATCTTCTCCCGGGACCGGCTGAAGGATTACCGCATCCACCCCATTGCCGGTCTCATTCATGATTATATTGATCTCTTTTTCCAGGGTCAGAACATCTCCCATACTGACAACAAATACCTCCACACCCTGATCTTCTGCCGCCATTTTCAGGCCATACCGGAAGGCAGACCAGCGGCTTGCATCCGGATCTGGAATGATCACTGAGATCCGAGGGCGGTCTTTTCCACTCTGCTCTCTAACCATGATAAACGCCAGCATAATAACCATAGAAGCCAGCGCAATTTCGATAATAATAAATAATCGTTTGCTGTTTAACATCACTATTTGTCCTGTATTCCCCTATTATTGATCTCATCTGCGCCAAACATAAACCCTTTTTCAAGGATCTTTCGGTTCTCATCGGTATAGGGCACTGCTGGCATGCAAATGGAAACTGTCGTTCCCTCATCCGGCTCACTTTCTATCACCAGACCATACTCTTTTCCAAAGAGCATTTGAATTCGGTTGTTGACATTGATAAGTCCCACACCGGAACCACGTTTATGAATCCGGTCACTATCCGTCAATACCAATTCAACCTCTTCTTCCGACATACCAAACCCATTATCCACCACAGAGAGAATGATTTTTTCCTCCTGTTTGCGCGCCACCACCCGGATCTCCCCAAAATCGTCCATGCCGCTTACCCCATAACTGATCGCATTTTCCAATAAAGGTTGCAGTACCAGCTTTACACTACAATAGGTATAGACATCTGGATCGACATCAAAAATGACAGTAAACGCATTCTTATAGCGGATCTTCTGAATATTCATATAACTCTTCGCATGCTGCAACTCATCCTGAACACGGATTACGGTCTGACCTCTGGAGAGACTGATGCGAAAGAGCTTCGCCAGTTCTGAGATCATAAAAACCGCATCATCGTTTCGCTCCCCCTCGATCATCCACGTGATGGAGTCCAACGCATTATAAAGAAAATGCGGATTGATCTGGCTCTGCAGTGCATCCAGCTCACTCTTCCTTCTCTCATTCTGCTCCTTGACGATTTCCTGCATCAACTTGTCAATCTGCTCATAAGACCTCTGGATCGAATTTCCAAGGTGCCGGATCTCCTGAGAACCGCCGATGTAGATCTCCGGCTTTTCTCCCGCTTCATATTCCCTGACGGAATCATTCAGTTTTAAGATCGGGCTGGAAATCCTCACGGAAACCAAACGATTGATCACAACGAGCATCATCGCCATCAAAAGGATGATCATAATAATAAAATAGCGGATATCAAACATACCCTGGGTAAATGTAGAATCCGGGATCACACCCACCAGCTTCCACCCCGTATAACTCACTGTCTTAATAATCAGCTCCCGGTGCTCTCCCCCAAATCTTTCCCCGTAAACACCATCCTTATATGTGGCAGCAGCTACATTATTTTCTCGAAAGCTCCCACTGCTGATCTGCATCTGCTTTTTATGGTAGATGATCTCGCCATTGCTGTCACACAAATAAAAATACTGCCCCGTGTCCGAGGTGTTGGAATTGAGACGCTGCAGCATCCGTGAGACACCTGAGAAATCCATATCCACCAGCAGCACGCCGGTCACAGGAGCCCCCTTGTCCGTGAGATCCACCACACGGCTCAAAGAAATCACCCAGTAATACCGTCTGGTAGCATCATCAAACAAATTCTGGATATGAGGCGTGGAAAAATGCATATTTTCCATCGCCTCCATCGCTTTTTCAAACCAGGACTGATGAATCACATCCGGGTCTTCCTTCTGGGAAGCCACTGGTTCCGCCGCCATCAAGCTTCCATAGTCATTATATATCGCGATGCTGCGCAGATGGCTTCGGTTTGCCTCATAGATGATATTCATCCCCTGCTGTATCTTATTATCCTGAGCCGAGAGATCATTCTCCTTGATCACATTATAATAAACCGTATCAGATATCTGCCGCATGGCAATCAAATATTCCTCCAGCCTCTCCCTGGTCTGTTCCATCAGAGTCTCCGTATCCTGTATCATCTCCCGCTGGGACAGGGCAGAAAATTTAATATACATCACAACGCCCAGAATCAGCATGATAGAAATCGATATCAGGGAGAAGGCCAGCATGACCGTGGACTGCATCCCCTTTGGTTTTAATCTTCTCATATATTCCAAAAACTTAATCTTCACCCACTATATGCTCCCTTCTGTATTTTGAAGGAGACACACCAAACTTACGCTTAAACACATAACTAAAATAATTCGGGTCTGTGTACCCGACATTTTTTGCAATGATATAACTTTTCTCATTTGTCTCGATTAACTGCTGCGACGCCCGTTCCATCCGATAATCCGTCAGATACCGGATAAAGGAGTTCCCTGTCTCTTTCTTGAAAACACTGGAAAAATAAGAATTTGACACACCCAGCACCTCACAGACACGATCCAGGGAAAGATCTTCATCCCCATAGTTGTGACGAACGTACTCCTCTGCTTTTGTCACAAAGGATCTGGTGGACTTCTTTCGCGCAAGAATCAGTTTTTCGCGAAAGGAGAGGCTGCAGTCTATCAGCCATTTCCTGAACTCAGCCGGCTCCAGGTCAAATATGCTACTGTAAAATTTTCGGATATCCTGCGAAAAATCCACCGCCGAAATATCATTATTTAACGCAAAACGATACAATGTACTCACCAGCTCCATCATGTCAACATGGTGCTGCTGTAAAGATTTGTTGGGAAAGGCTGTGTGCTTCAGATACCTGTCTGCTGCCTGGATCACTTCTTTTTCCGAACCCAGCCGGATCATTTTAAAAAGATTAGACATCTCGACGTCATTCGCTGGGCCAGGCTGGATGATTTCTCCGGGAACCACCTCCTGCATATTGATGGCTCTGGCGGCACCGTAGATCACCCGGTATGACACAGCCTCCCTGGCACCGATGAAAGATTGTGACAGCGCTAAAATGGAATCGCAAACCGGGCCAATCCCCACCGTGACAACAGCCCCTATGATACTCTGGGCGTACTTGCAGAACCGGTCACACTCATCCGTCAGTTCTGACACCTCATTTTCTGTCGTGAGCTGCGAGATCAAAATCGTATTTCCAAGGTAAGAAAAACATTTAGCACGCCATTTTTCTGCCAACCGCTCTTTTGCCTGCTTGTGTACCGAGGTAGCGAGCAGAAGAGGATTCATATGTGCGGGCACCTGGCTAGAAGATGTATGGATCACAAGGCAGCAGAAAAATGGTCCGGGAAAAGAGAGCTGGTAATCGGAAAGATAACCTGAGATTTCTTCTTCCTGTATGCTGCCTTCGATAAGTGACGTATAGAAGTTTGCCTGCAAAAGAGGAAGCGAATCCATATAATATTTCTGAAGGATTTCCACGTTTCTCTTATCACTGATCTCCTGATCCAGTTTTATCTTCAGCTTCGTAAATACATTGGTTAATTCTACTGAATTCACGGGCTTTAGAATATATTCCTCCACCTCCAGGTGCACCGCCCCTTTGGCATACTCAAATTCATCGAATCCGGTAAAAAACAGGATTTTTGTGGCAGGATATTCTGCCTTGATGCGGCGTGACAGTTCCATGCCGTCCATAAACGGCATTCGGATATCTGTCATCACTACATCCGGCTGAAATTCCTCAACCATCTCTAAGGCCTTTGCCCCGTTATTGGCATGTCCCACCACAGAAAATCCAAGTCCTTCCCAGTTGATCTTCCGCATTATGACATGGATCACTTCTTCTTCATCGTCCACCAGAAGTACTGAATAATTATCCATATAGCCTCCCATGCAGTATTTTGTACACCAGTCGTTTCTTCCCTTCTATTTTTTCTGTACATATTTTAGACAATCCAGTGTAACTGCCACAAGGATAATGATACCAGAGAATACAAACTGCAGATTCGTATCAATTCCAAGAATCGTCAGGGAATAGGTCAGCGCTGTAAAAATAATTACACCGACTACGACGCCAGAGATCTTTCCTATACCACCGGTAAAAGATACACCTCCTACCACGCAGGCTGCGATGGCATCCATCTCCCAGCCCTGGCCATAGGCAGCAGAACCGGACCCTACCATTCTCGCACATTCCAGCCAAGAACCAAAACCATACAGAATACCAGCCATAATGAAGGCGCCTACGGTTACTTTAAATACCGAAATACCGGAAACAGAAGCTGCTTCTGGGTTTCCACCCACCGCATACAGATTTTTACCAAAGGTGGTCTTATTCCAGATAAACCACACAATTACGACTGCTGCCGCCGCCCAGAGGATAATCGTTGGAAATCCATTTACTTTCGGGATAATCATATTCGGAATCACGGGTTCGATAGCTCCGAAAGAAACACCCTTGGTTGCATAGGTGACAAGTCCAAAGATCACCAGCATGTTCGCCATCGTTGAAATAAAAGGATGCATCTTGAATTTCGCTGTAAAGAAACCTGCGATGGCGGTAAAGATCGTACACAGAAGGATACAGACAACCAGCGCGAAGATCACCCTCAAAGCGATGGGCATCTGTGTAAAATCAAAAACATGTCCAAATACAGAACCGGTATTGATCCCCTGATGCATAATAATCGTCGCTGCGGTCATTCCCATACCCACCATACGGCCAATGGAAAGGTCGGTACCGGTAAGAAGGATCAATCCTGCCACACCCAGGGCAAGAAACATTCTGGGGGAGGCCTGCTGCAAGATATTCAGAACATTGTTGTAGGTCAGCAGCGGTGCATTTTTCACCATCGGTGTGATGATACACAGCATGATAAAGATCAGGGCGATGGCAATATACAATCCATTCTGCAGAAGAAAGGTTCTGCGATTAAAGGTATATTTATAATTCTCCCATTTCTGTGCTATGGACTCCCCAATGGTAAACTTTGACATACGAAGCAGGTCAATCAGATGAAATTTGTATGTGTACGCCGCATGTCTCCGGTCTTTAATCTGTTGAAGATCTTTATCTCTCTTTATCTTTGCGTCAAACAGCCGGTTTTTGTAAACGTATTTCTCATCCTTGATCTCCTGGCTGTCAGAAAGCTTTTGCATGATCTGTTCATGCTCCTGCTTCAGTTCAGCAATCTTACTGTCATAATTGCTCTTAACCTCCGCCTTTTCCAGCTCGCAGCCTGCCTTTACTTTCTGGTAGTATTCCGAATCAAAATGCTTGCTCAGATAGCCTTCGGCATCCTGGATCAGCTTTGAAATCTCTCCCTTATTTGGTGATTCCTCTGCCCTGAGATCGTCAATCCTTTCCTGGATCTTGCCAACGTAATCTTCGATCGGCTTCCTCAGCTGCATTTCCTCTTCTGCTGTAAGAATCTTACTTTTTTCATTTGTCATATCTATTCATCTCCCTTTTTATAGGTATTTTGCACTGAGTTTTAAAAGTTCTTCCTGATCTGTCTCATTGGTATTGACGATACCAGAAAGACGTCCGTTTGACATGACGCCAATACGGTTTGTGATCCCAAGGATCTCCGGCATCTCAGAAGAAACGACGATAATGGTCTTTCCCTGTTTTGCCATATTGATAATCAATTCATAAATCTCATATTTCGCTCCTACATCAATTCCCCTGGTTGGTTCATCCATCATAAATACCTCTGGACTTCGTTCCAGCCATTTTCCCATAATTACCTTCTGCTGGTTCCCTCCTGACAGACTGGAGATCATATCTTCCGGTCCCATACATTTCGTATGCATGATGTCAATCTGCCTTGTGGTTGCCCTGTTCATTTTCGGATTTGAGAGCGCCACCCCGGAGCGGTACTGTTTCAGGTTGGCAATGGTGGTATTGAAGATCAAATCACCTTTCAGAAAGAGTCCATTCGCTTTCCGTTCCTCTGTGATCATGGCAAAACCGTGATCCATGGCATCCTTCGCACTGCTAAAATTCATAAGGCGATCCTTAAAGTAAACACGCCCAGCCGCCCTAGTACGAACACCAAAGATCGTCTCCAGAAGCTCCGTACGCCCGGCGCCCACCAGTCCATACAAACCAAATATCTCTCCTTCCCTAACGTCGAAGGAAATATCCTGCAAATTAGGTTCAAACTTTGTGGACAGATGTTGCACCGATAGAACAACATCTCCTGGCGTATTGTCAACCTGTGGAAAACGATTTTCAAGAGAACGTCCCACCATCGCTGCGATCAGCTCATTCATATCCGTATCTTTGCTGTTTTTCGTCATAACAAGATTTCCATCCCGAAGAACTGAAATTTCATCACAAATCTCAAAAATCTCATCCATCTTGTGGGAAATATAGACAAGGGAGATCCCCTGTTTTTTCAGCATCCGCATCATCTCAAAGAGCTTATCCACTTCCTGTACAGTAAGAGAAGAAGTAGGTTCGTCCAGAACGATAACCCTGGAATGATAAGAAATGGCTTTGGCGATCTCACACATCTGCCTCTGAGATACGGACATATTCCGCATGGGCTGGGTGAGATCAACGGTCATCCCCAGTTTTCTGAAAAGTTCAGAAGCCTCTCTTTTCATTTTCCCCTCGTCCACTACCCCCATGGAATTCCTGGGATAGCGCCCCAGAAACAGATTGTCGATCACATTTCTTTCCAGGCATTGGTTCAGTTCTTGATGCACCATTGCAATGCCATTTTCAAGAGCATCTTTCGGTCCGGAAAAATTTACTTCTTTCCCCTCCAGAAATACCTTGCCCTCATCCTTTTGATACGTGCCAAAGAGACACTTCATCATCGTTGATTTGCCAGCGCCGTTTTCTCCCATCAGTCCCATAACCGTGCCCGGCTTCACGTCCAGATTGATACGATCCAGGACTCTGTTCCGGCCAAAGGACTTACTCATACCCCGTATTGACAGGATAATATCATTTTTTTTATCTGCCATAATTATAACCGTGCCTTTCCGTAACCTGCAAACGTTTGACCGCAGGCACAAATTTGCCTGTGAAAAATTATATTTTCACAAATTCACCCCTGTAACTGTATGCTGATCTATCTCCATGACAACACAATTGGGGAGAATCTCTTCTCCCCAGATTGACCACGGATCACTGATTCAATAACGCGGTATAAGAAGCTGCGTTATCCGTCTTAACCATATTGATGGCAAAGGCATCGTACTGACCCGGATTTCCAAGACGGTTTGTAATGTTCGACTCGGTCTGACCGTCACCGCCAATATAATCAACCTCGAGATTGAGCAGATCGTCATATTTCTGAAGAAGCGGCTGATAGGTCGAACTCAGAAAGTTGTCGGAAGAATTGTAAATGTTCAACCATACTTTCTTCACTGCACTCTTACCTTTATCAAGTTGCTTGGATACTGGTTCATAAACCTTAGTAGAGTCTGTGAAATCCTGATAATTCTCACCTGTCACTGCCACATTCAGCGCATAATAGGAACGCTCGTCCTCTTTGTAGGTGTATACCTCTTTTGTCAACACATTGCCTGCTTCATCTGCCGTACCGATCCCTGTATCTATATCTACCCCATCCAGTGCATTGCGGAGAACGCGAAGTGTCAGATATGCCTGTACATCTGCATGCTGGCTGATGGTTCCACCATATCCTTCCGCGATAGCCGCAACAGCGTCATTATTCGCATCATATCCAAACGTAGGAACTTTGTTATCCTTAGACCATGCATTGAACATGGACATACCCATTCCATCGTTATTCGAAACTACTACATCGATCTCTTTCCCAAAAGACGAGGACCATGTCCCAATGGCGTTTCCGGCTGTAGCGGCATCCCATGTTGCACCAGCCGAGTTCTTCATCTCCTGAGAAGCGAGTTCGCGGACTACATATTTCTTTCCGCCGATCTCCAGTGAACCATCCTTCACAGCGGAAGCTTTTCCGTCGACATTGGTTCCCACTGGCTCACTATTGATATCGCCGTCTTTGTCTACCCCTGTACCAAGCGCCTTACGAACACCTCTTGTACGTGCAATGGAGTCATTGTGTCCGATATCTCCGATAGCAAGTACATAACCAATTACCCCATCGCCATTGCGGTCGATCTTATCGATGTTCTTCTCGATATAATCTTTCACCATCGTTCCCTGGAGCTCGGCACCCTGATTGGCATCAAAGCCTACATAATAGGTATCCTTGTTAAATGACATGGCTGCCTTGTCCAGTTCTCCAGTGGAGCTGTTGGATGGCTGACGGTTATACCATACCAACGGTTTGTCTTTGTTGGCTACTGTTGAAGTACTGCCTCCATCTGCTGTTGTACCTGAACCACCTGACGTGTTGTCACCGCCATTTCCTCCACAGGCTGTGAGCGAAAGTCCAAGTACCATTGCCATTGTTAAACAAAGTATTTTTTTCTTCATTTTCTTTCTCCCTTCTGGCACACTGTGCGCGTGTCTTTTGTTGATATTGACAGTATATCCAATACGATAAAAAGAAAACATAGAATTTTTTTTGTTTCACATTAAAAATTTTGAGATTTTTTACTATTCAGCATTCATAATGTGTTATAATTTGTATATCAGTCCAAAATTTTAATTTTGTTAAATTTTTTTAAAAGGAGGATAAAGTGATGGGATTTTTTAACAGAACAAAGGAGGAACCGGAAGTAACTTTGCCGATAAATGATGCGGAGCGTTGGATCGCTGGAACTTATGCCATATGGTCAGAGTATTGCGGGGGCAGCTACAAATATCTCGGTGGTTATGAGAAAACAAAGTCAAATGCGAAAATGATCAGCCGGGTACTGCGGGGAGACTGGATGGTGAAGGACCACGACAGCGGTGTGGAGATGATAGAGTATTTACTGAAAAATGCCGGTTCTAAAGATGGAGCGGAAGACACTTCGGTGGATACAACCGCCTTTGATTATGCCTGTGCCTGCAATATGTGTGGCAGAATGTTTATAGCGGGATATTTTACCAGGGAGGAATCCATCCGTTATGCGACGGAAGCCGCAAAGAAAATTCAGGAGAAATACCATTCCTGGGAGGAATACTTTAAGGCTTACATAATCGGTGCGGCAGGCGGTTCTAATATTAAAGAAATTGCTCCCTTTGAAACTGCCTATAAAAAATTCAGGCAAAATTCGGACAGTCCTCTTCATCTGGCGTGGGATACGAGATTATAAGGTCAGGAGGCTTGGAAGAATGAGTATATTTTGAGGGGGATGAATATGGCAAAAAATAATGTTTTTTTAGGACAGCTCAATCACATTGAGTTTGTTGTTATTTTTACAAAATATCAAAACAAATGGGTGTATTGCTGGCATAAAAAAAGAGAAAGCTATGAACATCCAGGCGGACATGTTGAACAAGGTGAAACACCTATGCAGGCTGCTAAAAGAGAATTATATGAAGAAACAGGTATTACGGACTGTAAAATAATCCCACTATGGGATTATGAACAGATATGGGATGATGGAATAGGAAAAAATAATGGCAGGGTATATGTAGCAATAGCTAATTCTCTTGGCAAATTACCGGAGAGTGAAATGGATCGAATAGAGCTGTTTGATTCTGTTCCAGAAAACTATACTTATAACAGAGAAGAGGAAAAAAATGATTTAGAGAAAATCCAAAAAATGCTAAATGCTTATGAGGAGTAATGGGTATGACAAAATTTTTATTTGTCAGGCATGGGGAACCTGATTATTCAAGTGTAGCTGAGTGGGCACATATACCGATGGGAAAAAACCTTGCTGGACTGTCAGAAAATGGTAAACGGCAGATTAAAAATAGCTGCGAGTTGTTAGCGAAATATGATGTTGATATTATAGTTTCTTCACCATTTACAAGAACAATGCAAGGCGCAGCTATAATGTCGAAACAATTGAATGCGGACGTTGAAGTAGAACGCGATTTGTATGAGTGGCAAGCTGATCTGACATATTCTATAACTGACGATCAGGAATTACTCATGTTATGCCAGGAACATGATCACATGAATGGAGTTTATCCCAGTGGTGAGATTAAAGTGTGGGAAAGCACGGAGATGGTTAGAGATAGAGTTTTAGCGTGCTTAAAGAAGTATTGCAAATATAAATGTGTAGTAATATCAGGACATGCAATGATGATGCAGGCTGTTTTGGGTATCACTACTCCGATAGATTATGGGCAGATTTTAACATTTGAAATGTAGAGTAAAGTTGTTATTTTTGGAGAGACTTTCAAGTTTTGTGCAAACTCAAAAAACGGGACTTTGAAAAAATCTCCGTAAAAAAAGAATAGCAGTATTCCAAAAAGGTCTTCTATGATAAAATCAAATTATCAAAGGAGGCCTTTTTATTATGGCAAACAAAAAGAGAGACGTGTACAAACCGAAACCAATGACAGAAGGGAAGAAAAACCTCATCCAGGGACTTTTACAGGAATACGATATCCAATCCGCAGAAGACATTCAGGATGCCCTCAAGGATTTACTGTCCGGCACGATTCAGGGAATGCTGAAATCGGAGATGAATGAACATCTCGGCTACGACAAATATGAACGTTCTGAGGAACCGAATTACCGCAATGGGACAAAACCAAAATCTGTCCGCAGCAAGTATGGGGAGTTTGAAATAGACGTGCCCCAAGACAGGCAGAGTACTTTTGAGCCTCAGGTTGTTCCAAAACGGAAAAAAGACATATTCGGGATCGAGGACAAGATTATTTCCATGTACGCAAAGGGTATGACAACCACACAGATATCAGAAATGGTAGAGGACATCTATGGCTTTGAGATTAGCGAGGGAATGGTCTCGGATATCACGGACAAGCTGCTTCCGCAGATTGATGAGTGGCAGAACCGCCCGCTGTCAGATATATATCCCATTGTGTTTATTGATGCCATCCATTTTTCTGTCAGGGACGACGGGATTATCCGCAAGCTGGCAGCCTACGTTGTCCTCGGAATTAACGGGGACGGATATAAGGAGGTCATGACCATTGAAGTCGGAGAAAATGAAAGCAGCAAATACTGGCTTGGTGTGCTGAACAGCCTGAAAAACTGCGGAGTAAAGGACATCCTTATTCTCTGCTCGGATGGATTTGCGGGGCTGAAGGAAGCCGTCCAGACAGCATTCCCGGACACCGAGCACCAGCGTTGTATCGTACACATGGTAAGGAACACTCTGAAATATGTTGCCCACAAGGATATGAAGGTTTTTGCAAAAGATTTGAAGACAATCTATACTGCCTCGGATGAGGAAGCCGCCAGAGGTCGCCTGGAAGATGTTACAGAAAAATGGGAATCCCAATACCCCAACGCCATGAAGCGATGGCAGGGGAACTGGGATGTCATTACTCCGATTTTCAAGTTTTCAACGGAGGTCAGGAAGGCATTTTACACCACAAATGCGATTGAGAGTCTGAATTCTTCCTACCGGCGGCTGAACCGTCAGCGAAGCGTGTTCCCCTCCTCACAGGCACTGCTCAAGGCACTCTATGTGGCAACATTTGAGGCAACGAAGAAATGGACGATGCCGCTGCGGAACTGGGGAAAAGTAAGGGGTGAATTATCCATCATGATTCCGCACAGATTATCGGATTAAGATTTCCCAAGCATTCGTTATTGACAGAAGTTATTGATAGGAATTATAGTAAAGAAGGACGGAAAACCAGTTTGGTCGTCCGTCCTTTTAAATCATTATCATAGAAGAACTGAATTTACAGAGAAAATGTCCGCACCCCCTTCCCTTTCACAGACTCGAAATATCCTTTTGCCACTTTTTCACACTTTAATTTTGAAATTGCATCATATCGTCCAAACATCCACCCGCCAGTACTGCTATATTATATCATTTCCGCCACAGTTTTTTCAATATGAAATGTATTATTCTTTGTAAAGGTGGCTCTTAAACAATATTATTGCAATAGCCTCAATTAGCAGACCTACTACTGTCTCTTATATGATAATCTCCATTTATCCTAGTTGTATAATGTTATCAGACATGATGTTTAGCCTTCTTTATGACTTTGCGTGTGGTGACTTAATTCTACCAAACGGCTATCTTTTTAAACAAATTATTAACATTAATAAAAACACTTTATTTCAAAATATTTTTAGGCGAACCTCTCATAACATAGCTTTCTTTAAAACTTGTAAATCCCAAAAAAATGAACGTTCATTCTTAAGTAATTTTATTAATGTTTCAAATCCAATTTTACTCACAAGCCTATTTATTAAATCTGATGCATATACATATATATTATCTAACATTGTCTCACTACTCGTAATCTCTAATAACTTTTCGGTTTCTAAATATGTCTTTTCAATTTGATGCGCCATATACATTGCAATCCCTTCATCTACCCATAGAGGTATTTCTTCCTTCCTGCATATCGCTCTCATTGCACAATGTGTGAATTCATGAATAAGAATCTTTTTAATATTATCATTTTCTTTCCACTCATTCATGTTAATAACTCCAATATAATTATTTATACTAAAAGCTTTTACCCACTCTGGTATCAATATATTTAACTCCCTTTCTACCGCTTTTTTTGTTTCATAATACTTTATTATTACTCTCTTCTTAAATTGAAATTTCTGTCTAATTAAACATAAAGTATCTGATACAATATTTATTTCCTCCCACAACATTTTTGTTGTATTAAAATCATAAAATTGTATCCTTATATCATTATTTTCCATGAATTATTTTTCCATTCTGTATTACAATCTCTCTAGTTGCATATTCTGGCGCAATTTTTTCATCATGAGTAACCATTACTATTGTTGTTTTATATTCATAATTTAGGCGTTTTAAAATACTCATTACTTCTTTGCTATTATATGTATCTAAATTACCAGTCGGTTCATCTGCAAAGATTATTTCAGGCTCAATAGCCAACGCTCTAGCTATTGCAACTCTTTGTTGTTGCCCTCCTGAAAGACTATATACATGTTCATTTTGTTTTTCTTGTAAACCTAACATTTCAACAATACTCATAACATAATCTTTCTTGCTGTTGGTTATTTGCCCATCAATTTCCAATGGCAATAAAATATTTTCTAAAACCGTAAGCGATGGTAATAAATTGTAAAATTGAAACACAAATCCTATTTTTTTTCTTCTTAATTTACTAATTTCTTTATCACTTAATTCATTAATATCAACTCCATTTATTTTCACTCCACCTCTTGTTGGTATTTCCAAACCACTTAGCAAATAAAGCAATGTAGATTTCCCTGAACCCGATTTTCCTGTAATAACAACAAATTCTCCTTCTACTATAGTAATATTTACTCCTTTTATAACTTCATTCTCATTCCCATATATCTTCTTCAAATTCTCTGCTACAATCAATTTTATTTCTCCTTTACATATAATTCTTTCGAGCTTCATTTAATAAATCAATATGAAAAATCTTTTTTTTCAATACAACAACCATACAAAAGATATTGAGTAACCCGAACATAATAGTTAAATAAAATAGCACTTTAATATCAAATGAATATCTTAAGTCTCCAATGTAGAATGATAAAATATTATTAATGCATGGTGTCAAGATTATACCTCCAATTGTGCCCATTAACGCACAATACGCACCCATAAAACTAGATTCATAAACATGAACTTTCAATACACTTTTATTATTTATCCCTATTGTTTTGTAAATCAAAAAATCATTTTTCCTCCTCTCCATATTAATTATCAAATTGCTTACTAATGCAATTGAACTTACTCCTAACGCCAATATACATAAGATGTAAATTAAATTAAAAATCAAGGCATCATTTTCTTCGTTTTGCTCACGCATTTCCTCAACCGACATTATATTATATTGTATATCGTTATCAATTGCTTTTTGTATTTGTTGAATTGTGCTATTAATATTCCCTTCTGTTTTAAATAACCACAAAGAATATTCGTCATAAGAAAATATATTATTATAATTCTTTTCAGAAATAAATAATAAACTTCCCATTTGTTCTATACTGCTAACACTTCCTACAATTGTTAAGTTATGTCCCTGTACTGATATCTTATCACCCACTTCTTTACCTGTATTTTTCATAAATGTAGTTGTAACTAATATAGTATCTTCTTCATTTAATCTATTAAATAAAATCTTTCTATTTTCTTTAGACAATTCAAAGTCATATTGTATATATTTTTCTGGATTTACTCCTGAGATAATGACATCTTGATTCATTACAGAAAGACTATTTCTCTTTTGGTAAACGATATCTCTTATATTCTTACACTTGTTTAATATACTTGTAATATTTTCATCTGATCCGTCATAGCATTCTAGATAAATATCAGCCCCTTTATATACTGTATTTATTGACTTACTTAACATATTAGATGTGTTTAATGCCAAAAATCCAATTACCGTCACAAAACACATAATTGAAATTGAACGAATATATGAACCAATATGATATTTCAACTGTCTTGAAAAAATATACAACTCTTTATGTGTTCGACTTAATATTTTACTACAAATAAATGCACAAAATTGAATAAGTTCTTTTTGCATAAGCAAAAAAACTATTATCCCCAATATTAAAGTTATAAAATAAAATGATAACCTCTCATATTTTATCGCACTCATATATAAAAGGAGGAAAGAGATACTTAAAATTCCTACAATATATTTGTTAAAACTCTTTTTTTCCTGCCCATTATCTTTAATTCCCTTTTTCAATAAGTAGACGATTGGTACTTTCGTCATTCTACAAATTGCGCACCATGTTGTAATAAGTACAATTAAACACATTCCTATCGAAATAATAATCCATAAAATTACATTTAAATTTATACCTGTAACATAAACAAACATATTTTTTTCGATAAGTAGTATGATTGGAAAATATAATATTAATCCCAATATTAATGCACATATAGTTAAGATTTCCACTTCAATAACTATTTTTCTTCTGTAGGCGTTTATAGTCATTCCAATGCTTCTAAGTGTCATCATCTCTGAATAACTTTCAATAATTAACGAAGACAAAACAGAAACTATCACATAAATTGTTAATATAACAAATAGTACTGACATTATTTTTATTGTTAACGAAATCGTTCCAACAAAAGATTCATAATACGAATCGGTATAAGTTTGTGTTACATCAAACTTATTTCCTAATAAATCTTGTATTTGTGATTGTGTATCACCTATTAAATCCAACTTAGAAATTGTTATATCCAACTCACTTATCTCTGTTTCAAAATTTAAAATTTGTCTTGCAAAGTTAAGCTCACAAAGAATTAAGTTATCATTAGTTTGATATCCTACCGGTTCCTCTATTATAGCAGCTATCGTTCCTGATACATTTTTATCTAACAAGATTGTATCACCCACAGAGATATTTTTATTTTTTGCAAATGTATCTGTAATAATCAAATCTCCTTTTTTAATAGATTTTAAGGATCCATTTTTTACAGTAAAATTATATTTCTCTATCAATTTTTTTACATCTTGCCCAATAATTAAAATCTCTCCATATTTATTGATTGAAATCCTCCCTGAGCACACCTTTATTACAGTTTCAACATTATCTGACAAATTAATCTCTTCTATATCTAAATTATCTTCATTAAAATAATCTCCATTTACATCGGTAACAATAATTTGAGAATTATAATTAACTTGTCTTAATTGAAGTTGTCGTTCATTCATAATTATTTTATCAAAAGACATATTAACATTTAATACAATACTAGCTAATAGAATAGTAGAAAAAATCAAAATAAATTTTAACTTATTTTTAAAAATATGATTAAATGCCAACCGTATTTCAATCATAATTTATTTCATAGCCTCCTTCTTCTGTTCATACATCTTTATTAACGATTCACTTAAACTAAATTTCCATCTCTCACACTTTTGGTCACCTTTAGATACACCATTATATGGGCATCCACCCATACATATAGGCAAAATATCACATGACATACAAAACTTATTCTCGAACGGATTCCAGGTCATATATTCTATTTCTCTTAATATCCATTTATCCTGATAATTTTCTGAATCTATTAAAATATTTCCTACAGCCTCCTTTATATTTCCAACTTCATTCCAGCATTTATATTTATATCCTTCAGCATCAATAACATATGTACTAATTGAATCTGCACCACAATAGTTTCCTTTTATTCCGGGATAATAAGGAAAACCAGATGCATCAAATCCATTTTCAAACAAAAATTCCTGTAATATTAAACTTTCTGCTGCATAATTTGCCATACTCAAACATTCATTTTCAATATTCTCATTAAATTCAGTATATGCGGACACATGACCAAAATTAATATTTAATTTAGTCATATTCTTGTTCTTAAAAAACAAAATTAATTCTTTTGTATCACCAATATTATTTTTGTCAATATTCACCCTTATATCTACTTCTAAACCAGCATTATAAAGTCTTTCAATATTGGTAATAATTGTATCAAACGTTCCTTTCTCTGGATCTTTCTTTAAAATTCTACGCTTATTATGTATATCTCTAGTACCATCTATTGTTATTTGAATGTCATGAATTCTGTACTTCTTAAATAATTCTTCATCTCCTTCTGATAACAAATATCCGTTTGTTATTATACCAGCATAATAATCAACATTATACTTTTCACATATTTCTATAAATTTTTCGGATAATGAATAGATAACCTTTTTTGCCAATAATGGTTCTCCACCATACCATGTAACATCAATTCTCTTTTTCATTTTTGCACTATTTTCCACTATTTCAATTAACTTATTTTGTACTTTCCCACTCATAATCCCACTTTTTGCTTTTTCATAACAATAAGGACATGCAAAATTACAAGCCATAGTCGGGGCAATAACAAGTGAAACAAAATCTGTATCAAATTTTCCTCTTTGATTTCTATATTTTAATATTTTAATTTCATCACAAGAATCATCTATTATATAACCTCCTGCTTTCATATCACTAATCAATTTCTTCGACTTTTCATCAATAATATTTATATCAATATTCTCAATATCACTATAAATTTTATCAAACTCCTCATCTACCTCTGCTAATGCGCATGTCATTCCATTAAACGCCAACTTAGTATCCTCTAAATTTAAAAATAAATTGTATCTTGATTTTTTCATCTTTATACTCCTAACATTTTAATTAATTATATAAAAAGTTCTATATCTCTGTGCATAAAACTTTGCTTTATAAACAGGGTCATGTCTTTTATAAAAAAATTGTGAATAAACACATTCAGTGTTTATTCACAATACATTAATATATAAACACAATTTTATTTCAATATTCGCATTTCCAAATAGTTACACTATTTTACTTTTACGCTAACATTTATTTTTGTGTTTCCTGAGCAACTAGAATTTGTGTAATTATTACATGCATTTTTTTTACAACCGCTATTATTACAAAATCCAAGCTCCTTTGTATCGGTTGGTTCTATAATATATTTCATTTATATCCCCCTTATCTTGTTGATGATTTTGATGATTCACTATATCTTGAACCACTACCCTTGCAATTACAATTGCTACTCTTACATGAACAGCCATTACAAAATGCTAAGCTTGTCATTTCTATAGGTTTAATGACATATTTCATATTCTATCCCTCCTTTAAATTTTACTATGTGAATAGCAACATATAAAAAATGATAGCTACCTTCTAACTTTACATTTCAAACAAGTAATTATTGGACTGTAGCAGATTGACTATTTTTATATTTGCTATTTCCACCTTTGCAATTACAGTTTCCGCTCTTACATGAGCATCCATTACAGAAAGCTAAATTTTTTCTTTCCACTGGTCTAACAACATATTTCATAACACATTCCTCCAATTATTTTACACTTACTTTTACTTTAACATTAGTTTTTCCAGTACAACTCGAATTACTATAACCGTTGCATGCATTTTTCTTGCAACCGCTATTATTACAAAAAGCCAATTCAGTTCGTAAACAAGACGTAACTATGTATCTCATACAATTCCCCCTTTCTAAATTTTTTAATATAACTAGCCTTTTGTAGTTTAGACAAATCTATTTTCATTTAACAATATATTTCCATTTTCTCATAAAAAATGAAAATATACATAATTTTTTATAAATGTTGTTTTGAACACTTAATTTGTATATTAATGATAATAGATATTTCGTCTAAACAAGAATGCACTTTTATCGTCTTTGTCTAACAATGTAAGTACTACCCTTGTTACATGTACAATGTCCTCCATTTTTACATGTGCATCCATTACAAAAAGCTAATTCACTCTTTCTTATTGGTCTAAAAATATATTTCATAGTCCTTCCTTTCTGCATAATAAAGTAAGCTGTTTTATTATGCTATACTTATGTTAATTTGTATAAATCATTAATGACTTTATGCTTCTTTTATAAAAAAATATATAAACTGTTATAATATTATCATCTATTTTACCTTTATATCTCCAAGTTCAATTTGGGGTTCAATATTACAGCAGCCATTTATAATATACTTTGATGTTAATGAATTATTACCCACATCTACAATTATATCCCCCGTATCTACTTCTATAGCAACCTTTGATTTTTTTGATATATTATCAAGCATTTTATATTTAATATCCCCTGTATCTACTATTAATTTGCACGCGTTAATAAATTCTACATTATTAGCAATAATTTCTCCTGTATCCACTTCAATGTTTGCATTAACAGTAACATTATCTAGCTTTATAGTTCCAACATCACATATAGCAGTTACATCCTTTACATGTTCTGGTAAAAAACAATTTATATCCACAGATAATTTATATCCTTTATATTCTTTATCAATATATGTCCATGCATCAATGTCTGTATCACCATATATCACGTCAACAAACAACCGTTCTTTATTATCACTAAATCTTATATGTATGTTTTCCAATAATTCATTTATGACTTCTTGACTTGAACCTTTGATTTCATATTTACACTCCAATTTTCCACTCTGATTAGAATCTTTTTTTATTATAATATCTCCAACATCAATTTTCATATTGACTTTTCTGTTTTTATCTTCAAGAAAATTCTCATAAGTTTGTGCATTTGATCCCTTATATTCATTATTCCTTTTTCCATTTTTTACAGAAATTTTTGTTTTTGAAGATATATCTACTTTAACATTAGTACTACTTGAAACTGAATCATGCCCCTTTTTATATTGTCTTATACCTTTTATTCCCAAAAAAGAACTTATACCTATCATAATAATCACTCCTAAATAAATTATAATTTTTCTATTTATCATACTCACTCCTTGTTATAAATTTCCAAAATATACAGGACCTAATGTTGAACAATGATACAAGTTTTCTATTTTTTGCATTCCGAGTTTTATCGCAACTTTCTCTGATGTTATACTCTGATAACTGACTTTACCGATTTGCTTAATAGTTTCCTTGTTTTCAATCTTTAAAGTATCACTAAACAAATCATCGTTATCAATATGACATATACCACATGGCTCCATCACCACAACAGCATTGGTTTTTAAAATATCTTTCCACAAGTCTAAATAAAATTTTAAAATTCTTGGTGTATACGATATACTATTCATAGCCTTCAAACTATTTGACACCTGTGTATATCCCATTATATAGCACCTCTTATCCTCTTTTACTATATTTTTCAAATAAACTTTTTTCAATATCCCTTCGCTTCTGTCCAAATCCCAAAAATATAAAAAAAAATTTGTTTTTTTTGTAAACTCTATAATTGTGCTTTTATAAAAATACTGTTCAGATTTTCTGGCAACTATCGTATATGAATTTTTTAAAATTTCATCATTATCTAATCTTGCATCATAATCATAGTCAAAATCTTGATAAACTTTTTTTTGATAGCCTCCTTCTAATAATTCATAATCTATTCCACATCCTTCATTCTTCTTCACAACCCTTTCGAATATTAATTGAAAATCCTTGTTTATCATAACTACTCCTTTAAATTTATAATTTTCCCTTTGTCGAATTGCAATTTCACATCCACATTCATTTCTCTCAGATTATGATGTGCTATCAGTATTACTAAAATATCTTTTGCAACATCTGAAATCATTTCATTTATTATTTTTGAACTTTCAATGTCTAATGCAGAATTCGGTTCATCCATAATAAGAATTTTTTTATTTTGTAATAATGCCCTTGCTATCAATATTCTTTGTTTTTCTCCGCCCGATAATTCAACTCTTTCAGAAATAATATTATTATATTTATCCGGCAAAGCACTTATTTTGTTATGAAGATGCAATTTTTTACAAATATTTATTACTTCATAATCACTTATTTGTTCATTTCCATATTTAATGTTATTTATAAAAGTATCATTATCCAAAATTAATTCTTGTGGAACATAACTTATGCATCCTCTTAACGTTGCTAAAGACAAATCGCTTATATCATATTTCCCTATAAAGATACAATTATTCTGTATCTTTACCATTCCTAACAACATCTTAATAAAAGTAGTTTTTCCTGTTCCTGATTCTCCTACGATATTAATTAGACCCTTTGCAGGCAAATCCAAATTAACATTATCAAATATAATTTGATCACTATCTTCATATTTAAAGCTCAAATTGTGTATTGATATCTTATCAAAAATAATATCTTCTTTTTCACCTATTTCTTCTTTTCGAACCTTTTGATACACTTCTATTCTATTCATAATTGGAATAATTATATTAAAATTAACACCAGTATTCATCAATTCAAAGAAAGGTTGTTCCAATAATTGAAAATACAAACCCAAAGCTATTACTTGACCAACCTGCAATTTCCCATCAATTACATTTAAGGCTCCCCATCCATATATAACCGATAAACATATATATATTACAGCCGAGGTTAAATTGTTTAACAAAATACTTATAGAATCAATATTTATATTATCTTTTTTCATTTTTTTAATAATATTTTTGAATTTTTCTTCTATAGCTTTCTCTCTTCCAAATGCTTTAATTGCAACTATAGAATTGTTTGTCTGATTCACGCACGTACATATTTCATCATAGTTCAGTTGAATATTTTCGGAAGCTTTTTGTATTTTATTACCAAACGTGTAGTTCAAAAGTAAAAGAATAACAAATAAACATATTACAATCAAAGTAATTTTATATGAAATCAACATCATTCCAACAACAATCATCAAAATCATAAATATATTTTTAAGCAATACAGAAAATATATTGGTAATAAAATCACTAGCTCCTCTTCCATCATTCATAATTATAGAAATAAGATCTCCACCTTTAACTTTATTCAAAAAATTAAAGTCTGAATAGAGAAAGCTGTTAAACAGTTTTTTTCGAATATCATATGTAACATTTTCAGTTATCACATTAAAAAGCCTATCTTTAAAATAGCCAAAAATAGGCTGTAAACAACATACAACTGCAAAAATTACCACTCCATATAACATTTTCTGTTTTGAACTAGAAGGTATAACTTCATCAATTAAATATTCTGACACTAATGGAACTAAGTATACAGAAAGGGTATATATAAAAGTTAATAAAACACCAATAAATTCTAAAATTTTATATTCTTTTATCATCTTCCAGATTTTTTCTATTATTCCCATCTAATCTCCCCCTAAAAGCATCAAAATTATAATTATATACTTAATTTCCATAATTTACTATTCTTTTTATGCAAATAACTATATCACATTTTTTTACTTTTTTCAACTTTTATTTTAATTTTATGTAATTTTTTTCAAATTTATTGTTTTTTTTGTAAATTGCCTATTTTTGTGTAGCAGAAAAAGACTACCTTCTGCAGTCTTCTAATCCATATAATCCGCTTTTATTTAACATGACGGTTCCTTTCTCAATCAACTCTGCCGAAGTATGGAATCCAAATATCTTTCTGAGAGTATAGTTAATCCAATGATAGATATTAGAATTACCATTTGCTAATCCTTATCGAAGCCACTTTCTGGTCGAGAGATTGATTACACACGATAAAAGAATTCTGTTATGTAGAAATAATTGTAAGACTCCCATGAAGGTAATACTAAACCTTTGTTTCATTATTGGTATCAAATTAAACTAACGAGGAATCAAACATTAACACATATTTAGATATTTAAAAGGTAATAACGAAATTGATAAGAACATGTATTCCTGTAGAACGTTCTATCTCTGTATCAATACAGCTATCAGGAGCTTATTGGCTATCAACATAGAAACTCCAAAGACCGCATCTCTTTTATTTCGTCAGAACAAATTAAAAAAGAACTGGAAAGTGAAACGATTGCTCCTGATAAATACTATATTGGAATAGTTATAGATAGTCTGATAAACTAATTTTTAGAAGCACATTAGAAACACAGAATATTTTTAGATTTTTTCACGACATAAAAAGAGTCAGGTAACATTTATCCCATTCAAAATCTTCAATAGCAATCTTCGTATCAGCAGTTTTATCCCATTTTACAGAAAAACCAACTGCCCCTAGTTCTTCGGCTATTTTCTGGCCAACTTCCTCAGCAGATGGTTGGTCAAAATAATTTCCAAAGGAAAAATAAAGCGACGTATTTTCTTCATGTAAAATATGCGCTAAATCCTGCATCGTATAAAAACAACAGCCAATAATTCTCTCTCCATTCTTATACTTTTCCGAAGCAATCTCATTACAATCATCAAAACCATCAGATTGGGTAAATCCAGCACAATGCAGAGCAACAATGCCCTGTTTCCTCAAATTAGAGAATGCTGAGTCCAATCTCAAAAAATTTTTCTGATCTCCAGTGTTCTGATGTTTATTCCGAAGAAATTGAATTATTTTCAAAAATTCATCAGGGTTAAATTTGCAACAATCATCAGGGTAATTTTCCTCAATATATTCTTCGCATTCCTCTAAAATTTCACTGTTTGATAGAAAACCTACTCTGATATTGTCAATAACCATTTCTTCCAGCTCATCAGCACAACACTCGTCTAACATATTTTTCCACTCCATAAAAATAATTCCTCCCATGCTCTCGGAAAACAACTTTTCATATTAAGATGAGCGTAATATATATTATTTTGCATCCACCACATGGATATCTCCGTCTTTTTGCAATTCACTGATAACAAATACTACTTTCTCAATGCTTTTTAATACTTCCTTTTCACTGATCAGTGTGCCGCACACTATCTCTTCCATTATCGCAACAACACGCCTTTGGCTCAGTTGATCCAAAATTCTCCACCTTGTCTCTTCCTTAAATGCATAAGCACAGACAGCCAGAATCTGGTCATCCACATCACGCAGCAACCGCTGTATGGATCTGTCTGGAAGTAAGGAAATCTGTTTTTCCAAAGAAGAGATACTTTCCAAAACATCTCTATCCTGAAATGATGGGGAACTTGCGGCAAATTTTTCTTCGATTTCCGTTCTACTCATTATTGCAAATTGTCTCTTCGCGCTATTTCTTCGTAATTTATATTCCTTCTGCTCTTCTAATGGCATCAGGCTTAGGAGAATCTCCTCAAGCGTCCTGCTATTCTCTCCAGACTGTATTCCAAGCATACCTCTGAGATACATATAATCCATCATAGCTTGTGTATCTTCTGGTGCATTCGTCCAATATTCATTTGTTGCGATTTCAACAACAGCCGCTGGATCTGTACCATCAACCACCAGCATTATAAGTTTCTTCAAAAAATCTGAAGAAACATTTTCCACAGCCTCTTCCAGAGCAAATAGCCCTTTCTTTTGCGCAGTAGTAGAAAGTTCCATGATGAATGATACCGCGTCTGCCAACTGAATTTGACCCACTTTTTCACTCTTTAATTTTGAAATTGCATCAAGTCGTACATTTTCTAAAATATCTTTCATTTGTTTTTACCCTCCCTATGATTCAATATTTTTTTAATTATAGCACTTCCACCTTCGTTTTTCCATTATAAATGCAGCATAAATTCTATCTTTGCATCACACACTAATATTTTACGTTCGGATAAAATGTATATCTCCCCTTTATATTTTTCCAACTACTATATTTTTTTTCAAGCGGTGTTTTATACACAATCAGATCATGCTTTCCTGTAATCTTAAATTCCATAAACACTTTTTTCCCATTATTTGATGTCTCTGAATATGTACCATTTTTATTTTTTATAACTTTAGAACCGTTATTTTCATAGTTTCCTCTTTCATGTAGTATCTTTATCATTTTTTTCTTATCAAAGCTATAACCCCACTCACTGTAGCACGACAACATCCCTTCACTAACAAATATCACGATATAGCAGCCATAAGTACTTTCCCCGTCTTGCCCAATTTTATAATATCCACCTAATATATTTTTGTATTTCTTTTTCAATACTTGATTATACTTTTCTATTCTTTTGTCTGAATCTCCAAAACCATCGCAATATATATAATACTGCATAGCTTTATCTATATCACCTCTTTCATACCAGTCATTTCCCATATAATAATATATTTCATTTTCCATTTCCAATACTTTGTTAAGAAATTCAGATTTAAAAGTTTCATCTTTATATTTTTCTACAGCTTCTTTTTGTAATTTAAGTGCCAACTTAAATTCTTTTGTTTTAATATAATTTTGTATTTCACTATATAATTTCTTTTCTTTGCACCTTTTAACACCTGCTTCACAACCCTTATAATTTCCCAATTCTTCATATTTTAAAATTGCTTCATCATATTTTTCATCATTCTCAAGTGCATTTGCTTCGTCAAACGTATTAACCTGTTCTATTTTTTTAATATAGCTATCCGAATCTTTATAACCCGTTAAATTCACAAATGCCTCTTGGGCTTCTTTTAATTGACCACGTTCATAAATCTTACAGGCTTCTATATATTTATATTCAACTAAATAAACATTCTGATAATAATACATTCCTCCAGCTATAATAAGTACTATAGAGAAACATATTCCCAATAATACGCTCCTCTTCCTCCTTTGTTTTTTCTTCTTTTCTTCTGTATGTTTAATTTCTAATTGATGTTTTTCCTCTATAAGCTTTTTTTGTAACTCTTCCTTTTCTTTCGCGCATCTCTCCTGCATATTCTTTTGAAGTGACTCTAATGAATAGCTTGTTATTTTAGATCTTTTTTCTCCACACGCACAACAACACTCTGAGGATAATTTGTTTATACAACCACATACACAATGCCAAATATCTTTTTCCTGCATATATACATTATTGGCAGCATTTCCATATTCAAGTCTAAATTGTTTTATTAACTCTTTATCACTCAATGCCGTCACTAAATCAAGTGGTTTAGATATTTTTTCAGTAATAGCATTTCCTTTAGCCGCCCAAATTGTCCCATCAGAGAAAACTACTGATTTTATTGCCACCTGTATATAGCGAACATTATTATTGGGCATTGTAATAGCTTGCTTCTCACCCCAAGTCTTATTCGTTCCCACATACAAATCTGTATATTGAAAACTATTTATGCCTTCAATCTCCTTTCCAAATGAATCTTTGGCTGCAATATATACTTCAACAGCCTTTATTACATTACCAGAGATATTTCTAAACTTTAATTGTGCTACTATATTATTTTCCTTAGTATCTTTCAATAACGCTTGTGCCTCTAAAATCGCAGGCGCATTCTCACAATAATATATATCACTTATGTACATTAATCTATCATATCTATCTGCCATTACAATCACCTCATATTATAAATCTAATTCATGTAAAATGCCATCAAAATGTTTAAAGCCAAACAACCTTTATATTTTATATTGCACTCTCTAATACAGCAAAGGATTATTTTGTTACCTGTTTCACTTTCAATCCTGCTTTTTTGAGGATCTTCTTATACTTTTCTAATTGCTTGGACGGTACTTTCACCTTCAGGCTGGATTTCTCCTGGGTTATCCCCACTTCCTGGTTCGTCTCCGTTGTTATCATCATCAGGATCGGGATCAGGCATAGCTGGCGGTGTGTAGTTATAATGTATCTTCGCCTTTGACACTGCTGATGCCGTGTCACCCATTTTACTTATGCTGTTCCACTGTGCTTCGCTGCCAGTAAAGTATATATCAGTCAGAGGACAAGATGCAAATGCAGCTATCCCTATTGTCGTTACGCTGTCTGGAATTATGACAGTGGTCAAGTCAAAGCAGGAAGCAAATGCTGACATTCCTATGCTTTCCGCTCCTTGTGGAATTTCTACTCCAGTAAGCATCAGGCAATTCTGAAACATACCCTCACCAATGCGGTCTATATTTTGGGGCAGTTTTACACTCATCAGATAGTAGCATTGCGTAAATATATTATCGCCCAGCTTTACCTGCTTATTGCCAGCAGCAAATGTCACGCTTTTCAATGCCTGGCATTGAAAAAATGCAGCGGCGCCAACTTCCCCAATACTGGCAGGCAAGTCTATAGAGGTGAGACTTTCGCAGGCGCGAAAAGCATTTTGGTCGATTTTTTCCACCCCTTCAGAAACAGTCACCAAACTAAGATTTTCACATTCGCGGAAAGCGCTGTTGCCAATCGTTGTTACACTAGGGGAAATCTCCGCACTAAGAACCCCGCAGGTCCAAAAAGCGCAGGAACCGATACTGGTAACGCCATCCTCGATAACGACCTTTCGAATTTTACTGCTGTTATCGTTCCACGGCTGATCTCCGGTACTGCTGAAATCCGGCATAGCTCCCTCGCCGGAGATGGTCAACGTACCTGCCTTTGTCAGACTCCAGGTAAGCCCTCCCTCAAGAATTCCGCTTCCAATTATGTTGTTGGCATTGGGATCATCCGGTGAAATATAATCTTCTGGGTAGCGGGTGATATAATGGCTGGTGTTACTCATCACCTCTTCCTTAGATATTGCCCGCCCCCAATGAACCTTACCTCTATGGTCTCCAGTGCTAATGTTTCCTTCGGCGACAACCACGCCCGCATCAGTCACCTCAAGCACAATCACGGTGTGGACATCATTGCTTACCCGCAGGATATCTCCGACTTTTACATCCTCACATGTAAACTCACCCTCCGCATACATCCTGGCTGGCAGACTACCAAATGCTGCATCACTAAGTATAAAAGCAAAGGCTATGCCCATCCTGTTCCTTCAATGCGGTCATGGCCTCATAGACCTCCGTCGGGGTAGAGATTGCACCATCACGAGTGACCATTCCGGATATGGATTCTTCCACAAGAACATCCCCTTGCATCGAAGGGGCTTCCTGCCATGCGTATACCACTGACTGGGAAGAAATACATAAGCATAGCACCAGGGCAGCTACAAGAATTCGTCGTTTCAATTTTGTTACCTCCTAATTTTAGTTTGGGGTTATCTCCTTCTCAAATGATGTTCTAAAACGGAGGGTTGATATTTTTGGTTCATAGGAATCGGATAATGCATTCGCTCTACATCATGTGTGCCATCAGGAAAATATCTTATTGTAATAACTCTATTTGTATTATCAGGTATCAGTTCCAGCCAGGTCATTCCTGTACCGGTCACTTGTATTCTTCCCGCTTTTGGTGTCTCCCAATAATTAGCTTCGCCATCTGTTAATCTAATCAGACAAGCCAATCCGTGAAATAATTCATCATCGATTCGCATCTGATAATATGGGTAATATTGAAATCCCCATCCATCTCTATTCAGTCTTTTATGTTTCATTTGTGGCATTGTGCATACCTCCTATTTCCAACGGAAAATGTTATTTATGTAATTGTTTCAATCCATTCAATACCATCATTTCTGATAGTAAATTGTTGGAATCCCTTTATATTCGATCCCTTCCTTTTGGCACTGTTCGTAAAAGCTGCCTTTCCTGCCCTTCGCCTGCCAGTCAAAATAAATATGATACAATTTCACATAATACTCAAATGAAGCCACAAGTTCACAATCTACTCTTTTCTCCGCGAGAATCCGGTTTGCCGTACACACAGTTTGATGAAATGCCTCCTGCGTGATGATACAACCTTCTGGAAAATGGTGCTGTCCCCACCACAAAAAATCCACCTGCTCACTAAAGTAAAGATCCACCGTCTGCTGATCGCATTCCTCATGCGCGTATGCACGTTCTAATATGTGATATGGATTATGCTCGCATTTCGGATCATGTGGATTATAACTCCCCCCAAAAATCTGGAACGCCCACCTCATCTGTGGCATTTTATCCTTCTTGCACTCGCGGTTCAGATAATCATTTAACAGTTCTGTCATTTGAAATGGTAAATGGCGCCGCGGCAGATGCTCACCAGGAAATTTCAATTCGTCAATGTATTCTCTGCAAAATTGAAATAGGATCACATCGGCATCCGAATCAGAAACATGTTCTTTAAAGTGATTTGTAAACGCGAACAGAAACTCGTTCGCTTGCTTCTTCAGTCCCTTTTCGCGCAAATCCCAATATTTCTGTATCTCTGTGATAAACTGCTCGTAACTCATGCCAAGGCTCCTCATTTTTGATACAAATACAAAACATAAGTATCTCGAAAACTTATATTGTTTCCATGATTTAAAATTGCAGTATGGATACCATTAAAAAATGGATTTCGGTATTCTTCTTTTATTGTTATATGATCCGAATGTGTTTTGATATATTCGATGTATTCATCCGCTGTATAGTTTCTTTTTCCTTGAAAATCCTTTTTTCCCAAATAATGAAAACCATATTCTTCACCGGCCTCATAGTTAAATTTCTGTTTGTACGGCGCTTCTGATACAAAATACGTATCATATATATGTTGTATGTCTCCAAATAGGGCAGGGTTATCTGATCTATAGTCCCCACGCATTAAAAACATCGCCAGGTATCCATTATCTTTCAAAATAGAATAACACTTCTGATATGCTGTTTCTTCATTGATCCACTGGATCGTCGCAGCAGAATACACCAGATCAAACTGCTCTGATTCAAAAGGGTACATTTCAAAGTCTGCATTTATAACTTTAAAATTCTCGAACTTATCGTATTTCTTCTTTAATAAATCCGCCAAATGCGCACCTAATTCGATAGCACAATAATCACAGCCTGTCTCCAGTGCAAAATCTGTCGCCTGACCTGTCCCCGGTCCTATTTCCAGGCATCTCTTTTTGCTATTAAGGCCGCACTCTTTTACAATATAATCAAATAACTCCTGAGAATATTTCACTCTCCACTTATCAAACAATTCTGGAATCGTATCAAATACAAGACGTTGATCAAACATTTTTTACCTCCATATAAATAATTTTACTCCTCTGGCATATTCCGGTTAATTCTGCATACCGTAATATCCATTACTGCGTGTCCCCTTTAAAGTAAAAGCTACTATTTTGATTATATCACTTCCATTCCCCATTTACCACAAAATTATTGGGCTTAACAAGGGCACTCATAAAAATTAATTGCCCTTATTAACTTAATCCTAATCCGAAAGGTGGCTCATCTGTTCTGGGAATTGTTACTTCCTGTTCTGGATATGCATGTCGAAATACGTTTTCACAGGCAGGAGACTGAAGAAGTATCAATATATCGAAAAGTAACTTATTTACCAGGGGCGATACTCGCCCCTGGTAATAACAGATTCTGGGTTTCTATTTTATTCGCCAAATCAGAAAGAACACCTGCCTTGTCAACACCAGCAAAAATCCCTTCATCGCCTTCCCTATAGTAGTGAAAAATTAGAGAGAAGTAGCTGCACGCCATTTACTGACACCATGAAAAGATAAATGCACATAAACAAAACTGCAAACTTGTGATACATCTCTAAACAATGATATGGTATATCACTGTTCTTCAAACAGGACTTCTTTTCCTTGTCGTTCTACAATTTCTAATTTGAGTTCTGCCGAATGTATTTTTCTTACAAACATAGAAATAACCCCTTTCATTAAAATTTCATTTTTGTATAATAAAAGGGGGGCACTTCATACTGTACTTATATCCAACTTCAGAGAGTTGTTATTTCATATTTATTTTATTTTTGTTGCTCCACTTTGCATATCTTTTAGAACCATCTGTATTGATATTATAGGCCCTTACTTGAAAATAGTATTTTTTCTTAAGTGTTAATTTTTTAAGTTTAATACTAGTCGTTTTAGAAATAAGCTTTTTTGCACCTTTCATAGTAAGCTTTTTAGAATATCTAATTTGATATCCCTTAGCATTTTTAACTTTCTTCCATTTGATCTTAACCATTTTATTACGAACTTTTTTGGAAATTATTTGAGTTCTAGATAATTTCTTGTTTGAAATATTTTCTAACACTTTAGGAATAATTTCCGTCTTCGTTCTACCACAACTAATGCACTTATAAGTTTTTATTCCTGTTGAAGTAGTTGTGGCAGCCACTTCAATTTCTCCTTTATCCCAAGTATGTGTTCCCTTCGCTGAAAGTGTGGTCTCTGCAAGTGTTGTTTCTTCTGTTGCTCTTTCATCATTAAAATATTTGTGACAAACATCACAATACCAATAGCACTTATTTCCAGCCTCCAGGCATGTTTCCTCTTTAGCTTCTTTTTTCACCAAATTATGTTCTTTTGCTGGAAGTGTTGCCTCCGCAAGTGTTGTTTCTTCTGTTGCTCTTTCATCATTAAAATATTTGTGACAAACATCACAATACC
>CANRYS010000015.1 GCA_947644305.1 uncultured Roseburia sp.
CCCCTGAACCTGTATTTCCCGTGTGTTCGAAACCATCCACACGTAAAACAAAACTAAGGAGAATAAAAAATGAAAAGCAAAAAAATCATGTATCTAAGTCAGGCAGCCATGATCGCTGCCCTCTATGTCGTGCTTACACTTCTGGCAAATGCCCTGGGACTGGCAAACTACGCCATTCAGGTAAGATTTTCTGAGGCTCTTACGATCCTCCCCTTTTTCACTCCCGCTGCGATTCCGGGACTTACCATCGGATGCCTTCTGAGTAATATCCTTACTGGCTGTGCACCATTGGATATCCTATTTGGAACCCTGGCGACACTGATCGGCGCTTTGGGTACCTACGCACTGCGCCGCTTTGAGTGGTTGACGCCGCTACCTCCGATCCTCGCCAATACCATCATCGTTCCCTGGGTGCTACGGTTTGCCTATGACATACCAGATGCGATCCCCTATCTGATGGCTACGGTAGGCGCTGGCGAACTGATCTCCTGTGGGCTTATCGGAATGCTGTTGTTGCGCTCCCTCAAACAAATAAGGAAAAATATATTTAAAGTCAATTGACTTTTTCTATAACCTAATAGTATAATGCTTGTTAGAACTTTTGGAGGTACACATGAAGAGATATATACTAGCTGGCATTATACTTTTTTTTGTGCTATCGGGAATCGTGATATTTAATCCAGCAAAACCACAGCATAACTCCAGCAATAACAAACCAGCAGCCTATGAATATTATTATAATGAAAATGAAGACGAGGAGGACTCTCTCTTGCCAGAAGATCTGAGTTCTATACTTTCAAACATCCAGACCGTACCACTAGATACGATACCAAGCAGCAAAACCGTATTGGTAAACCGTGTCTATCTTCTGCCATCGGACTACATTCCACCAAATCTCGTAGTGCCAAATGTTAAATTTAGTTTTACTTATTCTTCGGATAAGCGAAAACTCCGTAAGGTGGCAGCGGATGCTCTGGAAAGACTGTTCCAGGCGGGGGAAAAGGAACACGTTGAATTATACGGTGTGTCCGGATACCGTTCCTATGCCCGTCAAAAACAAATCTACGATAAAAATATTGCCACCAGAGGACAGGCGGTTACTGACGCTGTGTCCGCCAAGCCCGGCAGCAGCGAGCACCAGACCGGACTGACCATCGACGTATCTGCCCGAAGTGTGAATTTTCGGCTGGATCAAAGTTTTGGAGACACAACCGAGGGACAGTGGCTAGCAGAAAATGCTCATCTCTATGGATTTATTATCCGCTACCCTTACGGAAAGACCGAGATCACCGGATACAGTTATGAACCCTGGCATATTCGTTTCGTGGGAAAAGCCGTCGCCACCTATCTGTATGAAAATAAACTAACTTTAGAAGAATATTATGGTGTCGAGGATGCGGTGAAAGATGATACCATTAAAAATGAATCTGAACCCCGTGTAGATGTGGAAGATCCAGATTCGGTCAAATATGCCACACCAAAACCCACGATAAAACCAAAGGCAAGCGCTTCTCCAAAACCGAGCAAAAAGCCTGAGCACCCCAAAAAGACAAACGAAAAACCGGGGAAGACGAAAAAACCGACACAAACCAAAACGCCGGCTACTGACAAACCGACAGCTCCTCCTGCAGCGACGCCGGAACCCACACCCGTTCCCACCGCGGCGCCTACCAATCCACCGGCTGCCGAGTCGTCTGAACCCACTTTTCAGGATCATAATGCCCCGCAATAGAGAAAGGATTTCAACACATGAGAACGATACTATTAATACTTCTTTACCTAGTAGTCTGCATCATAAGCATTCCCCTTCTGCTGATGGAATGTATTGTACGAAAGATAAACAATAAAGCTGCTGCTGCATTTGCCATACGGATCGTACGCATTGTTTTTAATACTACAATGTTTCTATCCGGCTGCAAAAAACACATTTGCGGCCTGGAGCACATTCCAACCGACAGACCTGTGATGTTTGCAGCAAATCACAGGAGCTTTTATGATATCATCCTGGCGTATTCATCCATTGCCGCCCATCATGTACAAGTGGCATTTATATCGAAAATCGAGATCAAGAAATTCCCCATGATCGCCCAGTGGATGTATTTTCTTAACTGCCTCTTTATGGATCGAGGTGATATGAAACAAAACATGGGCGTGATCTTAAATGCCATTTCCCTAATCAAAGATGGATACTCGATCTATATCGCACCGGAAGGCACCCGCAACACCACGGATCATCTTCTTCCTTTTAAAGAGGGAAGTATGAAGATCGCCACCAAAACCAATGCCCCCATCATTCCTGTCTGCATTAAGAACACAGAAAACATTTTGGAAAATAATATTCCCTGGATCAAGAGTGGGGATATTTACATCGAATATGGCGAACCAGTTTATCTGGATCAACTGGATAAAGAAAAGAAAAAACATATTGGCGCCTATGTACAGAATATCATTCAGGAAATGTATGACAAACCATATCCTGCTGCATAACAAATCGGGATTCTGTACAAAAATTCCTTTTCATTTCCAGGAAAACATGTTAAAATAAATTCTGACGAATTTATTCGCAAGTTGCTTATGCCACGTATTTTATTCTATCCTATCGTTTTCAACAGCGACTGAGAAAATATCGAGAAAGAGAGGCACGATAATCCATGAAAACATTTTTGATCGTACTAGGTATCATCCTGGCTGTACTCATCATTGTATTTATTGTATTATCTATCATTGGAAAAAAACTTCAGAAAAAACAGGAAGCATCCCAGTCCCAGATGGAAGCTGCCGCACAGACCGCATCCATTCTGGTCATAGATAAAAAACGAATGAAACTAAAAGAGGCGGGGCTGCCAAAGGTTATATTGGAAAACACACCGAAATATTTGCAACGCTCCAAGGTTCCGATCGTCAAAGCAAAAATTGGTCCAAAGATCATGTCCCTGATGTGTGACGAGAAGATTTTTCCTCTACTCCCTGTAAAGAAAGAGCTTAAAGTCGTGATCAGCGGTATCTACATTATGGATGTAAAAGGATCGAGGAATAATCTTTTGAATCCTCAGGAAAAATTAGGCTTTTTCCAGAGAGCAAAGCTTAAAGCATTAAATAAAATGTAACCACAGATTTTCTTAGTAATAAAAAACAGCATCTCACAAGCTGCTTCTTTAAACTTGTGAGATGCTGTTTTTTATTTCCGAAATGCGACTTTTAAAAGAATCGGTGTTACAATCGTAGTAATGACCACCGTAATGATAATGGGCCCGTACAGTTCCTGCGTCATAAGCCCCACAGCCATTCCTTTACTGGCAACGATCAACGCCACCTCTCCACGGGAGACCATTCCCACTCCGATCTGGAGACATTCTCGATTAGAATATTTCATGATCTTTGCCCCCAGGCCACAGCCGATGACCTTACTTGCCACCGCTATAAGACAGAGCAAGACCGCAAATATCACGATCTTTCCTGACATCTCCGGAAGTACCACCTCCAAACCAATGCTGGCAAAAAAGATCGGAGATAAAAACATATAGGAAACTGTCTCAAACCTTTTGCTTATATACTGTATCTTCGGACTGACAGAGATCGCAAGTCCCGCCACATATGCTCCAGTAATGTCAGCCACATTGAAAAAATATTCGGAACAGAAAGCAAACAGCAGACAAAAGGCAAAAGCAATGATTCCATAACGGCGGTATGGTTTATGCTCTACATTTGTCCATTTGTAATAAAGCTTTCCTACCCCGAAGGCTACCACAAAGGCAAAGATGAAAAACAGTACAATTTTCAGAAGTACCATCCAGATACTGGGGCCTCCCTGTCCGCCTTCGCCGCCAGTGCCAAGGGTCGTTATGATGGTCAATGCTATAATACCTAACACATCATCGATCACGGCAGCGCCCAAAATCGCATTTCCCGCGTCGGTATTCAGTTTGCCCATCTCCCGCAGTGTCTCTACCGTTATACTCACAGAAGTAGCTGTCAGAATCACTCCGATGAAGATATTACGATACATCACCAGATCAGCCGCGGCACCACCGCCATCTGTGAAAAAATATGCCACCAGATATCCTCCCAAACAGGGGACGATCACACCCATCAATGCGATGACCAGAGAGGCCAGGCCGCTCTTTTTCAGCTTCTGGATATCCGTCTCTAACCCTGCGGAAAACATAAGAACGATAACACCAACTTCCGAGAGACTCTCGATCATGCTCTGTGACTCTGCTCCGGCCAAAAGTACCGAAGAGAGATTCAGACAGGCAGGACCGATAATTAGCCCCGCCACAAGCGCTCCCACAACCTGGGGCATGTGAAATTTTTTGGTCGCAAGTCCAAGAAATTTTGTACTAATCAGTACGAGTGCAATAAATAATAGGTATCCATACTCTTCCATATCTCTTCCTCCTTACTTTAAACCAAACCCATTTTATACCCCTTTCTATCAAAAATCAATACAAAAATAGAATTGATTTCCCAAAGGAAACCAATTCTATTTGCTTTACTTTTCTTTTTATCATATTTCAAATGAAAAACTTAATTATATTAAGCCACTTCTAATCTTTAATCAAACTCCGCAGATCCAGTTTTTACTTTATTAAATTCTGCTAAAATTTCTTGAGATGGAGCTTTGGTAGCAAGACTGAAAATGACGATGCAAACAAGGCTCACAGCAAAACCTACGAGAAGAGAATAGATCCCTGTCACATTACAGAGCTTCTCTCCATGGATCAATGGGATATAATCCCAAAGAATCACCGTAAGTCCGCCAGAAAGAATCCCCGCAACTGCCCCGGCAAAGTTTGTCCTTTTCCAGAACAAAGAACAGACCACTATAGGACCAAAAGCGGAGCCAAGGCCTGCCCAGGCATCCGACACCAAACCCATAATGCTGCTGTCAGGATCCCATGCGATCAGAAAGGCAAGAATTGCCACAATCATTACCGTAGCCCGACTGACTTTGAGGACGGTCTTGTCCGAAGCATCTGGTTTTACTACATTTTTGTATATATCCTTCGACACAGAGGACGCACAAACCAAGAGCTGGGAATCCGCCGTAGACATGATCGCCGCAAGAATACCGCAGAGGAAGATTCCTCCGATAAAGGGCAACGCCAGGTTTTCATTGAATACCTTATTGATCATATCTATAAATACACTTTCCGATGATGTCTTTCCATCTAGTCCCAATACCACAGGCGCCAGGAAAGCCCGACCCACCACACCAATCACACAGGCGAAAACAAGGGAAATAAATACCCAGACGATAGCAATCACACTGGATTTCTTCAGTTCCTTCTCATTCTTTACCGCCATGAACCGGACGAGGATGTGAGGCATTCCACAATACCCAAGGCCCCATGCCAACTGGGACAAAATCTCCACAAAAGAATATGGCTGATCCGTCGCCCCATTGTAAAAGAGACTCATATAGTGGTCATAGTTCACCACACCTGTAGACTGAATACTCTGCACAAAATCACTGCTGACAAATCCATACGCTACAATGGGAACCACAAGAAGCCCCACCAACATAAGCATACCCTGGATAAAATCTGTGGTACATACCGCCAGAAAGCCTCCCATAAAAGTATAGACCAGGATCACCGCCGCACCAATCGCGAGAGAGACATGATAATCCACACCAAATACCGTGTTAAACAGCTTTCCGCCGGATGCCAGAGCAGAGGCTGTGTACACCAGGAAAAAGACTACAATCACCAGAGAAGATATACTGAGAAGCACTTTCTTCTTATCATGATACCGGTTTTCCAGAAATTCTGGAAGCGTCAGGGAATTCCCCGCCACGATGGTGTATCTTCTGAGTGGTTTAGAGATGAACAGCCAGTTTGCCACCGTTCCCAGGAACAAACCGATGGCGATCCACGCCTGTCCGGTTCCCATGGCATAGATGGAACCCGGCAGCCCCATAAGCAGCCATCCGCTCATATCCGATGCCTGGGCAGAAAGTGCCGCCACCCATCCATTGAGCCCACGACCACCCAGAAAGTAATCTTCAGTACTGTTGGTCTTTTTCATCGAATAAATACCAATTCCGACCATCAGAAGTAAATATGCTGCAAAAGCAGACAATACAATAATAGAATCTGTTGACATAGTATCCTCCATTCCGAGAACGTTTACGTTTGAGGAACCGCAAAAGAAATCTGCACGGGCAGTTTCTCTTGTCGGATAAAAGCTATTTGTGACGTTCTCGGCACAAATAGCTGTGTGAAAAATCAGCGCATCGGCGTTATTTTTCACACTAATCCTCCATTCATATGTATGTATTTCAAAACAACTATGGATATTCTACCATATTTGGGGATTTTATGCTATACTAACTTTATGATGCAAGGGTCAAAAGGTCAAAATGCCGTTCATACTTGTATGATAAGGCATTTGAACTTGGGCCGATTTCGGGAGTTGTGAAACAACGAAGCAATCCGTAGCATCTGTTGGAATCAAAAAGGAGGTTTTCATCATATGGAACGATTTGTTGATCTTATACACAATAAAAAATCAGGAGGAGAACTATCCCTTACAGATATTCAGAATATGGTCCGCGGCTACTGTGACGGCAGTATCCCGGATTACCAGATGTCCGCCATGCTAATGGCGATCTGTTTTAACGGTCTGTCCGACCGGGAACTTACCACACTGACACTGGCGATGAGAGACTCCGGTCAGATTAACGATCTGTCCTCCATACCCGGTATCAAAGTAGATAAACACAGTACCGGTGGCGTCGGTGACAAAACAACGCTGATTATTGGTCCTATCGCTGCGGCATGCGGCATTCCCATCGCAAAAATGAGCGGCCGGGGACTTGGCTTCACCGGGGGCACCATCGATAAGCTGGAATCCATCCCCGGCTTCCGTACAAATCTTTCCACAGAAGATTTTTTCCAGGCCGTACAACATACCGGAATCTGCCTGAACGGACAGACCGGTGAACTGGCACCTGCCGACAAACTGATCTATGCCCTTAGGGACGTGACCGCCACCGTAGACAGCATTCCTCTGATCGCCGCCTCTATTATGAGTAAAAAATTGGCAGCGGGAAGCGATAAGATTCTGCTGGACGTAACCACAGGAAATGGCGCTTTCATCAAAGATTACCAGCAATCTCTGGAACTTGCCCACAAAATGGTAACCATTGGTACGCAGGCAGGAAAAACCACAGTAGCACAGCTAACCTCCATGGATGAACCCCTTGGCTTTGCCATTGGCAATAACCTGGAAGTAAAGGAGGCCATTCATGCCCTTCATGGAGATGGTCCCACTGATCTTATGGAAGTATGCTATTGTCTCGCCTCCCATATGATCTCCCTGGGAAAAGAGATTTCTGTGGAGGATGCCAGAATACAGGCAGAAGAGGCCATCCACAGCGGCCATGCCTGGAACACTTTCCTGGCAATGGTTCTTGAACAGGGTGGTGATATTTCTTATATGGAACACCCGGAACGTCTGCCACAGGCAACTGTTATCTACGAATATAAGGCTGATAGGTCCGGCTATATCACCGGCATGGATACGGAAGGTTTCGGCACTGCTGCCGGCATCCTTGGCGCCGGGCGAAGTAAAAAAGAGGACAGCATCGACTTCTCCGCCGGCATTGTCCTCTGTCGCAAAGTCAACGATCACGTAACCAGCGGAGACACCCTTGCCTGTCTCCACACTTCCTCTTTGGAGCTTGCTCAATCTGCTGCAAAAAAACTTGATAGCTGTTATCAGTTTGGGGATCGTCCTGGGGCTACAATACAGTTGATCGGAGATGTTGTGAAGTAGCGGGAAATCTTCCTGCTATTTTTTCATCTTGATCTTCTTCACGCCACTTTTCATTTCTATGGAAAGAAAACTAATAGGTCTGAGCATACAAAATGTGTTCAGACCTTTTACCTGTTATAGCCCTCTTATAACATTCAAATAATCCTGTCTTTGATCAACCACGGCATACACGGTAACTATCTTTTGTATCTCATCTATTTTATAAAACACTAAATTTTTCTCCGTTATCAAAACCTTATAACCTTGTCTGCGTAGAATCATATAGCGGGGATCTGTACCCAGGTATGGTTCTTCTGCAAGCAGCATGATCTGCGTCTCTAACTTTTCCAATTTTTCCAATGCTACTTCTGTCCCAAATTTCTCTGCAATATCGAGAATAATATTATGAATAAGCGAATCTGCTGTGTCCGTTCCTATCACCGTATAATCAGCCACTCTTTTTCTCCTTTAATATTGCCCGTAAACTTGAAAAAGTATCTTCCATAGGAACTACTCTACCCGCATTAACATCTTCCTCTGCCTCTGCAAGAATTTCAAGAAGTTCTATCCTTGCTTTCATACGCAGGTATTCTTCATAACCAAGAGACACTGTATCACCTCTGCCATTAACCGTTATGATCACAGCCTCTTTTTCTTCTCTGCACTGTTTAGATATTTCGTTATAGTGATTCCTTAAGTCTGCTGATGGTCTAATTTGTTCCTTTAAATTCTGCATATCGCACCTCCATTCTTTATAGGCAAATTATATCACTGTTTGTCTATGAAGTAAAGTTCTAAATCGGAAGGCCTAACCATTCCACTCCCATGATGGTTCAATGAAGCCTATCCTCTCCCGGATTCAATCCGGTCATAGTACTCATACAATTTCTGCACTCCATTTTCCAAAATATAATAATGCCGTATGTAAGGGATCAGAAGCACAAAAAACATCAGGCAGAGAAGAAGTACTGCCGGCTCCTGTATGATCAAGGCTGCCAGGATCGTGATGACCGCCAGCAGTGCAAAAAGCACCGTCACGATCAGATGGATGAGCCTCTCATGCTGAAAAAACTGTATCTGGACCAGCATTTTCTGGCAAAAGTTGTCCCTTTCCTCTATATTTTCCTCTCCCTCAGCAGCACTCCTATAAAATTCTAAATACTGTTTCAATCGTTTCTCCATGCTGTTCCCTCCTTCTGTCTCGGTGGTGTGAATTTAAGCCCTGTTTTATTCTGCGCCAGTCCGGTGACACGCCGGACGATGGCGCCACCCAGCCATAAAATAATCTGCTAATCCACAAGGATCACCTGCCGGCGAAACTCTTCTGACAGCCTCTGCCCGCTTACTGCCATCGCCACAGTGCGATACAGATCAGCCGCTTTGATGTCCTGCAGTAGCTTCTCTCGTCCTCTGGCATCCAGTTCCTCCATATCTCTAGCCAGCCTCCCCAGAACCTTCGTTTTCTTTACACATTTGAGATTTGCCGCTGCACTCCGCCGCATTCCCAGCAGGCGTATATAGGGAAGTCTGTCCTCCCAGCTGGATTCTTTTTCTATTCCAAGGAGTGTCTGGAACACACATCGTTTTACTCTCGCCATCGTTATATTTTTCGTCTTGCAGCGGTTCGCAAAGTCATCCAGCGACAACGCCTCATGCCAGTTTTTCCGAAAAGAATTAGCCAATTCATCGGACAGATCCTTTATATCTTCCAGCTTGTCCCACCTGTCTCGGATGGCAAAAGAACACATCTGCCAAAAATCCTCAGCACGCAAAAAGCAAGGAGCTCTCTTTAATAGGTCCACCGATTCTTCTGACAGTCCGACGAAATTTCCCTTCCATATCTGACCGCGCACTGCCGTTGCTGACAAAAAGCCTTGTCTTTCCTGCTGCTCAGTCAGTTCTTCGTGATAACCCATCCCCTGCCTCCTTATCACCACAGGCTTCATGGATGATCCCAACCGCAGAGCTGCCTTAATGTATTCGATCCCCAGCGTGTTATTGGGCATAAACAATTGCTCTCTCTCTTCTCCTGTCAACTCCACACAATCGGCGTATGCCAATTCCCTTGCCGCCGGGAAAGAAAATCCCTCACGGAGATAACACCCAAGCTGTTTTCGATAATGTTCTGGCTCCTCCGACAGATAGCGTCCAGCCTGTTCCAGTTTTTCTTGGACGGCGGCCCCTTCACTTCCAAAACAATAAAAATCTACAAAGGACAGGGAATCCAGCGCCAGTATCCCTCCTCTGGCAAAATCTTCCGCGCTGGACAAACCATAGCGCACTGGAAGTTCAAACACCATATCGGCCCCTCCTTCCAGCGCCATGCGGGTTCGGATGTATTTATCCACAATGGCAGGCTCTCCCCGCTGGACAAAGTCGCCATTCAGTAGCGCCACCACCGTATCTGCCCCTGTTTTTTCACGAACCTGCTGTATATGAAACTGATGACCCTCATGAAAGGGATTGTACTCACATATAATTCCGGCGGCTGACATCATGCACCAATCCTTTCCCATTATTTACATTCTACTGACTTTATGATATCATTTAACTAAAAAATACACAACACTTGGTGATTCATATGAAACAAAAAAAATACATAATTTACAGAATATCAGCCGGGCTTGTCACAGGTATTTTTTCCGGGCTTATTATATGTCTGTACCGTTTTCTAATGAGCCTCTGTGACAATACCCTGAATCATACGATCCTCCCCTCTCTCCACAGCGGCGGCTTTCTCTATCCCGCCGCTTGGGGTGCAGGGCTTTTACTCCTGTCCCGTTTTGTTTACTGGAGCATTTGTCTGGAACCCAAAGCAGAGGGCGGCGGCGTTTCTCATTCCATCGAGGAAGCCCAGGGTGTTACCGATGCCAGATGGTGGTCCGTTCTTCTCGTGAAACTGACCTCCGCCCCCCTGTGTATCCTCGCTGGCTTTTCCCTGGGAAAAACCGGCTCTGCCGTAGAGATTGGAACCATGTCTGGAAAAGGGATCTTCCGCTCCATTCAGGTTTTCCGCCAGTCGCATCTCTCCCCCACAGAATACTATTGTGCTGGTGCCGGAGCCGGGCTGTCCGCACTTTTTTGTGCCCCGGTGTCTGGTCTTATGTTCACACTGGAAAAATTCCCGAGACGCAGGGCGATCTCTATACTGACCATCGCTGTCGGCTCTGTATCCGCTTTTTTGGTCAGCCATCTGATCTTTGGCACTGCACCCATTCTGAATATCATTATTCCAATACAGCAGTATTACTATTACCCCGCACTTGCCCTGATGGGTATTCTTTTGGGTGTTACTGGAAAATATTATGCCTTTTCCTTGAAACGTTATGCCAAACTGCTTTCAAAGTATAATAAGCGCAGTAATGGGCTCCTGTGGAGTATACTCTTTCTATTAACTGGTGTGGTTTGCTATTTTTTCCCCGCGATCACGGGATCTGGGAATAATATGCTGGCCCTTCTCAGAACGCCAACTACTGCCTACACTACCCTTGTGTTGCTCCTCTTTGGAAAATATCTCTTCTCCATGATCTCCTCTGGCTCTGGGCTGCCCGGCGGGACCATATTTCCCCTGCTGACAGTGGGTGCCTGCATTGGTCAACTCTATGGACTCGCTCTGTACTCCCTATTTCCTGGCATCGGCTTTTCTCCCGCCTGCTTTCTTCTGGGCGGCATGTCCGGTTTTTTTACTTCTGCTCTCGGCGCCCCTCTCACCGGTGTATTTCTTATATGCGAATTTACCTGCTGTTATGGAAATCTTCTGCCGCTTTTTAGCGTCTGTCTTTTTTCTCACCTCACAGCACAGCTCATAAATCACAAAACTCTGGCATAAAATATCCTATGATATTAGCACCGCAATAGGGCTGTGTTGCGAAAGGCCGCTGGAACTTACATTGCGTTATGCACAAAGACCAGCGCAGAGGTGAGGTAATCCATGAAAAAAAATTCACTCTATACTTATACAACAATGGAAAAACGTATTCGGGAGCTGGAAAAACAGTATCCACCGGAATATTTTCGAGTAAAATCCCTGGGAATCACCCATGGCAAACGTCAGCTTTATGCCTGCAGTCTCGGATCTACGGAGGCACCGAGCCAATTTGTCATTACTGCTTCGATCCACGGCAGAGAATACATCAATACTACTCTTCTCCTACAAATAATGGAATATTATCTGGAACATTATGAAGGCTGTTATCGGGAGCTCTGGAAAGAAATCTGTGTGATCTTTCTTCCGATGACAAATCCAGACGGCGTTTGTATCTCCATGTCTACGGAGGCGAAAACCTGGAAAGAAAATGGAAGAGGCGTGGATCTGAACCGAAATTTCCCCTGTGGTTTCGGCCAGTCTCCCGACCGTTCAAAAAGAAATCCCGGTGTAAGCGCTGGTGACCAGCAGGAAACCCGGTGTCTCATGGAATTCGTAAACGGACTTACAAATCCATTAGGCATCATACACTATCACTCCCGCGGCAATCTCATCTACTATGACTACGATGTTCACGGCTCCCTGAAAAGCCAGATCACCACGATGGCCGCAGTCACCCACCGGGTGACCGGATACCGCCTCGTGGAAAACACCAAAGACACCCGTCCCGCCGGAGGCTTTGGCGACTGGTGCGTCTATGAGAAAAAAATACCCTCCATCACCATCGAAACAGGTTTTCTGAAAACTCCAGTTCCCCGATGGCAGCTAAAGGGTATTATCGCCAAAAATCTATTTCTGCTTCGTGAGCTTTTTACCTGTATTCTGTAATTCCCCGTGGAGGAGAATATACAACTCATACTGATCCAGAGGAAGCTGGTCCAGCCACATCGCGATGCGATAATCCGCATCCTCGAAGGTCTTCATGGTCTGCCAGGTATCCGAAAAATCCACCTTCCAGACTCCTTCATTCCCACGGAGGTAAACCGCCCCGATGGCATGGTCCATTTCATGGATATAGAGAAGGTCTTCCTGCATCCGGTAAAATACAGAAGAATCCTTTACACTCGGCGCCTCCTGAAAGTCCAGACCTTCTACTTCGTCCTCGGTCAACCGCTGAGGACGTTTCAGGTCTCCGCCCAGGTAATCCGTATTTTTCACCAGTGTCTTTGACAGTGACACCATATCTGGCAAAAATTCATGGGCCCGGAAAAAGCCTGGCTTAACATAATATTCACTGAGCACTTCCATGGAATCAAAATCATATTCGCGGATCAAACCCAGATTTTCCTCGATCTCAGGCACCAAAAAACCTGCCATGGCGTAGAGATGCCTGGTATCCTTATCAAAAATGGCATTGGAGCGGATCTTTGATTTGGGACAGGAAAAACGCTTATACAATTTCACCGTTTTTTCTTTTTCGTTGATCTCATAAAAACTGATATAACTTAATTTATCCTTGTCAAAAAATTTGACTTTCCGGCGTTTGTGCCAATGATTGTCAAAGACCATGATGTGCTTGATATTCGGCCTCTCTTCCTCCAATTCCACCTCGAATACGGCGTGTTGTTGGTAAAACCAAGGCACCTCGCCCACAGGCTTTAATAGCTTATCTGCCATCTCTGTCCCTTCCCAGAATCGGGGATCGGCAAAAAGCCACCGGATCTCATCCCTGCTCCAATCAAAGGATGCCACTGAATGGATATTTCTCATGGATACTAGCATAGAATCCTGCTCTTCATCGTAAGATGCTGAATTGATGTGTGCCCAATCCATCATATCTTGATAGGTCTCATCAAAAAGATCCCCCAGCTTGATCTGATGCACAATCTCTCCATTTTCCCGGTTCAATTCCAGGATCAAATCCTCGGAATGTTCTTCCAGGCTGTTTCCCGCTGTCAGAATATTGCCTCCCGGCGTCTTTTCCTCCACCGTGTGATGAGCTCCATTCTTCACGAGATAAGTTCTTCCTACCCGTCCGAGATAGTCCATGTCATACATCTGGACCGAATGGGGATTGGTGAAAGAGGGAGCAGAAATTTCCCGCTCCATAAACAGAAAACGTCCCTTTGACAACGGAAAAATACCATATCCTTTTGGCTTTCTTCGCAGATAATAACGGATCTGTCCCTCCTTGTCAAACACGCAAGGTTTGATGTCAATGCCTCCAGCGATCAGAATATTTTTAAATGCCGCCCTGTCATTTTTCTTTTTTACCGTTATAATATCCTTCAAGTCTTCTGGAAGAGGCTCTGTAATAAGGGGAAATCTGCGATTGTCACACACCTGACCGTTTTCATCCAGAAGTTCAATGACCACATCGGTGCTCCGTCCCGGATACAGTCCCAGGATGGGAATTCGGTGACGCTTGGCAGGCGGATACTCGGATAGGAAGCTGGTATCTTCTGTGTCTCCTACCACAGTAACACGCACACCGTAATCCATAAGTGTAGTAAACAGCACAAGAGCTGTCAATGGCGCCTCCCCAAAGGGATTTACCACTGCCAGCATATTGTTAAATGTATATTTTTCACTTCGCAGCTGCAATTCCAAAAACCAGTCTTTTGCCTGAGATACGAGAGAATACATTTTCTTCGTCTTAATATTGGTCTTAAAGGAATCTGCCTGTTCCCGCCGGAAAACCTCTTCATAGGCTTCTGATCCCCGGATCACCCATGCCTCCGGCCGAATCGTAATCGTCCCGCCATTGCTGTGATAGACTTTTTTTGCCCTGGCACCTCTGACAATCTCAAATTCCCGCTTGCTGCGCTTAACCTTGCGTTTGAGCTTTTTGATTAAACTACTCATGCCTCTCTCCCCATATTCTCTCATAAATCTGCATTGCACATTCATAAGGAGTATGATCAACCGTATCCAGTATGATCTCAGGATTCAGCGGCTCCTCATAGACTGAGTCCTTTCCGGTAAACTGTTGAATCTGTTTTTTGTACAGTCCCTTCGGATCCCGCTGCCTGCAGGTCTCAAAATCTGTATTTACGTAGACCTCTATAAAGTTCCCCTCACCCGCTCTCTCTCTGGCGAACTGACGCATCGCCCGGAAAGGAGAGATAAAGGATACCAGTGTGATTACCCCCGCATCCTGAAACAGCGCTGCAATCTCACTGATACGACGGATATTTTCATTGCGGTCCTCATCACTGAAACCAAGATCGGAGTTGATACCACAGCGGATATTATCCCCGTCCAGACGATATACCGCCCGGCCCGCTTCGTTGAGGATGTGTTCTAACTCCACTGCCACTGTGGACTTGCCAGATCCTGAAAGTCCGGTAAACCACACTACGATCCCCTTCTGATTCAGAACCTGGCACCGGTCTTCATAAGATACTTTTCCGTCATGCCAGATAATATTTTCGTTTTTATTGTCTGAAGCCATCCTTTTCTCCATCTCCCTGATCCATCATCGGAACAGGATTCCTTTGTCTTTAAGAAGCGTCCGGATCTTACGGATATTTTTCTCATAATCAAATTCACTGTCCTTCAGCCTCATATCCATTTTAATATCGGTACTTACCTCATCGCCGATCCAGAAAACATCCATTTCTCCCTGTATTACCGCTTCCATAATCTTGCGGTCACTCTCGGTGAGCTTAGTGGCTGTAACGATCAGAATCATCCCGGCATCCAGCATGAGATTTGCCACTTCGGCAAATCGCCGTATCTGCTCTTTGTGGTCCTCATCTCCGCCTGACTTCGTATCAGCACCTACCCCATACAGATAAGATACAATTCCCATGTAGTATACATATCTGCCACTGTCCAAAAGGCTTTTTTCCAATGCCTTTGCCAGGTCCTTTTTGCCAGTATTCTTTTCTCCAGTCAGCACGATCAGTTCCGGTCTCTGAGCGTAATGCTCGATTCTGGACTCCAGACTGATCTCACCGGTCTCCCATTTATAATTGCGTAGCATGGCACTACTTCTGATGTCGCTTTCTTCATCTTCCAGGGCCTCGGTTATGATTCCGCCCCCGGCGATCTCATAATTGTCCACGATGACAAATCGGCTCGTGCCGGCGCTCTCCTTTACCGTATCAAAGGCAATCGGCTTATCGGTCTTTAGGATAACCTCTGCTACCTCATGTTTCTCCACCGCCTGCTTCGTGTCGGTGGAGGAAAGATTGGAGGAATCAATGACTCCTTTGACCTCTTCCACCTCTACTCTGACCTTTTCACCGCCGATCTTCAGGAAGTATAACCTTCCTGGAACAAAATCTTTCTTTCCCAGCCAGAAAATGTTAGCGGAGATCCGTGATGCCGTCTTGGGCTGTGGCTCTCCCGCGATCGCCATCATCTCCCCACGGGTTATATAAATCTGCTCCTTCATAGTGAAGCCGATGGCCATACCCGGCTTGCCCTCTTGGATGGGGTCGGTATTAAATGACTCGATTTTATTGATATGGCTCTTCTTGCCGGAAGGATAGAAAATTACCTCCTGTCCGGCGCGGATCGTACCGGTCTCGATGGTTCCCGCCACGATTCTCCGGTCATCCCCGTTTCTCGTAAATTTGTATACGTCCTGCACTGGCATACGGAATGGTTGCTTGTCGTGTTCTTCCTCACATTCAAAGGCATCCAGCACTTCCAAAATACACATTCCGTCGTACCAAGGCATTTTATCACTTTGCTTTACAATATTGTCTCCCTGGAAGGAACTTACAGGAAGGACAAACTTCGGTGTAATATTAATCTGTTTTAAAAATTGAAGATACTCATTTTTTACTTTCTCATATACTTCCTGGCTGTAATCCACCAAATCCATCTTATTGATCACCACAGCGATCTGCTGGATTCCCAACATAGACAGCATGTAAGCGTGACGCCTGGAATTTTCCTGGACACCTTCTTTGGCATTGATCATAAGCAATGCTGCCTGGGCGCGGGAAGCTCCTGTGATCATATTCTTCAAAAACTCAATATGCCCCGGCGCATCCAGTATGATGTAATCTCGTTTTTCCGTTTTAAAAAAACATCTCGCCGTGTCAATCGTGATCCCCTGGGACTGCTCGTCCTTCAGGGCATCCAACAAAAATGCGTACTCAAATGGTTTTGCATTTCTGCGGCAGGTCTCTTTTACCTGCTCTAACTTTCCTTCGGGAAGGGAACCGGTATCTGCCAGCAGGCGTCCCATAAGGGTGCTCTTACCGTGATCCACATGACCGACAATGACTATATTCATGTCTTCTTTTTTATTCATATCGCAATTGCTCCAATCCTTTTCTTGATATGCTGACACCATCTGTCATATGTCCAGACACAAATAAATTTGTGCCCGGCCGCATGACAGACTTTGTCACATGTATCCTTCTTTGCGCAGTTCTTCCAGACCGCCGCCTCCCTCTTTGTCCTGGGCGCGCCCGGATCTCTCAGCGATATTGGCAAATTTTCCGGTTTTCAATTCTTCTATGATCTCTCTTACATTTTTTGCTGTGGAATCTACTGTTCCGGTGCAGGGGGCGCACCCAAGGGAGCGGTAACGTTTTCCATTGCCCTGGTCAAAATACAGCGGAACGACAGGAATATTTTCTCTCTCGATATACTCCCAGATATCCAGCTCCGTCCAATCCAGCAGAGGATGCACACGCACGTGGGTCCCCGGAGCAAAATCGGTCTTGTACTGGTTCCAGAATTCCGGCGGCTGGTCTCCCACATCCCAATCATTGTTTTTATCCCTCGGCGAGAAATATCGCTCTTTGGATCTGCTTCCTTCCTCATCTGCCCGCACGCCGACGATCACGCCGGTATACGGTTCAATGTTGACGTCCTTTTCGTAAACTCCCTTCCCGTGATTAAAACGGTAACGGGGCCAACTGGCATTGAGGGTATTGGTCAACGCTTCTGTTTTCAGTGATTTGCAGCACTCCAGATGGGTAGCATTTCCATCCGGGAACGTAGCCTTTTTCTCCAGCGCCTCGGTGTTTTCTCCGTAAATCATATCCAGATTCCACTCTGCCGCCAGACGGTCTCTGTATTCAATCATCTCTTTGATCTTAAAATGGGTGTCCACATGTACGAGGGGAATTGGAACATGTCCAAAAAAGGCCTTTCTGGCAAGCCAGAGAAGAACTGTGCTATCCTTTCCAATCGACCAGAGCATACACAGATTTCCCAATTCACTGTATGCCTCCCGCAAAATATGAACGCTCTTATACTCCAACATATCCAAATGGTCCACGGCGTTTCCTCCAATTTTATTATTTTGTCATACTACTGTTATATTTTACATAAATGTTACAATTATGTCAATTTGCAACTATTTTCCTATTTTTACACATTTTTTTATTTTTGGTTATTCTAGCCGTTGAATCAGGCTCATGAAAACCTATTCATTCACGTTGCTTTCTGTCACCTCTCCCGATTCACGATCATGATACAACGCATACACGATGCCATCACTCATCACCACACGCCCCTGATACTGCAAGTCCTCTAGACTGTAGTATACAGAAACTTCGCTGATCTTATAACTGTCACTTTGAAATTTTTTTGCATAATGATTGATCGACGCCTTCGCCAAAAATGGATACAGAGGATTCCTGAACATCACTACACTGCCTCCAAAAATAAGAAACACTCCCAACAAGCAGCAAAGGATTCCGACAGCCAGCGACCTTTTTTTCTGAATCAGCACCCTCACCAGAAAACCTCCGGCAATGCCAAGAGCCATAAAGATGATTACCACAGGTAAGATAGACAGAATCACTTTTAGTTTGGAGGTCTCCACGATCCCTACCGAGCTGGATCTTTTTTCTATTAGCTGGTACACAATGCAGATCAGTATAGTAGTACCTGGCACCACCCATCCCAGCTTTTTGAGAAAAATCGCTGACAATGCTCCGGCGACCGGCAGAAGCACTACCGCCTGAGGAATATCAAAATACAGATAAAGCTGCATATACTCCCACAATCCTACCAAAGACAGCAGGATAATGAGCAATCCTGCTGAAATCTTTTTGAGTCGTTCTTTCATTTCCTTTCCCTCCATGTCTATCCTTCTATGCGTTTACCTGAAGCAAAATAGGAATCATAAAAACGATGGCAACAAGAATGAGATTCACAACTGCTGCCACAAAACCCATGACCACCCGTTTCAGAATATCCTCGCACGGCAAAAGCACAGCATTGATCACCCACTCCGCGATCACACAGATTCCCCATATACTGTAAAGTACTACTCCGGTAAATCCTCCTGAGCTTGTCAGCACAACACCCACGACCAGGACCACTATATTGAGAATGACATAGAAGATAAAATGATTGTCCGTGCGGGAAAGTTTTGCAAGGATCACACTGGCAAGGGAAAACATTGCCGCTGACATAATGTAAAAGGCATACATGTCCAAAACCTTTCCGGAAGCGATCTGCCATATAAGCCCCACCACCAACAAAACCAGAGCAGTTAATAGCCGAAATCCCGATGTCGCCATTTTTTCTATCTTTTCGTACATATTGTTCTCCCTTCACTTCGTATTGTGCCCTCATGTTATATTCACGTGAATTTGATCCGCCAGTTCCCGGATGTTACGGATTCCCACCAGGCGAATACCGGACAAATCTAGTCCTCCGCTCTTTTCAATCATTTTTTTATTTGCCTCCGGTAGAATGCAGGTCTGATATCCGGTTTTCACTGCCTCTGCCACCCGTTTTTCTGCCTGGGGAACCGCCCTCACCTCGCCCACCAGACCTACCTCGCCAAAAATCACGGTGCGGTCATCCATGGCTTTTCCACTGTGACTGGACATGATCGCAGTAATGATGGCAAGATCTAGCGCCGGCTCTGTGATCCTCATTCCACCTGCCACATTGACGTAGGCATCGCTGTCTGAGAGACGGATGCCCAGACGCTTCTCTAGCACTGCGATCAGGAGGTTGATCCGGTTGTAATCCGTCCCCGCCGCCGTTCTCCGGGGCATATTAAAATAGGTGTGGCAAACCAAAGCCTGCACCTCGATCATAAAAGATCTCGTTCCCTCCACCGCACATGCCACCACGGAACCGGACTCGCCCACCGGTTTTCCCTGCATCATATATTCCGATGGGTTGGGTACCTCCACCAGTCCTTTTCCCTTCATCTCAAATACACCGATCTCATTGGTGGAACCAAAGCGGTTTTTAACTCCCCGCAGGATACGGTAGGCCGCCGCTGAATCCCCTTCAAAATAAAGCACGGTGTCCACCATATGTTCCAACATACGGGGCCCTGCCACATTTCCTTCCTTCGTCACATGTCCCACGATGAAAATACTAATCCCCCTGCTCTTGGCGATGCGCAAAAGGATGGAGGTGATCTCGCGCACCTGACTGATACTGCCTGGCGCCGCATCGATTCGCTCGTCGTACATCGTCTGAATCGAATCCACAATGACTACCGCTGGCTGGACTTTCCCGATGGCATGATCGATATCCGAGATGTTTGTCTCCGACAACAGATAGATGGAATCGGAAAATTCCCCGATCCGGTCTCCTCTCAGCTTGATCTGCTTGAGAGATTCCTCTCCCGACACATAAAGAATCTTCTCACCCTGGTCAGAAAGCATTTTACACATCTGCAGCAGAAGAGTTGATTTCCCAATGCCCGGATCTCCTCCCACCAATACCAGTGAGCCAGCCACGATGCCACCTCCCAGGACCCGGTCCAGTTCCCCGATTCCAGTCATCATCCGGTGCTCATTTTCAATGGTAATATCCTTTAATTTGGCGGGTTCCGCTTGTCCAGCTCTGGATGCCCCTGCCCCGGTCTTTCTCCCCGGAGCACCGGTATCCGGTGCCTCAACCAATGTGTTCCACTCTCCACAGCCGGGACACTGTCCCTGCCATTTTCCGGTCTCCGTTCCACATTCTTTACAATAAAATATGTTCTTTGCCTTTGCCATAATTTCCTTTCAACATTGAACTAACAGTGGCGCCAATCTGAATCACCAGATTGGCGCCGTTCTCAGTTCAGGTAGCTGTTATCGTTTTTCAGACACACCCTAGTACAAAATACTAACATTTACTTACCTTGATATCTGCCTGTTTCCCTTCATCAAGTTCGATGCTCACATTGAGCTTTCCGCCTAGATTTGTCTTCATCGTCCCCAGTTCATTTCCGTCAAGCATTACCTTATACTCCTGTGATGGCTCAAGCTCCAGGGTAAAACTAATGTCCTCTGCTGCTTCCACCACAAAAGATACATCGTTTCCATCATCCACATAATTTGTCACGGCGCTTCCAGGTACTGACTCATACACAAACAGACCATTTTTCTCCAGCTTTGTAATCTCCCGAAAGGTCTTTACCTTATACATATCTCCCTGATATTCAAAGTCCGATTTCTTTGTCTTTGAATTCAGAAGATAGTTTCCAAAACTGAGAGAACCATCGTCCTCCTTGCGGATCATTTCCTCAACTACACCCATACCAGTATCCTCCTTAGTTTCTTGCTGATTATATCCTCCTGACCCTCTTACAGGCAGTTGATCTCTACTTCAATTATAACAAAAAACCCAGGGCAATGCCATCATTTTTTTATGAAGTTTTGTACATAAATTTTCCCCGCTTTTACGGCGATCTTAACGGTATCGCCAATCTTAACCGCCCCATTGACCAACTCTTGTGCCAGAGCATCTTCGATCTGATTCTGGATGGCACGGCGTAAAGGCCTCGCTCCGTAGTCTTTGTCAAATCCCTTCGCCGCCACAAATTCTACAACGGACTTGCCATAACGGACCGTGAGATCCATCTGCTCTTTTGCCCGTAGACGGAAACTCTCCAACATATGAGTAGCAATGTCGGATATATTTTCTCTGGTAAGGGCATGGAATACGATAATTTCATCAATACGGTTGATAAATTCCGGTTTGAAGAGGTGTTTCACTTCTTCCATAACTCCCTCTTTCATTCGCTTATGATCCTGTTCTGCGTCTTCACTGGAAAGAAAACCAAGGGTTTTCGGGGAAATGATCCGATTCGCCCCGGCATTCGAAGTCATGATGATAATCGTATTCTTAAAATCCACCCGGCGTCCCTGAGAATCTGTCAAATGACCGTCTTCTAAAATCTGTAGCAGCATATTAAACACATCTGGGTGCGCCTTCTCGATCTCATCAAACAACAGCACAGAATAAGGCTTTTGACGCACCTTTTCACTGAGCTGCCCCCCCTCTTCATAACCCACATATCCCGGAGGGGAACCTACCATCTTGGAGACACTCTGCTTTTCCATATATTCTGACATGTCGATGCGTATCATATCTTTTTCTGAGCCAAATACCGCCTCCGCCAGCGCCTTAGAAAGCTCCGTTTTCCCCACTCCCGTAGGTCCAAGAAACAAAAAGCTGCCGATGGGACGCCTCGGATCTTTCAGACCAACACGTCCCCGGCGCACAGCGCGGGAGACGGCCTCCACCGCCTCATTTTGTCCTACCACGCGCTCATGCAGAATGGTCTCCATCTTCTGCAGACGCTTTGTCTCATCCTTTGCCAGACGGCTCACCGGAATCTTCGTCCACGCCGATACAACCTCGGCGATCTGCTGTGCCGAAAGTACCTGTTCTTTCTTTTGCTTTTTCTGCCACTTCTTTAACTCTTTATCCAGCTCTTCCCTGGTGTCCTGCTCTTCGGCATGGATCTGCAAAACCAGATCCATATCTCCCTTGATCAGAGCTTTTTCCTTGGACTGCTCCAGTTCTCGTATCTTATCCTCCAGCTCCGCCGAGACCTGCCCCTTTTTCACCGCCTGGGCCAGTCGGAGCTTAGCCGCCGCCTCATCCATCAGATCGATGGCTTTATCCGGCAGGTAGCGGTCATTGATGTAGCGGTCGGATAATTTCGCCGCTGCTTCCAACGCCTCATCGCTAATCTTGATCCGGTGAAAACTCTCATAACGTCCTCTGAGTCCCCGAAGCATACCAATGGTCTGTACCACCGTCGGTTCTTCGATGATTACTGGCTGGAACCGACGCTCCAGCGCCGCGTCTTTTTCAATTCTTTTGCGGTATTCCTCTCTGGTTGTGGCACCAATCACCTGGATCTCTCCGCGGGAAAGCGCCGGCTTCAAAATATTGGAGGCGTCGATCGCCCCCTCTGCTCCTCCCGCTCCGATCACGGTGTGAAGTTCATCGATAAATAATATGATATTCCCAGTGGAAATCGCTTCTTTTACAGCACGCTTGATCCTGTCCTCGAACTCGCCCCGGTATTTAGAACCCGCCACCATGCCCGACAGGTCCAGGGAGAGAATGCGCTTTCCCGCCATGGTCTCTGGTACAGAATTCTCTGCGATTCGGATCGCCAATCCCTCGGCGATGGCAGTCTTACCCACCCCCGGTTCCCCCACCATACAGGGATTGTTCTTTGTTCGCCGGCTCAGGATCTCGATCACGCTTGCAATCTCCTCATCCCGGTTAAATACAGGGTCCAAACGCCCCTCTTTGGCGTATTCCACCAAATCCCTAGAATACTGGTCCAGCATCGGTGTCTCTGATTTTCCTTTCTTTCCTGTGCTGCGGTTCCCCGAAAGCTCAGCCTTGGCGGCGTTCAGATCCGCCCCCATGGTCAACACCACATCCACAAACATTTTCTGGAGATTTGCTTCCAGAGTTCTTAACACCATGAGACCGCCGGTATCCCTAGCCTTTAGAATTGCCAAAAAAATATGCTCCGTCCCAATGCTGGAATCCTCATTTCTCTCTGCAATCTGCTCGGCGGACAGGATGATCTCATCAAACCGGGGCGTGACATCACAGTCCTTGCGCTTTACCTTTTCCGGCGCAGCGCCACCGATCATGTCCTCTAAGATCATCTCGATATCCTGTCGGATCACTCCATTTTCCTTTAATATTCTAGATGCCGTACCGCTCACTGCACTCAGGCCATAAAGAAGATGTTCCGTCCCAATGGCAGTAGTTCCTAATTTTGCCGCGATCTCTCCTGCTTTCGTCAGAGCTCTTTCTGCACTTGCTGTAAAATCTCTCTTCACTGTCTCTACTCTCCATTTCTTTTATCAGAAATCCATATCATCCAATTCCCTTTTTCCCTTGCCAAGCTTTCTTCTCAAAACCATATTTAGGATCACGATCAGCAATATAAGTATGATCACCGCCATACTAACCAGCGCCGCATAAAGCCAAGCTCCTGTCTTCGGCATGAATTCCTTTTCCTGGGCAACATTGCCGCCCTTATTGACCTTCTGCGTCATCGTCCCAGTATAGCGCTGCACCGTCCGCTCCATCCGGTCATACTGATAGAGCACCGGTTCTGTCCCCGTCCCCTTTAGATACATCAAAAGATAATTATTATCCAGGTCGTTTTCCATCGTATAGGCAGTGACGCTCTTCCCCTCTAGATCCACAGAAGTTTTTACATAACCGGAGGGAAGGATGGAGTCATCCTTCACGTCCACCACCTGAAACTGGTACTGATTCTCGATAAAGATCGATCCCTCTTTTTCATACACGGAAAAAGTGATATCGGATTTCCCCTTTTCCTGCTGCTCCCGAACCCGTGTTTCTGACTCGCTCTCCTTGATCACCTTGAGCTTGTACACCCGCTTGTCACCGGATTCTGCCGTCACTACGATCCTGACATCATTCTCACCCAGCAGCAGTTCATCATTATTTTTTATCCTGACGGCGGCTTTATTATGCGCCGCAACATAATTAAAATACAATATATTCGTGTCACAGTCAACCTTTACCGTGTATTCCAACACATTCGTATCAAACTTTGGTGTCATAGAGAGACAATCAAAACGTAGGGACTTCAATTTATTGTTTGTGCTCAGAGAGGGGGCCTCAGTAGCCACCGGCACCGGCGTAGTGGCAGCAGCCGGATCTGGCGTTGCCTCACTGCCTACAGGCTCTTTCACCGTGAGGGTAACACGATTTGCAGATACGGAAAAAGAATCACCCTCCAGATTTTTCACCGTCATTCTCCTCCCCATCTCAATGGCTCCCACTCCCGCCTTTAACGCCTTAAAACGCAGCGAATAGGTACGCTTTTTCACCTCGTCCTCATTTCCAGTGGATGAGATCTGAAGAATGCCATCTTCTCCGCTCACTTTCCTGCCACCACTGACAAATTCCATGATAGAGGCATCGTAAAGCACTTTCATCTCTACATCGCTGAAAACCTCGGAGGAAGTCACACGACATACAACGGTAAATTCACTTCCCGTTGAAACCTCAGAAGTACTCGTTGTAAACTCCACCGTGGCACTCGCCGCCTGCACCTCACCTGGTATCAGTAATAGGCCCAGAACAGCCACAAGCAGCATAACACCAAATACAAATTTTCTTTTCATAAACTACCTCATACTTTTTTATTGGGGCACCGGACAGTTTGTCGCCGGCATATTTTCATAAACAGGAATAGAAAATACCAGTGGTACCGAATCCAACATACCGTTATAGGCATTCTTCGTCTTCAGCGCCTCAGAGTTCGCCGCCTCCACATTTGTCATATACTGATGATTGTAGGTATTATTGGGAGTCACATTAAATTTTTGTAAATACCCGGTATTCTGTCCCCGGTTGATATAATTGCTTCCAATGTACATCGCCCCTCCGACGATGGAACGGTAACGATTATTCCATGGACGGAGAAATGTAGTCCCAGAGCTTGCCCATTTCAGGCCATTCAATATCGGCGTTGCCCCGCTGTAGGCACCAATATTGTAAAAGTTAAAAATCCCTGGATAGCTCTCGGTGGTTCCCGTCACCGCCGTACTGGTAGAGGATGGTCCCGTCACCACTTCCTGCTTGCTGCGGGAGGCAAGATGATACGGGCTCACACCAGACTCCTTTGCCGCCTGCAAAAAAGCATCGGCGTAGCTGATCCGCTTCTCCACCCCGGTGACATCGTCGACATAACTAAAGGTGGCATTGGAAAATGGTGTATTCTTAAAGATCTGGTTGATCCCATCCTTGGTCTGATACTGGGACTGGTATTCCAACTGTTCAAACTGAAAGATTCCCTGGGTAGTCAGAAAATTGCGGGGGTCCATATAGTAGCTGATTGCCTCTTTTGAGGCTGCCACCCATGTACTTCCGTCGAATACTGTCCATTTGCCCGTAGCAGGATCATAAGCTCCCTTTTCCATGGATTTCCACGCCGCTGACTTAGAATTGGAGATCAGGCTTACCCCGAGCTTCGATTCCGCCGCCACAGCCGCATTCCAGTCAAGCCCGGTCTTGTATGCCGTAAACTGCCAGTAAGGATAGGCCGCGTGAAGCTTGCGCAGGGAATCCTTGTAGGAATCTGGAAATCCCTGTCTGGTCATCTCTTCCTCAAACTGTTTCTCGCTCAGTACGGTTACTGCAACTTTTTTCTGCACTCTGGTCCTTGCCAGCTTGATATATTTTGCCTGTACATACCCATAGTAGGTCTTTCCATAATAATCAAATGAAATGCGGTACCATAACTTTTTTTTCACGGTTCTTACTTTGAGAATCTGGATATACTGTTTTTTAGCCAGGACCATAATACGACCGTTTACCTTATAGTAAGGATTGGAGTTCCCCGGCTTCTTTCTCACACGAAGCGCCGTCTTTACCCCAGTGACGACACCTCCTGCCGCTTTTTTCAAAACCGGTTTCAGGTCCGTGCTTTTTATGTATCCCTTTCTCGTTTTTTTCTTGTACTTAAAACTGATCTTGAACCATTTTGTGCTACCTTTGGTTTTCTCTGCTATTATTTTTACACTTTTATTCTTTTTTAAAACAACATTTTTCTTATTTACCTTTAACGATTTACCAGAGGTGTTCTTACAGATCGTCCGAGTTCTTTTCAATTTTGCCGGTACACTGATCTTTTTATATGTGGTCTGTGTCCGGTAAACCGTTACTTTTGCTGGCTGAGGTGCCGGTGTAGGCACAGAGGTCGGCGCTGCAGTTGGTGCTGTGGTTGCCGCGGACGGGGATGAAGATGGCACCGCCGTAAAAGAAATGTATTTGGCCGCCACATAGCCCTCCTGTCCATTGTAAGTGATCTTATACCATGTCCCATTGGCATCGGAGCCGGCTGCCGTATCCAGTACTGTAACCTGACTGCCATTGGGAATCACTGTCAACACCGCTGTGCCGGTTCCCACGCCCGCACGCATATTCAGCGGATCCCCTTTATCCGTCACTACCGTTGCCGTCTGGTCCGCATATGCTGGACCGCCTGCCTGCAAAAAAATAACACCGCAAAACAGCATACAGATCATCATTCCTACTATCCATTTACCCTTCATTTTTATCGCATTCCTTTCTTCCAATACAACTTAGTGTCCATTGTATGGTTGTGTTATAAAATAAATTCTCTCATCTGTGGCATCCGGTGGCGCCTCCATATCCTCTCCAAAACAGTCCCTAAGTTCGAGACCTGCCTCCCGGAGCAGCTCCCTGATCCTCCTAGGAGAATATGCCCTCTGCCGGTGGCACTCATCCCACCGCTCATACTGCCCGCTTCCAGGCTCTCTAAAAAACATCGTCAGCATGTACTCGTTGACCTTTGAATCAGGATCGTATGCATTGTCCCAGATCACCGTATAGTCTTCCTCGTCCTCCATCCGAATCTCATTTCCAAGGATTTCCTCAAAACAATATTCCGTTTTCATATCAAACACAAACAGCCCATCCTCCGGCAAGACTTCACTGACGCAGCCAAAAAGACCTCGGAGCTCATCCTCCTCCAGAAGATAATTCATGGAGTCACATATACATAGTACCACATCTGCCGGCTTATGCAACGAAAAATCTGTCATATCCTGATTTAAATATAAAATACTCTGCCCATCCTTTTTCTTTTCTGCTGCCAGCGCCAGCATATCCGTGGACAGATCAATGCCAGTGACCTCGTATCCCACCTCGGCAAAACGCCCCGTCATCTCACCGGTACCACAGCCCAGTTCACACAGATGTCCACCGGTCTTCCCCTGGCGTTCCAGATAGACAGTTAGTTTTTTAAACCATATATCATAGGGTGTCTCTGACATCATGCGGTCATAAACACCAGCAAATCTATCATACATCTCTATCTCCTCTCTTAAATTGGCGCCGTCGAGCTAGCTCACCTCAATCTCTCTGTCCAGTGAAAAAGAATACAGCACCTTCCTCACTACCCGTTTCCCCAAAATTCCTTCCAGGGCGCGGGCATAGAGCTCCATCTGCTTCTCATAGCGCTCCACAAGAATGCCCTCCTGGCCTGGCTCCAGATGATCTGTTTTGTAATCCATCAACACAATGCCTTGTTCCGTCTCATAGAAACCGTCAATGATCCCCTGCACCAAAACTCTCTCCCCGTCCGCTGCCTCCGGCACGACCTCTGCCGCCGGGATCATCGTCACAAAAGGCTGCTCTCTGTAAAGCCTACCCTCTGCCTGGGCCTCCCGCATCTGGCTGCCAAGGGAAGAGTCCAGAAACTTCATAAGCTTATGCTTCCGAATATATTTCATATCCTCCGACCTCACTCGCCCAGCTCCTACCAGCTCCTCCAGCGCCCCTTCCAGTTCCTGTTCCGTCCGAACAGCGGAAAAACAAAGCCCCGCCATCACCTGATGCCACACCGTACCATAACTAGCCCCCGCCAGCGCCTGGTCTGCTTCGGCATCTTCTTTCGCAAATGCCGGCACCGGAGACTGGTTCTCCAGAGCTTCCCCAGCCAAGATGGAAAATCCCTCTTCTGTACTGTCTTCCATAGAACGTTTTTTCAACTCCGAGACGGACAGTTTCGTCGGAATCTCCAGTTCTTCTTGTGCCTGATGTTCATCCATGAAAGAAAGCATTTCATTTATGGCCTTATCATAGGTGATATTTGTGTCAAAATTATTCAGCATCACCTCGTCTACCAAGACATCCGCCTGACGCCGGATCTCCGCCCTCTCCAGCTCTTCCATCTCCAGCCATCTCACTCGGAACCAGTCATTGCCCTGGACCGCCGGCAGCACCCAGTCAAAATAGCTCTTGGCGCGGATCAGTTGAAAATATCCAGTCCCCGCAGGGCACTTATCCCGGCGGGTGCAGCCGGTCATCACAAGTTTTTCTTTGGCTCGGGTCATCGCCACATAGAGCACCCGCAGCTCCTCTCCCAGATCTTCCAGCAGATTCATCCTCGCCAGAGAGCGGGTAAAGGTATGGTTGACAGAGATCCCCAGGTCATTGTCTACCACCGGCGCCGCGATCCCCACTTCCGGGTGCACTACCAGAAAGGAGTGAGAACGAGCTCCGGTGATGCTCCTTCCCATCCCCGCCAGAATACAGACAGGAAACTCTAGTCCTTTACTCTTATGGATCGTCATGATCCGCACCACATCCTCTCTGTCTCCAGAGAGGTTTGCCTCTCCCAGATCCTCCTCTCGCTCCTTAATCCCGCTGATATATCTGACAAACTGATGAAGCCCCTTATAGGAAGTGCTGTCAAATTCCCTCGCCACCTCCATTAGAAGTTCCAGATTTGCCTTGCGCTGAAGTCCATTGCTCATTGCAGACATCATATAATCCAGTTTCGTACAGTTGTAAATATCCTGAATCATATCCGAAACAGTGGCATAGGTCATCTTCTCCCGAAAACGTTCCAGAAGTTCCAGAAATTGTCTTGTCTTATCCTGAAGATCCCCTTCCTCCTGACTATCCACATAATGAAGAAGAGAATCATAAAAATCCATATTCTTATTTTTTCCCCGCAGTTGCGCCAGCTCATCGTCGCTAAATCCAAATGCCGGGCTTCGGAGCACTGCTGCTAGGGGGATATCCTGTCTCGGATTGTCGATAATCTGAAACAGGCTCACCATCAAAGAGATCTCCCTGGTTTCAAAAAATCCCCTGGTATTCTCCATATGCACCGGAATCCCCTCTGCCGCCAGCGCATCGTAGATCTGCTGGCCGATGGCTTTGGTACTTCTCGCCAGAATGACAATATCTCCATAACCACAGGGTCGGTATCCATCCCTTCCCTGTACATATAGTGGGTTCTCCTCTCCGGTATACTCCCGGATCAGCTCTGCGATCAGCTTCCCCTCATATCTCCCATCGTCTTTTCCATCGATAGCAAGTACATCCACGCTGTCTGCCTGACGCTGTCCGCTCTCTGGGTAGTCTGCCCCCAGTCTCAATCTAGCGGCCTCATCGTAGGCCACCCCTCCCAGCTTCGGCTGCATAATCTGTTCAAAGATATCATTGGTCCCCTGGAGAACCACATCTCGGCTTCGGAAGTTCCGACTCAAGCAAACGAGACGGTCCCTTTCTCCTTCCTCGGTGGAATATCGGTGGAGCTTCTCCAAAAATAAATCCGGGCACGCCATACGAAACCGGTAGATACTCTGCTTGATGTCTCCCACCATAAACAGATTATCCTCGGAAGCGACACTTCCCAGAAGCATATCCTGGACCCGGTTGCTGTCCTGATACTCATCGATCATAATCTCCGCAAACTGCTCAGACAATTCCACGGCAGCCTCTGTAGGGTGCACGGTTCCGTCCTCATCCTCCTCCAAAAGAATCTCCATCGCCATCTGCTCCAGGTCATTGAAATCTGCCAGGGATTTTTCTGCCTTTTTCGCCTGGTATCTCTCCATAAATTCTCCCGTGAGATGCAAAAAAGCACAGACCGTCCCCCGGATCTGGCGCAACTGCTCCAACTGTTCTTCCAAAGTGGTATTAAAAATCTCTGTTTTCAGTGACTTTACCACATCCTTCACGGCACTTCGGAGTCCTTTTACCGCCTCTTTTAATTCTTCTTCACAATCCGGCTGTCTCTTCCCTGGCAACCTTCCGAATGTGATTCCCTCCACCCATCTGCCCAGTTGTTCTATTTCTGCCTCTTCCGGCACCCCCTCAAACTGTCCGGCTTCCTGCACCAAAAAATCCCGGTATGCCGCCGGCCCCCGCGGCGCATCACACAGCGACAGCATGGTATCGTATTCCTCCCGGATCCCCGCCAGTACGTTTCTTACATATTCCGTATTCCTCCGAACGAACTCCGACGCTTTCAGGTCCTCCACCGTATCCATTCCCACAAACTCTTCCATCCGCAGCAGAAATTTACGGGGAAATGGCTCGCTCACCGCTTTCTCATACAGATACAGGATCAACTCCTCGATCTCTTTATCGCTCTTGACAAAACGGCTCATCCCCGCCATCTCCAGAAACTCTTCCGTAGGCGACTCATATTTCTCTTCTAGTATCTCCTCTAGCACATCATTTCGGAGCATTCCCAACTCACTTTCTGTTCCCACGCGGTAAGCAGGGTCCACGCCGGTGCGGTGAAAATAATTCTGTATCACATAGCCACAGAAACTATGTATCGTAGAGATCTGCGCCATCGGCACTAGCATAACCTGGCGCTGCAGATGTTCATTGTCTGGATCAGCCGCCAGCGCCTGCTCCAGCGCCTGTGTCAGCCGCTCCTTCATCTGTGCCGCTGCCGCCTTGGTAAAGGTCACGATCAAAAACTCGTCCACGTCCACCGGCTCTCTGGTATCCATGATCCGCGACAGAATACGCTGGATCAACACGGCCGTTTTTCCAGAACCCGCCGCTGCCGACACTAAGATATTGCAATTTCTCAGGTCAATGACCTGTCTCTGTTCCCTCGTCCAGTTCATCCCAGATCTCCTCTTCTTTTTTTTCTTCCATCTCATGGCAGCATTGGACAAACTCTGCTCGCTCCATGCCGCAGATACTCCTCAGTCCACAATAATCGCAGCCCGTCTCCCCTCCCAGACGATAGGGATGGACACGGATCACGCCATCCATGATCTGACTTCCAAAATCCGCCGCCAGTTTGAGAGTGTGAGACATAAGCGTCTGCCACTTCTCATCGCTCAGCACCTTGGCATAACTGCTAAAGTCCCCCTTGGTGGTAGTATTTACCGGGATACAGGAAGATTTCACTCCATTCTCTAACTCTCCCCCGGTGCCAAAGACCGAATCCAGTTTCTGGAGCACTATGGGATTCTGACTGGCATAACCACCGCACTTATACTCCGCTAGCATCTGTTCCTCCAGATCGGAATCTGCGCTGCTCTCCAACTTAAGAACCGGATCTTTCACGTAATAATAAAACATCCCCGCCGGAACCACATTTTTTTCCCCGCTTCTCTGCCTCTCCATATCAAGAGCCGCCGCCATATACAACACCAACTGCAACTGCAGCCCGTAAAACATGGAATTCAGGGAAAGTTTTATACCTCCGGTCTTATAATCCACCACTTTTACATAAATATTTTCCTCGTCCTCATAGGTATCGATCCGGTCAATAATACCGGAAAAAACCAGCCTTTTTTCCCCCTCCAGGGAGATCTTCATACTGGGAAGATTGTCGTGATAGGAAAATCCCGCTTCACAGTATTCCTGCTCAAATGCTCCCCGGCGCATCTGCTCTGAGATCGCCCAGATCGTCCGGTTCATCATCCGCTTGATCCGGGTGATCATAAAAGCGATGCGCTTGGACTGTCCAAAGAGCACATCCCGGTAGCCTGCCACGGTCCGATCCACGCACTCCGACACCATCGGCTCGATGGTCTCCTCTTCCAGATCCCTCCATCTTAAATTCTTTTCCCGCATCTGGTCCGAAAACTCTTTCAGGGTATAATGCACGACATTTCCAAAATCTGGCGCTGCCACCGTGTACTCCTCTCTCTCTTTCAAGGACAGCCCGTATAGGATAAAATAAGCATAGGGACACCTGGCAAACCGTTCCAACCTAGTGATACTGCCATAAAGTTCCTCACCATAGAGATATTGCAGAGCCTGTTTCGACAGCTTTCCCTCCCGTCTGCCTCCAAAATGACAGGCCAGAGCCCGGCTCATCCATTCCCTGTCCTCCCCGGCCTGATAGTAACGCCACAGCTCCCACCATATATTTCCCTCTCTACCGTTATATCGAACTTCATTTCCAGTGCGGCGATCTTCATCCCCCAGACCATCCAGTAGATACTCCAGTCCTCGGTCCGTTCCGAGATATCTCTCCGGGGAATGATCCTCTCCGGCGTAAAGTTCACTGAGCGCAGGAAAGATCTGTCGGATCTTCCCGAGAATATAAGAAGCCTGTCTTCCCTCTCCGCCGGCTCCCGTCTCGCTGTATGTAAAAAAGAGCTTCTCAGAGGGTCTGGCAAAATTCAGATAGAGATAAAACAGATCATTGGCTGCCTTTCTGCTGCCAGAAGGCGCCAGAGAGATGCCCATCTGTTCCAGTTTTTTTCTCTCCCTAGTATTTACGATCCCCGGCGGCTGCGGTCCTCCCGGGACAATATCATCACTAAAGCCCATGAAAAACAATACCCGGATATCCTTCAATCGGGTTCTCTCGATATCACCCACCACCACCTGGTTTTTCTTCGGTGGAATAAATCCCACCAGCCCCTCGGACAATCCCGCTCCCAGAATCTGACGGTATTCCTCGGCGCTGACCAGCTCATCCCCCATCAGCTCCACCATCTCGTCAAAAAGGTTCATCACAACTTTATAGACACTGCGGTATTCCTTCGCTAGTATATCCTGCCCCTGTTCCTCAAAGGCCTCACTGCGCGCCAGCATCCGCTCATGCACGGTCTGCTGCAAGAGAAACCCATACAACGCCCCGGTAAATACTTCCACCGTCTTTTTCCCGCCCCGGAAATTCTCAAACAGTTCTCTGACACAATCATAAACCACCTGTCTGGAAGCATTGATTTCCTCCAGGGAAAGCTGTCCTACTCCATGCTTCCACTCCTTTTCATAAGAAGACAGTCCTCTTTTGCCCGTGGCGATCACATAATTTTCCAGGCAGTCCGTCTGCTCTTTGGTCAGCGGAGACAGACCACAGCGCAGAAACCGAAACGTACTCTCATAATCCATATTCCGGCGGACCATCTCCAGCGCAGACTGAATATATTCTGCCACCCAGTTGGCGCCGATACTTTTTTTATTGTCCAGGAAAAAACGGATGCCCATCCTGGAAAATTCCCGTGTGATGGTCTGTTCGTAGGAACTTATATCCCCTGTGATCACGGCGATATCCTCATAGCGGTAATCTCCCTTTGCCACCATCCACCATATGGTATATGCCACATATGCCGCCTCATCCCGTGGTTTTCTTCCTATGTACAGCCGAATATCCTCTGTGGGGGCATCCCAGCGACCCGGGGGATAGCAAAAACAATTTCTCTCTAGAAAGGCAAGCTCTCCATCCGCCTGAAAACGATAGGGTTTCTTGGCTCTTCCCCTTCCCACCCAAACCGGTTCTTTTACTTCCACCGGAAGCCGGTTCGCGATCTCCGTCAAGGCAGTCACCGTCTCCTCACTGATCTGAAAAAGATACTTTCTTCGACGTGAGACATCCATCGTCACCGTGATATACATATCCTGGCAGAGCTGTAAAAGCCTGGCGATCAACTCATACTGATCCGGGGTAAAACCGGTAAAACCATCGAGACAGATCACCGAATCCCGGACCCCCTCCATCTCATGCACTACTTCCGCCAGTTGAAGTATGAGCTCCTCCGCCGTCCGGTACGTATCGCCCAATTTTTCTTTGAAGCATTCATAGATCAAACGGATATCCTCAAACTTTATACCCAACTGACTCATTGTATCAAAATCCTCTTCCCGACGGATTCCATACTGTTCCAGCTCACACAAAAAAGACTTGCACTCATCTAAAAAGCCGGGAGTATCGATCCCCTTTTTAAAATATGCCAGTCTGTCTTTCTGCTCAGAAAATACTTTCCGAAGCAACATGGTTTTTCCCATGTCCTCCAGAATCGTCCGCTCCATCGCCGGCAACTGCTCAAATACCCGGAATGCCAAGCGGTGAAAACTAAGTACATCAATATTTAAGATTCCCTTCCCCCCACTCCTCTCCACTAGTGTCTTCTGTGTCTCTAGTGTAAACTGGTCAGGCACCAGGATAAAATACTGCTTATCCCTGTGTTCTGCCGCTTCTGCGGTGATCATATCATATAAAAAAGTGCTCTTGCCGCTTCCGGCTCCGCCGAATATAAACTGCAATGCCATATCATTTTCATCCTTTTTCGTTCTATCTGCCCATTTTGATACATATAATATAACAAGATGGAATCTACGCTCCATAAAAGGGGGAATTATCCACATGTCAAAAACTAAAATACTTGTATTTCAAATGAAAGAGCTTGTATATACCGGTATATTTATAGGACTCGGTCTCCTGCTCATCATACTCCTAATCGTCATGTTCTATCCTTCCGGCGATGAGGACACCGCCGCTGAAACTACTACCGCAGAGGCAGCGGTCTACAATCCGGGTATATACAATTCCCAGATGCAACTGGGGGACACCACGCTGAATCTGGAGATCGTCGTAGACGAGAGCCAAATCAAGTCCGTTTCCCTGGTAAATCTGGACGAATCCGTAACTACCATGTACCCTCTGGTAAAACCCTCCCTGGAATTTCTGGAGGAAGAGCTGGTGGCAGGAACTCCCATCGACGATATCTCCGTCAGTGAAAAAAGTAAATATACCCAGACTATGCTGATCGACGGCATCAAAAACGCCCTGTCCAAAGCTACTGTAGAACAGTAGCTTCGGGCTTTATGCTCTCCAGATCTGCTTTCCAGAGCGCATCGGATGCATCACTCGGCATGCGGAGATCTCCCCGCGGCGACAGCGCCACAGAGCCCACCTTGGGTCCGTCGGGAATACAGGAGCGCTTAAACTGTTGCCTGAAAAAACGGTGGTAGAAGGTATGAAGCCATTGGTAGATCGTCGGTGCATCGTACACGCCCTTAAAGGTATAGATCGCCATACGGAATATTTTGGACGGCATGAAACCAAACCGGAGCATATAGTACAGATAAAAGTCATGTAGTTCATAAGGTCCTACAATATCCTCTGTCTTCTGTGAAATTTTGCCGTCCTTGGGCGGCAAAAGCTCCGGGCTCACCGGTGTATCCAGTACGTCATACAGGACACGTTTCAAGGTACTCTCGGAAGTATCACCATGGCTCCCACTGGTATCACGAATGTTGCTGACACAAGTGTCGGCAAAGTACTGCACCAGATACCTCACGAGGGTTTTCGGAACAGAACAGTTCACGCCATACATGGACATGTGATCTCCGTTGTAGGTCGCCCAGCCCAGCGCCAGCTCTGACATATCCCCGGTTCCGATCACAAGACCGCCGGTCTGGTTGGCAATATTCATAAGAATCTGAGTACGCTCTCTCGCTTGTCCATTTTCATAGGTGATATCATGGACATTGATATCGTGGCCGATGTCCTCGAAATGTCCCTTCACCGCCTTTTCGATGGATATCTCTCTCAGTTCCGCCCCCAGTTCTCTTGCCAGATTGACCGCGTTGTCATAGGTTCGGTTTGTGGTGCCAAAGCAGGGCATCGTTACGCAGACGATCCCCTTCCGGTCCAGCGACAGTTTATCAAAGGCACGCACTGTCACCAGCAGAGCCAGGGTGGAATCCAAACCGCCAGATAGGCCGATCACCGCACTCTGGCAACCGGTATGGCGCAGCCTTTTTGCCAGTCCCGAAGCCTGAATATTCAAAATCTCATCGCAGCGCTCCTCCCTATGAGTCTTTGTCGATGGAACAAAGGGTGTCTTTTCAAAAGTTCTGGTAAGTTCTGTCTTCTCCAGCTTTTCATAGTGGAACCTGTGTATTCGGTATCCCATTTTCTCCGGCGAGACATACAGCGGAAACGTCGTCATCCGGCGCCGCTCCGCCATCAGCCTCTTCACATCGATCTCTGTGATGATATCATGGTCTTTAAAAGAAGGATTTTCTGCCAGCATCACCCCGTTTTCCATGATCATATTATGTCCGGCATGCACCAGATCCGTGGTGGATTCACCCTCAGAGGCATCGGCGTAGAGATAGGCGGTGATGGTCCTCGCACTTTGGTTCTTTACCAGCTCCCTACGGTATGCGGATTTTCCTGTCACCTCATCACTGGCAGATGGATTGATAATAACAGTCGCCCCCGCCATGGCATGATATGAACTTGGCGGCACAGGCACCCACAGATCCTCACAGATCTCTATGGCGACAGACAGCTCTGGAAGCTGATCGCAGGTAAAGATCTGTTTGGCGCCAAAGGGAACTTCCCGGTCCATAAAAGGAAGACGGTGTGTCCCACAGCTCTCCTCACTCACGGTTCCTCTCTGCCATGCAGAATCCCCGCCGGCAAAATGTCGTCCCTCATAAAATTCGGAATAGGTGGGGATATGGCTTTTGGGAACCAGCCCCAGTATCCCCCCATGAAATACTGCTGCCGTTACATTATAAAGCCTTCCCCGATGCAGCAGCGGAAGCCCTACACAAAATAACGTATCGCATGCTTCCGTCTCTCTTGCAAACCGTTCCAGCCCCCGCAGCGCCCCCTTCAGAAGTTGATCCTGCAGAAATAGGTCGCCACAGGTATATCCTGTCAGGCACAATTCTGGAAATGCCAGCACTTTTGCTCCCTCATTGCTCATCTTTTGTGCTTTTTCGATCATCTTATCACAGTTGTATTCACAATCTGCCACTTTAAGCTCCGGTGAACAAGCAGCCACTTTTACAAATCCATCTAACATCTCTTCCTCCATTGATACAAATTATAAAAAGGACAGCGATTCGCTCGCTGCCCCTATACACTCTTTTGTAAAACCCCCAAAATGCCGGTTCTTGATTTTTGACTCCTAGCATATGCTAGGTGGGCAACCGCACGTGGTCTTCTGCCTTCCGTTGCAATGTTTCCATTGTACCGAACAAGTTCGGCAGTGACGGCCTGGCATCCAATCACAAATATAGGAATCCCGTTTAAAGTATTGTAGGTTCAAAAATTCAAGAGTATCGAACATCTCAGGAAGTCATACTCATAGTATACCTAATCTATTTGATTTTATCAAGTGCTTATTGAAAGAATTATTTTCCAAAATGACGCACCTCTCGTAATGATTAACTCGGAACACATTTACCAAACCAGTTCATGTAATGCTTTAAGTACTTCTGCCACCTTATCCGCCTCTCTGCCTTCAAACAATCTTACTGCATTATATAACTCTGTATCGGAATAAATATCATCACCCCGAACGATGTACTCACAGCTAGTTTCCAAACTGTCCGCAATACTTTTTAAGATACTTACAGAAAATCCTTTTTTGCCGAATTCAATTTCATATAGAAATTTCTGGGAAATATCCGCCATATCTGCAAGTCTTTCTCTTGAAATATTTTGTTGGTTTCTCAGCTGCATAATACGAAATCCTATCTCTGAATAATCTGCATTTTTCATTAATCATTTGTCTCCTTAAATAATGGTATCACTATTTTTCCGCCACAAGATCCGCAATATAGTGTAACAACCTTGCCATGCATTGGCTGTCTTCTTCTCTCACATCCTTTTCTACTCTTATACACTCCGCTTCTGAAATCACACCTCCAAACAAATAGTTCATATCACAGTTATACCTGGTTGCCAAAATGTAAGCATATTCACTGGATAGTCCGGTAGAACCGTTTTCTATTCGCAGAAGAGAATCTTTCACGATCCCAAAGGCTTCTGCTAGTTCATCCGCCGATATGCCATTTTTAATCCGAAACCGTTTCAAACGCCCTCCTATCCGAATATTTACCTCTGTTTTCTTCCGTGAATTTCTTTTCATAATATAGATCGCTCCTTTGGCTTTTTATTTCATCATACCAGTAATTAACCTTTCTGAAACGACCTATATGTCCATAAACGACACAACATGTTACAACGTACCTGTTTTTTCGGCATTTTTTCCATCCCTTAGCGGGCGTTCTAATGCCCTATTTCAGCCTTTATTCGACAAGATTCTACCTCAAATGACTTTTTATCCCAACAGACCAAAATTGCGACAAACGACAAACCTACGATTTTTCTGTATCAAACTTTTCAAAAACAGCTTGACTTGTTCACGGGTGAATAGTTACAATATAGATAATAATATGCAAAAACTACAACGGTGCCAACCATGGGATATCTAATCCCTTTAAAAATATTGTAGTAGGAGGATTTTATAATGGACAGCCAATTTGAATGGAAAGATGAATTCAAAATCGGAGTAGAGGTTATAGATAAAGAACATCAAAAACTTTTTAAAATTATCAATAAGCTCCTCGCGTTTAAAGAAGACGAAGCAACCCGTCAGTGGGCGTGCCGGGAAGGAATTAAATTCTTTAAAAAACATGCTGTCAGCCATTTTGCAGACGAAGAAGCGTATATGGATTCTATCAACTACGAAGGATTGGAACAACATAGGCATCTTCATAAAGGATTCCGCGAAAATACGCTTCCCGCACTGGAACAGGAGATGGAACAGTCAGCCTACTCCCCTGACTCAGTAGAACATTTTCTGGGCGTCTGTGCCGGCTGGCTGATCGGTCATACCCTAACAGAAGATATGGCCATCACAGGCAAGCAGATGAAAAAACAGTCAAACTTTCTGCCAAGTGAAAATCTTACGGCTATGAAGAAGGTGATCAAGCAGCTTTTGTTTGATATGTTTCAGTTGGAATCTCATCTGGTCAGCGACGCTTACAATGGAGAAAAGTTTGGAAACGGCGTGTATTACCGTCTGATCTATGGAACCCCCAAAAATGAAAAGAAGCAGGAAGTCATTTTGGTCTTTGAAGAAAATCTGCTGATCAATACGGTAGGAAAAATTATAGGTATCAAAACAAATAAGTTGGATAATATGCTGGTCCATGCCGCCCGGTACACCGCCAGACAGTTTGTAAAGCGTGTTATGGAACAATTTCCAACAGAGGAAACATATGAGCTGAAAACGGAAAATCTCCTGGCCTATGATCAATTTCAAAAAGTCTTTACAAGACAAAACCCACACCTCAGCCTCTTGTTTAACACAGGAAGCGGTTATTTTGCCTACTGCGCCATAGCGCCCCATCTCCTTGAAAACAACATCGGCACACCGATTGAGGCCGATAACGCCATGGATGAAGTCAAAGAATATTTGAAAAAGCGAGAGACCGTAAGCGATAAGCCAAAAATTCTTGTAGTGGACGATTCTATGACGGTGCGGCAGCATATGGGGAAACTGTTAGGTGAGGATTATGATATCACGCTGGCAGAATCCAGTATTGCCGCCATCCGATGCATTACTTTAAATAAACCGGACCTGGTTCTTCTAGACTATGAAATGCCGGTCTGCGATGGAAGGCAGACCCTAGAAATGATCCGTTCCGACCAGGCCCTTGCAGATATTCCTGTCATCTTTCTGACCGGAAGAAGCGACCCAGATAGCGTAAAGAAAGTTAAGTCCTTAAAACCTGCAGGGTATCTTTTGAAAAATCTGGAACCCGCCGCGATAAAAGAAAATATTGATGCTTTCTTTGAAAAGAAAAAGCAGTAGGATTTACATAGCTGATATGAAACCTTCGACCATGTGTGGTGTATTTTGACGAGGAACAAGACTAGAGGATGGAAACGAAGTGGTTTGCCAAAATACACCATTCACGGAGGGTTCAGATTCGCGCCATTGAACTAGCTCAATACCGTTACCGCCAGGATATGTATATCCTTACAGTCAGGAAATTTTACATAACTACATGTACTTTGGATGGCTGCCTCAACTCTGGTACATACGAGCTTTCCGGTATGATTCAGACCACCCGGCGTCTTATTTGTAAATGCTGCCTGCCAAATAACCGTTTCCCGGCTTAATGGCCGCTCCACCCAATCCGACACCGCTATCTTTTCTCTCACAACTTCCTCTTCATAGCCTATTTCCAGTTCTGCCAATTGTGAACCATATGTAGCGTAAAGCAGGAGATAAATACCTTTAATCTTCTTATTAACCGGCAACACCTGACCCTCACATTTTAAACAATTAAACTCATCTGGAGCAACCTCTTTTAAGCCAAAGCTGCATTGTTCTGTCTCCCATATCCTCCCATATTCCAATACCTTATCTACATAAAAATCCTCTGGGTGAAGCATATGTGTATATTCGTTGTATGGCAGTTCTAAAAATATCTCTTGCACAGGATCTTCCTGGTACGAATTTGCCCCGGCATACCTGTCACTTTCCTGTTCTCTGTAGATCTTTTCAAAACACTCTTTGGCACTGTTCTCCATCCGCTGTATCTTCTCCAAATTTTCTGCATATATATCCTGATAATTACGTACTTTCGATGGTGTCAATCTGCTTGTTGTATATTCTCTGTGCATTTTGACAGTAAGTATTTTTAGGGCTTCCCATTCCACGATAAGATCCCGCATCTGATCTGCCAATAAAGCGTATTTGATACCGCACTCTTTGGTAAGATATTTTTCAAACTGAATATGTCTTCCCAGAATGATGTAAAAAAGATTGTATAACGGAATACGCCATATATTTTTTTGATCCCCAAACTCCCTCTGGACTTCAAAATCCTCACGTAACTTTTTTATTAAAGATTCTATATCCTTGCAATGAACCTTAAACTTTGCATTCTTGTATACTTTTTTTATTTTGGGTGCTTTAAAATCATTTAAGGATTTCACTTTAACCCGAATAAGGCTTAACAGACCCCGCTGCACATCACTCCAGCGGATCATGACATTGGATTTGGAGGGCATCGTATCTACACACCAGACTCCCTCTTCCCCAACGCTTGTAAGAATTAAAAAATGTACTCTGTAATCATTCTGATTATACGATTTTTGCCAGGGTATGGAATTCGTCTTAATTCCAGCCACTAAAAGCTGGTCCTCTTGTATACACTGACTGATTTTTGATTTTATTTCATGTTTTCCCAAATTTCCCTGGGGCATAAAGTCAATGCCATAAATTTTTCTTACATGATCCTGAATACGCTTCTGACAAACCTTTAAGCCTTTTCCTATGACAAAATCCGGCATATAGCGAATGCTCCAGGAATCCCATAACACCTTTTCATATTCCCCCCGGAAATAATTACATATAGTAAGGACTGTATTGTCGATACAATCCAGCCCTTCCATATTTACCGGAGTGATCTCCGAATTTAAATTTTCCATTCTATCACTTTCCATTTCTGTTTCTCTGATCCAAAACTCCTTTTCACAAATTCTTCTCCTCCACATTTGAAACAAACCACGCTAATTTACCTGTTTTTTCACTTGGGTATAGACAATTGACAAAGAAAAAGTGAAATCTGCCTTTCCCTTGATATTTTTCATAATTTTCTAAAAATAACTGTTGTACCATATCCATTTCTTCTTCCTCATCTATAACAAGATATACGTCAAACTCATTGTAATCCTTTTGTATGATTTGATATTGAATCACTGCCTGCTGAAGAGCTAAGTTGATTTTATCAATCACACTGCAAAACAGGTCACTATGGCATTTTGTTCCATCGCTATTGTAAATCCAGTCGTTCTCTCTTGCCATGTTCAGTTCTATCATCGGTTCCTGACTTCCGCACTGACAATTGTGATCGTGAATTATTTTTCCTTTGTCCCCTATCTTGTAACGAATAAAAGGCATTACCTTGTTATGTAATGATGTAATACATATATCATCTTCTTTTTCCCCTACCGTTTCAACATACACGTTTTCTGTCATTACATGCAAACCACCATAAGGGCATTCATATGCGATACTATTTACCTCATAACACCCATACTGATCCGCCACCTTACATCCAAAAAAATCTGCTATGAAAGATTTAGCCTCACCAGTAATCCGTTCCCCAGTAAGTTCAATGTACTTTAAGTCTGGTAATGGTGGAAGATTGTGTGCCTTTAACACCTTTGTAAAGAGCAGTATGATAGACGGCTGTACAATCATCCATTTGGGATTAAATTCCACCATCCTATCATATATCTCCAATACCTTATTTTCCGATAGATCCATCTTATTGAAACCAATCCCATATTTTGTCTTTTCAATCTGGAGATCTTCCCCCTCTAAAATTTTAGTTGTAAAAAAGTAACACCTTTTATCTTTGGGTAATATCCCATAATATTTTTTCCTCTTGTTCCATAACGGCAACAATGATTTTATATTCTGGTCTTTTTTCCAAAGTATGTCGAGACAGTCTCCAGTAGATCCAGATGTCATAACATGCTCTAGTCTGTCTGACAAAAGATCCATCATGTATTCTGGTGAAAAAACGGAATCTATGTTTTGTCGGACCATATATTTATCAACGATCGGATAATCTTTCCACAACATTATTTTCTCATGAAGCAAATCTTTGTAAAATGGAACTTGCTCATAGGCATATTCGGCCATCTTTTCTTTTATCATATCTAACTCCCACTCTCTATAAATTTTCCATCACAAACCAGCTCTTCAGAGTATCTATAATCCAATAAGCTCATTATAGAAGTATCATTATGACCTTACCGCACTTCTTCTGTAATTTATTTGTGGTAAACTTTTATTTTTTTGTTCCCCTCTTTGAAAAGCGCTCGTACCTTTACCTTTTTCAAATTAAGCTTTTTTAGCTTATTATTTCGGCAGAAAAGAACAGACAGCTTAGCATTCTGGGGCAAACGCAGGGAAGTCAGCTTACAGTCATTGCAGTACAGCTCCTTTAACTTCTTATTTTTTGACAAATTCAATTTACCCCATCCATTTCCGGAACAATCCAAATAGGTTAAGTTTTTTAATTTGCTAAAATTAGGTTTAGGCAATGGGCTATAAGAACAGATTAATTTTTTTAGTTTTTTACAGTTATTTACGTTAAACCTGCATTTTGTTTTTCCAAAATACTCAAATTCCGTCAACTGGGGTAACTTTTTTGGCAAAATAACATTTTCACCTACATGTACCTTTTTCAAGTTCGTGTGTTTACTAAGATCTTGAACTGGATAATCCTGATCCCAAACTGTATACAAGTAAATATCCTGCAACTGAGAATGTTGTGAAAGATCCAAGCCTTCCACAGAACCTGCTCTGCAAAAAAAGCGTTTTATTTTTTTGTTTTTTGATAGATCCAATTTTAAATCAAGTGCCATTTCACAGCCTTCATCACCCAATTCACTGTATTGTGACAATTCGTCTGCATCAATCTCTAGATCCTGCAGATTGGTAAAATATTCTATTCCTTGAAAATTTGCATCTGTTGACATCCCACGTCCATACGCCAAATCCTGGTATGACAATTTTAATTTTGTTGTCTTACTGATCTCCCGATCACTTAATATACCATCCCTGTTCTTGTCTATACTGGCTAAAATAAAGTCACGAAAATTCTTGTCAGGAAATGTACTTTCTGTAATTGGTATCTGTTCTGCCTGAACGGTATCTTTGTTCTGATTCATGCCAAATAATAAAAGTCCAATAAATAATAAGTAAAATGCCTTTGTTTTCATATAAATCCTCATTTCTGCGCTGCTTTTTGCGCATAAAGCAACTTTGTGTCTAGCAGCGCGCAGACACAAATTGCCGTGTGAAAAAATTTTTTTCACACTATAACCCCTTTCGTACTATTAATATCACCTTATCATGCAGCTCCTAGAGAACGCTCCAGGAGCCGATAGCGATATGGAAATTCTCCTGGACTATCTGCCCATCTTCTCTAAAATATAATCCATAAACTGTTCAAGAGAATCTAGATTGTCTATTAAATCTGACATATCTCCGGTTAACTCCGCATCATATTTCTCTTCCAAAGAAATGAGCAGATCTACCAGAGAAACCGAATCATATTTTAAATCTTCAAATAAATCAAGATCCTTTATCGTTCCGTCTGTATGATTGGACCAAGTTTCCTCACTAAACTCAAAAATCATCCCCGCAAGTTCTTTTTCCAACTGAGCAAAGTCCTTATTCATAGTGGTACCTCCTAATTAATTTCTTCATCTGTGTTTTCTCTACCGCTATTATAACTTCCTCCACTTTACATCCACTCGTTACTGGCAGCATACCATTGTTCTGTAAACTCTTTTCTTCCTACCGTTGCTGTAAACGGTTTTGTCAGGAAATCTTTTATTGTTTTCAGCACAGTACTGTAATCATCCGTTTTCGAGTCGATTTTACGAACAAAAGCTCTCCATTTCTTCTGCATGGCTTCGTCATCATCAAAAGCTGTAATTTGCCGAAACTGTTCAAGTGTAAAACTATGTCCACGATTTTCAAAAGTCTTTCTTAATGCTTCTGTTAGCGTTGCTCCATCGAAATCAAATTTATTTGCAAGGTAATATATATCATAGTAGTCTTTCATTCTGCTGGAGAACTCCATAAGGCTAAGGATAGCGTCAATCTTTTCGGCTACCGTTGTTTCAAGGGAATAAGTATTTACTGTTGGTGCAATAAAATCATCAAGCTGCGTCGGAATTTTTCGCTTTTCCTGTTTTGGTACAATGACATCGCCAACGCCGAAATCGATACTGAACGGAGTTCTTGTATTCTTAATGTGGGCAACTATCGATGCGCCAACACCCGCATATTTTTTTGTAACAGCAATAGGTGCAATATCCTTAATTTCAAAAGTAATAAAATCATTTCCTGCAGGAGTAACTATAATTTCTTCTAATACAGATTTTAACCGTTCGGGAGTGCCTGGTACTTTACGAAGAAGAAAGTCAATATCTACCGTTACACGGCTGTCAAAATCGGTAACAGAATATATGAATAATCCACCTTTAAGTACAAGGTTTTCAGAGTATTTAGATTTTTCCAAACGACGCAGAAACTCCTCTTGGCAGAAAAGTTGCAGGCAAAGCTGATAGCTTCTTCCACTTTCTTTTGCCTTGTTTTTCAATTTTGCAAGCACAGATGCAGCAATATCAGCCATTGAGTAACACCTCCATTACATTCATAACTTTTGTATAAAGTTTCATTTCTTTTGCGTACTTTGAGAGGTTCGCAAGATTTTTATTTTTATCGGTTGCGTATGCGTTGACAGCTTTATTAAAAGTTTCACTGTCAAGTTTTGTTCGATACTTAAAACAATCACATATTGTGCGTTCTCGGTCATATACAGCAAGCACTACGCCATTAAAATCATCTGTGGTTTTTCCCATTTGGAAAAATTGTTTTTGAATATAGTAAGCCTTTATCGGGAATTCCTCTATTTTTTTTATGGCACGGGACGCTGTTCTTGGCACAGCAACAGACCATTCACGAGGAGCAAAATCACTATATCCATAATGAAACAAGGCTGATTCCACACAAATAATCCCTTGTGGAAGAAGCTCTCGTATCAACTGTTCCTCTGTAGTTTGATTGCTTTGTGGAAACTGATAAACACCTCGTCGGATTCTTTCGATAAAACCTTCTTTACAAAGCGCAGCCACATCATAATTCTTTATACCTTCTGCCATAAAGTCAGCAGTTTTTGCAATGCCGCCTTTATTTTCGAGTACCCTTTTTACAATTTCTTTTTTATTCAAGTAAACACCAACTTCCTGCATGCAATTACAAAATATCGTGTGCGTTTATTGTAACATGAATCAAAAGCAATATCAATAGCTATTGACGGACAGATTTAAAATATTGCGTGCAATTCATTGATTTATATGATGCCACTTATATTTATCTTTCACTATTTTTCAAACAAATCTGACTTAATAATCACCAAAAAGGTGGCAGAGTCATTTGCCTCTGCCGCTGATTCCCTATACAAAAATGATTTCTTTTTCTACTATCTCTCTCGCACACGCCCGTATGTTATTCAACCGTCCTGTTCATTCTAAGGCGTTACTGCCTTTAATTGCTCTGTATGCATTGCGTCTGCTTCATGTCCTCTATAAGCCTTTCAAAACGTTCCTGCGCCTGTTTATCAATTTGGACAAAGTATATATTCAGTTTGCCGTTTGTAAGAAGATTGATATATGTACCTCTGCGATACTCTTTCAAATAGCGCAAGTGCCTTTGACCGAACAAGCCTATCGGCTGTTCCACCTCGTCTGGCAATCGTAAATCTGGAATTAAATATCCGCTTTCTTCGTGATATGTGCCGCCTAATTGTTCAAAAATGATTTTGCCATTTTGTAATTCCTCCATATAATTTGAATTTGCCTACAATTCAATCATTTTGGCTGATTACAAGGCAAAAGGAAAACAACTTCTTTACGAAGTGTCTCTCTTACACAGGACTTTTCTTTTGCTTTTGCAGGGTTAAAATTTGATAACCCAAAACAAAATAAATAGAAATATTATTTTCTTCATAATTACAGCACCTCTTTTTATCTTCGCAGTTCCCCCACTTATCTAAATCTATTAAACCTCACGTATTTGTATTTTCTCCCCATATTCCTCACTCGTTGCCCTTACGGCCCTCCGATACGCCTTCTTACAACCTTTGGGAACCTGAAACTTAATTCCCCTAAATGCAAAACTTGATTCGATCTTTGGCGGCTTTTTCCCTTTAAATACATATGTAATATTTTCTCTATACGGACTCCAAAAACTTTCAATTTTTTTAACGGATGCTGGAATGATAAACTTCTTTACGGGTTTGCCTGCAAAATTTGTCTTACTCAAATATGTTACTTTTTCAGGCACTATAAAAGTAGTATTTTTAACCGATGCGGCAACTAAACGCCCTGATTTTTTACTATATACACAATCATTCGTTTCTGCATAATGTTTATTTTTCTTTGAAACATGAAATCTAACTACATCACTGAAAAAAAGTGATTGAAAACCTATCTTATTTACGGAAGCGGGAATATAAAAATCCGTTATACCAGAACCATAAAATATACTTTGATCATTTATAGTTTTTACTCCCTTTGGAATATTCAGCTTTTTCATAAATTTTACGGAGCCATGTGCAATTTTACCATCCTTTGACAAGAGCACTCCATTTTTAACCTTATATTTTTTGTTCTTAGAAGAAATTGAAAATTCTTTCCACTTTATTTCACATAAATAGGATATATTTTTTGTAAGTCTACTTGGTATATTTATACACTTTCCATCCTGCACAAGACGAAAACAATTCGGAGTTATCGCAGTAACAGTGGACGGCAAAATAATTTGTTTAATATAAGCCACTTTATTAATTATTTTCTTCGGCCTAATTATCTCATCGTCTTCCGATCTATATATTCCAAAAATATTATGTGTTTCAACAAAATCATCCTCTGGATCATATTTTGAGCCTAATTTTACAACTTTTTTTCCATTTATTTTAAGGGGTATTTTTAGTATACTAACATTTTTGCCCCCCAAAATGTCGATCTTCGTTATCCAGACCTCATTGGACGTAAGTTCCTGATATGTAAATTTGAAATTTCCAATGGTTTCTGAGTATTCCTCTTCTGTTTTAGCATCGCTGGTTATATTCAAATATAAAATGCACATGCAAAATAAACCCAATATACAATATTTTTTTAAATTCATAATATCCGCCTCCTATTTTGATGATGAAGAATATGAATAACTACTAACCCTGGGCGCAGCATTCAAATCCATCTCTGCAACATTCTTATATAAATTAAATATTTGATAATCAGTAGGTGCCTGTGGAAGTATTAAATCACTTACGCTTAGACTCTGCTTATTTATGTATCTTTCCATTATCTGCTTAGCAATCTTCTGGGCATCTTTATATCTATTATTGCATACTTCTGTACTATCCGCTCGTTCTACTCCATTTACCTTAGTACTATGTGTTATCAACTTACCCTGGTATCTCACACTGTGAGCATAGGTATCTGTCGCTGCATGTATCGCCATTCCCCATACAAATGCACGCCTAAAACCAACGGTTTCTTTTTGGGCCTGCGCTTTCTCATTATTTTTATTTATATCTTTTATCCTTATTAATTCATTTGCCCATACACTATGATTATCCATGTATTTAATATCATCTAACATATCTGATGCATTTTTATAATTTGGATTTGATGCTTTGCTTTGATTCCCTTTCCCATAATAATATATTGCATCTCCCATTCGTGTAGCATAAATGACTGCTTTTACATAGTTTGTGTACTTATAATATCCATGCCACCATGGATTCAGTGACATACGTGCAAAGATTCTATGTTCATAATCACCATATCTACTAGTATCCGGAAATCTGGCTCCATAACGAACATTAAAATAACTTGATGGAACCATCACTTCATGATCATCCTGATACCAGCACCCCTCCACACAACCAGTATCTTCAAAGGTAGTAATTTTCTCTTTATTTTCTTCAATCTGTAAATCTTGTTCATTTTTTCCCCTTGAATTAATGTTCTTTTTAAACTCATCATAATGGCCCAGTGCGTACTCAGCATCAACTAACCCACTTCCATATGATTCAGCTTCTCCATACAGATTCGCACTTTCCTTTAACAGGTCTCTAACAAAATCCGCTGGTACACCTGGGTCCCTTTCCCAGATTAAAGAAGCTACTGCCGCCACCTGTGGCGCCGCCAGGCTTGTTCCAGAAGAAACCATTTCTGTTCCCAGAAACCCTGTTGTACGTACTAACTCCCCTGGCGCAACAATCTCTATCTCTTTTCCCTTTGCACTATGCTCTGCCACTTCCCCCTGCTTATCCACGGAACCCACAGCTAATACTTCTTCGTATGCCGCAGGATATTGAACGCCTTTATCCCCTGTATTTCCGGCAGCTGCCACAATTAATATTCCTTTCGCAGCAGCAGCTTCGACTGCTTCTTCCAAAGCTTTGGAGTATGTATTTAATCCAAAACTCATATTTATGATGTTTACTTTCTGTTCTATCGCCAGATAAATCCCTTCGATAACACGACTTAACGGGGCCTGGTTTGCATCATCCAGAACACGGATAGAATAAATCTCCGCATTGGGGTTGATTCCTGTTATTCCCTCCTCATTGTCTTCGGCGGCGATCAATCCTGCGACACTGGAACCATGTCCGCTTCCATCCATAAACATCTTCGTCATTTCTTCTTCCCCTGAAACCAAACTTATTGAATATGCCAGTGATATGTCATTTCCCGCATCTACTCCTGAATCAAGAAGAGCTATTTTAATCTTCTTTTTTAACTTATTCTTTTTGATTTTATCTGCGTTTATCATCTGCACATTCCATTCGTGCTCAGACCTGTTTTTATTATTCACTTTTTCCTGTTTCTTATGGGGTTTCTTTTCATTTAATATAATTTTATTGTTTTGGGTACTGCCTTCTACAATGGCATCTTCCTCGATAAATTCTATGTTATCATCTACAGATAATTCTTTTAGCTCTGTTTGGGATAGTTCTAAAGAAATCATGTTATTCTCTTCCAGAAAATCCCGCTTATTATCATTGATCTTGTTGCTCTCTGAATAATTTTTTCTGATTTTATCCAAAGGAGCTTCTGATTTAGTTCTTACGATATATTCCTGGTCTGCCAGGGGCTTCTTAGCACTTGCCGCCTTACACAATTCTGTGTTTATACCAAATCCAGAATAATACATCACCACCGCTGTCACCGTAATTACAACACATATTTTTCTTGCAATGTTCCTAATTTTCATAATATCTCCTCTTTTACAATCTTCTCTAAAATATAATCCATAAACTGTCCTATAAAATCGTTTTGTCTGTATGATTGGACCGAGCTTCCTCACTAAACTCAAAAATCATCTCCGCAAGTTCTTTTTCTAACTGAGCAAAGTCCTTATTCATAGCGGTTACCTCCCAATTAATTTCTTCATCTGTGTTATGTGCCCTCTTTCGCTTCCGGGACATAATACTTATTGAAGAGTTCCTCTGCATATTCTTTTATGGTATTATTTTCCGTTGACCGATACACTCCACCCCAAAAGACTCTGATCAAACGTGAGTCATCAATCGTAAAATCACAAACCAACTCTTCCTCTTCAGAGTATGCTTTAATCCAATAAGCCCAACCAGTATACATACAATTAGAGGTATTTACGTCTAAACGGTATCTGGCAGAGTTAAATTTCTGACGAAAGAGACTTATTTCTTCCGGAAGTATTATTGTGACCGTATTTCCCCATCTACCAATGGTAATTTTACTGACCTTCTCTGGAATTGCCTCTGGTAATTTATCATATACACGTAATACAATGGTAAATTCTGAATTTTTCTTCTTCCCCTTTAACTTCCCTGTTAGTTCATATGTTCCTGACTTTTTTACTGTAAACCTGTTCTTTTTTATCTGTATCTGCTTACTTCGTGATTTCCACTTGATTTTGGAATTCGTAAATTTCTTCTTTTCTGACTTATCGTAAGAATCTGGCTTCCGTTTCATATTTATTACGTCCCGTATGGTATATTGTTTTTTACTCTGTATGGCATAATAATCCAAACGGTAGATCTCCACCTTTTTCTTTTTCGCTGCTATGATCTTGACATTTGAAACTTGAGACACTATGATCCCCAATAACAGAAAAATAGATATTACTTTCTTTCTTTTCAAAACACCTTTCCTCCCGATATTTCTTTGATTTTTTCATTCATCCCTCTTTTGCTTCTGGGACATAATATTTATTGTAGAGATCTTCTACATATTTTTTTGTGGTATTATTTCCAGTTGAACGATATGACCCGCCCGGGGAAGTGCTGATCACACTTGAGTCCATAATCATAAAACCATAAACCGCTTCCTCTTCAGAAGAATAAGCCTTAATGCTATACTCCCAGCCACAATACATACGATTTGATAGATTTAAATCAAGACGATATCTGGCCAAACTAAATCTCTGTCGTAAAAGGTTTATTTCCTGAAGGTCTATAATAGTAATGGAATTCCCAAATCTGTTAATGGTAATTTTACTGACGTCATCCGGAATTTCTCCTGGTAATTTGTCATATACACGTAAGACAATAGTAAATTCTGAATCTTTTTTCTTCCCCTTTAACTTACCTGTTAGTTCATATATTCCTGACTTTTTTACTGTAAACCTGTTTTTTTTAATCCATATCTGCTTACTACTTGGCGTCCACTTAATCCTGGAATCTGTAAATTTCTTCTTTTTTGCCTTATCATATGAATCCGACTTCCGTTTCATATTTATTACGTCCCGTATCGTATATTGTTTTTTGCTCTGTATGGCATAATAATTCAAACGGTAGAACTCAGTCTTTTTTTTCTTTGCAGCTGAGACCGGGGCATATGGAACTTCTGACAATAGAATCCCCAACAAAAGCAGCATAGATATTATTTTCTTTCTTTTCAAAATAGTTTTCCTCCCTATTATTTTCCGATAAAATAAAATGTCACAAACTTTTAGACACATTCCAGTAGTTCCCGACGTATACACACTGAGTAGCTGATCTGACAGCCATAATGGAATACTTTCTGGCATTAGAACAGCGTCCGCATCGAATACCAGCTCTTCTTTCCTGACGAGAGGGAGCTTGTCCCATTCTTCTCTTAAATTTAGCTGCTGTACTACAATATCCTTTTGCTCTGCCTTTCTTATATAAAAAGATGAATTTTGATACACGTGTTTTACAAAATCTTCTTGATTCTTTGTCAGTTGCATCTGTACTCTCCTATCTGCCTCTCCTATTCACTCCCACTCCGATCCACATGATCACCAGCATCATCCCGATTCCCAGCACGATGCATCTGGCCGCCCCTACAGCTCCTAGCAGCCGCAGAATCACAAAAATGGCTGTCTCTGTCCCATACACGCCAAAGGCCAATTTTCTATATTTGATAACCTCATACTCCTCCAAAGTTTTATTTTCATGCTCCACCGGAGCAAATCTCCACAGACTGAGTCCTGTGATCACCAGGAGGAAAATCTGCACCCATAAGAATCCAGGAGTCAATTTGTACAAAAGTAATATTCCCAGGAACAACAACCAGGTCTTGACAGCACACTGCATCGGTGTCCTGGCATGATAACCGCCAGCATAAATGCGCAGAGGCATAAAGACTAAAAGGATCACCACTCCCTGCCAGAACAGGTTCATAAACAGACCTGTACACAACAAAATGACGATCTCTATCAAAGTGCGGAGCCCCTGAACGATACCAAAAGACACCAGGGGAGCATCTTCTTTGGGAAATGCCTGGCTGGCGAGCATCCTACCCACCAGCCATCCAGCAAACCTTTCCAACACCGCCTATCTCCTGCGGAGCCGTTCTGCCCCTTTCGGCAGTTCTGGCTGATGCATCAAAAACTGACAAGCAGAATTCACTGCACCTGAAGTAACTTTCATCGAAAGTCCTGCTACCTTTGCTGCCAACCTTTTCTTTGCGTTTTTCATATGTCATTCCTCCTAAAAAAAGATGTGATATAAGTTCATTATATCACATCTTTTCGCGGTTTTGGGCGTTTTGGCGTGAACGACACAAACTTGCGACGAACGACACTATGACCTACAGAAAAAGGCAGATCTTCACTTCAAAAATTCCGTTTTTTGTGTTGATCTCAAAGGTTCCATCATACTTTTTTACGATCTTCCCCACCTTCCGTAATCCATAACCATGATTGGTTTTATCTTCTTTCGTGGTGCGAAAATTTCCTCCCGTCCTTTCCCTTTTCCCCTTATATGGATTTCTGATCCAGATAAATAATCGCTCCCCCTTACTACTGTAACGAACACCTATCTCAATTCTCTTTTGTCTGATATCACGTACTGCCTCCATACTGTTATCCATCAGATTTGCCAGAATCAAGTTCATATCATAGACAGACAGTTCCAGCTCCTCCGGGACCTTAAGCTCCATATCCACTGATATATCGGCAGCCACTGCCTCCTGAAGTTTATAATTCAATATACCATCCAGTACAGAGTTTCCTGTGTCCGCATATTTCTGACTCTGCAGGATATTTTCCTGGATCTCTCCCAGATATGCCGCAAGATGTTCCGTCTCATGCTGCTCGTTCAAATAAGAAATCATGGAAATATGCCTGATAAAATCATGTCTCTGCTCTCTTACCTGTTCCACCACCTGATTCATCAGCTCCAGCTGGTTTCTCTGATACTGATTCTGAAGTTCCAGCGTATCCTTTTCCACCTGCAGCCGAAAGCTGTGAAGCTGCCGGTCATACAGGTAAATAACAAAGATATTGATGGCAAAGAGCACAGCGGCACAGGCTCCCACTGACTGAAGTCTTAGTCCTGGCTGCTGATAAAATAAGATAAAAAGATAGACCGATGAGATTGGCAGCGCCACAGAAATGATCCAATAAGAAGCCGGCACCTCCTCTCCCTCCCGAATATTTTTGAGATTTCGGATGAATAGTACAATCATGAACATCACGACCGGAAGACTGATCGTCCCAAATACTGAAAAATACTCTGTGGACGAAAAAATGTCCAAATTAATATATCCAGATAGAAGCGCCACAACACACTCTGCCAGAGTAAAAATCACAAAAACAAAAACTCCTGATAAAATCCGCTTTTTCCAGCTCCCCATATAAATGATAGTGATGAGCAGTTCCCCACCAAAGGAACAGACCAGATTTACCATAGGAATGCCCAAAAGCAGATGGGGAAGTGTCAACATGAGATACAGTCCTGCATAGGCACAGAGTTCCTCTTTCCCCCCGAACCGGCTCTTTTTAAGAAAGCACTGCATGAGCAAATACACCTCATAGGTCTGAAAAGCAGAAGATATCAGGAAGATCATTATGGACATTTACTTCACCTCCATATCATAATCCACCCATGCCTTTTTTATTTTTTCTACATACCGTCTCCCCACAGGAATCTCCGCACCATTTTCCATAAACAAACAATGATCCAGATAGCGGACCACATAACTTAAGTTCACCACATGAGACCGATGGCACTGGCACAAAGAATAATCGGCATATTTTTTCCCAAGATCCTGGAGGTTTTCCCTTATCCGAATTCTCTTATTGTCTTTGGTCATTACCTCCAGCATTTTATCCACTGACTTAACATACATGACATCCCTTAGCGCAATCCACTTGACGATTCCATCTTCTTTATACCTCAGCACCTGTTTGCCATCGCTGCTTCTCCTGACCACCTTATCCAAGTCCGCAAAGATCTCCTCGCGATGCAGTGGTTTATGGTGAAAATTCAATGGCTCCAGAGCAAACAGATGCCTGCAGTATTTTGTTTTACCCGATATATAGATAATTTGTACCGCTTCATTTTTCATATTATCCCGAATAAAATGTCCCAGCTCCACACCGGAACCCTCTGGAAACTCTATATCCAGAAAAATGACATCATAACAGGACCCTCCTTCTATCTCATTTAAAAGAAGCTCTACCGTATAAAATATATGTATTTCCATTCTGACTTTTTGTGTTCTTCGGTAAATCTTAAGCCACCCTTCAAGCCGCGAACAGCATCCCTGATCATCATCGCATATTGCTAGCCGCATATCGCCCTCCTATATCTAAAATCTTTTCTTTAATTATACCAGATACTACCAGAAAACACAATATTTTCGCTTTTATGACATAATACGACAACGTTATAGATATCCTTCGAGCAAAACAAAAAATAACGGATACATATTCCCTTTTTTTAAGGATTATGTATCCGCAAAAAGTTTTCAGGATATTATTTCCTTAGATCATTCTGCCTGTCTCCTGACTCTGAACCCTCTACCTTTTTCTCTATAGCATTCAACTGGTGGATGACCTCCGCGAGCATTTGAATCACGCGGCTATCACTGTCTGCCACATATTCCTGCTCCACAGGCATACTTGCCCCGCCTATGATATAGTTCAAATCATAGCTTAATTTTCTGTGTAAAATATTTGCCTTATCCGCTGAAAGCGAATTGATACCGTACTCGATCCGGCGGTAGCTGTCTTCCTCAAGATTTAAAATTCCTGCGATATAGCGTACCGTATGACCATTTCTGATTTGGATCGTCCTCAGTCTTTTTCCCACACCGCAATTACACGGATTCTTTTGTTTTTTCTCTTTTCTTTTATCTGATTTCGCCATAAGCATTCCCTTACTTTCTTTCATAGAATTGTCGATTAACGGTTATTAAATTCTATGATAACAACCAACGGAAATAATTTTAACGGATACATTGTCCGTATATTTATGGATAAAGTATCCGTCACTTTCAAATAATTATACCAATAGCACCGATGCGACGATTCCCGCCAGGGTAGCAAACAGCGCCCCAGCCAACGTGTATCTCGTTCTGGTCACCTTAGCAGTCATGAAGTACACACTCATCGTATAAAAGATGGTCTCTGAACAGCTCATGAGTACTGAGGCAAGTGTGCCAAGACTACTATCCGGTCCGAACTGCTTATAGACATCCAGCAAAAGGCTAGTGGCCGCGGAAGACGAGAACATTTTTACAGTGACTAGAGGCACCAGCTCGGAAGGGAAACCAACACAAGAGGTCACTGGCGCCAGCACCCCCGCCAGATAGTCTAAACTACCGGATTGCCTAAGTACTCCGATTGCGATCATAAGGCCGATCAGTGTCGGCAGTATCTTGTACACCGTCTTAAAACCATCCACAGCTCCTTCGATAAACGCATCAAATATATCCACCTTCTGAAGAAGCCCATATCCCGCCACCAAAACCAGAACAAAAGGTATCATGCTGTCTGAGAGATAATATAAAAATCTCATACTCTACCGTCCTTTCTGCCGAACCTTCTTGCCACCACGGAAAATATTATTCCCGCCGCTGTAGATACTAGCGTCGCCACCAGTCCCATCCCGATGATGGAAGTAGGCGAGATCGAGCCATACTCGCTGCGGTAAGCAATGATGTTGACCGGAATAAGTTGAAGCGAAGAAATATTGATGATAAGAAACGTGCACATATCCGCGCTGGCGATATGACTACCGTGGTTTAATTCTTTCATTTCCTCCATTGCCTTGAGGCCTTCTTGTCAAGAGAAATTGAAAAAAATCACAGATCCCTCCTTTGTTCCTGAAATCCAAACTGAATAACCACTTTATCACCCGGATGCACGTAAATTACCTGTATTAGTTTTTCTACTACATCACGTGTAAGTCCCGTAATACCATCCGATTCGGAAAGCACATCCAGAAATGTCATGTCTATCTCTTGAAAATTACTTTGTTGATTTTGCAATTTTCTTTGATATGTATTTTCACTTTTTTCTATCTTTATTTGATTTTCCTGTTTCTTTTTGATAAACTGTTCCCGCTCTATTTGCTCGGATATATATGCCTTATACAAAAAGAAATTCTCTTGTTTTACTTTCTGGATATAATACTGCAAGTTTTTCAAATCCTGTACTTCTTTGTCCTTTATTTGTTTTTTATGGGAGGTCTTTTCTTTGTATAAAGTGTGAAAATTTTGAACTAGTTTTACCTGTTTGCGCAGGACTGTTAAAATAGAATTTATCAATTGTCGTTCATTGATATGATGACTCAAACAGTTATCATGATGTTGCGAATAATAATACTTGCAATAATAACTAGGATTTCGTCTTGGTCTGCGTACCAGGTTTTTTCTGCAACCACCACATTGAACAAAACCTTTAATTGGCGAATCCAAACTGCCCTTTATATGCATATCTTTTACACATTTTTTTTTCTTATATTCTTGAACTTGATAGAACAATTCCTTGGAAATAATCGGCTCGTGGGTATTTTCCACAATCACCCATTCTTTCTTTGGTTTCTGTCTTACGTGAACACTAGATATTTCTTCTACTTCCACTTTACCTGATACCATATCACCAATATACATTCGATTTCTCAAAATTCGCCCTACAATTGCTCCAGACCAAGTCCCCTGGGTTTTCTGATATTTCCATGAATAATTTAGTCCTTTCTTTCGCATATATTCTGCTGGGGTTGGTATATGGGCTTTTTCCAGTTTTCTGGCCACCTCTTCCTTGTTACCACAAAACAAAAAAAATGAAAATATCTTTCGTACAACCTCCGCTGCTTCTTCATCAACGATAAGGTGCCCCTGCTTTTCTGGGTCTTTTCGATAACCATATGGCGCAAATGTTGCTTGATGTTTGCCAATCTTCCTGTTTTGAGCTTGAACAAAACGAACTTTTTGTGATGTATCCACACTGTGAAAATCATTTACTAAGTTTTGAAAAGAAAAGCGAAGATCCGGTGTGTCACCTATGCCAAGTTCTGTGCTGTCAAAATTGTCATTAATTGAGATAAACCGAACATTCATAAAGGGAAAAATTTTCTCGATATATTCACCTGCCTGTATATAATCTCTGGCAAACCGAGAGAAATCTTTAACAATAATACAGCGGACTTTGTTTTTCTTTACATCCGCTAACAAGCGCTTTATGGCCGGTCTTTCAAAGTTTTTGCCGCTATACCCGTCATCTACATATTCACACACAAAATACTTTTTTAAGTCCGTATGTTCATCAATGAACTTGACCGCCATTTCCCGCTGATTACGAATACTGTTACTCTCATCCAAACAATCATCGTCTTGATGTGATAATCTCAAATAGATTGCCAGTATTTCACTCATACTGCTTTCCTCCATTTTCCATAAATCTTTGTATATTCTCAATCTCATCTTGATACAGTAACTTCAACACTACTTTCTTTCCAGGATAAACTTCGATACGTTTAATCATACTTACCAGAGTCCGAACGCTGGGGAGAGAAGCTTTCTGATAACGGCTCCATTCATACATGATTCTCCGATATTGTTTCTCAAAGCGGCAGATTTTACTGTTCTCTTTTTGGAATTGTATGATATTTTCTTTCTCGTTTACTATCAAATCCAACTGCCTGTCTCGAAATAATACCACCTTCTCCCGATTATATCCTTCTAAATGGTATTTCAATAAAGCATTTCTGCGTTCCTCCTCTAATAATTCTATTTTTTGCATACATTTAGCCATATCTTTTTGTATTAAATCGGTTTTTACCTGAAATATTTTCCTGCTGTTTTTACGAATCTGTTCACGCAGATTTTTAAGCGCTTTTGACTGCGTCACAACAAAACGATTGATAATATCGCACAATTCTTTCTCTTTCATTGTTTCCTTGTGATCGCAGCGTCTAATCGCCTGTCGGTGAAGCGAACAAGCATAGCCCTTTTGAACGGCTTTCTGTTTGTTCACATAAGTGGTTACTCCAACTCTGGTCATAGGAGAACCACAGACTCCACAATACAACACATCAGAAAAAATATTTTCAGCCTTGCATTTTGTGGGCCTTTGCTTCTCTTGCTTTGTGGATTCCAATATCCTATGAACTCTTTCATACAATTCCTCATCAATTAGCGCTGGGATTGTCCCATCGACCATCGTTCCAACATACACCTTATTTTGGAGCATTTTCTTGACTGTAGAATAAATCCATAAACTTTTTCTCTCGTCCTGGTTATAAAGCATACCCGTTTTTCGATACCTTTCCGGTGAAGAAATCTGCCTTTCGTTTAATTCATTACAAATGGAAGGAATCTTTTCTCCTTTACCATATCGCTCAAACATTTCTTTGACAATAGGAGCCGTACTTTCATCGAGTTCATAACACCCCTTTCCCATACGATATCCATAAGGAATCCTAGACATACGATAAAAATCTCCCTTTTGTCGCTTTGCTCGTAGCGAAGTCTTTACTTTTTTTGAAATATCTTTGGCGTACATATCATGCATAAGATTTTTTAACGGAATCAAAAGTTGTTCCTTATCACAATCAGGATTATTACTGTCATAATGATCCAGTACGGATATAAACCGAACTCCAAGAAATGGGAAAATCCTCTCCAGATAATCACCAGCTTCTGTGTAGTTTCTGCCAAACCGGGATAGGTCTTTTACAATAATACAATTCACCTCACCATTTCTGACAGCCTTCATCATTTTTTCAAATGCTGGTCGTTCAAAATTTATTCCAGATTTTCCATCATCTACAAACTCAGCTATTACCACCATATCATTTTGGCAAGTTATATAGTCATCTAATATTTTGCGCTGGTTCACAATCGAATCACTTTCCGTGTAAATACTTCCATAAGACAACCGCATATAGAGAGCCGTCTGATACATCATCTTATCTGAATCTTGCTTCCTGTTTAAGCGGTTAGCCGGTCTTGCCATCACACACCCCCCTCTTTTCACTGCATGACAGTGTGAGCCATTTCGAATAAATCCTCAAATTGAAAAACAATCTTTACCTTCGATTGTTTTTTAATAATAATTTTATCTACTAGCGAAGCTAACATAATTCGAGAAACAGTCTTAACACTCCTATTAGCCTTGACTTCCTGAATCCAAGCTCCCGCTTCCTTTTCATTTTTAAAATGAGTTTGCATTTCTTCACGAATAAATCTAATTTCCTTTTTAACTCTAAAAATAGAATCCTCATAATACTTTGTATATTCCTGATATTCTTCATCCGTTATAAGTTTTTCCTTTAAATCACGGTATAAAAAAGACTGCATTTTTGAGCATCTTTCCAATTCTATATTTTTTGTATTTATCTTAGATGAATACTCTAGAAAGTGCTCGGACACATAATTGGAGGGCGAATAATTTGCTTCCAATAACTTATCTATCTCGCAAACCGCTACCATATATTGTTTTATCGTGGATGACACAATTACATTCAACTCCTCTTCCTTAATTTTATGTGAGCTGCATCCCTTTTGGCGGTTATATGTAGAACAAATGTAGGATACCATTTCTCTTCCTTTGTACCTGTAAACTCTCCGTATCATTGGTTTCTTGCATTCATTGCAAAACAAAAAGCCAGAAAAAGGAGAGACTTTTTCAGCATTTAACGAACGTCGGGTATCCCTTTTGGAGAGTTCTTTTACCCGCTCAAAGACTTCTTTAGAAATAATCGCCTCATGATGATTCGGGTATATATCCCACTCTTCTCTAGGTTTGTCTATTACTTTCTTTACTTTATAATTAACTTTTGTTCTCTTGCCCTGCTCCAAAGTTCCAGTATAAATCGGGTTATTCAAGATCGCATACACGGTACTGTCACACCATTTTGGTCTAGAATTCCCGCTGAATCCAGTCTTAAAATTTATTCCTTGAAGCCTTTTGTGCTCCATCGGGGAGGGAATTCCCATTTGATTCAGTTTGTCCACTATTGAGTATACGTTGATGCCATCAAGTTTCCAATTGAAAATTTTTCTAACGGTGCCTGCTGCACTCTCATCAATGATGATTTCATTCTTGTTCTCTGGATTTTTCATATATCCATAGGCAACATAAGAACCGACATATAATCCACTTTTTCGCATAGCACTCTGGCTGCTTCTCACTTTTTGAGATATATCACGGCAATAGTTATCATTTACAAAATTTTTTACAGGAAGCAGTAAGTGGTAATCATTCGATGTCGCAGTAAGAGAATCAAAATGGTCCAATACAGACACAAAACGAACACCCAAACTAGGAAAAATTTTCTGAATATATCTTCCCGCCTCTATATACTCCCGCCCAAAACGAGATAAATCTTTTACAATGACCATATTGACTTTGCCATCCAGAATATCTTGCTTCATACGCAGAAATTCTGGACGATCAAAATTAACGCCACTAAAACCATCATCTGTATAATAATCGTATATGGATACATGGGGCACTTTGCTTAAAAATTCTTGAATAACACGTATCTGATTTGAGATACTGTTACTTACACATTTACCAATATTTTCAGATATATCACCATCCTCTTTTGACAAGCGAAGATAGACAGCCACAGTAAATTTAACCGTCTTAGTTGCATCTTTCATTATACCTCACTCCATAATTTTTTACCTCTCATACATCAAGAACGCACTTTATATACACTTTTTTCAAATAAGCGCTTCTTTCGCTGCCTGTCGTATCAGTTCACCTAACAATGTTTCTAGTGATTCGCCATTCTCATTGAACTCCACCTTAATCATAAATTTTCCGTGTCTGAACAGGTAAGGATTTTTAATTTGCTCAAGGTAACTTTCCAAACGCTTCATCTGACTTAGTTTTTCATCAATTACCACATCATTAATATCCACCAGTTCCTCCAAAGTGACTGAATCCATATCAACCTGTTTTAATTTATCTAACTGATCCTGTGTAAACATCGATACCCTCCTATTTGTCTTATATTCTTTCTTAATCTTATTACGTAAAAATATCAAATATGCAACAAGTCCATATATTATTATCATATTTGTTAAACGCAAAAAAATAAAAAAGACCGGAAAAACCGATCTCTTTTATCTTTCTTTCATGCCTCCCTATACTTCTACCATTATTATTTATCACTAAATAACTTCCTTATTTTTTTATGTGGATCCAAAATTTTTGCGATAGACTCTCCCTGATTAATACAATAAATATAATAGGAAATATATTTAGTTAAATCTACCTCTTTATACCAGGCTGCCTCTTTTATTTCTTTTCGTCTGTACGACGCATTCGTAATAAATACCGCCGAAATAAGTCCATCATTATAAGCCTTATCAAAAATCTCAATTCCTTCTGTAAATAAAGCAAAAGTCGCTGAAACAAACACTCGTTTAGCACCCATCTCTTTCATTTTTTTTGCCACATCTAGAATTGTTTCTCCAGAGCATATAATATCATCAACCGTTATTACATCTTTTCCTTTCACATCAGGTCCAATATATTTATGTTCATCTACAACATACTTGCCGTTTTTCATTTCACTTTTTGAACGTCTTTTATAAAAAATACCCATATCCAAGTCAAGCTCGTCAGAATAAGTAAAATTGCGGTTTGTTGCCCCAAAATCAGGAGAAACAAACACAGTATGTTCCTTATCAAATACAATATCGTCATAATTCTTTACAATTGTCTTAATAACCTGATAAACAGGAAATACATCATCAAATCCTACAAACGGAATTGCGTTTTGAACTTTACTATCATGCACATCAAAAGCCATAATATTGTCGACGTTTATATTTTCAAGTTCTCGGAGTGCCACAGCACAATCCAAAGATTCTCTGGCAATTCTACGATCCTGACGTCCTGAATATAACAAAGGAGAAATAACATTTACTCTAGCTGCTTTGCCTCCGATGGCTGATATTGTCCTTTTCAAATTTTGATAATGTTCATCCGGCGACATCATGACTTCTTGTCCAAACATTTTATATTTGCAGCTATAGTTACCAACATCAACTAAAATAAAGACATCTGTACCCCTCACTGTTTCCTCCAAGACAGCTTTTGCATCGCCTGTCGTAAAACGTAAAATATCAGACTTTACAATTCTACAACTTCCTATACTATAAATCTCTTCTAGATAATGTTGCACCTTAGATACTAATTCTTCTGTTCCATACAGAGGAATTAGCGAAACCGAATAAACGTTCTTTTTTTCATTCTTTGTGTTATTGTTGCACATAAAATAATCCCCTCTTGTTATAAAGTTGTAATGTTAATTATAGTCCTTTTCTAAGGACGGTATTCCAATAACAAATTTAAAACAATTGTAACATAAAAAATTTATAGTATCAAGTTTGCTTATATCTTTTTACATCCAACAATATGCTTATTTGGCCATCTCTTATACTCCAAAATAAAGATACTCTATTTTTTCCCACGGCAACTCGATATCGCTCCTTCCAACCTGGCCATAAACCGCTAATGGTTCATAAATAGGTTCCAGCAACCCCAGCTTCTCTATTATTGCAGAAGGCGTCAATTCCAACTGTTTTTGCACACTATTTGCAATATTTGAATCAGGGATTTTACCTGTTCCAAATGTATCTACATATATTCCGACTGGTTCTGCAACTCCAATCGCATACGCCAGTTGTACATCTACTCTTTTACATATTTTTGAGGCAACCAGATTTTTAGCGATATACCTAGCCATATAAGCACCGCTACGGTCAATCTTAGATGCATCTTTCCCTGAAAAAGCACCACCACCATGTCGCCCAAAACCACCATATGTATCAACAATAATCTTTCTTCCAGTAAGTCCACAATCTGCTTTTGCTCCACCTGATACAAAACGCCCTGTAGGGTTGATAAATATCTTTGTTTCCTTCGTAATCAAATGTTCTGGTATCACTGGTAAAACAATCTGTTCACGCAAATCTTTACATAATTGTTCATAACTGATATCTGAATAATGTTGAGTAGAAAGAACAATACTTTTGCAACAAAGTGGCTTCATGTCATCCGAATATTCAACAGAAACTTGTGCCTTTCCATCTGAAAGAAGATATTCAATCTCATTGCTCTTTCTTGCATCATCTAACTTTTTTACTAGCATGTGCGCTAAAACAATTGGCGCTGGCATAAAATTCTTAAACTCGTCGGTAGCATAGCCATGCATAATTCCCTGGTCTCCAGCGCCCAAAGTATCCGTTGACATATTGTTCTTTGATTCATAAGAACAATCAACACCTCTAGATATATCTTCTGATTGTGGTACGATATTTATTTCAATTTTACTATTTTCAGCGGATAATCCATGATATTCATCCGTATAGTCTTTTTCTTGCAATACTCGGCGAACAACCTTGGATATATCAATATTGGCTTTTGAAGTTATTTCTCCACCCACAAGCACCTTTCCCGGCATAATCATCGTCTCACATGCTACACGGGAATAAGGATCTTCTGTTAAGTATGCATCTAAAATTGCATCTGAAATTTGATCACATACTTTATCCGGATGTCCTTCTGTTACTGATTCAGAACTAAAAATATTTTTTACGCAGTTCATTAAAATCACCTCTTTCTTTTTTTTAATTATTTACCTTTTTCTCTTTTGCTACAAGCCTTTATTGGTATAAAGAACTTGAACAATTCACCATATTTCTAGTCTTTTTTTCATAAAAAATAGACTGCTTACTCAGCAGTCTTTTTCAATATAACTTATCAACCCCCGTAGGGCGTCGCCGCCCACCCCAGCCCAAGCATATTGGCAATTATATTGGAGGCGATGTATTCATTGGCCCGGTGTCCCTCTGGAACCCCTGGAAATAAAAAACGAAGGGCAGGCCGAAGCGCCCTCGTCATGGCGTCGATCAGACCTGCCTTTTTTGCAACATTCATGATACCTGTCCACATGGACATAACTCCCAGCATAGCGATGCAGAGTGTCACTGCCTCCTTGGATGAGTCGATGGCCGCGGTTCCCGCCTCCCCGATCTTTCCTGTAAAAGCTGCCACGATGATTCCCGCCAGCAGCATGATCCCCCAAAGTTTGTTCAGCATAAAAAGAATCCCTTTTTCCGTCTTTTTATAAATCTATGAGAAGTATAGGCCGCTTATTCCTCTCCTGGTATTCACTCTCTCTGCCCTGCTGCCACCTTCGCTTTGGAATATGCCAAGCCAACGCCGACTAGCGCCGCACCAAACAGCAGTTGGATTCCCAAGCCTCGCCAGAGTTCTCCCATCGCCTGCCCGGGCACATAGCGATCGATCCAGCTCGCCGATTTGATGTACCAGTACGCCGGTAGAAAATGTGCTGCCTTGATGAGACCATCTCCCAGAAATTCTAAAGGCACAAAGATTCCACAAAGGAAACTCATACCCAGGGCGATGATATTAGAGATCATATTCAGCACAGAATTTTTCTTTACCACCTCGCCTACCAGAAATACAATACCCAACGTCACCACCATAAAGCAAAATACATTGAGACAGTACAGCATCCCCTGAAGACGAAAGAGCTGTGACCGCTCTTTCATAGCCGCAAACACCATCAGGAAGTAACAGAAACAGAAACCGATCTCTGCTGTGATCATACCTCCATATAGCTCTAAATTTGTCCGCTGCAGCGGATAACAGGAACAAATATTGCGTTCCCTGACCTCTTTTTTATGAAATACCACAAGGATTGGGCCAATTCCCACAACGGAGATCGAGATAAAAATATAGGGAAAATAAGCGAAGAAATAGTACATCGTCTGGTGACTACTCTCCCTGCCTCCCTCCACCAGTGTTACCGGAACCTTTTCTTGGCATGTTTCTGCTGTCTTTTTCGCAACCTGCTGTGGCTCCATACCTCCTGCCCGATAAGCCCTCGCAATAGAGCTATACCTGCCTGTCATATTTTTAAAAGTCTCCGCATAGATGGTTCCAGGAATACTGAGCACTTCTAGCCTCACTGCCTCTCCACCCTCTACCAGCGCCTTCCCATACCCCTTTGGAATGCGGATCACACAATTAATATTTCGGTTATAGAGTTCATCCTGAATCGTCTCTTTGTCATCCTCTATCTTTACCTCTTCATTCCCCTCTCTCAAATACGCTGCCATGCCCTGACTCAGTTCCGATCCGTCTTCGTCAAAGATTACAAGCCTATGGGAATGCGCTTTAAACATTCCTTTCTGGGTATCCTCCCCCTGATAGGACATAACAATAGAAATGCTAAAAAATATAATCAGATACATGAGGATCTGAATTTTCTGCTTATATAATATCCGAAAGAAAACCTTATAAACTTGCATACCGGCTCCTCCTTACCATAAAATAGCTTACCAGCGTCAATACTACAACCCCTACCCCCAGACAGATCATATTTCCCCAAAAGCGCTCATCCGTCTCGTAGATGTTCAGTGCATAAAAAGAATCTGTGATCAGGGCTGCCGGGTTGATGTCGTTTATAAACGGCACATTATGTTCGATGCTGTCCTTTATGCCAGATATCATTAGATCACTCATAGCGCTAAGAGCGAGACTGACACTCACCAGCACTCCCATCTTCGCCCCCTCGCCCAGTCGGGGAAGGGAGCCCACAAATATTCCTATCATAATGCCATAACTGGTGCCAAGAAAAAGGAGGGCCAGGATCTGAGGCAAATCATCTCCCAATTCCAGATGCAGTACAAACTTCATATACGTTAAAAGCAAGATTACGATACTGTACTGCACGACCTCGCAGGCCAAAAAATCCGCCAGTATGCTTTTTAATTTGTGTACTGGTATCATGTTCCTGCGCTGCCCCAAATCCGAGACATTTGCCTGAATCTTTAGGATCCGGTCACAGCCTGCAAAACTGGCAAACAGGCAAACCATCGCCAGTACCGCGTAAAAATAGTTGATGACATTATCCTGGTTACTCTCTGTGGAACTCTGCTCCTCCACATATTCTGCCTGGGATGTCAATGCGGATACTGCCTGCATAATCTTTTCCGGATGAATCTGCGCCACCTCTGATATTGTGTTCTGATATTGTATAAATTGATCCAAAATCATCTGCAACAATGTCTGATCCATACCGGACTCCATCACCTGCAAAGCGGGTCTTGTCCCCGCAGTCAAAATTCCCTTTATCTCTCCTTCCCGTAGCATATCCTCTGCTTTTTCCCTGGTAGTCTCATGTATCTCCAGCAACTGATCCTCCCCTTCTTCCGAGACCATCCGTAACATTTGAGCAAACATTTTATTTTCACCCTCCTGTACTACCGCCACCGGTATGACATGAAACTGTTCTGTCGTCTCAAACAGATTACCAAAAGCAAAGTACATAAACGTTGTGAGGGCAAAGGGAAACACCAGTGTCCAGAACACGATCTCCCTCGTCCGCAGAAGAGATAATAACCCATATTTTAATACATGTCGAAACATTATGCACCCCTTCCTACTGATCCCTCAGTTCTTTTCCTGTGATTTCGAGAAATACGTCATTTAAGGTAGGCAGCTCCGTGAATACCCTGCCAAACGGAATCTCGTCTGCATGGAGCAGCTCGAGCACATGAATCAAATTTTGCCTGCCTCCACTAAAACGGATAAGAAGCTTCCCATTTTCCAACACTGCCTCGTAGGCGTGTTCCAAGTCTCGGAAACGGGCCAGTTTCTCTTTTCCTAACTCCGGGACTTCTACCGTGATGGTCTCTGTATTTTTGATCATCTTTTTCAATTCCTCTTTGGTACCGATGGCTACATTCTGCCCCTTATCCATAATGGCAATCCGGCTGCAGATCTGTTCCACCTCCTCCATATAATGGGAGGTATACACGATTGTAGCCCCATTTTTATTCAGTTCTACAATCCCTTCGAGAATCCTATTCCGGCTCTGGGGATCCACCGCTACTGTGGGCTCATCGAAAAATATCAGTCTGGGTTTATGAGCGATGCCGCAGGCAATGTTCAACCTCCTGAGCAGCCCACCAGAAAGTTTCTTCGGATAAAACTTGCGAAATTCATCCAGCTCTACAAACTGAATCGCCTCTTCCACATACTGTTTTCTTGTCTTCTTGTCCTTAACGTAAAGACCACAAAAATAGTCAATGTTTTCATATACCGTAAGTTCATCAAAAACGGCCACATTCTGCAGAACCACTCCGATCTCTCTCTTGCTGTCATAAGAATCTGGACGCATCTCTTTTCCAAAAACCCGGATTCTGCCTTTGTCAAAACGGAGCAGGGACAGGATGGAACTAATCGCTGTGGTCTTTCCAGAACCATTCGGTCCCAACAGCCCGAAGATCTCTCCCTCCTGAATCGTCAGATTAAAATGATCCAGTGCCACCAGCTCTTTATAGCGTTTTACCAGATTTTCTACTTCGATCACCGCTGCCATGCAATTTCCTCCTCTGCTTTTATTCTAGCATTATTATAAATGATACTTCCCTGTTTTGAAAGTGAACCGTATCATGTTTTACCTGTGACATTTGTCATTTGTTATTTTTGCACATTTGAAGTATACTTAAAAAAGAAATAAATTGCAGAGGAAGGGGGATACTATGCAGGATCTGGGCAATAAACTGCTGATTTATCTGGCTGGCTGTTATTTCATCTGGTGCCTTGGTGTGGACGATCCGGCGATCATTGCCGTTACCCTGTCCCTTCTATTAAGCTGTCTGTGCAGCTTTCTTAGGGATACCAGAATCTGTGATATACTGGTGCTGTTATTTTCCCTTTTCTGCCTTATTATCCCAGTTTTTTCCCCCTACCTTCCCCTTCTTATATACGATGCCATATACCAACGGAAGAAGCTTTTGCTGGTTGCAAGCGCCCCCGCCGGAATCCAAGCTCTTTTATGGCTTCCAGGAGCACTTTTCTTCCCTTATTTGCTGCTTATTTCCCTCAGTTTCTTACTTGCTGGATATTCTAGAAATAATCAAGGGCTTTTGCGGGAACTTCATCTCATAAGGGACCGGAGCACAGAAGCTGAGATCCATCTGAAAGAACGCAATAAAGCATTGATCCAAAAACAGGATTCGGAGATACATGCAGCGACACTTTCCGAGCGGAACCGTATCGCCAGAGAGATCCATGATAATGTGGGTCACATGCTGACCCGTTCCATCTTACAGATCGGCGCCCTCAAAGTCATCAACCGGGACCCGGAGCTAGAAGAACACTTGGATACGCTGAAAGACACATTGAATACTGCCATGACCAGCATCCGCACCAGTGTCCATGACCTCCACGATGAATCCATCGACCTTCAGAGCGTTTTACAAGAGATCGCATCTTCTGACCCAGATCTTTCGATCCATTTGGAATACGATGTGGATGAGGATCTGCCCAGAGAAATCAAATACGCATTTATCTCCATCGTCAAAGAAGCAGTCAATAACATCCACAAACACAGCAGTGGTGACTCTGGCAGAATCATGGTAAGGGAACACCCTGGATTCTATCTGCTGCAGATCCGCGATAACGGTACTCCTGATAAACTGCCACCTAAGACAGATGGCATCGGACTTTCGGGAATCCGAGATCGTGTGCATTCTCTGGGGGGAACTATGCGCATCGACACAGCACATGGGTTTTTATTAAATATCTCGATCACAAAAGGAGCCATATATGAAAGTCTTGATCATCGATGACGATATACTCGTCTCTCTTTCACTGAAAACAATTTTAGAAGCCAGCGGTCAGGTAGAGATCGCGGGGATCGGAAATAGCGGGGCAGAAGCAGTTGAGCTCTATGATTCACTGGGTCCGGACATCCTTCTTATGGATATCCGCATGGAAGGCATGACCGGCTTGGAAGCAGGAGTGCATATTCTGTCTGCACATCCAGAGGCTAAAATCTTATTTCTTACCACCTTTTCCGATGATGAATATATCGTAAAGGCATTAAAAATGGGAGCAAAAGGGTATATACTCAAGCAAAATTTTGAGAGCATTGTCCCAGCACTTCTTGCGGTGGAAGGAGGTCAGAATGTATTTGGCGATGAAATCACTGGCAGGCTTCCCCGCCTTATGAGCACGCCTGCCAGTGGGCCAAACTTTGATAAATATGATATGTCCGAGAGAGAACAAACGTTGATCTCACTGGTGGCAGAAGGTTTGAACAACCGGGAAATCGCAGAAAGACTCTTTCTCAGCGAGGGAACAGTCCGCAACTACCTAAGCAATATTCTGGAAAAGCTGGAGCTGCGGGACCGGACCCAACTGGCGATATTTTATTATAAGGGGGATTGCAACTCATAATTGTTGTAAACGGCATAATCAAATTAAAAATCAATTTGTTGTTCTATATGGATCTGTTATTGACATAACTAAAATACCATGTATAATTCAGTTATGGGTAGAGAGAAAAGATCAAAAATAGGAGGTATTACATAAAATGAATGAAAAATTGCAGTATGTCGTCGATAATCTTGACATGATAAGCCAGTTGTTTGACAAAGAACTGATCATATCCGTTATGGATAGGGACAAGGTAGTTCAGGGTTTTTCACTTCCTAAGGGAATTCCCCCGCAGGTAGAGGTTGGCTCCGTGTTTGAGGATCCCAGCGGGATCTTTGATGAAGTTATCGCAACAGGTGTTACAAAACATAATTATCTTCCAGAAGAGGTCATGGGCTTTCCCGTTGAGGGAAATCTAGTCCCGATTAAAGACAACGGAGAAGTGGTGGGCTGCATAACATGTTCATACTCTGTAGAGGGTAAAGAAAAAATTAAGGATATCGCCACAAGATTCCAGGAATCCATCCATGAAATCGACAGTTCTATTCAGGATGTCATCGGTGGCATCGAAAATCTGTTTCATATGTTGACAAATATGAATAAGATGACTTCCGATGTGGAGAAGGACGTCACGGAAGCGGCAGATGTTGTAAATAAGATCAGCAATAATGCATCCCATTCCAATATACTTGCACTAAATGCCTCCATTGAGGCCGCACGAAGTGGAGAAGCAGGCAGAGGATTTGCAGTGGTTGCCACACAGATGGGAAAATTGGCAGAAGACAGTGGTAGTTCCGCCACGGAAATAAAGAAAACTTTGTCTGAGATCGTCACCCACCTTGAAACTATTGTAGACTCTATAAAAGATGCAAATGATGTGGCAAAAAGCCATATAGACAGCATAAGTTCCATCAGAAACGCACTGGAACAGACGATTTACATTGCCAAAGAATTGGAAAGCGACATAAAATTATAACAGAAATATAGGCTTAAGATTAGCTCGACGGTACCGCCGAGCTAACTCTTACCTGAAAGTGTCCCCTGGCAGCCGGTATCTGAACGGGCTGTATCTATGGTTTCACGTCAATGAGTACATACTCTGAATGTCCTCCCGTCCGCACCGCATATCCCCACCCGGCAATGCCAGAACTAACGATGGCATGGAAACCGTCTATATTTTTTAATCCATAATTCATCTCGTTGATTCCCAAAAGTTCCGCCAGCTGTCCTGTCGGCCAGATCTGCCCCGCATGGGTATGCCCCGAAAGCTGCAGATCCACCCCGGCAGCTGCATTTTCTTCCAGTTCCACCGGTCGGTGGTCGAGAACGATCTGATAAGAACCGGGTTCTAAGTCTGCTGCCAGTTCTTGAACACTCTTTCGGTTTCGGTCCAAAGACTGTTCCATCCGCCCAATAACTGCCAGCTCCGGCGCCACCTGCACCGCTTCATCTTCCAGTACCTGAATCCGGCTGTCAGCAAGCACACGTCGTAGCTCCTCCATGCTATATTCCGCCTGTGCTGAATAATGATTGGGATCGTGGTTTCCCCAGACATAATACACACCATATTTTGCATCGATGTGTCCTAGTATGCTGGCTGCTTCCTCCATCATCGACTTTTCTGTTCTTTCATCAAAAATATCTCCTGTGAGAAAGAGAATATCTGGTTCCTTCGCCTGAATTTTTTCACAATATCCACGAAGTTCCTCCACTCCCATCGTCGTTCCCATATGTAAATCTGAGATCTGGGCAATCCTCAGCCCTTCACCCGATATTTTGTCAGACTGCAGTGTGTAAGCGGTCTCTCTCACCTGATATATATTGATATAACCATAAGTAAACAGTATGCTGACAACCAAAATGGGAATGATTCCACTTTTATGGATCACATTCCATATCCGCACACCTCTGTTTTTATTCAAGTATCTTTTAAGTAGCCGGTGAACTCCATCTAGCAGCAGTGAACAACCAACAAAATAAAGCACCGCCACAGAACCCACATCATAAACCCGCCAGCCTGCCGCTGCACATGCCACAGCAAAGACCACAGATATGATTTTATCCGCTTTTTTACTCCGTTTTATACGAAACAGCGACAGGAGCCGTTTCATAAAATGGTACAGATAAATTCCCACAGGGATATAGACAACTGCCGGCATCAGATAAAACAAGATCCTCATTTGCACAAACCTCCATTATTTTTTTGCTTCCCCTATCATAACATCTATAGCCGGCTCCAGGGCAAGCTTTTTTTGAAAGTTCACAAAATCTACACATTTTTCTGACTGGTATCTCCCCGTCCTAAAAATCCTGATTTAGTATCGGCACTCCAAAATACACAACACTCTTATCCTCATTTTCATCATAGGTGATCGCCACGTTCATGTTGATCATTTTTCCATTCACCCGCTGTACCATATTGATACCATTGGTATAACCGTAGGCAACATAATATCCCTTCGTCTCCTGTTCCATGATGCTACCACCGCCCTCATAGCCGAACAGGCTCTGTGCCATCCTCTGTTTCTCCTCCGTGGACAGTCTTCCAGGCAGTTTACCCATAACCCAGCCGCCCTCCTGACAGATCTCTGGAAGTTCCCCACTTTGCGCTGCGATAGCAAGCTGATTTCTGGCAAATGCCTGCGTCATGTCATTTCTTTTTACATATGCCTTTGTCAAAATAATCTGGGCAAACACCACGATCCAAAGTGTGCAGACCACAGATATCATAATCTTTATCTTTCTGCTCATACAATTCTCCCTTCCCGTCCGATGGCAATCTCGGACGAACTAAAACCATTATGGCTTCTTGGGAAAAGTATGTCCATTTCTTTCAAAATTATACCAGATTAAAATCCAAAAGCATATCCCAGAACTGTCCAGTTCATTGTTACTGCTTTTATTTTTGGAGCTATACTATAAAAGTAGACACAGATATGAACCATATTTTATAATTCTTAAGGAAAGTATCATATTCAGAGCAGCATCAAAAAGAGCAGCTTATACTCAAGATAAACTGCTCTGGATGTGATTCTTTCTAATTGTACCAATTCGCAAAAACTTTGCTGTGAGCCTATGGGGATTGTATAATATTTTCAGACAAACTTTTAGTCCAGAAACTAAATTTCTGCATCATGGACTTATTTTCCCGAAAAATCATTGCATGGCAACTATCCGGGAAAGCAGATGCAGACTTCGTGATCAAAACCTTCCAAAAAGCTTACCGGAAACGGAATTCTCCCTATGGACTTATGTTCCACTCTGACCGGGGATCCCAATTTATAACTCCAGAAGATCTCACAGTTCCCTTGGGCTTTTGACCCCAAATGAGAAAGAAAAGTTTTACTGGGAGCAGCATTAAGCTACTGCTCTCCGAAAAAAGTTACACAAAATTGTGTCCATTCTCTTGACTATAGTCGACTTGTTAGCGTATATTGTCTCTTGTTTTTTGTGCCCCCCCTTGTTAGATAACGGGAGTTTTGAGTTTATCTTCCGCACAACTGGTATTTATTTTTCAAAAATCCCCCATAGAGAAATAATAATACCCAAAATAGTAATGAATATAAAGAAAGCAAGTACAGGAAGTAATTCATATCGTGACAAATTATAAATTACCGAATAGGTATCATTGTTTATCCAATCTTTAATCATACTAAAACCTAATAAAAGTGCCGTGGCAATTATGCCGGCTAAAGAAAGGGAAGAACCCCAAATTACTTTTTTCATTTTTTATCTCCTTAATTATCTAAAATAAACAGGAACAGAAGGAACTAAATATCCGTTTCTGCGGCAAATGCCGTTGTACTCATGGTAACTGTCATAATTGCATCTAATGCCAAAGAAGTAAAAGTTTTACGTTTGTTCATGCTATTTCCTCCTACTACAATATATTTATGGTTAATATCCCTTACAGCCAGTAAGAAATTATCATTCATACAATATTTAACAACTGTAATATTTGAGGGCATACTCAGCAGAACATTAATAGAATACCATACTTATCTGCGTAAAACAACGAACATTTTCTTAAGATTATTTAAACACACTTCGGAACATATTAGCTCTAAGTAAAAGAGTAACCCAAAATTCAAAGCGTATGCCGATACACATAATGATGAAGATATCCATGTTTCAAACTTTCTATATTAAAGTGTTAATAATATTTTGCAAGCAGGAAAACACAGGTTATTTCTTAATATCCTTTTGTTTGGGAAACTTCCGTTTCCCACTTGGAGATTGTCTGTCTGCTTACTCCAAGTTTTTCAGCGACCGCTTCCTGTGATAAACCACATTTTTTATGTCCTGTTCTCCTTTTATATATGGTTCGACATCAAAGCTCTTTTTTCACCATTATTAAACTCAACCAATATTAAAGTAGCACTTCCCTAATCAGTGGCAGCCGCCACTGCAATTTTTGCAGTAGCAGCCACACTGCAGGGATTTTCCCTGCTTTTTATCCCGGATCATACTTCTCACAGCAAGTATGACTCCGATCACAACAACGATGAGTACTATCGCTGTGCCCATACCGCATTCCCCTTTCCATGAAATGTTAGAGATTCTCTTCGTACTGGACGAAACAGCAGATACAGTAGCGCAATTAACAGTGCCGCCGCCACAATGGTTCCAATTCCAAACGTACCTGCGGTAATAAGGGAGCCAAACTGATATATCATCAGCGCTACCACGTAGGCAAATACACACTGGTATCCAATGGCAAACCAAAACCACCTAATGTTGTTCATCTCACGTTTGATGGCACCCATCGCTGCAAAACATGGGGCGCACAGGAGGTTGAATGCAAGGAACGAATATCCAGCGATCTGGGTCATTCCCGCGAAGTCCAGCACCCCAAATACACCCACAACCTCTTCCTTTGCCACAAGTCCCATCACAGTGGCAACCGCTGCAGTGGTCTCTCCAAATCCCAGCGGGGCAAATACCCACTTAATCAGATCACCAATGTGTCCCAGAACACTGTCAGCCAGCTCCAGATCTGCATTGAAGCCAAAGGCTCCATCGGTCCAGCCAAATACTGATCCCATCCAGATGATAATAGTAGAAAGCAGAATGACGGTTCCCGCCTTTTTGATAAAGGACCATCCTCGCTCCCACATACTTCTGAGAATAGTACCCACGGTCGGCAGATGGTACTCCGGCAGCTCCATCACGAAGGGGGCGGCATCTCCGGCAAAGAGCTTTGTTTTCTTTAATATAATACCAGAGACGACGATGGCAGCGATGCCAAGAAAATAAGCGCTTGGCGCCACCCATCCAGCACCACCAAACAAAGCACTAGTGATCAGCGCAATGATCGGCAGTTTCGCCCCACATGGTATAAATGTGGTGGTCATAATTGTCATTTTGCGGTCGCGGTCACTCTCGATGGTACGGGATGCCATGATTCCCGGCACTCCACATCCGGTACCAATCAGCATAGGAATAAAGGATTTTCCCGAAAGCCCAAACCGACGGAAAATACGATCCATGATAAATGCCACCCGTGCCATATAACCGCAGGATTCCAGAAATGCCAGAAAAAGAAACAATACAAGTAGCTGTGGTACGAATCCAAGGACCGCACCGACACCGCCGATGATCCCCTCTACCAGAAGTCCCCTGAGCCACTCCGCACAGCCGATGGCTTCGAGTAGATTTTCCGCCAGTACTGGTATTCCCGGCACCCAGATCCCATGTTCCGCAGAATCCGCCCCTCCAATCCCAAATAAATACCAACCATCGCCAAAAAGTCCATCATTGGTCCAGTCTGTCAACAATGTTCCCACAGAAGTTACTGATACATAGTATACAATGACCATCACCGCCGCAAAGATTGGCAATGCCAGAATTCGATTTGTAACAATCTTATCAATTCTATCGGTAAGTGTCAATCTCTCACGGTTTGCCTTCTGGATACAGTCCCCAATGATCCCAGATATGTACTCATATCTCTCATTGGTGATGATACTTTCCACATCATCTTCAAATTCTGTTTCCAGTTGTTCTGACAATCTAGATACATCCGGCGGATTTTTCATCAGATCACCAATCTTCTCGTCCTTCTCCAAGAGCCGGATCGCCAGAAAACGTTTTTCTGCTTCCTCTACCTTCGGAATCAACCCTTCTGCCTGTGCAATCACCTTTTCCACTTTTTCAGAAAAGGAATGTGTCTGATAAAATACTTTATTTGACCTGGCAGCCGCCAATGCTTTTTCCGCTGCCTTACTAATACCAGTACCTTTCAGGGCAGAGATCCCAACCACCTCACAGCCCAGCTTTTCTCCTAACTGTGTCAAATCGATGCTGTCTCCCCGCTTTTCCACGGCATCCATCATATTCACCGCGATCACCACAGGGATTCCCAGCTCCATGATCTGAGTGGAAAGATATAGGTTTCTCTCCAGATTCGTGCCATCTACAATGTTAATGATCACGTCTGGTTTTTCGTTAATGAGATAGTTTCTCGCCACAACTTCTTCTAAAGTGTATGGTGAGAGCGAATAGATCCCTGGAAGATCTGTGATCACCACATCCTTGTGATTTTTTAATTTGCCTTCTTTCTTCTCTACCGTTACTCCCGGCCAGTTTCCGACGAACTGATTAGAACCCGTCAAAGCATTAAATAACGTAGTTTTGCCGCAATTCGGGTTGCCGGCTAAAGCTATTTTTATAGACATAATCTACATTTCCTTTCTTTCATTAACACGATCCACTACGATCATTTCCGCATCTGCTTTGCGCAGAGACAACTCATACCCCCGCACCGTGACCTCCACTGGATCACCAAGGGGAGCCGTCTTTCTCACGAATACACTGGTTCCTTTTGTGATCCCCATATCCATAATACGCCTTTTTACACTGCCTTCCCCTGTCAGCCGCGTCACTTTGACCGTGGCACCACAGGGAATGTCCCTTAATGTCTGCATAGCTTTAATTCCTTTCCACCATAATCTTATTTGCCATATTTTTTCCAATGGCAATCCTAGAATCCATCACACTGACGATCATATTTCCTTCCACCCTGTTGATCACTGTAACAGAACTTCCCTCGACAAAACCAAGGTTTTTCAGAAAACGCTTTGTATCATCTCTGCCAGAAATCCGGTGGATCATCCCAGACTCTCCAGAGCAAAACATAGATAATGGCATAACATCACTTCCATTTCAAATTATTTATTCCTTACAAACGTTAGTATATACTAACTTATATTAGTTGTCAACAACATTTTTAGCATTTTTTAAAAGCGCTGTGTGCTTTATTGATTTCATTTTTTTGATATGTTATACTTATTAAACAATCAACACCCGAATATACCGGGCTGGTTATGGGGGAGATACTTATGACGTTAAATGAGTCATCTGAAAATTATCTGGAGACAATACTTATGCTGAGCAAAAAACTTCCTGTAGTTCGCTCTGTGGATATCGCAGAAGACATGGGATTTAAAAAATCCAGCGTCAGCGTAGCTATGAAGCAGTTACGCGAAAATGATTATATAACAGTTACAAAAGCGGGATTTATTTATCTTACAGAAAGAGGAAAAGAAGTGGCAGAAATGATCTATGAACGCCATGAATTTTTATCCTCCTGGCTGACTGAGCTGGGAGTGGACGCCAAAACCGCCGCCGAAGATGCCTGCCGCATGGAACATTATATCAGCAAAGAGAGTTTTCAGGCCATCAAAGACTATATCGCCGGACGAAAGAACACAAAATAGTGGTAAAGCCACCTTGGATGCTATGGTATAACAGAAGAGCCGCCCGATTTCCCGGACGGCTCTTCTCACATCTATACGACATCCTCATTTACTTAAAAGACCGCTCCCACAGCCCATGCTCATTACAGTAAGCATATACAGCAGAGATCGTCTCGTCCTCTTCTAACAGAAACTTTGTCTCTGGCTCTCTTCCCGCCTCAAAATCCCTGCGGTACATTCCATGATTCGTGTGAACTGCCACCCAGCCGATATAATGCTCTTTAACCATCGGATGAAGAACGCTGCCGACTCTGACCGTCACAGCATTTCCCTGAACTTCCACCTCTGGAATGTGTTTTTCTCCGGCGCCTTCACTGGTGTTCGGATGAATTTCTTTCAGTTTCACACTACAGCAGTCACCGGCGCCCTGTCCTTCCACCAGTTCCATGATCGAACTGCAGTCCTCACACATGTAAAATTTTGCTTCTTTCTGCATCGATTTCCCTCCTTGCGTTTTCTCTACCTTTCTTGCATCAGACCGGCAGAATCTTAACTATAGTTTCTTCGCATTTTGAAAAATTATTCATAGCAGAGATACCATAGAATAATTTAGGGGATCATTTGTCCCGCCTTACATCTCCTCTCGCCTCCACCACCCGGTATCCGGCAGACGCCACCTGCTTTTTCAGAAGGTCAACACTCTGGGCGGCCTCTTCGCCGGTGGATATTTTATTTTCATATGGATCATAAAGTTTCCGCACTCTCAAGGGAGACAGATTTGGCATAACCACGTTTGCACCTGCCTGCAATCCTAATTCGCGTCCTCTGGGGTGAATCGTTCCCAGCGCTGTCGTAGCAGGGATAAGCGCATAGGGAAACATCAACCTAAGAATAGAGACCAGACGAAGTGTCTGGGAAAGAGTTCCGTTGCCCCAGCCGGCTAAAGGCGTCTCACCATGGTTGATATAGGGACCGATCCCAATCATATCCGGCTCCAGTTTCTGCAAAAAGCGCAAATCCTGAATAAGATGATCTGTGGTCTGATAAGGCGATCCCACCATAAATCCAGAACCTACTTGATAACCAATCTCTTTCAGGTCAAATAAACAACGCTTTCGGTCCGATGCCTTCATCCCCTTCGGATGGAGCTGACCGTAATGTTCTTCCGAAGCAGTTTCATGTCGGAGCAGATACCGATTAGCACCGGCATCAAAATATGCCTGATAGCTCTTTCTGGACTTCTCTCCGATGGACAAAGTAATTGCACAGTCCGGGTGCTCATGCCGGATCGCCGCCACGATCTCACACATTTTATCGTCAGAAAAATAGGGATCTTCTCCACTCTGCAGAACAAAGGTCCGAAATCCTAGGCTATATCCTTCCCGACAACAGGATAAAATTTCTTCTTTCGTAAGGCGGTACCGCACAGCCTTTGTATTGCCTCCGCGGATCCCGCAGTAATAACAGTTATTTTTACAGTAATTAGAAAACTCAATCAGTCCCCGGATATACACCTCATCACCATAGTACTGGCGGCGAATGGCATCCGCTTCTTCTGCCAGACGGGAAGCTGTCTCTGGGGAATCATTTTCCAACAATTCTTTTAATTCAATATCTGAAAAATCTCTCATTGTTATTTAACCTCTCTTTCTATTTTACGCTCTTCAAAGAAGGACAAAGGGTTGCCTACTCCATTTAAATTATAACTTTTAGAAAAATCACTTGACTACAAGTATACTTGAAGTGTTACACTATGTAAATAGAACAAAGATAATAAATATATAAAGATTGGAGGTAATGAGACATGGAATATCGCAGTATGGGAAAATCAGGATTGAAGGTGAGTGAGATTGCAGTGGGGAGCTGGATGACAGATCTCACCGGAAGCGAAAAGGCAAAGATAGCAGAAGAAACAATACGGCTCGCATATGATAAGGGTGTCAACTTCTTTGACTGCGCTGACGGCTACAGCGGCGGAGAGGCAGAGCGCTTTTTGGGGAGGTTACTTAAAGATTATCGCCGAAGTTCTTATGTGATATCCAGCAAAGTATTTTTTCCGACAGGTCCCTCTGTCACTGAGTCAGGACTATCAAGAAAGCATATTTTTGAAAATATTGACCGCACTCTTATAAATATGCAGTTGGATTATATCGATCTGTACTACTGCCACCGCTTCGACCCAACAACTCCGATGGAAGAAACGCTCCGTGCTCTGAGTGCCCTGGTGGATCAGGGAAAAATCCTTTATTATGGTGTCAGTGAAGAATGGGGCGGAGCCCGTCTGATGGAGGCACAAAAGATTATTGAGAAATATGGTCTTCACCCGATGACCAGTCTACAGCCACAATATCATATGTTGGATCGATATATCGAGCATGAAATTATGGAAATCTGTGAGAAATACGGCATCGGCATCGCACCATTTTCACCCCTTGCCCAAGGGCTGCTCACTGGTAAGTACAAGAAAGGACAGCCATATCCAGAAGGTTCCCGCGCCACCCATCAGGCAGATAAGCAGGTAAATCATCTTTTGACGGATGAAAATCTGGACAAAGTGGCAGCGATGGAGAAGATTGCAGGAAATCTTGGCATAACGATGTCGGTCCTCGCCCTGTCATGGATTCTGCGCAAAGGTATCATCAGCAGTGTGATCACAGGAGCAAGCAAACCATCACAGTTAGAAAGCAATCTCGCAGCCACCGGATTTAAAATTCCGGCGGATGCCCTGGAAGAGATTGATAAAATTCTGGGATTTACACCATTTGAAAGACATGTGGGATGATAGAAAATCTTTTTCAATAAAGTAGAAGAATAAGAAAGCTTCCTATGGCGAAAAAAAGAGGATAGTCCCTCAAGTCAACTTATGACTTTTGGGACACCCTCATATAGAAACACAATATCAAAAATTCCTTCTGATTCTATTTCACAGTGGACACCCTTACCTTCAACTACAACCCGCTTCTTTCATCACCAGCAGAACATCCCCTGCATTGATCAGATCGCTCTCCAGCTTGTTGATCTCCATAATTGTATCCGTAGTCGTATAAAATTCTTTGGCGATGTCCCAGAGTTCATCCCCTTTCTGAACGACATAACCGATCAGGCCGGGCTCTCTCGCCCTGGCATCACAGTCCAGTGACTCCATCTTAAAGTCTGCAATAATTGGTTCCTCGATATTATTGAAAGCAAGAATATCGATCATGACAACCGCCTTGATATCCGCTTCATTTTCTCCCAGAAGAGAACCACTGATCTGCTCGATGCCCGCCGTCATGCGTATATCGCTGTCCGGGAGGATATCTGGGATCTGTATATGTTGTTCAAAGGGCAGAATCCCCGATGAAGCCGCCAGCGGTACCGCATCGTCCGACGACTGGTACAAAACATTTATATCAATAATACCCTCTACTTCCACACCATCCTCTACGATCCGTTTGCCATCTACACGCACAGCCCCCGTCACTTTCCAGATCTGCAGCGGGGTATTGGCGCCATCCAGAGGAATTTTCCCGTTTACTCTAGATTTACTCTTATTCTTCATGATGAGGTTCTCAAAATAAGAGGTTTCAAATACTGGCGTACATTCCTTTTCTGTTGAGTAAAAATCTGTAAGAAGCTCCAGTCTCTCCTCGCCAAATGCCTTTATATCCAGATCCAGGACGATTTCTACATCGATGACGCGGTCTTCACCGTCTTCATCCTCCTTCACCTCGATCTCTCTGCTGTGGATGCCCACATCTGCCTGAACCACGTTGGTCTCGTCGCAGCCCCCGCAGTTTATTTCCCCGCTGAGGGGTACGATACACTCATGAAAATTTAACTGCGGTGCCTCGTCATTACTCAGATAGATCAGGAAAAGGCTGGCTTCACCGGAAAGCACCAGCTTATCTTCACCGACTCTGGTCTCCACTTCCAGCAGGCTCACATCATCATACAAAATGCGGCCGATGGTATCCTTCGTTCCAGGGATCTTACATTCATCCCTCACCCGGAGAGTATCCTTTTTAGCCAGGATAAGCCGGGTGATATCCATGCTTTTTTTGCGTTTGAGGATGGACTCATCTCCCTCAATATCAATGGCACCCTCGCCATCATAGACCGATTCCGACACCACTTCCATATTAACGATGGCCTTTACCCCAAATTTACGAGAATTGATCAGCTCTCCCCTTAGATCTTCAATGGATGAGTGTACCGAGATCTCATCCTCCCTGGTGGAATCACATCCCAGAGCCACCGTTTCACTGATGGGAATATTTCCTGTCAGGTCGCAGACCGGCATCTCGTCCTCTCCGGCATACAGGATCGTAAAATACAAAGCGCCTTTTATGTTGGCTCTGCCATCCACAACCCGTATCTCCTCTATTACTACCTCACCCTTCTCCTGCATGATCGCCCTGGCATCCGGTTTGATATCCGGTACATTAAAATCTGCATCCAGTGTGATCTGAACATTTTCCCGGCTGTTGCACCGGTTCATGTGAACTCTCTGTTTTATAAGTTCCATATGCCCTCCTCACTATAGCCTGGCGCGCAGGCAGGCTACGGCTTAATTACTTCTAAACTATCTATATTCCGGGGGCATCACGGTTATTCCAGCTTTTTGTAAAAATAGAAGGAATATTTTTCCGTTTGCCGCATATAATAATAATGTTATTTCATTGCGCAAAAAAGGAAACAGAGATACAAAAATTGACAAACACAATATTATGTGGTACAATAGAATTGTATTTCTATATATCGTGGTAATACACTGAAGGGACATGGGACATCATATTACCTGTCCGGCGACAGGAGAAAGGTCGGTATTATTTATGTTGAAAACAGATGTTGGAAATGTGCGTAAGGCAGTAAGTAAGCACATTGGAAGCAGAGTAGTGATACGTTGCAATTTGGGAAGACATAAAGTAGACGTTACAGAAGGTGTTATCACGGAAACATTCCCAAGTATATTCCTGATCACAGTAGAAAATGAGCTTGAGAACACAAGCCAGACGATCTCATACAGCTACACAGATGTATTGACAAAGGATGTTCAAATAACGCTTTGTAAAGCATAACAAAGCACTTTTCTCATACGATTTACTTTTCTCAGCAAAAAACGGCTGCCACAGCAGTCGTTTTTTGTGTTTAGTAGAGGCCTTCAGGCCATAATTATTTTTATTTCTTTACGATCACATCAAAGATCGTCGCTGCCACCTCTTCCTTTGACATGCAGGGAAGCTCAACCAGCCCCTCCTCCATAATCAGCGTGACAATGTTTGTATCGGAACCAAAACCGGCTCCCTCCGTGTTCAGGTTATTGGCAACAATCAGATCTACATGTTTATCCTTCAGCTTCTGTTGTGAATTTTCTATCATATTTTCCGTCTCCATAGAAAAACCACAGATATATTGCCCCTGTCTGCGGCGGGCGCCAAGATAAGCAAGAATATCCTGAGTGCGCTTTAGCTCTAGTGTACTCTCCCCCTCTTTTTTCTTGATCTTCTCCTCATGGTATTCCACTGGAGTAAAATCTGCCACCGCCGCCGCTTTGATAATAATATCCATATCCGGCGCCAATTTTTTCACTTCACGAAACATATCTTCGGCGCTCTCTACTCTGACCAGATTTACACAAATCGGAGGCGGCAGTTGGGTCGGCGCACTTACCAGTGTCACTTCTGCCCCCCGGTACATAGCGACCTTCGCCAGTGCATAACCCATTTTTCCGGTAGAATGATTGGTGATAAAACGCACTGGATCGATGGCCTCACGGGTAGCCCCGGCAGTAACCAGTACTTTCTTTCCTTCCAGATCCTTTTCCAGATGAATTTCCCGCAAAACGTATTCCAACAGGATCTCCTCTGAGGGAAGTTTTCCTTTCCCCACCGCCTTACAGGCGAGGATTCCGGTATCCGGCTCGATCACTTCCATGCCAAAATCCCTCAATCTCTGCAGATTGTGCTGTACAATAGGATTCTCATACATATTCGTGTTCATCGCCGGCGCCACCAGTTTGCGGCAACGGCAGGCGAGTGCCGTCGTCGTCAGCATATCGTCCGCGATACCTCCCGCCAGCTTTCCGATCACATCGGCAGAGGCCGGCGCCACCAGCATCAGATCTGCCTTATCTCCCAGCGCCACATGTTCTATATTATAATTAAAATTCCTGTCAAATGTATCCACAAGGCACTTATGCCCTGTGAGAGTCTCAAAAGTAATTGGATTAATAATATTGGTAGCATTTTTTGTCATGATCACATGGACATCACAGTGAAGCTTCATGAGCATACTCGTGAGATTCGCCATTTTGTATGCCGCGATGCTTCCTGTCACTCCAAGCACTACCGTCTTTCCCTTTAACATTTTGCTACCTCTCTTCTAAATTATTTTCTCAATGTACTACTGATAAAAATCAGCGGCATAGTACATTAGTTCAACTGTCCGTGTTTTTCATAGGAAGAAATTCTCTGCACCTTATTATCATCATTCACGAAAACTACCTTGGGGCGGTGATTCTTCGCCTCCTCCGGCGTCATCTCGCAATATGCCATGATGATAATGTGATCCCCCACCTGAACTTGTCTAGCCGCAGCGCCATTCAGACAGATCATGCCGGAATTCTCTTCTCCCGCTATGGTGTAGGTCTCAAATCGGCTTCCATTTTCCACATCCACGATCTGAACTTTTTCATATTCAAGAATTCCTGCTGCTTCCATAAGCGCCGGATCCACCGTGATACTCCCTACATAATTTAACTCAGCCTGCACAACAGTGGCGCGATGAATCTTTCCCTTTAACATTGTAATATTCATAGCTTACCTCATTTCTTGTAAAAATCTTACTTTACACTAACTTCCCGATGATCGATACATGTTGAAAATACGATCAATGTCTTTGTCCTTCCATAGATCTGGAGTTCACCGATAAACTGATCCAGCTCCATCGTGCTCTTAAACTGAACCTCCAGTAGCATGGAGTAATCCCCCGTAACACAGTTGCATTCGATCACGTTAGGACAGTCCTTAATAAAAGGATAAAAATCCTTCTTATCTTTGGGCTCAACTTCCAGATTTATAAACGCTTTGATATGATATCCCAAAAGTTCCGGGTTCAGGCTCGCATGAAACCCGGTTATATACTTCTCATTTACAAGATGATTGATCCGTGCCGATACCGCTGGCGCCGTAAGAAATACCGCCTGGGCAATGTCTTTTACCGGAGTTCTGGCATCCTTTTCCAAAATCTCAATTATCTGCTTGTCTATGGCATCCAAATGGTCATTTTTCATAACAATCTCCCCATTACAAATCAAATCCCTCATAGTATAGCACTTATTTTCTCCCTCGTCCATAGCCACTTTAGAAAATAAACAAAAAACCTTAAAACGCTTTTATTTATAACATATTTTCTTATTATTCATAACGTTTCAAGGTCTTTCTGTTCATGTATTGACTTTATTCAAATAGTAGGATAAGATGGCATTCTATCAGTGGCGAATAGCAATTATGATAGAACTGCTACATTTGACCACATTTTTCCTTATAATATCAAAAAACAGGGGCTTCTGCATCCGGTGTTTGTACCGTGCACTGCCTCTGTTTTATTTTCTGTCTAGTATGTCGAACTTTTGATTATTTACTTTGCGATACAAGATTATATATCATATCAACTGTATCTGAAACACTAAAATTTTTAGTTATTATCTTTTCAAGAATAATATGAATAAAATCCTTTTCTTTCCACCATCTTTTCATATCTTGTTCTCCAAAATCCGCCTTATTAGGCTTTGTTGCATGCCTTTGTAATGTTTCTTCAAATAACAAATCATAATAAAAAGCTAATATGTCTTTGCCATATTCTTGGACCGCCAATTCAAACAAAGGCATATAAATCTCCGCAGGAAGTATGCCATCCAAAATTGTAATATCTGAATTTTGTGAGTGGGGGGTGCGGACATTTTTCTGGACTCCCTAAGGGCTCCGAAAGGAGCTGAATCAC
>CANRYS010000016.1 GCA_947644305.1 uncultured Roseburia sp.
GTGCCGATGCCACCATATCTAAATCCATCTTTTCATGCAGATGTTCTTCGATATAATGGATAGCCTGTGAAACGATGCGTACTGTCTGACCTTGCATTTTGCTCCCTCCTTTCCTCGTTTTTGCCCTCACGATTTAAGCATTATGATATGCCAAATCGGGGGTTCAATGAGATATTGTAGCACAAGGAGTTTTCATTCTTTTCATTATTCTTGCTATGTTTTAAATCATCTACATTTACAGCAGTTCTTCTTTCAATGCCTTTATCCATTCTTCGATTGCCTGCACCAATCGAAATTGCTGATGCAGAACCGCCATGCCCGTCGCAGGAATGTCGGAAGCGTTTTCTTTTAAATCTATGTTCTCTTAAAGATAGGATTTCAGCACATTGATATTGCTCTCAATGTGATCCAGACATTCCCTCTGTTGTTCTTTTTCCATACTTTCTAAATTAACGATGACCGCATTAAAATCCAAAAATATATTTATCAGCTTACAGGCAGGTGATTTGCTTTATCTCCGTTATCTTGCTTCTTCCGATTGTCTGGTGCTTAAATGGAATTACGTATGCGGGGCCAATCGCCGACTTGCTTTCTGCAGTCATAACGCATTTATGGCGATACCGCTTCATAGGAAGTTAAATGAAATGCAGAGACAAACCACTGCAATAAGCACAGACAAAGACAACTAAATATTTTGCTCCCTATAAAAGAGCCAATGAATTGTGATTTCCATATCTCAATCTCACAAGTTCATCGGCTCTCTGCCATTTTTAATTTGGGTTTCAACCTTTGAAGTACCATGTCGGCACAAAATTCCGCATGTTGTCGTACCAAGACAGCACTTCTTTGGCTTGGTTCAGCATGGTATCCACTTCGTCCTGTCCGAAAGGAATCGCCCAGTACATAGATGAGAGTGTATTACTCGAAATGTAAAGAGCAAGCAACTTCCAGAACTCCAGCGGAACATCGCAGTCAAAGTATCCATTCACCATACCTGATGCAAAGAGAGGTGATTTTTGGACACACCATACAATACGGTTAAATTCCTCCCACGGATCGCCGAAATCATCACGATCAAAATCTATTATATAGAGTTTACCGTCATTTCCTATCATCATATTTCCGATATGATAATCACCGTGCTGGTATACCTGTGGTCTGTCTTTAAGTAAATAACGATTCGTATTTATGTAGTCGATGAACGCCTGTCCGTTCTCATATTTAATAGGGCATTCACCGTATTTCTTAATTTTATCATCCATCTTTCGGTTGAATCTGCTCTCCCAATCCTCTTGGGTTGTCGGAGCGGGTATAGAATGAATTTTACGCAGAATACGACCAGCTTCAAGACCATACAAATACTGCTGGGTATCCGTCTGTATTGACATAATTTCCTCAGCATCAACACCATCAATCCAGCTCTGGATAGAATAGATACCATCCTCGCAGGTGTGAAATTCTATTGGCTGACACATGGGTATGCCAAGAGCTGCCACACGCTTCATCCTTTCATACCCACTTTTCCTTTTGTCATACTGCTCGACCGCCGAAACTCGAAGTAAATATTTCCTGCCGTCCATGGCTGTCACGCAGTATTTCTTGTCCCCCGACCAGCCTTTATAAATCGGTTCTTTCGAAATGAAATTTAGCATAAATTTTCTCCTATGCACCTTGTTTTCGACACGTCTGTAATCGATTGTTTGCGGGTAAACATTGTAGCATCCCGAAATATTACTGCTTTTATTCAAAACTTTCCTTTATTTCCTTGCAATCAATATAATTTAATTTCTATCGACTTCAACAGTATTTTAGATTTTTCATTTGGTTATATCGAAATTTCTTTGAGGTAAATGATAAAACTTTAGTTCTGCATTATCTACAGTGAAAATATATATTTAATTTTTTTAAGTAATCCACTCCTTAGTTCACCATATGTAGTAAATCTTAATTGGTCATGCATTGAAAGATTAGAACCAATTTCATCTGATGCTAATGCACCTTCTCTATTTTGATAAATCAATAAAACTTTTTTTCCTTTACCTTGAGCATAGCCAATTTCATGATGAACATTTTTATTTCCATATGACAAATCTGCAATAAGTAAATCACAACTATCAATACCCTCTATAATTCTTTTGCTAATATTATCCGAAAAGCCATCTTTATGCTCGTCCACTTTTATAATATCAATCTCAACATTGTAATCCCTCGCCACAATTTCTTTGACATCCTTTACTTGATTATATGTATCTTCTGTTTTTTTATTAAACCACATGGACATAAATACTCTTTTAGGCGAGTTATCATATATTTTATCAAATATATTGATAAGATCAAAAATATGAATATCTGAAATTCGAGTAAGACTATTTCTCTTTACCCATTTTATAAACTCATCTGCTTTGCGTTCATCTAACAGCTCATAATATGAAAAAGCACCAATCACTGCTAAATTATTGGGAGTTTCAACTAAAACTGCAACTTTTAAAGCATTATCTATTTTTTTGAGTGCGGTTATTACAGAAAAAACACCTTCTTCGTCCTTTTTTATAAGTTCATTATCGAGTAACAATTTTAGCACTTCAACAAAATACGTAAATTTGTTATCTTCTATAAACATTTTCAAAAATGGATAATCGGACAAATCAATTTGATTTATTATTTCCCTCGTCAAAAAATAATTTTCGCCAAAGGAAGGGTCTTTTAATAAAGTATCGTCATCGAAAGCCTCTTCACTCTCAATTATAACTTTTAAATTTTGTTCCATCTTTAAAGGTATTTGTTTCGTGTTAATATTATAGAACAAAGCCCTGCAGAACTTGTCCGTTTCTTCAGCATCTCTAAATAACAACAGGCAAAATGGAATACGCTTATTTGCATAAGAAGAATGTTCATTTACTGCACTCAATCGATGATTACCATCAATTCTAAAAAATTCTTTTCCAATTAATGAAGCCTTATCAAACTCCATGATTATGGTTTGAGTAACATCAAAAGCCAAATCATTATTTTCTTTTTTAACCGCATTTCGCTTAATAAAGTATTTAATATTGTTAATTGTGGTTCTTAATGGTTTGCTTTCATCCCGTACAGATTCTCTTAGAATGTTTATTCTTTCTTTGTCCGCCTCCGTACCACACATATTTGCTCCAAGAATTACCTCCGGAAAAAACGTAAACATACCGTTTGATAAAAATGCTTCCATCTCTCCACGATGGTCTTCAATCAAATCACGTTGAATATTGGCATCTGCCTTTGAAATCTCTGATAATTCCAGCATAGAAGCAAATCCACGAACACACAAAAAATTATCCATGGTATAGTCTATAATTCCACTTAGTCTCATAATTCACCTCCAAATAAGATTCGTTTAACCTGTAATAAACCATTTTCAATAGAATTGACCGATTGTTGCTTTAATTTTGCAGCATTATCTACAATGTTATCCAAATGCCGCACAATGTTATTTTGTTTAACTCTAGTAATACTTGGGATAGGCAATTTTTTTATTATTGGAATGGTAATATTTCCTTGTACAGCCCCTATCTTATTCCGTTCAAAGTACATCTTACCTATGCTACTATTTATAAAATATGCTACAAATTTTTCATTAATATTAGAAAGAGAAAACTTTATCATAAATGATCCAAATGCAAACCCATCATGTGCATCATCTACAACACTACATACTCCTATTGTTCCACTACGACTAATCAGAACATCTCCTCTTTGAACTCGACTTGAAGATAATTTTTTTTCCATTTCATTTGGTAAATATACAATTTCCTCGCTATGAATTTTATTTTCTTTCAAATCTTTAATTCTTAAGAAAGGTATACCTTCATTTGTGTAACAATTTTCAACAGAAGCACCATATGAAACGCTTGTAATAAAATTACCCAATTTAATAAAGCTATTATTATGAGCATGTGCCTCAAGATCTGTAAAGTGAGTTTGATAATAAAATGGATCAAATCTTTTTTCAATCAGCTCACTTGAATTAACATAAAACATTCTATTTTTTATTAAAATATCTCCAGTTTGAGGTAAATCAAAACCAAGCTCTTTCAATAAGTAATCATCAATACTTTCAAGTAAAACATTAGCTTCTTTTTCCTTTGCCATTTTTTCTGTATATGCCTTTTCCATAATTGAAACAATTAATTCTTGTTTACCCATATCTGGTAGAATTATAGGCAATTTACTCATTTGCTTCAAATTTATATTCTTTTGAGCCGCTTGTGGAGCAAGACTTTCAACATATTCACGGATTAATCTTATATAAATATTTAAATATTCTAAAGATACCTTATTATCCTTAGAGGTGAGTGCAACAAGACTGTCTGGAAAACAGGCAGGATAATCAAGAATAGCCGTGTAGCCAATATTCGCAGCAATAGTAATGACCACAACTCTTTCATCAAAAATTCTGCTCGTTGAAAGTCCCAGTTCATTCAATGTTTGTGTAAACTTTATTTTTTCATTAGTTGTACTTGCTTTCACTACATTGCCGGTTTGTATAAATGGATAAGCACCATCATAATAGCGTGGGTCATTTCTTGGTCTATGACTAAAACGGCCACGTTGCATATTTACCTTTTGTTTAAATGTACTGACAGGATGAGCAGATTTAGAAACAATATTTTTATTAAGAAGCATAATGTTCCAATAAAATGATGGATCTAAACGTTCATCTATTTCGCCCCAAGTTTTCAAAAAAATCAAGTTTTTATCAAAATTGGGGCTTATTGAAAAAAACTATCTTTTCCTTCTTCTATTGCTTTAATAAATTTGGCTAGTTCTTTGGAGATATCAGGTAATTGATTGTTTTTCGTCTCTTTTCCTGTAGCATCATAGCCTATTTCATCCGCGATTGCCATAAAAATAGGATAATCATCTAACAGTAGCTTATAATTTTTTAAATAGGCATCTGAAAGACTCTCTCTTGTAGACTCTATTTGTTCGTCTAGCTCTTCAGTAACTGTTTGCTTTTTATTCATAAGTATTTCTAATTCTTCATTCTTATTAGTTTTTTTTGCCTGCTTAATTTGCTTATTTAACTTAGCTATTTCACCTTTCTTTTTCTTCAAAAGTTCAAGCAGTCTAACTCCATCATCTGAATTTAAAATCAAATTGTTTTGCGTACTATTTCTTAAATCAATACGAGCTTGTTTTTGTGAAGCGGAATATTTTTTCAAGAACATAACAGAACTTTTTACACCTGCTCCATTAGCAGAAAATGCTGTTTGTGGCATAGAGATTACAGCGATAATTCTAAAAGTGTCGCTAATATAATCTCTCACATACTGCATACTTGAATTAGTTAGTACACCATCAGGCAAAACTATAGCCAAATATCCGCCTTCAACAAGATATTTTTCTGCTTGCTCAATAAATAAAACCTCTGTATTCTGGCTAGGTCTTTCAGAAGCCTTGCTGTATGGATTGAGCCAATCAACGTCTTTAATTGACAATTTATATTGATGCAAATATGCTTTTTCAGTTTGTTTTACAATTGACCCGAAAGGAGGATTAGTGATAATATAATCAAAAGAATTTTCTTTAAACCCATCATTATTCGTTTTTAAACGTAAATCAGCAGAACAAATAAGTCCATCGGAAGATACAACATTTGTGTGTCCATCATCATGGATTATCATATTCATTTTGGCAGTCCTTGAGATTTGCTCACTTATCTCAATACCATATAGGTTATATTTAGCAAAATCATGCCATTGTTTATGGCATTCCTGAGTTTCTTTTTCCCAATCTTTTATCTCATGAAAATCTCTTGCTGCTTTTCTAACTTTATCAAGAGCATGAAGCAAAAATCCTCCACTACCACATGAGGTATCCAACACACGATCATTCTCATCTATAGGCAAACTATCAACGATAAAGCTTACTATGTTTCTTGGAGTAAAATATTGACCGAAATCCCCTCTAAAAAAAGACCCCATAAATGTCTCAAAAGCTCGTCCTTTACTATCTAAATCAGTGTTAAGTAAATCAACTCCTTCCAAATAGCTAACTACTGTACGAGCTTTAGCTGCATTTAGTTTAATACCCTCTCTAAAAATCTCTGTATCATTTTTTCTTTCTCCAATTAATTTTCCTTCTTCATACAAAGAAATCAAACGTTGTAAAAGGTTCTCACTTGTTTCCTTGTCTGCTTTCTCAATATCACGCTTATCTCTACTTTCGGGTTCAACCTTGATAATTTGAAAATCGTAAGGATAGCCATTTTTACGTTTCTTTTTTTCGTCAAATATTTTACAAAAAATCAACTTATCAAGCTCATCAAAGGCTTCTGATGGATTTAATTCACCGCCGCCCCAAAGTGCCTGATGAGCTTGCTTAAAACGATTAGTTAATTCCGACTCCTCAACAGTATATAATGGAGAAAGTTTTTGTCCATCTTCAGTAACTCCTCCATTTTTTGCAAATTTATAACTTGCTAGTTTTGCCACCTTGTATTGCGGAATATCGGTTACACTTTCTCTACTATCTATTTCTTTATCAAAAGAATAATATTCATCTTTAATTCCAGAAGTAACCCAAATATATTTAACGGTTCCAGCGGTGGCAAAAGCATATGAATAAGCTTGGCGAACTGCTTGTTTAAACTCCTGTTCTGTTATCTCTTCTTTCTTACACTCTACAATAATATGCGGCTTCTTATATGTACTATCATTGTAAACTATAATATCTGCTTCTTTAACATCGGTTCCTACTGTTACTTTCACATATTGTCGAACCTGTTCAACAGGATAATTATATTTAAGTACCAATTCACAAAACGTTTCAGCCTGTATTTTTTCTTCGGGGTTATTATAATTCCTAGATATATTTTGATTTAAGTATGTAATTGTAGATGAATCATCACTTATTTTTATCAAGTTATTATTTAGTCCTTCTAAAATAATTGTCTTTATTGCCCCATTAGTTTTCATCTTTTACTCTCCTTATACCACCAAAATTATAATAAAGTTCCTTGCATATTCTTTCTAAAAAACATCTAGACTCCACTATTTCTAAGATTCCGTCAAATCAAGCTCGTCCATCTGAAGCTCCACCTCGATATGTCAGTCTGCATGAAGTTTGGACAATAAACATACCGTCTCCACTCCCCTGGTCCACGGAAACATATCCACACACTCCGCCCGCTCCGGCGCGTATCCCTGTTCCAAAAACATCTCCATATCCCTGGCGAGACTGGTAGGCTTGCAGGAAATGTAGAGGATCTGCTCCACACCATACTCCAGAATCTTTCTCAGCGCCTTAGGGTGCACTCCTTCTCTCGGAGGATCCAGCACAATAACATCCGGTTTTTCCTGGATCTCATCGATGACCTTCAGCACATCTCCGGCGATAAATTCACAGTTTTTGAGATGGTTCTGCTCCGCATTTTCCCTGGCTGCCTCTACGGCCTCTTCCACGATCTCCACTCCGATCACCTTCTTTGCCACCGGCGCCAGCACCTGGGCTATGGTGCCCGTGCCACTATAAAGATCGAAGACCACCTTGCCCTCCACATCCCCGATATACTCACGGGCCTTTTCATACAGCACTTCTGCACCGAGAGAATTGGTCTGGAAAAAAGAGAAGGGAGAGATCTTAAATTTAAGTCCTAGAATGTCCTCATAAAAATAATCCCGCCCGTAGAGGATCTCAGTGGAATCCGCCCGGACCACATCGGACAATCCATCATTTACCATATGGAGAATGCCGGCTATCTTTCCCTCATACTCTCCGGCCAGCAGCAGGTCACGGTACTCCGTAAGATCCATGGACAATTGGGACGTCGTCACCAGACAGACAAGGATCTCCCCCGTCTTTGCCGCTCCTCGCACCAGCAGATGCCGCAGATATCCCTCGTGAGTGATCTTATGGAAAAAAGAAATTTCCTTGGAGGCAAAGTAGTCTACCGTTGTAGATAAAATCTTTCGGATATCCGAATTCACGATCTGGCAGTTTTTTACGGGGACGATATCATAAAAACTCCCCCGTTTATGTAATCCCAGTGTCAGATCCCCTCCCTTGCACGCGTCGCCAAAGGAAAACTCCATTTTATTGCGGTACTCCCAGACTGCCGGGCTTGCCTCACAAGAGGTCAGGGGAATCTCCGGGCAGATGTTGTCAAACAGAGCCTTGACCTGTTCCAGCTTCAGGTTCTTCTGCCCCTCATAACTGAGCATCTGATAGGAGCAGCCGCCACAAAGATCAAAATGGGGACATGGGGGAACCTCTGTCTCCATCTCCGATTTCTCAAGTACTTCCTGAATCCTTCCCTCTTTGCGGTTCTGGCGGTTTTTCGTCAGACAGAAGGAGATCTTCTGCCCTGGAAGGACATTCTTCACCTGAACCCGAACCTCTCCCTCTTCTGTTTCCACCTTTACGATTCCTTTATTCGGAAATTTCAAAAAAGAAACTTCCCCCTCATATATTTCATTTTTTTTCATTTTTTCCAAAACCTTTCATGATATTTACACCTGTTTTAGCTCGATGGTGCCAATTTGAACCCGTTTCTTAACCAGCTATTTTGTGAATGCGTTCGTTAGTTTCAATCGCCGTAGCCACCGCTACGACTCATTCAACTGCCTTCGCATTCGCAAAATAACTGGTTTGAAATCTTCGACCGTGTGTGGTGTATTTTGGCGAAGAACAAGGCTAGAGGACGAAGTCTTGCTGACGCAAGACAAGGACGAAAAACGAAGTAGTTCGCCAAAATACGCCATTCACGGCGGGTTCAAATTCGCGCCACCGAGCTAGCCTGACGAAAGTCGAACCCGTCAGACTCTCCTGGATTTTTCAGATAATTCTCTCCACACCACACAGATCATTGTCAGGAAACAAGCGAGACCTCCCACTGCATTGGAAACCGGCTCTGCCAGATAGACGCCATCCACTCCAAGTCCCCACAGCTTTGGCAGAAGAAGCGTCAATGGCACCACAATGATCACCTTGCGGAACAAGGAGAAAAAAACGGAATATCTGGATTTTCCCAGGGCCACAAAGGTAGACTGTCCGGCAAATTGAAATGCCATAAAGAAAAAGCCAAAGAAATACAATTTCAATGCTTCCTTACCCGGTGCTTCCATGGCAGGACTATCACTAAACATTCGGATAAATACCCCTGGCTCCACCATAACAAATATCCACACAGCCGTCGTATATAAAAAACCGATAAGAGATGTAAACAAGATCGCCTGCTTCACCCTTTTATATTCTCCGGCTCCATAATTAAATCCAAGCACCGGCTGCGCCCCGCTGGTAACGCCCACTATGGCAATATTAGCGATCTCCCGTACTGAATTTAAAATGGTCATAACACCGATATATAGATCTCCACCATAAGACTTCAAGGTCACATTGCAGATGATCTGTACGAAACTATTTGTCACCGCCATGATAAAGCCAGAAGTTCCAAGCCCTACTATTTTTTTGACCAGCGGAAACTCCAGGCGCATACAGGCAGGAACCAACCGGAACAGCGTCCTCTTTCCCACAAAAAACCTCAGTACTAGAACAGCAGAGACAAACTGTGAGATCACCGTCGCCACCGCCGCCCCCTGTATGCCCATCTGAAAGACAAAGATAAACAGGGGGTCCAGGGCAATGTTGAGAATGGCGCCGCTCATCACCACCATCATTCCTGTTTTCGGAAATCCCTGGGCGTTGATGAACTGATTCATTCCCGTTCCCACCATTAAAAAAACCGTACCCAGCAGATAGATCATGAGATATTCCCTGGCATAAGGATATGTCGCCTCGCTGGCCCCGAATAAATACAGGATTTCCTTTTGAAATAAATAGCCGATGCCCATTAGGATCACCGCCGCTAGAACCAATAAAAAAAAGGTATTATTTAAGATCTGAGAAGCCTTCTTTTCCTCCCCGGCACCCCTGGCGATAGAAAAAAGAGGGGCGCCTCCCATGGCGAACAGATTTGTAAAAGCGGCTATGATCGATATAATCGGAAATATCAGCCCGATGCCCGTCAGAGCTTGTCCGTGGGTTCCCGGAAGGTGACCGATATAGATCCGGTCCACTACATTATAAAGCAGCTGGATCAGCTGCGCGATCGTAAGAGGAACTGCCTGCATCAAAATATGACGGCAGACATTTCCCTTAGAAAAATCATTTTTCACATATATCCCGGCTTTCTAACTTGATGTGGTACACGGACCAGTGTGCTGACCGGCAAGACCGCCGCCGTAAAACTGCTGCTACAGGTTGGAACCATTCCATCCCCAGTCTGGGATCTCCTGATATTTCACATAGATCCGGTTTTTCGGGATCGACAGTTCACTTTCAAAGATATCACAGATCACTCCGGTCAGCGCATTGAAGGCAGAGGAAGAAGCCTTTCCATAAATGCTCACCTCAATAAAAGCGCTCTCCTCTGATCTGTTTCCCTGAAAATACAGGTCGTAGCTATCCTCAAAACCCACCATCAGCCAGTTTTCAGACTTTCCAATGGTAGAAGCTACCGCCTCGCCCAGCCTGGATTTGATGGCCTCCTTTTTCTCTTCTGTCATCTTAACTGTAACCTTAGAATTAATAAATGGCATAAAATAACTCCTTTCTTAATACATCTAAAATATGATTTGACCCTAGTATCATAATTTCTGCCTTCACTCACAGATTATTATAGACAATATTCACGGTAAACGCAACCATTTCTCAAGTTTTTCAAACACAGTAAATAGTCGGGAAAAACAAATACCTTGAAGATATTTGCTTTTTTTCTAAAAATAAGTTATACTGTTCTATACGACTATTGAGTACACAGAAGCAAAAACTGTGAGAAATGGAGTTGTCATGAAAAAGAGCAACGAAGAAAGTATTATGGATATCATCAAAAAACTGAGAGAAATTGATTATATTTCTCCATCGGATATTCCAAACATTGATCTGTATATGGATCAGGTCACCACTTTTATGGACGCACATCTAGAAGCCTGTAAAAGAACGGACGAGGATAAGATCCTTACCAAGACTATGATCAACAATTACACAAAAAACAATCTTCTGCCGCCGCCGGACAAGAAAAAATACTCCAAAGAACATATGTATCTGCTAATCTTTCTCTACTATTTTAAAAATGTTCTTTCCATCAGCGACATCCAGAAAATATTTGCTCCTTTGACGCGTATGTTTTTTAATCATGCATCGAAGGATATTTCTCTGGAAAAAATATATGAAGAAATTTTTAAAATGGAAAAGGAACAGACCAACAATCTAACCAAAGATGTGGTGCGACGGTTTAAGAGCTCACAGGAGATCTTTTCAGACGCCACCGACGAGGCAGAATCGGACTATCTATCCCGGTTTGCATATATCTGCATGCTGAGCTTTGACGTCTATATGAAAAAACAGATCATTGAACGCATTATAGATGAGACACTGCATTAAAAAGCTACCTTATAAAAAACTATATCAGCAGCGCTTTCAATTTTTCCACGGAGGTATTGGCGATCAGTTCTACAGGAAAATCAACCTCCCGGAGCAGTTCATCTGCATATTCAAAATTCAAAATATCTTCCTCTGTATGCGCATCGCTTCCAACGATAATCGGAACTTCATATTTTTTACATAGTTTCAGGATCTGTCGGTCTGCCTCCCTGGCATTTTTCCTGAAACTCGTAGGCGCCAGGGAGGAATTGTTCAATTCTATCAACTTTCCGTATTCTTTTGCTTCCTGGACTATTTTTTCATGATCGAACTCATACCGGATATCATCTGGATGTCCGATGATATCCACGTGAGGATTCTGTATGGCACCAAGATATGCCCTGGTATTCTCCTCCGGGCTGCCAGGCTCGATACAACGAACATGTAAACTTGCGATCACCACATCCATCTCCGCCAGCACCCGGTCCGGCAGATCCAGCTTTCCGTCATGATCCACCACGTTCACTTCTGTCCCAAGCAGCAAGGGAAGCCCGTATTTTTCCCGTCTTGCCACCTTCAGATTCAAAAAATACAGCAGCCCCATCGTTCCTGGCATAGAAGGGGCATGGTCCGTAATGCCCAAAAGCTGCAGCCCTTTTTCCTTCGCTGCCAGCGCCATCTCATTCATCGTATTGTAAGCGTGCCCGCTGGCATAGGTATGGGTATGCAGATCCAGTACATAAATATCTCTCATGATTTTCTCCTTTTTTTCGCACAAAAGAACTGTAGTTTTTACAATGTTTATGGCAAACAGCAGGTGGCACAAACATTTTCGTGACTAAAAACACCGGGCTGGTCTCATCTCCGATTCGGTCCGTGCTTAACAAGCGCCACTGGCGCTTAGCACCGCTGCTACGCAGCTTTACCAGCCCTCCACCATTCGGAACTCCCGCACTGCTTATCATATTGCTCCGTTTCTCATGATTTTGCTCATTGTTTTAGTCACACTTCACAATACCATTTTCCCCAAAAAATTTCAATAGTTATTGTCTTTTGTCCCTGACTATGTTATAATGAACGTATGTTTGTCGCAGTATGAAGGAGGAAATGATATGTCGACTATTTTAGACCATTTAAATGATAAACAGGAGGAAGCTGTCCTTCACTTTGAGGGCCCTCTTCTGATCCTTGCAGGAGCAGGTTCTGGCAAGACCCGGGTTCTCACCCACCGCATCGCCTATCTGATCGAAGAACATCAAGTCAATCCCTGGCAGATTCTGGCGCTGACCTTTACCAACAAGGCAGCCAGCGAGATGCGGGAACGAGTGGATCATATCGTCTCCTACGGCGCCGAAAGTATCTGGGTTAGCACTTTTCACTCCACCTGTGTGCGAATCCTGCGCCGGTACATAGACCTTATTGGGTATAGCCGCAGTTTTACCATCTATGATACCGACGACCAGAAAAGTCTAATGAAGGATATCTGCAAACACCTGAATATAGACACGAAAAAATTTAAAGAGAAGACCTTTCTGAATGCGATCTCCAACGCAAAAAACGAGCTAAAAACGCCGGAACAGTTTGCCGAAGAGACAGAGAAAGAATATAACCGCAAGATCTTTGGCACGGTGTATAAAGAATACCAGAAACGTCTGAAACAGAACAACGCCCTGGATTTTGACGACCTGATCATGAAGACCGTGGAACTTTTCAAAGACCAGCCACAGGTACTAGAACACTACCAGAACCGTTTCCGTTTTATTCTGGTGGACGAGTACCAGGATACCAACACCGCCCAGTTTATGCTTCTCAGCCTTCTTGCCTCCCGCTACCGGAATCTCTGTGTGGTGGGGGATGATGACCAGTCCATTTATAAATTCCGGGGAGCCAATATCTATAATATATTAAATTTTGAAGAAATATTTCCAGAGGCAAAAACCATCCGTCTGGAGCAGAATTACCGCTCTACGAAACGGATCCTGGAGGCTGCCAACGAAGTGATTCGCCACAACACCGCCAGAAAAGAAAAAGCTCTGTGGACCAAGGCAGAAGAAGGCGATCCGATCCGCTATGTGCAGTATATGAATGAGTATGAGGAAGCAGCCGGCATCGCCGGGGACATCCATAACGACATCCGGGAAAATGGCAGCAGCTATTCGGATTTCGCCGTACTCTACCGCACCAATGCCCAGTCTCGGGTCTTTGAGGAAAAACTGGTACAGGAAAATATCCCCTACCGGATTGTAGGCGCCATCAACTTCTATTCCCGAAAGGAGATCAAAGATCTTCTCTGTTATCTGAAGACCATCCATAATCCAGAGGATGATATCGCCGTCCGAAGGATCATTAATGTTCCCCGCAGGGGCATCGGCGCCACGACGATCCAGCGGGTGACAGACTATAGCCTGGACCGAGGCATCAGCTTTTTTGCCGCCCTGCGGGAAGCCGATTACATCGATGGGTGCAGTCGCGCCGCTTCCCGGATCCATGATTTTGTCAGCTTTATCGACCTGTTGAAAAGCCGCCAGGAAGAGCCGGACTTTTCCCTTCGCGGGCTGATGGATGAAATTCTTGAATGCACAGGCTATGTCAAAGATCTAGAGGCAGAAGATACCGTGGAGGCAAACGCCCGCCTGGAAAATATCGACTCCTTCATCAATAAGATCATCCAATATGAGACAGATGCCTCCAATGATCCCGCCGGCGAATCAGCCACCCTGGGCGGTCTTTTGGAAAACATCGCTCTGGTAGCCGATATCGACACCGTTGATCCTGACACAGAACAGGTTCTGTTGATGACGCTGCACAGTGCCAAGGGACTGGAATTTCCCAAGGTATACATATGCGGCATGGAAGAAAATATTTTTCCTGGTTCCATCGCTGTGTACGATCCTTCCGATGATGAGATGGAAGAAGAACGCCGCCTGTTCTATGTGGGGATCACCCGGGCCCAAAAACAACTGACACTGACCTGTGCTAGACAGCGTATGCGCAACGGAGAACCAAATTTTAATTTTCCATCCCGCTTTATCAGTGAGATCCCTCGTTATCTCATACAGCAGACCGAGGGCGAAAAAACGCATCGTTCTTCCTCCACATACGACAGGGTGGCGGGACTGGACGACATCTTCTCCCCGGCAAAAAAATACAACAAACACTCCAAAAATCCCTTTGCCGACAATCCCTATATAAAAAAGGGGGCTTCCTCTCTTTCTGCCCCTGCTGGTAAACCGGAATATAGCGAGGGAGATACTGTCTATCATATCAAATTCGGTACGGGGAAGGTGCTTTCATTGACAAAGTTGAGTACGGATTATGAGGTTGTGGTGGAATTTAAAGATTTTGGTCAGAGAAAACTTCGTAGTTCCTTCGCAAAACTTTCCAAAATTTAAAAAATTAACTAGTATATTTTACATAGATATGTTATACTATTAATAGATATTGAACATGAAGGAAAGGATGGTAGTGATATATGTGCGGAAAGATTGATGATCTTGTTAACAGCGCTAAGATCAACCAGCTGTTGAACAAAAAAAATGCGGATGAGGAAAGAAAAAATTGTCTGTTATGGGTTCTTGCGATCATTGGTGTTGTTGCTTCTGTGGCAGCGATCGCTTACGCGGTATACCGTCATGTAACTCCCCGTTATCTGGATGATTTTGACGGCGATTTTGATTATGATGAATTTGACGATGACTTTGATGACGACGACGAAGATGTCGATGTTTATGTAAAGCCATCTGAAAGCAAATAATGAATAGCTTATAAGAAGTTTTTGTTTTCCTCTTTTTCTACGAAACCGGCAGTAAATGGATTTTCCACTTACTGCCGGTTTTATATATCTATTTTAATTCCTTTGGCTCATTGGATAATGTCACTGCCAGCGCCCCAGGTCCGATATGACAGGAAACACTGAGAGACAGCGGATCGATATGAATATCATGTTCTGGAAAAAGCAAATTTAGTTCCTCTCGGAATTTCTCCGCCTCTTCCTGATTCTGAGTATGGGCAATGTCTATATACATGTTTCCCGAATCTGCAAAACGATGTTCCAAATCCGAAGTGATGGCCTTGATCATGGTCTGCTTTGCCTGCTTTAACGTCTTAACTTTTGCATAGGAATCCAGCTTATCTCCCTGAATCTGCAGCACAGGCTTGATGCGCAGCACCGTTCCGATGGCCGCCACAGCCGGCGTCAGCCTGCCACCCTTTTTCAGATATTTCAATGTATCTACCATAATATAAATACTGCTCTCAAGCTTATCTCTGGTCAAAATATCAAAGATCTCCTTTCCAGAGAACCCTCTATCTGCTAGTTCCTTTGCCTGAAGTACCGATCTTCTCTGAGTCACGGAGATCCTCTGGTTGTCCACCACATAGACCCTGCCCTCAAACTCATCTTCCTGAGCCAGCATCATAGCCGTGGCACAAGAGCTGCTGATGCCGCTGGACATGGGAATATGTACGATCTCATCGTACTCCTTTAGTCCCCGCGTCCACATCTCCATAATCTTCTCCGGTGACGGCTGAGAAGTGGATACCTCTGCCCTGTCGTCCTGAAGCGCCCGGTAAAAATCCTCCTGGGTCATCGTTATATCTTCGAGATACTGTGTCTCATTGATAAAAAACGGCATCGGCACCACCTCAACGCCCATTTCCTTTCCCTGCCGCTGCGTGATCCCACTATTACTGTCCGTAATGATCTTTACCTTGCTCATAGCCTGCTCTCCTTTTTCTGTTCAATCAAATGATATTTTATTTTTACCCTCGTCAGCCTGCTCAGCAATGGTTTGTGAAGCAGTACAAGGAATATAACCGTTGATACGCCAAACATAAGATTCATCGGCAATCCTGTTGCGTACACCCACAGGATGGAATTCCATGTATTTTCTCCCATGGAATAAAAAAGCGTGTTGATATCCACAATACTTCCATAGACTACAACAACAGATATCAACCCATAAACTGAGATTGAAAGCCGGTTCACCGGCACCTTTCGGAACACAATCCCGGCAAAAAATCCCACCAAGCCCAATGCAAACATCTGAAAAGGTGTCCAGGAACCTTGTCCAAAATAAAAATTCGATACAAAAGCACTGACAGCTCCTGTGATAAATCCAGACTCTGCCCCCAATGAAATTCCTGTGATGATGACCACAGCCGCCAGCGGCTTGATCTGGGGAAGAATAAAAAAAGAAACCCGCGATACCACCCCGATGGCACACATCACAGCAATGATCGTCAGCTCAGCTACAGAGGGCCTTCGGTTCTCAAACCCAAGAACGAACAATATCACTCCTGCTAACATGATTGCCAGACTGACATAATAATATTCCCTGCCCCTCAATACAAAAAGACTATAAACTAGAAGTGCGATGCAAAAGATCAGCACCACCAAGTATCCCCACACTCTTTTATTCTTCATAAATAAACCTTTCTGCCACGATTTGCGGATACCTGTCTCCCACGATCCGCTGAACTGCTGTCGTATAAAAAAGCCCTCCCCGGAAAAAATCCTGTGTTCGCATCGGAGGTGAAATCTCCCCATCAAAACTCATCGACATATATTCACAGGTATTGGCGGCAAACTCTACATCGTGAGATACCACGATCACCGTCTTTCCCGCATCTGCCAATTCTACCAGCCATAAGCCAAACTGTTTTTTCCAAAAGGGGTCCAGTCCTTTCGTCGGCTCGTCAAACAAAAAGATGTCCCCGTCCTGCTCAAATAAATACGCCATGGCGGTCCGCTGCATCTGCCCGCCGCTCACATCATAGGGATGCCTGGCAAGAATCGAGTGCAAACCAAATTTTTCCACTGCCTCTTCCGTTTTTATTATATCACAGATCCGGTCTCCAATAAACATGTATTTTGGTTCCTGAGGCAGATAAGAAATACTGCCCTGAATTTTCATTTTTCCGTGATAACATTTTTCTGCTCCCGCAAGTACTTTTAAAAAAGTAGATTTTCCGGTGCCATTTCCGCCGGCGATGCCATAAATCCGGCCGGGCACTACCTCAAAACAAACCTCCCTAAGCACATCGTTTCCCTTTTTCTCATAGCGAAAAAACAAGCTGCGGCACTCAATAGACGGAGTCCCCCCCGTTTCCTCCAGGAATCGTTCCGAATCCACGACCGGACACTGAATATCATTTCCATAAAACCAGTTCCGACATTCTTTCACACTGGAAGGACAGGCATTTCTTTCCTCAGAAAATCGGTGATAGAGCCGAACAAAAGAGGGCATATAATCCAAAAACTCCTCCGACAATTCAGAATGGCATATTTTTTCATATACCTGATCCAGCCGCCCCCAGGCAGCGATCTGTCCCTCGTGGAGCACCATCATTTTATCACAGAGCGCCAGCACTTCTTCCAACCGCTGTTCCACGAGAATAACCGTGATCCCCATCTGGGAATTCAGCCGCCGCAGGATATCTAGAAAAGCAGATGCTGCCATAGGATCCAATTGTGCAGTAGGCTCATCCAGCAGGATCACCTCCGGATCTGTCACCAATACTGAGGCAAGATTCAAAAGCTGTTTTTCCCCTCCCGACAGAGAATAGGTATCCCTCTCCATCCAGCCCTCCATACCAAAATACGTAGCGGTACCGGCGATGGCGTGACGCATCTTCTCTGTCTGAATTCCCATATTCTCCATCCCAAAAGCCAGCTCATGCCGTACCTTATCCGTCACGATCTGATTGGAAGGATTCTGAGATACATAACCAAACTCCTGGTGTGCTTCCTTGATACAGCGCAGGAGCGTCGTCTTACCAGAACCCGAAGCCCCGCAGACCACGACAAACTCTCCTCTCAACACATCAAAGGAAACATTTTTTAACACGGCTTCTGCACTTCCGCCGTATGTAAAGCTTATATCTTTGAAACAATATGTTTCCATCTAAGTTCCTCCCTGATATTTATTCCCAAGGGAATAAAAAACAATAGAACAAATAAAACGTACGCTCCTGTCCCCATTCCATCCCTGCTGTATTCTATATAAGGAAAGGCAAGAAATCTAGTCTGGGAGCAGGCATACATTCCCACCCCTGCCGAAACTGTAAAAAACAGATATACAATCAATGCCAGATCTCTTTCTTTAAACCCGCGGGCATAAATGCTGGTCCGTCTTTTTCTCTCTGGCTGTGTTCCGTACCCGCGATCTCTCATAGCAGTTCCCATTTCCAAAGAATCTTCCAGAGCAAGTCCCACCAGCGTTGTGAGAATGCCCGATTGCAGTTTATGGTTCTCCCGAATTTTTTTATAATCTCGTCGAATTTTGGGGATCAGCCGCAATGCCATGGAAAATAAAAGGCTGGCATGAGGCAGCCGATTTCCGAAAAGACACAAGATCTTTTCCGAAGTCATGATCTGGCTGCAGCACCCAAACATCAAGAGGGAGGCCGCCAGAAGCGTCCCTGTCATACAGCCGTAAAATAAACATTCCGCTGTCACCGGAAGTTCACCCATCCAGCACAGTACCGTGACTCCCCGGTGGTTGACCAGGGCATTGATCCCACCGCAGATGACAACCATCCCTAGACATTTACCCACAAAACCCATTCCCTCAGACATACCTTTTAGATACAGGTAAAGGGCGCTCTGGCTGAGAAGGGCAATCCCCAGGAGCACCGGATCAAATACAAAAATCATGATGACTGTCACCGCCACAAAATATATGAAGATCACCGCAGGATGATATTTGCTGAAACCATTCACAGGCACTCCTCCTTTCCATTTCAACGGCATAACCACGAGCGTCACGCTTCGCGAGACCGCTCGGGTTCGCGGGTGCACTCGAATTCCTTGCGAGCAGGCTCAACTTAATATTCACAGGTATAATTGAATACCACCTGATCTCCCTTTTCCAATTTGTATTTATTGCAACCGTTTCCCGGCTCCTTACCATTGACAGAATACATCCACCCGCTCTCATCCCCGCAGTCAAACTCATACAGGTTATGTATCCCTTTGATATAATAGGTAGAATATAACGGCGTGAAGACATAGTCCAAATGAATCTCTCTCTCTTTACACACCCGTTTCAGCACATCAAAGACTGTCTCTCCCTCTTCAAAGATAAAGTTCCCTTTCAAAATAATTCCATCTTTCGGTATCACTTTTTTGGCGCTTTCACTCAGCTTGTCCATATGGGAAAAAACTTCCTGGCAGGTGATGGTAAGACTGCATTCCTTCTTCTCCTGCACCGTGGCACCCGCTGCAATCGGGGGCTGTGTCGGTGCCGTAGTAGCCTGGGTACTTTTTTTCGGACTCTTCGTGCTCTGGGACTTTGGTTCGGAGCCGGTGTTCTTTTTTGGAGATTTTGTCTTAGCCGATGACGGAGCAACAGTCTTTTTGTCTGCCTTATTATCTGTTTTCCTGTCTGCTGACTTATCTGATTTTTTGTCTGACCTTTTATCTTCTTTTTTATCTGGTTCTTTGGTACTTTTCGGTTCTTTTTTGTGATCGTTATTCTCTATGGTAGACTCTCTCTTTTTGGTGTCTTCTTTTTTCTGGAGAGCAGCAGAACTCACCGCCGCTTCTCTGGGACCGCTGGAAAATATGGCTGCTCTGGTTTCTTCGTTCTGAACCGCAGAAACAGTTCCCTCCTGGAAGATTGTTTCATCTTTCACTACACTAGTAGAAATATTTTCACCTTCCCCGATTCCCTTTATGATCAACACTGTACACAGTACAGCGATGAAAAGCAGGCAGCCTAAAATTATTTTTTTATTCCCATTCAAATGTGTTTCATCCCCTTTTACCTTTTATGTATTATGACTATAAATTCTCTAACAAAAAGTCCATTAAGTTTTATTTTATCATATTTTTTTCTTTTCTGCCATTGAATTTTTGTGCATATTCTTTACACCAAAAATACAAAAATAATTTCTTTAAACCCCTATCTTTTTTCTCAAATCCATGTTATAATAATGCGAATCTATTTTAATATAAGTAGCTGTATTGGTTTCTGGTGACACGCTGCTGTCACATTTGCATGCATAGGCATGCAGCCTGACGGTGCCAAATCGAACCCGTTTCTTAATCAGCTATTTTGTAAATGCGTTCGTTAGTTTCAATCGCCGTAGCCACCGCTACGACTCATTCAACTGCCTTCGCATTCGCAAAATAACTGGTTTGAAATCTTCGACCGTGTGTGGTGTATTTTGGCGAAGAACAAGGCTAGAGGACGAAGTCTTGCTGACGCAAGACAAGGACGAAAAACGAAGTAGTTCGCCAAAATACGCCATTCACGGCGGGTTCGATTTGGTATCGTCAGGCTAAGCAGAATTAATAGGGAAGCCGGTTCGATTCCGGCACAGCCCCCGCTGCCGTATTTGAGGATGCCGATAACAGGATCGAAATGCTATTCTTGCATTCGGTCAGCCACTGGAACAGCCCGACGGGCACTATTATCTGGGAAGGCGTTATCTGCAGTTGATGCATAAGTCGGAAGACCTGCCATACAGTCTGAAATATAACCTTTCGGAGGGAGAGGAAATGTTTTGACAGCGTTAGGCTAAGAACTTGTCCAATAGTGTGATCACAATTGGTCTGTTTTTGTTGCACAAGTATTGTCATTACTGCCCTTTATACCCTTCTCCGGGTATAAAGGGATTTTTTATTCTACTATATTAAATTAAGATCAAAGAAACCAACGATTGGAAACACGCTTTGCGAGTTTCTCACGTTCGCGGGCGGCGCCATGGCTTGTGCCTTCCGCGCAAATTACACAACAAGCGCTAAATGCGCAGAAAAGAGGATGCGTATGAAAACAAAAAAACGATTCATTGCCCTTCTTCTCTCTCTTGCCATGATCTTTTCTATTTCTGTGGCAGATGGGGAAATTTCGGCAGACACAAAAGCAGCCAATGACACGATTACGGTTACGTTGCGGGTTGAAGATTCCAGCAAAACTTTGACTCCGCCTACCAGAATCACTCTGGACAAAGATACCGTGGCCACGATCAACAACACCTTTAATGCCTCCGTGGAGACACCAGTGCTTGAGATTGCTCATGTAACCGCTGCTCACGCCCTGGCAAAATACATATTGGACCAATCCAAAACACCAGCATCTGACCTGACCTTCGCTTACGGCAACCCTGCCAGTATTCTGGGACAGGACACACTGGACAGCTCCTACTTCTGGTCCTTCCGGGTAAACAATACCTCTCTGGTCATGGACGATGGTTTTACCCAGTACAACTTTACTAGCTGCCCGGTTCAGGATGGAGACAGTATCGTCGTATTCCGCCAGTATTATAACTACACTACCAACGAGTCCAGCTCCTATTCTTATTTTGATAAGGAATCCTATGAGACGGGAGTGAACGAAAAAGTTTCTGTCACACTAAAGAAGGAAAGTTTTGATGAGAACTGGAATACAGTAGCTGTCCCGATGGCAGATCAAAATATCATCATCGCCATCGACAATACGGCTGGTTCTGGTCCAGTTCCTGCCATCGCACAGATGACCACCACAGACAAAAACGGCACAGCAGATCTCACCTTTAACAAAGCAGGTACCTATACCCTGTATTCCAGCAGTATGAATGCTGATGGCACTCCAGCAACATCCCGCGCTTACGCGAAAATCACTGTAACAGATGGACAGCCTACTGTCTCTGGCACCCCGGCTCCTCCAGCGTCTACTGTCACTCCGCCACCAACTATACCAAAACACCCCAACAGTGTGATTAAAAAACCCCTCGTACCAAAAAAAATAAAAGCCAAAGTAAAAAAGAAAAAAGTCACAATATCCTGGAAAAAAATGGATAACATAAACGGATATGAAGTATTTTATTCAAAGAAAAATAAAAAGAACTTTAAAAGACTTTCCGTTACAAAAAAGACAAAAATTACAAAAAAATTAAAGAAAGGGAAGTACTTTGTAAAATGCCGCTGTTATAAGCTGTTAGGCGAAAGAAAAGTTTACAGTAACTACAGCAAGATCATTTCTTTTAAAGTAAAACGATAATAATCTCTTGATAAATAGGGCGCACCGGGCGCCCTATTTGTGATAGTTCTGAACGAAATACAGCAAAGGAGACCAACCATGAAACGAATAATATGTCTGCTGCTGATCGTCACTCTCTTTTTGATTCCCTGTTCCAGTGCCTATGCCTGGACTTCCTTTCGAAATGAAGAAGGGCGATCTGGAGCCAATACCATCCACGCCACCACGCCAATTGATACAAACACCACTGGTCCCAAATGGAAAAAGAGATTTTCCCAAAGCATGGGATCTGCCATGAATTCTACTCCAATTATAACAGAAAAGAACATCTATATTGTAAATAAGGATATTTTGTATAAGACAGACAAAGAAGGAACGATCCTTACAACACTCCAGCTCTGTGCCTCCATGAATTCCATGTGCCACATGGCTTCCGACGGAACGTATCTATATATCCCCCTGGGAGGTGGTCTCCTGCAGTGCGTGGATATGGACACCATGTCCTCAGTCTGGACCAGCGAATCCTTTGGCGGACAGTCATTGACCACCGTATACGTTTACAACGGTTTAATATACGCAGGCACCACCAACGGAGACGGATCTGAGGGCTGTTTTTACTGTGTAGAGGCAGAGAATGGAAAAACCAGGTGGAGCTATCAAAATAAGACATTACCCTGCGGGTACTACTGGAGCGGTGCCGTCTCAGCCACATTATCCTCCGCAGAATGCCTTTTATTTGGCGGAGACAATGGCGTCCTGGTCTCTCACAGCCTGACTGAAAACCAGGTCTATGACACTCTAGATCTCACTTCCATCACCGGCTCCAGGGGGAAGATCCGTGCAGGAATCACATACGATGCCACATCCGATGCCTTCTATACCACCTCCAATAATGGATATCTGTACCAAATCCGCATGGACCAAAATGGAAACTTTGATGCGGTAAACTCTGTTTTTTTGGGAGAATCTACCGATAAAACAGTCAACTGCACCAGCACCCCCACGATTTACAACGGCAGGGTCTATGTCTGTAGTTATTATGACAATGCTGGTCGTATCAGTGTCATCGATGCCGACACCATGCACACCATCTATGCTGCCACCACCGCCGGGACCGCAGATATAAAATCCTCTCCTCTCGTATCCACCGGATATGCCACGGAAGAAAATCATCACCAGGTCTACGTATATTTTACCCAAAATACCGTGCCAGGGGGCATATATTATATCGAAGATAGTGCCATCTCTACCTCAGCAAATATAAAAACCTTATACGAGCCAAAAAACAATCCCCAGTTCTGTCTACAAAGTCTGGCGGCAGACACGGAGGGGACGTTGTACTACTCGAATGATTCCGGTACCTTTTTTGCAGTTCATGAAGGCTTTGCCGCCAATAATCTTCCGCCATCCCCCTCTTCTTCCACCGTCTCTCCCGAGACGCCGGCCAGCCAGCAGACGATTTCCGGTACCGCGCCAAAGAAAAAACTGCGTCCCGGTAAGCCTTCCAGGATCAAAATAAAATCTAAGAAAAAATACCGCGGTAAATACAAGGTTACCCTTTCCTGGAAAAAGGGGAAACATTCCAAAAAGACACAGATCAAAATAAAAGGCAAAAAGCTGAAAACAGTCTCCGGCACCAAATACACGCTGTCACTTAAAAAGGGAGTCCATTCCATTCTTCTATATGGTTATATCTCTCCCTCACAAAAAAGCTCTGCCGCCAGAATACGCATCCGTGTATCCTGACGGCAGAGACGAACATCATTCTTCTGTTTCTTCACCGTCTGAGCCCTCTGAGGAATCCCCAGATCCCTCACTAGAAGTCTGAGGGGAAGAAATGGATACGCTAACTCCGTCCTCCTCCTGCATCTTCTCCAGCAAGCTCTTATGCTTTTTGGGTTTGACATTCTGTACGGCCATCATCTTGGCTTTCAGATAAAGATCGCTGTTAAAACGGAACAAAAAATTCTCATCCTTTGGCGGTACCTTCTCCCCTTTCATGATACGCCTCGCGATAGCTAGGGCCCGGGCAAGGGCGCCATAGGATTTCTTCTTTTTCTTCTGCGCCTTTTGCGTCTTCTGTGCCATCTGTTTCCTTTTCTCATTCATCTTCTGAAACGCCCGGGCAAGAGCTTTCCCTTCCTCCGACAGCTCTGCCACATCCGTATATTTCTTAGAAACTCCCTTTCTACTCTGGCTTGCCTGGATCTCCGGCTTCTTTTTCACATTCCCATGCCTTTGGCTCTGATCATCCACGTTCAGCATACCAGGGTGCTCCGAGTATTCCATCCGATCTGTAACATTCATCTTTTATCACATCCTTGTTCTGATACTGGGTATCCAAAACAATTCCCCAGTAACAAAGTCTCAGGGCAATTCCATTTACCCATGTAAATAGTCTTAATATATATATCGGACGATACAAAAAATTATTTAGTCTTCGGTGCTTTGCTGGCAAATTCTGTGTTCACCAGTTCTTCATAGGAAACCCGGCTGCTGAGCTCTCCACCGGATTCCAGAATATCCTGCAAAAGCTCAAAACTCTCCTTTTCAAAGACAAGATTGTCTTTCCAGGTCCCCTGGTCATAATATCGCTCTACGATAGTAGTCAACGTTTCTCGCTCCGTCTCTTTGAACTGGGGCTGTATCACCTCCGCGATTTCCTGCGGCGTGTGGCTTTTTACAAAATCCATCCCCTTCTGGAGAGCGTTGGTAAACTTCTGAATGGTATCCGCATTTTTCTTGATATAACTTTCCTTGGCAGAATAGGCAGTATAGGGAACCATTCCGCTATCCACTCCGAGAGAAGCTACCACCACACCTTTCTTCTCTTTTTCCAGAGAAGCTGCAAAGGGTTCAAATTCCACCGAGTAATCCCCCTGTCCTGAAGCAAAAGCTTCTGCGGTAAGTCCAAAGTCGATATTCTGTACCATCTTCAGATCCTTCTGAGGATCTATGTTATTCTTCTTTAGTATGTATTCAAATACCATCTGCGGCATACCGCCCTTCCTTCCTGCCAGTACTGTCTTTCCTTTCAGTTTATCCCAGGTAAAAGCTTCATCGGCTTTCCTTGCCACCAGAAAATTACCGGCGCGCTGTGTCAACTGGGCAAAGTTGATAATCTTTTCTCCCGATCCCTCATTAAATACATAGATCGATGCCTCCGATCCCATAAATCCAATGTCAGCCTCCCCTGACAACACCGCTGTCATCACATTGTCGGCGCCGGAACCATTGACCAGTTTTACATCCAACCCTTCCTCTTTAAAATAACCTTTCTCAATAGCTACATACTGGGGAGCATAGAAAATGGAATGCGCCACTTCATTCAGTGTGATGGACGTCATCCCTTCCTCCTCCTTTTTTGCACAGCTACACAGAGAAAGTACCAGTAGAGAAAAAATCAGCGCCAGAACCACGATTTTTTTCATTCTCTTCCTCCTAGCTCGATGGCGAGCTATTTCCTTTTTCTATGAATATATGACAAAAAATACGTGTGGTGCAGGTCTTTTTGTGTTAAAATAGAAGCAAAAGATGAATTGAGGGAGGGTACTTAGATGAATGAAATAGAACAATTGAAACAATGGATCGATGAAAGTAATAATATCGTATTTTTTGGCGGCGCCGGCGTCTCCACAGAGAGTCATATTCCAGATTTTCGCAGCGTGGACGGACTGTATAACCAGAAGTATGATTTCCCGCCAGAGACGATTTTAAGCCACCGTTTTTTCATACAGAATACGGAGGAATTTTATCGTTTTTACTGGGATAAAATGATCTTTGAAGCTGCTGAGCCAAATCCAGCCCACACAGCGCTGGCAAATCTTGAAAAAATGGGCAAACTCAAAGCTGTCATTACCCAAAACATCGATGGTCTGCACCAGAAAGCAGGAAGCAAGGAAGTTCTGGAACTTCACGGATCTGTCCTGCGCAATTACTGCATGAACTGCCAAAAGTTTTATGAGTTAAAAGATATTCTCCCGCAAAAGGGAGTTCCCAAATGCAGTTGTGGCGGCACCATCAAGCCGGATGTGGTGCTCTATGAAGAGGGGCTGGATTCTGATATTTTGGAAAAATCCATCACTTATATCAGAAATGCAGAAGTTTTGATCATAGGGGGCACTTCTCTAGCCGTCTATCCTGCCGCCGGTCTGATCGACTACTATCGGGGAAATAAACTGGTTCTGATCAACAAATCCAGGACCAGCCGCGATGCCCACGCAAACTTAGAGATCCATGGGGCGATCGGAGATACCTTAGGCTTTTATGCTTGAAAGTACAATTTATTTGTGATAGACTTACTCATGAAAGTTTGTTTAAAAAATACCTTCAACATGAGCTACATGACATAGCAAAGGAAAACATCGTTACCTTTGCAGAAATGAGGAAAATTATGCCGATCAAGATTCCCAACTCTCTACCAGCGACAGAGATACTGGAAAATGAAAATATATTTGTGATGACGGAACATCGTGCTATGCATCAGGATATCCGTCCTTTAAGCGTACTCATCCTAAATCTGATGCCCACTAAGATCGTGACAGAAACTCAACTGCTGCGCAAGTTATCGAACACCCCGTTGCAGATTGAAGTGGAGTTTTTAAAGACCGCCAGTTATATTCCGCAGCACACAGATCCTACTCATCTGGATACCTTCTACACGACCTTTGATGAAGTCAAGGAACGTAAATTTGACGGTATGATCATCACGGGAGCACCACTGGATTACATTGCCTTTGAGGATGTGGGATATTGGAAGGAAGTGTGCCGGATCATGGAGTGGTGTAAAACCCATGTCCACTCCACCCTTCATCTTTGCTGGGGAGCCTTTGCCGCCCTGTATTATTACTATGGCATTGAAAAAATAGATCTTCCCAAGAAATTTTCAGGTGTTTATGAACACACCGTTGTAAAGAAAAATTCCCCCCTGTTCCGTGGCTTTGATGATATCTTCTACGCACCACAATCCCGCGCTACCAGCGTGAATTCGGAGGACATTTTGGCAGTGGATGAACTTGAGCTGATGGCAGTCTCGGAAGAAGCCGGCGCTACAATCATAAAAACTACGGACAGCCGGCATTTCTTCATGACCTGTCACCCAGAATACGACGCTGATACCCTGGCCAAGGAATATTTTAGGGATGTGGAAAAGGGGCTGAATCCAAACATTCCATGCAACTATTTTCCCGATGATGATCCGTCCCAGTCACCAATCGTGCGCTGGCGCTCCACTGGGCAGCTAATCTTTTCTAACTGGCTGAATTATTACGTATACCAAAGTACACCTTACGATATTACTGACGTATAGTCATAAATCCAGACATCACACACACTCCTGCCGCGCCGGCCTGCACGACAGATGCCGCGTTTTCCCGACAGATGCCGCCGATGCCATAGACAGGGATGTGCACACCCCCGGATACTTCTTGAATAAACTCCAGTCCTCGGCCTGGCATCCCTTTTTTGCAGTCAGTTTCGAACACATGACCGGCGATCACATAATCTGCCCCCAATTCCTCTGCCCTCTTTGCCTGTTCGATCGAATGTACAGAAGATCCAATCTTCTGAAAATAATTCCTCACCCCATTGGGCAAAGTTTCAAGAATCCCTAGGGGAAGATGAATGTTCTGACAGTGCAGCTTCCTGGCACTCTCCCAGAAGTTGTGAAAAATACATGTCATATCAGCCTCCTGACAGATCCGCTGTACATTTTCCGCCATCTTCTCATATTCACTCTGCGAAAGATCTTTTTCTCTCAAAAGAATGGCGTCCGCTTCCCTCTTCTGAGCGATCTGCCAGATTCTCTCATAAAAATTTCCCTGACACAGTTTCCTATTGGTGACACACAGACACGGAATCTTATCACTGCTACTTGTCTTATACATAAATATAGTCACTCATTACCGGCTGCAGCCCATGATTGCGGATCGCCTGGTACACCTCTTCCACCGTCCTCGTGTCGTCGATCTCAAACTGTTCATCGCCCTTTTCCTCTCCACCCCGGCCTCCTATGCCAACATTGACACCGGCAGAAATCTTGGTAGCAGCGATTTGGATCAGATGATCCCTCACCCTCTCACACTCCCTAGTGGAAACAGTTATATTAGAAAATGGCAGGAACAGCCGGTAGGCACACACAACCTGAAGCAACTGCGCCTCATGAACATCCATGGGATTGATCTTGTCATTGTTAATGATTGGACGCAGTCTCGGACAGGAAAATGCAATCTCTGCATGAGGATATTTTCGCTGAATATACCACGCATGCATGCCCGTGGCAAAGGCATCACGCCTGAAATCATCCAGTCCCAACAACGCCGCAAATCCCACGCCCCGCATTCCTCCCCTGACTGCCCTTTCTTGGGCATTTAGACGATAGGGGAAAATCCGTTTTCTTCCCGCCAGATGAAGCGCCTCATACTTATCGGAATGATAGGTCTCCTGAAATACCGTGACATAATCGGCGCCGCACTCATGAAGATATTGATACTCCTCAGAATTCACCGGATATATCTCCAGACCGATCACCTTGAAATATTTCCGGGCAATCTTACATGCCTCCCCGATGTATCTGACATCCGACATCTTCGGGCTCTCTCCCGTCAGAATCAAAACCTCCTGGAGACCCGTTTTAGCGATCTCCTGCATCTCCTGTTCAATTTCTCCCATATTCAGTCTGGCACGTTTGATGTTATTGTGGCAGTTGAAGCCGCAGTAAATACAATAGTTCTCACAATGATTTGCTATGTAGAGGGGTGTAAACATAGCGATGGAATTTCCAAAATGTTTTCTTGTCTCCACCTGTGCTGCCTGGGCAATCTCCTCCAAAAGAGGAAGAGCCGCTGGAGAAAGCAGCGCCGCAAATTCCTCCGGTCCTTTCCTGTCATGGTTAAGGGCATTTTTAACATCCGCCGCCGTGTAACGCTCACAATCAAATGCTTCCTCCGCTTTAATTACCAATTGATCAATCTCCGAATCTAGAACCTCCATGCCCTCTAGATAGGTCATATGATCTGTCCTGTTTTCTTTTAGATGTTCTTTGATCTCTTCGTTCAAAATACTTTCATTGATTCTCTCTGTCATTTTTCCTTTTCTCCATTTATGTATTGCTTCCATCCTGAATATATCCTGTCAGCGGAGATGAGGCACTTCCTCCCCTTTCCAGCACTCTTCCTGTACCAGCAAGATAGGCGGTCCGCCCGGCCTCGATCGCCTTACGAAATGCCTCTGCCATGGCAGGGATATCTCCTGCTGTGGCAATTCCCGTATTTGCCATCACGGCAGCCGCTCCCATCTCCATCGCCTCGCACGCCTGGGAGGGACATCCAATCCCCGCATCCACGATAATAGGAAGGTCAATCTCATCGATCAATATCTGAATAAATTCTTTTGTACACAATCCCTTATTGGAACCAATGGGCGCAGCCAGAGGCATCACGGAAGCGGCCCCCGCATTATACAGATCTCTTGCTATATTCAAATCGGGATACATATAGGGCATCACCACAAATCCTTCTTTTGCAAGAATCTCCGTCGCTTTCACAGTCTCCTGATTGTCCGGCAGAAGATATTTGCTGTCCCTCATGATCTCAATTTTCACAAAATCACCACAGCCTATCTCTCTGGACAGCCTAGCGATGCGGACAGCCTCTTCCGCATTTCTAGCACCTGAAGTATTGGGAAGCAGTGTGACCCCCTCTGGTATATAATCCATAATATTTGCCGTCCCCCCGGCATTTGCCCGTCGCAGGGCAAGAGTGATGATCTGCGCCCCTGCCTGTTCAACGGCAGCCTGGATCAGATCCAGCGAATATTTTCCAGAGCCAAGTATAAACCGGGAAGTAAATTCATGCCCTCCCAAAACCAGCATATCATGATTCATTCTTATCCTCTCCTCATCTTTCTGTTCTTAACATCATCCAAATTCTTCGCAACTTACGTGTTCCAAATACAAAAGATCAGCCTCCTCCTACAAAACTCACCACCTCGACTTTGTCTCCACTCTTCACCCTTTTTTCATTGTAAATTGATTTGGAAACGATCTCCCCATTGATTTCTACCGCGATCTTACGGCTATCATAGCCTTCTCGCTTTAAAAGTTCCGTTAGAAAGAGATCTGAATACTGCTCTTTTACTTTTCCATTTAGTATAATCATGGTGTCCTCCTTTCTTGCAGCGCTTCACTTCTGTGACTGGTCGCGGCATTCGCCGCATACCTTATTCCCTTTCGCCTCGCACCAGTCACAGCGCTTCGCTTCTGTGACCGGTCGCGGCATTCGCCGCATATCTTGTTCCCTTTCGCCTCGCACCAGTCACAGCGCTTCGCTTCTGTGACCGGTCGCGGCATTCGCCGCATACTCTGTAAAACATACCGGTCACATCGTGCAAGCACATGTGACCATATGTTTTCAGAGTGCGAGGCTCAAAGCAAACGCGCAAAAAGAGGATAGCACATGAAAGCTACACCCGTGGTGGTGTACCCCTTCATGAGATATCCTCAATCTTTTAGTATCTTATCATAAATATCTGAGATTGTCAATTCAACACAACATAAATTAAACTATTTTATGTCAAACGCAATCTAATCGTTTATTTTTTATGTACTATATTCCATATTCCTCCATTAACTTTCCCTGCAAAAGAAGATCCTTTGCCGCCATTAAGATTTCTTCTGTTCTGCCGTCCTCAGCCAGTCGAACATTTAAATAATTTATTCGTTCTGCTGCTTCTTCTCTTCCTTCTGCCAGCAGCTCTTCTGCAAATTCACACATATGCCTCACACCTTTCTCTTCTTCTTTTAAATAAGCCACTCTTTTTCTTAGCTCGACGGTGCCAATTTGAACCCTGTTTCGTACTGCGCTAGCAACAAAATAGCATTGTTGCTTTCATTCGATGATGCCACCACATCACCTCATTCAAGCGCCTTGCTATTTTGCTGCTATCACAAGTCGGAGGCAGAGTTCAAATTAGCGCCATCGAGCTAAATTCACAAATTTTTCTTTATACGGCGCATAATCTGTTGTTGTATTTTTTATATATTTTAACAGTGCAGTCTGCTCCGCTTTCGACGCAGGAAAAGCTAAATTAGAGTAAATCTCATGAACTCCATTTGATATCTCCCGGTTTGTGCCCTTTATCATACGCACAATCTCAGAACATCCCGACTGTGTATTTAAAAAATCCTTTTCTGTGATAAAAATTAGATACAAGTCTGGCAAGTCCGCATAACTGGCACCCGTTCCTAGCACCCGGCTGTCGATCCGACTCTGTATAAATCGTGAACGTTTCAGATGATCCTCATCCTCCGCTATCTGAAGTTCAATATTATACTGTCTCTCTTGAGAGTCCTCTGCCCAGACATCAAGTATCGAGCTATGACCATATAAATTCCGGTAACTTCGTTGGGGTTCCGTGCGCAACACCCGCAGATCAGAGATTCCTGTTAAAATCCGCAGTACATCCTGCACAGCCAAATGATCCTCAAACACTATGGAGGAAAACAAATCACTGGTCAGGTTCAGTTCTCGTATCTTTGCCAGACGATCTTTGTAGTTTTTTATTCCCACCCGTTTTGTCAATCGCTTTCCCCCTTACCTGGCAGGAAACACTCGATGAGCATACTACAGAAAATAAAATCATTCTATATACATAAAATTTATCATCGGCACACTTCAATTTTACTAAACTCCTGCCTATTCTATTCATATTGGAATTAATAAGCAAGAGTATTTCTGAAATCATTACTGAAGCGCAGATTTGCAAGTACGATAGAATTCCTTTTGCTTTTATTATATTTAGTTTAACACTATATACTTATAATTTCAAGTTTTTTTTACCGCTTATCCAATTTTTTCTGAATTTTTTCCATCCCATCTACGTAGATAAGTATTTCAGCCACAATACCGTATAGTTCGGGAGGGATATATTCCCCAACATCCAGAATTGACAGACTTTTTGCCAGTTTTTCATCTTTATGAACCGGAATATCTGCTTTTTCTGCCTCTGTAATAATTCTGTCTGCGATATGTCCTCTACCAGTAGCAATGACCTTCGGCGCCTGCTCCCCTGGCTCATATTCAAGGGCAACTGCTGTCTTTTTAGGATTAAATTCTGCCATTACGATATCACCTCATAAAATTTTTTATAAATGTCCTCCTGTGGATCTGACATGGTCCATATTTCTTTAACGCTTCTATGTGTGCTGAGGAACCGTAACCTTTATGTCCCTCAAAACCATACTCCGGGTACATTTCGGCAAACTCTGTCATCAGTCGGTCCCTGGTTACCTTTGCCATAATGCTCGCCGCCGCGATCGAGACACTTTTCCCGTCTCCTTTGATGATCCCTAGCTGCTTTATGGAAATCTGGGGAATCGTCACAGCATCATTCAAAAGTAAATCCGGCACCACCTGTAAATCCTGAACTGCATGGGCCATCGCCTCATAGGTCGCCTGCAAAATATTGATCTGGTCGATCCTCTCCGGTGAACTCATACCTATTCCATAGGATACCGCTTTTTCCTTAATTTCATCAAATAATTCTTCTCTTCTCTTTGCACTGAGCTTTTTGGAATCATTGAGATACAAAATCCTACAATCTTTAGGAAGCACAACAGCGCCAGCCACTACAGGGCCAGCCAAAGGACCGCGCCCGGCTTCATCTATACCACAGATACAAGTATAGTCATTTCCATACTTTCTTTCAAATTCCTGCATCGCTTCCAGACGTCTACATTCATCTTCATAAGCTTTCTGCCTTTTCTGATACGTCAATATTAATTTTGCTACACCGGATCTTCCATCTTCCCTATATTGTTCAAATAACAGATTCCAATCTTTCATTGCAGCATGTTCAAACTCATATTTTATATCGGCTATTTTCTTTGGCATAATAATCCTCCATTTTTTACACCCCGAGCGTCACGCTTCGCGTAAAAAGATACCTGCGCCCAAAACCAGACACAGGTATCTCTGTCCTTACTTTCAAATTTTATTGAAGGGCAAATAATCCTCTTTCTCCTATGGTAATCTCAGCAAACTGCTTCGATGTCTCAACCTGTTCTGCGTTATCAGGATCTAAAGGATTTTGTGTAGGTGCATACTTAGAACCCGATTCCTTAGATGATCTCGCCACCCACTCCAGACGAACCTTTGTATAACCTTCCTGCCATTTTGATCTTAAAAATGGCAATCGGAAATTCAGCGTCTGTTTTTCTGGGATAGCATATCCATTGATCTTTTCAAACAAATTCTGTTGCTTATCAAAATCGATCAGCTTCATCTCAAGTGGATTTCCCTCCAGATTCTCCGGTTTCAGCTTGATAGGCGCTTTGGAAGAGTCATTTTCATTGATCAGCGTAGCCGATTTGAGAATGGATGTCTCTTCATTGTCCGAATTGTTCAAACTGCAGAAAAGGTACATCGTCTTATCGCTTTTAAACTCTGCCGATTGACTATAATCAATCAACACACAATCATTTGAAATCCTCTGATAATACTTTCTCGTTTCCTTATTATTGTGAAGGGAAAATCCCATGGAAGGAGTTAGGACATTTCCATTACTCAGGATCTGTTCTGTTAAGTCCATCAGAAAGTCGGCTATTCCACCGGCAAAAATGGAAAAGTTTCCATTGTTGGGCTGCCCTTCTTTATGGATTACCACGACGTTCTGATAATCATTGGAAGGATCTACTGTTCCTGTAATTCCGCCCATTGCCGTCCCCGTTGGATCTTTATAATACCCCTGAAGATACGCAACCACTGTACTCTCTACAGAAGTCTTTAAAAAGCCATATTTTACAAAATTGTCTGAAATTATGCCTGTATGGTTCCAGTTATAAAGAGAATCCTCAGGAGGCTCTGTTGCCACCTCCGGCAGGAAGGTAAGTATATTCCAAAGATAATAACACTTCTGTTTTTGCTTTTCATCGGTGTGCCCTGCATCCTGACACAGCTTCCTCATATAAAATCCTGTATACTTTGCCGAATCCGGATCTCTGTCACTGTCCTCCGACAATGGCACCTGCCTTATGTTATCGTATACATCATCCATAAAAGTCTGGACATACTCTACCTGATTGTTTGGTTTATCCTTATCTGCCGAAAGGTCAAACTGCGTAGAAATTAAATACAGCTTTGTAATATTATTCAAGCTTCCCGAACGCTGCGAACACAGAACCTTATCATCCATATACATGTGAATATCCGTATCCCCTGTTCGTTTTACTCCCTCGTCGAGCAGCATTCCCATCTGCCTTGAATAAAGCATTGGCAGGGAGCAATCTCCACTAAGCCGCTTGATGATCTTCATACAGTCCACCCACTCCAGATCATTCTCATGAAAAGAAGCAAGCTCTCCATTATATGAATTCCATTGATTCTTATTTCTGACTGGATTGGAAAAATTATGATAGGAATCCATCAGTGCAGTCAAATCGTCCGTATTGGTGTCATAAGTAGCAATATAAAACATATCTGCCCGCTCCACGATATCCAATGTTTCCGGCGTATCCCCCTGATCCATTTGGTTGATCATCGAAGGGGTCAGTGTCATCACCTTAACATGAGTATCCTCGTACTGCTCATCCGCTGTTCTGATCACTTTACCATCGCTATCCTTCTGATCCTCAAAATAAAACAGGGACCGCTTTAAAATATCATTGAATTTAACACCAATCAATTCAAAACGGAAGATGTATCCTTCGTACTTGTACTTAAATGTATATACTGTGCTGACCTTTAATTTCTGGTCGGAATTTTGAATGGATGTCACTTCTTTTAACATCGCCGGAAATCCATCTCCCACCTTCAGATTATTAAACGCATCCTGTACCTCCCAGCCCTGCTTGCCCTCAGACCAGATCTCATTGTATGTCATGTCAGAGGGTATATCGCTGAGTTTTTCGTAATACTTCCATTTGTTCTGTGACAAATCCTCCCACTGCTGCACTTTCTTATTCGGAGCCTCATAGGGACCAACGGAAAAATCCCCCTTTCCGTCACCTACATATACAAAATATCCAATCACCTCGGATTTGCTTTCATGCTTCCAGCTATCTGTGCGCTCAATCTCCTTGTCTAAAACTTCCTCACCCTTTGTTGTCGTTGCAAAGAGTTCCCGATGGGCCTTGGCAAACTGGGTCACTGTCATCTGTCCATTTGTCAGCTTTTCATAATCCGTTTTAACTTCGGCAGAATCATCCTCAAATTTTACTGTATACTCCTTGGTATCCTCTGGATCCTTTTCATAGGTCCATTTCCACTGGGCATCATTTTTAAAATATTTTAAAGGAATCTCTTTCCCATCTTTGTCCACAAAGTCCTCTGGATGAGCGGACTGAATTTCCGCAATCGATCTTTTGGACATCCCATTGGAAAGCTCAGAAGCAAAACTCTTATCTTTTCTCATTTCCACCGTATAATAGGTACTCAAATAGAAAAGTGGAGCCTTAGAACGCTGATGACGTCCGTAACCACTCGTTTTAGCAGCTCCTACTACCGTGCCATTGGGATTATAGATTTCAAATCCGTGGTTATTATTATTAAACCAGCCATTAAAATTCTTTATATTTGTATTATTGAACAAATCTCCATTGGCTTCATCACCAGGTTTCCATCCCTCTCCCACCAGTGCATCATGAAAGGCATATAGATTATTATCGATCGGATCCTTGCGACAGGCACCATGATCCAAAAATCCTATATTCTCTCCTTTTCTCAATGCCTCATAACTAAACTCCAGCGGATCAAAAGGCAGTCCTTCCTCCTGCGAAGATACCAGAAGGGAATACGCCTGCTGCGACATCTCTGGAACAATCTCCACAAGAATAAAGGGATTATCCTTTGTTCCCTTCTGTGTCGATCCATTGGTCTTGGGCACCTCAGGCAAAGCCTTATAGCCGCGAATCACAACCTCTGTCTCCTCTTCCGTCTCCACTACGACTTTTAAATAGCGAAACCCTTTTAGATCCACAGCTTCTTTTTTTACACCGTCTACATAAAAACGCATTCCTCCATTTTTATCTGGATTTTCTGTCGTAAAGCTTACGCTAGAATCCGCATTCCAGCTCGCATCTGTTCTGCATTCTTCATTGTCTTTTGTCACAATAGATTCGTTGGCCGAAAATATCGTAAGAACCCTCTTCTCTGAATCCTCTTTTCTCGTCTTTGTAAATTCAGCAGAATACACTTTCAGCCTCTGGCCACTTTTTTTTGCCAAAATAGAAATAGAAGTATAAAGATCCCCAATACTAAGTTTATTCTCCAGATCAAACAGAATGGTACGTTTGCCTGTGAGCTGTAAAGACCCAGTATCCTTCTCCCTCTCCTGAAATCCCAGATATTCTATCACTTTTGTTCCTGAATCTGTCTGCACAAGGGGAGCAGTCTTTTTCAAAGATTTATAAGAATTCTTTGCGGTAACTGTCAAATCGGGATTTGCCTCCGCCTCTGACTGCACTAGTTCTGGATCATCTATATATTTCTGTGCTATATAAGGTTCATTCGCGATATATTTACCAAAAATAACACCATTCGAGATCAAATAATAAGCGATAACGATCACACAGGTAAGCAACACAGTAAAACCGCCATACATCATTCCCCGCCTCAAAGAGCTCTTTTTGCTATGTACATTCTTTTTTCCCTTCATAATCCGCGCTCCTTTCTACTGATTTCTCATATAAATCCTTTTTCCACAACTATATTCCGGCACTACACTATCGTCAAAGACCAGATTTACATCCAAAACATATTTTTTCGAGGCCCCGTTCTCCAGAATCTTACAGTCAAATTCTTTCACCTCATCTGCCAAAAGATAATTTTTCAGTAAATCCTCCTGACTATTGATCGCAGTGATCTGTGATACGTCTACAATACTTGGCATGGATACACCCGGCGGTGCTGGCGTCGGTGTTGCCCCCGGTATAAGTGTCGGTGCTGGTCCCGGCGTAGGCGCTGGTGTCGCTGCGGGAGAGCATTTTCCAAAATACACGCTATAGTCTCCGCCAATATCGGCAATTCCATCATTGTTCTTAAACCAGTACACATACGAATCCGATCCCATATCTTTGATATCAGCCAATGTTTTATCCCCATTTTCCAAACCTTTGATCATCTGGCTGCCTTCTTTTTCATCATAAAACAAGATAAGAATACGATTCCATTGATCCCAGTACGCCCGTTCAGCTTCCAAACTGTAGCTCTCGATATGATTCAATGCATCCTTTGCCTGATTTTGGAGTTCCACTCTCGCATTAGTATCCCGCATGCTTCTGGAAGAAAAGGCGATAAGTGCTGTAATTGCCCCAAACACAACGGTAGAAATGACAACCGCCAACAATAATTCAACCAGGGAAAAACCTTTATTATTCAATTTCATCGTTCTTTTCCCTCCTCTTCTCTATCTGTCATCGTGATCAATCAATAAAATGCTTGCCTGTACTGGTTACCAGCGTGACTTCATGTGCTGTACTGCTATCGGAGGCCCGGACCACCTTAATGGTGCTTGTAGGTGTAGCCGTATTGGTAAAAGCTCCATCTTTTCTCCTCACGCCGACGGAAACACATTTGGTAGGAATCGTAGAAAGATCCTGATTATCAAAATAGACCCTTAGTTTCTCATTTCCAACAACTTCACCCTCTGAATAATTTGCTGCTGAAGGGGTAAAGGAACTTGAATCGTTAAACAATATATAATAATCGTTATCGTAAAAGTATAAGTGCATATAAACAGATGATGTTTTTGACATGTTTTGAGATTTTAGTTTTGTCAATCCCGTGTCGATTTTCGCAGAACATTTCGAGGCATTGGCAAGATCCAGAAAACCAAATCCAGATATGCCCCCTACGACCATGATCGCGACGATAGCAATGGCTATTATTGCCTCAATCAGTGTAAAACCTGAGTTCCCTATTTTTTTCATTCACATCACCTTCTTTTCTTCATCAATCAGAGTTTCTCTCCCATTCCTCATAACTGATACATTCTGCCACATTCGCAGGACGTTTTTCCCTATCATCTAGACAACGGAAATATTTCCACCAATCTTTGTCCTTGCGGTTCTTAATGATATCTAAAATATCTCCCACGACTGCCGGATTCGCCTTATAGCTTCCAGCAGCAGTGACAGAGATCTTGCCTCCGGCAATAATCAACCCTTCAAAATTGCTGCTAACCGTCACATTCTTAGCACAGAGAACGATTCCCTTCTCAATGCCAGGATCGATCATATAATCGTCATTCTGGCAAATAATTTTCCAGTCGCCATATCCCGGAACGTTATCGATGCGATCCGGCAATGAAGCACCATCCTTCTCAAACTTATTGTCTTCTTCTGATGGGTTTCCATTAGTATCTATGATATTCAGTACTACATTTTTAACCAATTCATCCTTGTTCTTATCATCCAGCAGGCCACGGACATCTGCCACGCTTTCACTTCCAGAAGAAAGCAGTGCCATCTGCAGCCCAAGATAATTTCTCATCTTTGATTGCCCGTCGTCCAGAAGGCTCTTAACTGGTTTATTCGTCCCGTCAAAATAATTCGGAGACTGTTGCTTCGCACCCGTATTACTATAATAATCATGTACGATATTACCAGCGATCAGATAAAGTGCCGGCGAAATCTTCATACTTCCATCTAACGTAGCGATATAGGACTGTGCCCGGTCATCCAGATACTCCTTATTCGGTTTGGAATTATTCGATGCCGTTCCCTCTTCTTGGTTATAATAACAAGAAAAGTATTCATTTGCCGCCACCTCACTCTTAAAATTCAGATAGAGGTATACATACTGACCACTATTATTGTAGTTCGCTGTAATTTCCTCACCAGGCTTTAAGAAATCCGCCATCGTCTTTCCTTCGTTTCCAACCGCAAGACTTTTTAAAGCTGCAATATTTACCTTATTCCTTGCATCTGTATCATCACCCACCTCTGCTCCCACAAGAGGATTGTGTCCATCTAGGATAAACTCTTCAGGGACAAGATATGCGATCTGGTTACTTTTCACTGCCAGTGATTCACCCATCATAATATCATCCACCGACTCCTGATAAGTTCCATCAGCCAGTTTTTCATTTCTTTGAACAAAAGTTCTTCCCGCTAAAATCAATTTTGTCAAGCCATTGGAGGTAAGTGTGGTATTTCTTCCATTGATTAGTATGGCACTGCTATAATCGGAGCGCAAAGAAGCATTCCCCTCCGTCGTATCTGAATTATCCCGGTTATAACTATAGCCATAATAATTTCCACCAAGATTTACCGTTGCATTATCATCCTCAATGCTCGTATCATCCAGAATATAAGCATTGTCATTTATATTTACATTGGAAGTCATAGCTCCCCCCACCGCTGGCGATGGCTTCCGAACCACGATATTTTTTAACCACAGTTCCCCAAGGCTAAGGGGGCCACTTAATCCACTCATCTTTATATCGGCGCCGGAAAAAATATTGAGATTTCCACGACTGATAATCCGTTTGCTATGAAATACAACTTTTGTTCTTGGATGGATCTGAATACCAGAGTCATCATCATCGTTTGGACTCTCTATTTTTTTAGCAGTTCCTGAATAAACATTTCCGGAAACCGCCGCATCCGAAGAATTATTGCCAGTATCAACACGCAATATATCATCACTAATGGAAATATAATGTTTCAATTCCTCATAGGTCCGGTTTCCCTCGAAAGCATAGTCTGGCACGCCAATTCTAATATCTGTTTTCACACTGGAACGATAATCCGTTTCATCTGTGTACTTGATAATAAGTCCACGAATCACCAAATACAATTCTTTCTCATCCTTATCATATTCAAAACGATAACGAAGATCATTGGTGCCATACGTTGATCCTAATGTCCCAGGATTGGTGGACATCTTTTTGATCAAATCCATACTTAACTGCTCCCAATCCGTAGTCACTTTCGAATCCGTCGCCGGCTGTGACTCAATATCCTTGATCTCCGCTGAAGTTTCCGTGGGAACCAAAGCATCATGATTCAATTTTCTAACAATTCCTGTCAGATATTTCTTCCCATATATTGTTTTCATCTGACTGGTCATCTTCGGTGATGTATAGTGTTCCACAACTTCCAGGTAAGCCTTCTCATTGGCTTTACCAGCGATTTCCTCAATCCCGCTTCTTATCTCTGATAAATATCCCTCTGTCTGGTAAAAATTGTCTGTAGAATAATGATCTACAATAACAGTCGTCACATAGTTTGTAGCCACAGACAAAACTGTGGCTCCTACAATTGATACAAACATAACACCGATCACAACAAAGATAAATGCAGAACCGCTGTCATCCTTCCTGATCTTATCCAGTTTTTCTTTCAGTAGGCTTCTTAATTTCTGAAACATCGAAAAACCCCCCATTCATCCTTTCCGTATCCGGCACCCCTCCATTGACTGTTACTCTGCATAGGTAGACTCTATATGAGCCAACACATTTTCTTTGGTAAACTCCTGTACATTTGCTGCAAATATGTCTACATACATCTTCCCGATGCGTCGCTTTTTGACCTTGGAAACATAGGAATCATACTTATTCAATGAATTCTTTTGCAGCGTAAAATTAGCATTAATACTATTATCTGGATAATCCGGCCGGTTCAGATTGGAATAATACTTTGCATGAACAGCTTTATTTATATCACTGCTATCCATCAACAGCGTATAAGTACCGATATCTGTCACCCCTGGCGCCGGAGAAACGGATGGATCTGGCGTCTCTCCCGGTGCGGGCACCGACAGATCTTGATAGGTAAAATAAATATTTATCTTTTTCATCTCATCCTCAGTAAATCCTGGATCACTGATCACTTTAAAATGTTCCTGCCTGGAACTGTCCCATGCCGGCTTATAGAAAATAAAGATGTTCTTCAATTTGGATTTGCTGATCTCCGTCTGCTCTAAAGTCACTTCTTTCTGGATCACCTGCCCCGGCGTGGAAGCCGCCATAACATCAGTATAAATCTCACTCACTGCCGAATCCACTTCATCATCCTCAGAAGCCACTACATTCGTATCCCCATACACTTCACTGGGACTCGGAATATGATAATCGTTATATTGGGAATCAATATCCGAACCGTCTTTCGTCTTGGTTTCACTGCCATATGTATCAAAATCAAAATGAACCTTGGCTTTATATTTGGTATTATTCACCACCACATTACGCGTAATATCCATGGGTAAAGGATCTGCATCCGGCTCCACAGCATACTCCGGCAATGGGGATGGGTCTACAGACCATACTTCTGTGCTATCTGGAGTGGCGATCGGAGAAGCCCCCGGTGTTGGGGATGGCGTCGTTGCACCTGCAAGCTCATTTGCTCCCCCTTGGATATCCAGACAGATCACACGACTCAAACCCTGTTTGATCGTTCCCGGATTCACTGCCGATACATTCGTTGGAACCGTATAGGAATACTTGTAAAACACTCTGACCAAATAGGTGGAATTCGTGACAGGTGGTGTAGCCGTAGCTCCTGGCGCCGGCGTCGCCACCAGTGCTTCAATCTGTTCCACATTAGAACATGCTTTTAATTCTTCTGCGACATCTTCCGCCGCCATCGTGGCCGTCTGCCGTTCTCGCCCATCAATGGTCTTTACCGATGAATAGGTAAAATAGTTGATGACCGGCAGTGTTACCAGTGCCAATATAGTAAGTGCCAGTATAACCTCCACCAGCGAAAAACCACTATTATCTTTTAACCATTCCTTACAATGCACATTCACACCACCTTTCTCTGCATCCGAAAACTACTCTTTATCCTTGCTGAAATCACCAAATACGTTACCCACACCAAAAGTAAACTCGGATACGTCCAGTTCTTCATAGGGTACACCGTTTCCAAGCATGGAATAAAAATGGATGCCAATACTGCCCGCCAGCTTCCCGCTGCTTCTGTCAAATGCCAAATTTACATCTCCCACAGAAAGCTTTTCTTTGTTTTCAGTAATCCAATCCAATGCTTTATAAACCTGTTTCGTAGTTCCTGAAAAGTTAATGGTATAGGTAGCTGTCGAACCAATCATCTGATCCATATCCACTACTGTGATCTCCGACATGGTCTCCTCTTCATTTTCTTCTGGTGTCGCATTCCCATCGGTAATCTGTCCTTTATAATAGAAAGGCTGCTGTTCTCCTGGTGTAATACTTTCAATATCAATCCCTGTATTAATCATAAGACGATAGATCAAATATACTGACTTCTGCTGAGTAATCTTAACCGGAAACGACTGAATAAAATCCTCGATATCATCTGTATACAAAGAGGTAAATACCTCAAGATCCGTCACTTTCGGCTGCAGACTTTCCAAATACGCAACCCGTTCATTTGTATCCGCAGTTCTCTTATCAAAATCTGCTGCTTTATCCATATTGGTCTGGTAAACAAAGAAGTAAGTGAGAACGATCAACATAACTGCTACCAGTATAAGAATAACTCGAATCTGTGCCAGTGTAAGTTTTCCCTTCATAATTATTTCGCCTCCTCGTTTGCCATAAGTATATCTCCCAAATATTCAAGTTCTACTGTATCCATCAATTCTAGATCTGGGATATATTTGAATGAAATCGTGTATTTATACTGTCTTTTCTTCGTGACATCATCCTCTGTCTTGGCAATGGAACTTGATATGGTAACATTTTTAATTCCCTGAAGCAAATTCAGACGAACTACAAGCGCTGAAACAGAAGAAAGCTTATCTTTCGATGTACAGCTTATCGTACCCCCTTCATCCGTAGTAGAAATCGAATCGATGCAGAAAGAATCTGGACACCCTTCCTTAATATCATCCAATACTTTATGCAACTGGTTATTGCTGGTATTTACCCTGTTCTCGATCAGGCGGTATGTTCCAACCTTCTTTCTCGTTTCTTCCAACTCTTTATACTTCGCTTCCACCGGCAGGAGAGACAGCTCCTTCGCGTGTGCGGCATCATATCTGCTAGCGGCTGAATTCAGTTCAATCACGGAAAAAAGAGAAACCCCAATACAAAGAACAATAGCTGCCACGAAAACTGCCGCAATGCTCATGACCGAATCCTTCGTAGCCACTTTATTTTTTATCTCATCGGGAATAAAATTAACCGGACTGTAAACAGCACCAAAGCATCCTACATACTGGAGAATATTTGCATTCACTTCTATCTGACGGTTAAATGAGACACCGACCAGTTCATTCGGAGTCCGTGCCGGAATCCCAAGCTCATTGTTCATCAATTCATGAATGCCTGCAATATTGGCTCCATTTCCAGTAACAATAATAGACTGGATTCGCTCCTCTCGATACCTTGAATTATAATACTCCATAACACGATATATGTTACCAATCAATGAGGAGGCACTCTGCGTCAATTCAATACGTTTCTGCATGGATAAATCTCCCTGCGGATTCGATGGATTTAACGTATGAAGAAGTACTCTCTGGGATGCCAGAAGACGGACTGCCTGATCGTATTCTGGCACCTGAAATGCTGGTTCTGACATTGCCGCTTCTATGATATTAGTAGCTCCATACGGAATGACACGCTGCAATAGTAGCTTTTCTTTGCTCATAATGTTGATCAAGGTATTGTCACGATTAATCTGAACAGCCATTTCTACGCCTTCTGCCACCTGACGTTTCATGATCTGGAAAATACCATTTCCATCGACCTCGATACCTGCAACTCTAAAATCACATCCCTCTGCCAAAGCATAATAGGAACGAACCAAATCGATCGGTGCAGCATATACGAGAAGGTCGATCACCCGTTCTGTCTGCTTTTCACCCTCTTTTCCTTTTTTGTCCTCTTCAGGATTCTTACTCTTTTTCTCTTTCTTTTTCTTCTTTTTTTTGGTATCATCCGTTATCTCTGGATTCTCCGCCTTTTCTCTCTCCCTCTCTTTTTCCCTCTCCTTCTCACTGCCATCCGTCACTTCTTCATTTTCACCGATATCTCGCCAATTTCCCTGTTTCACATAAGAAAAAATATACCGTTCCTTATCCACAGGAAACATATCCCCGACTTTCGCATCTACAATGGACTGAATTTTGCTGTCCTTCACAAATGGGATCGTCGTCTCACGATTGGCAATTTTAGAAGAACTAAGAGAAAATATAACATCCTTCGTGGTTATTCCCTTTTCCTGGCATGCCTGTTTGATTCGTCGGCTCACATCTATAATATTTTTGACTTCCCCATCTACCACGGACCCCTGGGGAGTCGGTACACGAACACAGCCATAAACCGTAGGATTCACTGCTGAATTATCCATATGTACGATTCTTATCGTCTTTGTCCCCACACGAACTACTACAACCTTTTTAGCCATAATAACCTCCTTTGTAATGCACCACACTTTCCTAGTCTGCTTAATGCAATCAGTGCATTTTACCCTCCTCATTTCTCATTTTATGGATTTTACTGCCTTTTCTGTCTTTATCGGTGAGGTTCTAGCCAAGTAAAATACAAAATAAAAAAGAAAAAACACTAAAATCCACAAAATCAAATGTCAGAAATATCTCCCCTATAATACGCATAGACTGACATACCAGTCAATAAATCTGTCACCCCAAAGCATAGCGACAAATACCCCTACCGAAAGGTAAGGTCCCATAGCAAACTTTGTTTTATTTTTTGTCACTGCAATAATGATACACTGGATCACCGATCCAATAATACAGCCAGCAGCCAGAGCGAGCATGATATTCTGCCATCCCAGACATAAACCCGCTGCCGCCATCAATTTGATATCTCCTCCACCAATTCCCTTCCCCCTTGTAAGAATAAGGCACAAGAACAGAAAAAGGCTTGCTGAAAAGAAGCCAATTAAATAGTGAATCCAATTTTCAAGATCAAATACAATATGTACGATTCCGATTCCCAAAATAACGGCATTAATTTTCACAGGGATCTCCAACGTTCGATAATCGATTACACTTAATGTAAGAAGAGCAGAAGTCAATAGCGCATACAAGACACTCTCAACATTCATGCCATTCACCCCGAACACAACAAGATATAAAATTCCATTCAATACTTCGATCAAGGGGTACTGGTAAGACAATTTGCTCCCGCAGTACCGACACCTCCCTTTCAAAAAGAGGTAACTGAACAGCGGGAACAAATCATACCAAGCCAACTTATGGCCACAGTTCATGCAATGGGAATTCACCATGACAACACTTTCTTTATTTGGAATCCGATATATGCATACATTTAAAAAACTCCCGATCACGATGCCATATATGAAAATGATTATGTAAAGAAAGTTTTCTATTGCCATGATTTTTCTCCCATTTGCATCTGTCAACTTAAGTAAAAGTCCATTAATTGCTAACCATCAGAGGCGCATTGTCATTATATTGACAATTCTGTACAGTAATAGTCGTACTACCCAGGCTAAATGAATTAGATACACCACCAGAAGCTGTATCATGCTGTTTAACATAACATACCACTTTGTTGTTAGCGGTATCATAGCAGCATACAATAGGCTGACCTGCACCGTACTGAGAACTTAATGTAAGGGTTGCTTCACCAAGAGTCTGGCTCATGGCGTTCCAAACCTTACTTTCAGAACCAGTTGCAGTTACACTTCCACTGGCATCGATCGAAAATGATCCGGTTCCAGTAGCTTTGGTATCTGCAACTGCAGTAGTAAGCGCGCTGCAGATCGTATCCAATGCCTGCAGATCTTTGGACTCACGGCTCTTCTCCAGATATGGGATAACTGCCAACGCAACTACTCCAATCAGAATAGCCATAATGGCGATAACGATGATCAACTCAACAAGAGAAAAACCTTCGTTAGAACCGCTTAAGTACTTCTGAAATCTTTTCTTCATAACCTCATTCTCCTTTTTTCTTTTTTTCATCACATAATTATGATGTATTTTATATCATTGTATCATATACTTTATCTATTTACAAGAAAATTTTGGATATTTTTATACTTTTTTAATAACAATGAAATATTTTTCATAATTTCCCCAAACTTTTACTTTATTTATTGAAAAACAACAATTTAAATGATAAACTACTTTATATATACAATTATGAAAGGATTACTTAAAATCATGAAAGCACTTACTTTTTTTCTCAATCATAAAAAATATTTTTTCCTTTTTGTGATAATCACGCTGCAACTTGTGCATTTCACTTATGTTTTTGCCTGCCAGAGAGAAGGCGTCCACTCCGACGAAAACTGGAGCTATGGATTCTCAAATGCCTATTATCAAAAACAGCTTTACTGTGACGAAAAGGGAAATCGAACAAATTTTGATACCTGGACTGACACCCAGGTTTTCCATAATTATACAGAGGTATCTGAAGATCAACGTTTTTCCTATGATTCTGTCTGGTTTAATATGGAGGAAGATTTTAGTCCACCACTTCACAGTGCCTTATTACATACGATCTGTTCTTTTTTTCCAAACAGTTTTTCCTGGTGGTATGCATACATTATTAATATTCCTTCTTTCATTATAGCCATGATCTGCTTATATCAATTAGGAAAACAACTAACTCATTCCGAAAATATCGCCTTATTTATCTGCTTTTTTTATGGCTCGTTATCAGGGGCATTAAATACATTTATCTATCTACGCGCCTATGCTCTGCTGACAGCGCTGGCACTTTTGTATTCTCTGATACACTGCCGTATGTACAATCAGTCATTTCAAAAGCCTTTCAAATACTTGGCGGCCATTTTGTTCCTTAACATTATCGGCGGATTAAGTCACTATTATTTTCTTACCCTGGTATTCTGTTTTGCTGTAGTATTTTCATTATACCTTCTGATTACCAGACGCATAAAAACAGCACTTCTATATGTGGGTACAATGCTGCTCTCAGCAGGTATTTACCTCTTGATCTGGCCACATGCCATCCATCTGATTTTTAATAGTTCAGAAATGTATGCTCAACATATGAAATTTATATGGGAGATTAAAGCATGCCTTCAGTTCCTGGTCGGTGAATCCACAGGCATCTTGATCCTTTATCCAAATCCTTATACCATAGCAGTTTTTAACGTCTGCCTCATCTTTTTAGCAATTATCATCGCCGGCGTTTCCTTTCTCTGCAGAAACGAGATCTGGTTCCGTCGCCTGATTCGCCGAACCTTTCTTGGAATTAAGCATTTCTTTCGAAGAGCGCCAAAACGATTTAAGAAAGCAAATAAAATGTATCTGTTTTTATTTCTTGCCTGCTTCTTCACTTTAATTATTATTGCAAAAGTAAGCAATATTTATAGCATGGGGATATATTTCGACCGCTACATATTTTTCTTAATGCCTTTGGCTACCCTTATAATAGTGGGACTGCTTTCCAAAATTCTTTTCCGGCTTGTTCGAAAAGCAAGGAAGGGATTTCGCGCAGCGTTTATCTTGACATTGATATGTTGCTGTTTTATCATCAATCAGCTTTATTTCCCCTGTCACTATTTATTCCCAAGAAACAATGATAAAATCCGCACCGAAGAACTCACAAAAGACGCTAATGTAATTGTGGCAGTCAGCAACGACTGGCAAATCGTATGCTACAGCACATTATTAAGGGACAGTAAGCAGTTTTATATGCTGAATATCGGTTCCCTGGAAGAATCCCTGGACTCTATCGAAGATTTAAAAGGTCCATCAGACACCCCCATATATTTAATCATTGAAAAAAACAAACTCCGCTCGAAAGACTGGAAAAAGGACGAAAGCGCTCCTGAGGGTTTGGTTCCTATCCAGGACGTTCTTACCTTTGAATACACATTAGATGATATCGTGAACAAGATCTCCTCTTTTAACTTCACCACTACGACAAAATACGTTGCAACTGAAAGTGGTTTTGTTGGAGAATATGACATCTACCAGCTAAGATAGACAAATCGCATCCCATCTTCTTTTCTCTTACTATGAATCAAAACGTCCCTGCATAACGGTGATACAAAACACCAAACATGCAGGGACATTTTAACTGTCTCTTTTTATCTATATGTAAACAGTATGTCATTAGCCTGCCATAGAGTAGATCTGCATCATCGGCATAACGATAGCTCCCACTACACCGCCAACTACAACTGCCAGCAGGATGATAACCGCCGGCTCCATCGCCGTCGTCAAGTTTTTAGTTGCTGCCTCTACTTCCTGCTCATAGTACTCTGCCACCTTATCCAGCATCGCCTCCGTGTTGCCAGTTTCTTCCCCGATGCGCAGCATATGATACACCATCTGCGGAAATACCTCAGAGGCCTCGATCGGCTCCGACATCGGTATACCCTGCATAACTTCTTCCCTGGAGTCATTCAATACTTTACGCACAACCCGGTTCTCCACAACATTTGCCACAATGCCCAACGCCTCCACTAAGGGTACACCGGACATAACCAATGTGGACATGGTCATACTAAATTTTGCCGACGCATTCTTAATGGAAAAATCTTTGACAATCGGAATTTTCAGGCACATCCGACTGGTAATCTGCTTGCCTGTCTCTGTATTCTTTGCATATATGATCAATCCAACGAATCCAATGATTCCACCGATTACCCAAATCAGATTTGACTTCATAAATTCACTGACTCCAATAACGATGCGGGTCGGCAGTGGAAGCTGCTCTCCCATCATATCAAAGACCTGCTGAAACTGCGGTATCACCACCACCATCAGTACTATGACAACGATAACAGCCACCACAAGTACTACCACCGGATAGATCATCGCACCCACCAGTATAGAACGCAACTTCTGATCTTTCTCAAACTGGGTACAGATTCGCTCAAAGGCGACACTCAAGTTACCGGTAGCCTCCCCGGCTGCCACCATGTTGATTAGCAGATCTGGAAACACCTTTCCTTCCAACGCCATGGCGTTGGCCAATGTCTCTCCTTTTTCTACATTTACCTGCACATTGTAGATGGACTTGCGCAGTATCTTGTTTTCTGTGGAGTCCTCTAACATTTTCAAACCGTCCACTACGGTCACACCGGCATTCAGAATGCTGTAGAATTGACGGCAGAAAAGCGTGATGTCCTTAAGTTTTACCGGATTGCCAATGGTTATATTCCATGCGGCATCATCTACACTCTTCGTCTCTTTTATAAAGTGTACAATAGCTCCATCACCCTTCAGCTTGGCTGTTGCCGCTTCTTCCGAGTTTGCTTCCACAGTACCTTTTTTATCTTTTCCGTACCGATCTGTGATCCTGTACTTAAATGTTGCCATATAGTCCCTCCTTCCTTAGTAAAGCCTTTTCATTAATGCTGTTTTATCCTGGGCAAAGGTGATCGCCTCATCCCGGCTGACCCTACCCGCCGTATATAGATCAAAAATCGAATCATCCATCGTAATCATGCCACTCTTCCGGCTGGTCTGAATGACTGATGGAATCTGATGACTCTTCCCTTCACGAATCAGTGCACGAATCGCACTGTTGGCATGAAGAATCTCAAATGCAGCCACACGTCCTTTTCCATCTGCTGTCTTCATTAGCTGCTGAGAAATAATGGCCTCTAAAAGAGTCGCCAGTTGCAGACGGATCTGTGGCTGCTGATGCGGCGGAAACACGTCTATAATACGGTCAATGGTAGCTGCTGCTCCAATGGTATGCAGTGTAGAAAACACAAGATGTCCGGTCTCTGCCGCAGTTACTGCCGTAGATATCGTCTCTAAGTCTCGCATTTCTCCCACCAAAATAACATCAGGGTCTTCACGAAGGGCAGCCCTAAGGGATGCTGCGTAACTTTCTGTATCCATGCCGATCTCTCTCTGATTGACAATGGACTTTTTATGTACATGCAAATACTCAATGGGATCTTCCAATGTTATGATATGATGGCTATAATTTTCATTGATCCTATTGATCAATGCCGCCAAAGTTGTAGATTTTCCACTTCCTGTAGGCCCTGTCACCAGGACGAGACCTCGCTTTTTATTTGTCAGATCAATAACTGACTGGGTCAGACCAAGTCCCTCTGGCTTTGGTATCTCCATATTGATCAGTCGTATAACGAATGCCATGGAACCTCTCTGTTTAAATACATTTACACGAAATCGTCCCTGGCCGGTTATTGCATAAGAAAAATCTGCTTCCCCAGTGGCATTAAATCCTGCGATCAGACGCTTTGGTATCATCTGCTCGACCAGAGCTTTTGTATCCGCCCCCGTAAGCGGTGTGGATGTCAAATCCTTCAACGTTCCATGAATCCTGCATTTGATCGGCACCCCAACCGATACATGCACATCCGAAGCCCCCACCTTTCGCGCCTGCAATAGTATGTCGTCAAGAGTCATAACCCCTTTTCCTCCTTCTCATCGTTTCTACTGCTAACTTGTCACTCTGCCGCAATTCTTTCTACCTCTGAAATCGAAGTAACCCCCTTTAAAACCAGCTTTGCAGCACCAAGCCGAAGTGTCGTCAACCCCTCCTTTAACGCTACTTTTTGAATTTCCTCTGCTCCGCCGCCCCGGCTGATCACTTCCCGCAGTGCCGGCGTGATCGGCATAATTTCATAAACACCGATTCGCCCTCGGTAACCAGAGTTATTACAATAGGCACACCCAGATTCCGATGGCTCATAAATCATCGGATTGGAGTCTCCCCGCAGACGAAGTCTGAATTTATCGGTATCAGTCATCTGTTTTTGTACATGACACTTGGGACAGATGCGGCGCACCAGACGCTGGGCTATGATACCCACCACAGAATCTGCCACCATGTAAGGCTCAATTCCCATATCTTCAAGACGGGTCACTGTGCTGGCGGCACTGTTCGTATGAAGTGTGCTTACCACAAGATGCCCCGTGATCGCCGCCTTTACGGCAATGCTCGCTGTCTCCTCGTCTCGGATCTCTCCGATCATAATGATGTCTGGATCTTGACGAAGGATAGAACGAAGCGCCGATGCAAAAGTAAGTCCAGCCTTTTCATTGACCTGAACCTGATTGATGCCATCCACATCTGCCTCCACCGGATCTTCTACGGTAATGATATTTACATCTCCGCCGTTTAATTCGTTCAAAACCGTGTAAAGGGTGGTCGATTTACCACTTCCAGTAGGTCCTGTTACCAATATGATCCCATGAGGATTTTTGAGAATGCCATCAAAACGTTTCAGTTCTTCTTCCTGAAAACCAAGCTCGCTCTTCTCTTTGTTCAGTCCGGATTTGGATGCGATACGCATAACGACCTTTTCCCCAAAAGTAGTCGGTAACGAAGATACACGAAGATCGTATTCAACCCGGTTGAAAATTAGAGTCATACGACCATCCTGAGGGGCACGTTTTTCAGAAATATTCATTCCACTTACAATTTTTATACGGGCCACGATGGCACTCTGAAGATCCTTAGGATACCTCATAACCTCCTGCATGGCGCCGTCAATTCGATACCTCACTCGAACCTGGTCTTCTAAAGCCTCGATGTGAATATCACTGGCGCGTTCGTTGACCGCCTGCTCAATGATCTTATTGACAAGAAGCACAATGGGTGAATTATCCACCTCATCGTTGCCGTCTTCCTCTTTTTTGAGCTTCTGGTTTTTGTCCATACGCTCCTGAGCAAAACTCTCCGCCAGCTTGGCAGACTGTTCATTTCCATAATACTTTTCTATGGCATAGGTAATATCCGATGGTGTCGCCACCATAATATCAATCTGCATATTGGTGATAATGGAAATGTCATCTACCGCAATAATATCCAAAGGATCTGCCATAGCGATCCGAAGGATGTTGGGATTGTTTTCATCTAGTTCAAAGGGAATCACATTGTTCTTACGCACAATGTTTTCCGGCAGCAACTCAATGATCTCTGGTGCCAGCTTCGCTTCACGGATCTTGGCAAGAGGAATCTTCATCTGATGTGACATAGCCTCTGCGATCTCAGTCTCATCGGTGTATTTCAACTCGACCAGCACCTCACCGAGACGCTTACCGGTTTTTCTCTGCTCTTCCAATGCCGTCATCAACTGTTCCTGAGTAATGATATTGGCATCGATCAAGACGTCACCGATTCTCTTACGAGTTTGACTTATCATAATCTATCACCTATTCTCCGTTGTTGATTTTGCATTTTTTGCTTTCCGTATTTTTATGCCTGACCAGATACCGATACCGGCAACAATCGAAAATAAAAGGAATTTTACCCCATAACTTATAAATGCTCCACCTAAAGACATATAATACCTCCTATCTGTCAATGCCTATTGGCAAGTTCTTTCACTACATCATCCCAATTCAAACCACATTCGGCCATCAGTACCATCATGTGGTACAAAAAATCGGCTATTTCATATTTTAATTCCTCTGCATCCGGGTTTTTGGCGGCAATCACGATCTCTGTCGCCTCTTCTCCACACTTTTTCAGTATTTTATCAATTCCCTTATCAAAAAGATAATTTGTATAAGAACCTTCTTTCGGGTGTGCTTTTCGTTCTTCGATGGTAGCAAACACCTCATTTAATATCGTAAGCGGATTGGTATTATTATATTCCTTTTTTGCCAGTTCATTAAAGAAACAGCTTCTCGCTCCTGTGTGGCAGGCTGCCCCAACCTGATGGACCTTGGCTAAAACCGTATCATGGTCACAATCCAGACGCAGTTCTTTCACATACTGATAATGTCCTGAAGTCTCTCCCTTACACCACAACTCCTGCCTGCTCCTGCTAAAATACGTCATTTTCCCAGTAGCGCAGGTCGCCTCATAGGACTGCTGGTTCATGTAGGCAAGCTGAAGCACTTCCCCCGTCTTATAGTCCTGGGTAATGCAGGGGATCAGCCCCTTTTCATCCGTCTTAAACTCAGAAAAGTCCATGGCAGATTCAAAGGTATTCATTTCAATTCCCGCCTGCTTCATGTTCATCTTTATCTTGAAAATTTCTTTGTCCAGAAAATAATTGGTAGATACCCCGCACACATTCGGAAGACGAAGGAGACTCTCCAAATCATTTCTCAGCAAACTATCTCGGATGATAATTTGCTTGCCGGCATTGCTACACTTGCGTTCCAGCCCAGCGTCCATATCCACATGCTTGATGAGCAATGTATCCACAGGGAAAGGAACCTTATCAAAGTCGATATCCCCGTCTATTTCTACGATAATCTTGTCAGCACCAAATCGTCCTGTAACTTCTTTCAACACTGCCATATCTGGGCAGATCTCATACTTTACCACCACCTGCTCGGCGCCGGTATAAAATGCCTTTTTGGCGTCTTCAAAACGTCCTACATACATCCCTGTGATAAATGGTATGTCGATCTTCGCCGCAATCAGCTTCAAGGTCGCCAAAAATTCTTCCCGCTCTTTCTCCATCTTAGAATAGTTATAAATAAATAGAGCGTCTGCCCCAGCAAAGCAATACTGCTCCGCCTGCATAATGATATTTGCTGGTAGTTCATTTTCTCCGTTTATATATGGAATTATCTTTTTATAAGCCAAAATGTATTTCCTCCCTATAAGGTGCCTTTTGTGGAAAGGACTCCCTCAATTCTTTCATCCTTTTTTACTGCCAGATCCATCGCCTTGGCAACTGCTTTAAACATTGCCTCCACAATATGATGTGTATTGATTCCGGCGAGCTGGCGAATATGAAGATTCATCCCCAGTCCCGATGCAAATCCCATAAAGAATTCCCGCACAGTCTCTGTCTCCATAGTACCTAACTTTCCTGCCGGAAGTTCTGCTTCAAATGCGAAATATGTACGTCCAGATATATCCAGTGCTGCGAGAACCAACGCGTCATCCATCGGAAGAATAAAATTGCCAAAACGGCTGATTCCTTCTTTGTCGCCCAGCGCTTTGGCAAAAGTCTGCCCCAGCACGATACCGGTGTCTTCGACAGTGTGGTGCGCATCCACATGCACATCTCCTTTTACCTGGATCTCCAGATCAAAAAAACCATGCTTCGCAAATCCCTCCAGCATATGGTCAAAAAAACCGATTCCTGTGTCAATATTAAATTTTCCTGTGCCATCCAGGTTTAACTGTACGCTGATGTCTGTCTCCTTCGTACAGCGCCTGCACTCTGCCATCCGTTCCACGTATTTCCTCCCGTCGAAATGGTATAGTATACCACCATCTATATCTATTTATTCTACCATGGTCTTACAAAAAATGCAAGTTTTATTCCTGTTTTTCTTTCCAGCGCTGGTAGAGATCCGGCCGGAATTGTCTAGTTCGTTCCAGTGATTTTTCCCGCCTCCATGTCTCTATCTTTTCATGGTGACCGGACAACAATACCTCCGGCACCTTTCTCCCTAAAATCTCCGCTGGTCTCGTGTATTGGGGATACTCCAGCAGACCGTCAGAAAAACTCTCCGTATCCGCAGAATCCCCATTTCCCAGAACTCCTGGCACCAGACGGGAGATGGCATCCATCATCACCATCGCCGGCAGCTCGCCCCCGGTGAGAACATAATCTCCCAACGAAATTGGATCCGTCACGATCTCTTCTAAAACTCTCTCATCGATGCCCTCATAGTGACCGCACAAGAACACCAGCTCCTCTTCCCTGGAAAGCTCCTGCGCGACAGACTGATCAAACACCTTTCCCTGCGGCGTCAGGTAGATCACCCGTTTTGGCTTTCTGCCGATATTGTCACATATCGCCTGATAACAGCGGTACACCGGCTCTGCCTGCATCACCATGCCGGCGCCGCCGCCATATGGGTAGTCGTCCACTTTGCTATGCTTATCCAGCGTATAGTCCCGTATATTAAATGTCTCCCAGCAGATCAGCCCCTTTTCTCCCCCTCTGCCAAGGATACTGGCATCCATGATCCCTGGAAACATCTCCGGAAATAATGTCATAATATAATAATTCATCCGTCCCTCCACCACCGGAACCACTCCGGCTTTTACACACTTTTCTATAAATCCAGCAGGCCTGGCATCACATGTGCCACCACCTGTTTATTCTCTGTGTCCACTTTTTTTATACACTCCGGGATAGAGGGAAATAACAATTCCCTTCCTTCCTGGGATGTGATCACAAACACTTGATTGGCACCCGTATCCATCACATCCTTAACGATTCCTAGCAGCGTGCCGTCTTCCTCCACTACCTCTGCCCCAATGATATCGCAGATAAAATATTCTCCCTCTTCCAGAGGCACTGCATTTTCTCTGGTCACCATGATATCGCATTTGCGGAACTGCTCCACCTGGTTGATATCGTTGTATTCCTTAAACTTCAAAATCACCAGGTTCTTAAAATATTTTACCTTTTCCACATGCAGAGGAATCTGCTCCTTTTTCGTGACAAGGATCACCTCTTTGCAGTGGTCAAAGCGTTTTGGATCATCCGTGGTGGGAAATACCTTTACCTCTCCGCGGATACCATGTGTTGTTGTGATTACGCCAATTCTAAGTAAATCTTCCATCTCTTCCTCTTTTCTAAACATAACAGTGCCTGTGGCAGCACATACTGCAGCACAGGCACAAATGTTTATTGAATTTCGACCATTATTTTCTTGTCGCTCTTCGATGCGGAAGCACGCACCACGGTGCGAATCGCTTTCGCGGTCTTTCCCTGTTTGCCGATCACTTTTCCCATATCATCAGGAGCAACCTTCAAACTCAGGACAATTTCTTTTTCGTTTTCTGTCTCAGTCACGACAACTTCGTCAGGTTTGTCCACTAAAGCACTAGCAATTACTTCAACTAATTCTTTCATACTGCCAACCTCCTTAGATTCAGGACGCATTATTTTGCAATACCTGCCTGTTTAAACAAACGAGCCACTACATCCGTAGGTTTTGCACCGTTTGCAATCCATTTTTTAGCTGCCTCTTCGTCAATCTTAACAGCCGCAGGTTCCTGATTTGGGTCATAAGTACCAATCTCGTCGATATTTCTGCCATCTCTAGGAGATCTCTCGTCAGCTACAACAATTCTATAAAATGGTGCTTTTTTCTGCCCTAATCTCTTCAGTCTGATCTTTACTGCCACGTCTTTCACCTCCTTTGATTCTCTCTTCATCTATTCAAAAAGTAAATACTTATTGAATCATCACTAAAATCCACCAAATGGAAATTTGAATTTCCCTCCGCGCTTCATCTTTTTGCCAGACATCATTCCTGACATCTGCTTCATCATTTTCCGGCTCTGCTCAAACTGCTTGATCAGCCGGTTTACTTCACTGATATCCACACCAGCCCCTGCCGCAATCCTGCGCTTGCGGGACGGATTGATAATCGAAGGTTTCGTTCTCTCCTCTAAGGTCATAGAGTAGATGATCGCCTCTGTTCCCTTGAGTGCATCGTCATCGATCTCCAGATCAGAGGGAAGTCCCATGCCCGGAAGCATACTAAGAATACTAGAAAGTCCTCCCATTTTCTTCATCTGCTGCATCTGATCCAGAAAATCATTAAAATCAAATTCATTGTTTTTAAACTTCTTGGAGAACTCAGCTGCCTTGTCCTGATCGATCTGGGCCTCTGCCTTTTCGATGAGTGTCATGACATCTCCCATACCAAGAATACGGGATGCCATGCGGTCGGGATAAAACTGCTCAAGATCCGAAAGCTTTTCGCCCATACCGACATAATAGATCGGTTTTCCGGTGATAGCACGAATCGAAAGCGCCGCACCACCCCTGGTATCACTGTCAAGCTTCGTCAGAATCACACCGTCAATATCCAAAGCTTCGTCAAAGGTGGAAGCCACATTCACTGCATCCTGTCCAGTCATGGAATCCACAGTCAGAATCGTCTGATGCACATCTACTTCTGCTTTTATATTTTTCAACTCCTGCATCAACTCTTCATCGATATGAAGACGCCCTGCAGTATCGAGAAATACCATATTATTTTTGTTGGTCTTCGCATGCTCCATGGCTGCTTTCGCAATGTCCACTGGATTATGGCTGGTCCCCATGGAAAACACCGGAACCCCCACTTTTTCTCCATTGGTCTGCAGTTGTTCGATCGCCGCAGGGCGGTATATATCACATACCACAAGCAGAGGACGCCTGCCTTTTTCCTTGAACTTTGCCGCCAGCTTCGCCACGGTGGTGGTCTTACCAGCACCTTGGAGACCGCACATCATAACCACTGTGATCTCATCTCCAGGCAGAAGGGAGATCTCCGTTGTAGTCTCTCCCATCATCTTAACCAGTTCTTCATTTACATATTTGATCACCGTCTGTCCCGGGGTCAGGCTGTTTAGTACATCCTCTCCTGTCGCTCTCTCCTGAACGGATTTTACAAAGTTTTTTACCACTTTAAAATTTACATCCGCTTCCAGAAGTGCCATCTTAACTTCCTTTAGAGCAGTTTTCACATCCGCTTCTGTCAGTCTGCCTTTGCTCCGGAGTCCCTTAAAAACATTTTGAAGTTTTTCACTCAAGCTATCAAATGCCACGATGCCACCTCCTATAGGATTTCATAGATCTCACGAGCCAGTGCAAGTAGCTCTTCCTTTTCTGTCTCCTGGTCTGTCTTAACCAGTTCTTCGATCTTCCCCAACCGTTCTTTTGCCATCTGGAATCTCTGAAAAAGCTGTAATTTTTCTTCATACTCTTCCAGCTTCCTACTTCCCCGCTTTACGATATCGTAAACTCCCTGTCTGGTGATATCATATTTTTGTGCAATCTCGCTGAGAGAAAGGTCATTCAATATATATTGTTCAAAAATCTCACGATGTCTGTCCTTTAACAACGGCCCATAGAAATCATACAAATACGATAATCTGACAATCTCTTTTATATCCGTCAGAGAACTCTTCTGTGTCATCTGTACAACCCCCACTTCCATAGCCGTAAAGCAAATTACTTTACAGAGTATAGCCTATTTTTTAGAAATTGTCAAGAGGAAATGAAATTTATCGCAATATGTTCCTTATTTTCCCCAACAACGCAGAAAAGCCGCCTCACGAAATACTCTGTAAGACGACCCCCCTGAACCGAGCAGTGTGAATGTAACTCATCCATTCACCCTTCCTTTCGTAGTTTTTCCGGATTCAGCACTTATAGTCTGTTTCTGAACTCATAACGAAAAAGATTTCTCTTGCATTTCTATCATACTGATTCAGACCGCCCATCCTCGCAAGGACTTCACTGGGAACTGCGTTTCCGTGATTCTCCTTTGCTGTCCGCTTTGCCCTTGCCGATTCAAGCGCCTGCTGGAAATCTCTTCCGCCCTCCTGTGGCTCATTTCCATCATACCGAATCTTCGACGTATGCTTCACCGGATGAATCTCTTGAATTCTGTAGATTTTTTGAATTGTGTTTGCTTTGATCTCCTCCTTGAGCTTATTTCTGCAAATACATGATAGAAAAATCTTTTCTTATAATACATATCGGCAAAAGTATGCAAAAAATTAACACCGCAGGGTTGTCCATAGGGTATTTATTTTCTAAAAGCTTTTATTTTTCAGAGGTTCCAAAAGCTGCTCTAGCGTGCCATGACTGTTCAAGGCGTCACAAAGCTGATTGTACTGCTCCTGACGGAGACTGCGCTTTGCTCCATTCTGGAAACTGCTAGAACCGTCAGGTATTTTCTTTTTCACTGCCCGGATCAAAAGGTTTTTGGGCGTATGTTCCATATCAATAAATTCCAGGATCTGAACCTCATATCCCATCTGCTCCAGCAGTTCCGCCCGCAAAGCATCCGTCAATAATGCCGCAAAACGCTCCTTGAGTATCCCATACCGCAACACAGGCGCCAGCAATTCATTCCGAATCTGTCCATTCAGCTCGTGCTGACAGCAGGGAACAGACAGAATGACCTGTGCGCCCCAGCGCACCGCCTTATCCATAGCAAAATCTGTCGCTGTGTCACAGGCATGAAGAGTAATCACTAAATCCACCTGATCAACCCCCTCATAGGAACCAATATCTCCCTGAGAAAAATGCAGCCCCTCATATCCATATTTTTCTGCCAAGGCATTGCAGCGAGCGATCACATCCTGCTTCAAATCCAGTCCGGTCATCTCCACCTCTATCCCCTGCATGATCTTCAGATAATAGTAGACCGCAAAGGTGAGGTAGGATTTTCCACACCCAAAATCAATGATCTTCAGCGGCTTTCCTGAGGAATGCCCCTGTCTGAGTTCTGGAAGCACATCCCGTATAAACTCCAGAAATCGGTTGATCTGCTTGTATTTTTTATATTTCTTATCGACGACTCTGCCATCTGCGGTCTGTACCCCCAGATCCACGAGAAAAGGAATTGCTTTTCCTGCCTCCAGAATATACTGCTTTTTGCGGTTATGGGAAAGCTCGATCTTCTTAATCATCTGCTGACGCTGCTCTTTGATCGAAGACTTGCCTTTTTTACTCACAAGAACAGAAAAACTTTTGTCCTGGCATTGAAGATCCAACTGTTTATAATCTCCTGCTAGATAAGCACAAATCTGTTCTACAGCAGTCTCTTTATCCATATTCTTGTGAAATACCTGCTGCCCACGGTATTCCTCCCGCTGAAACATCAAATGATCCCTCTCCAAAAACGGGCGGAATACGATTTTTCTGGAAAGCTGTTTTTTTCTCCCATTGCTGACGGCTGCACGGAGCATATCTTCATTCAAGTGATCCATTAACAGTTGTCTTAGCTTTTGCATCTGGCAAAAACTCCTTTCTTTCGTCTTTATGATTTTACAAATCATCCAAACTGCTCAGTTATTGCTGGGCACGATCCGTTCTCTCTGTTTATAGCTAATATTAAGAAAGACAGCGCAAAAACATTTATGCCTTCACGCTGTCTCTCCTGTATTCAAATCCAGGATTACACTGGATACACTTTATTTTCTTTATCTGCCAGCGTCGCATCCACTTTTGTCTTCTGTGCCTCACGATACTTGAAGAACTCTGTGGCTACCTGTGGGAACAGTGCATAGGAAAGTACATCCTCATCCTGCTGCTTCCACTGGGACATCTCTTTTTCGAGATCTGCCAACTGTGGTTTGATCAGATCTGCTGGGCGGCAGGTGATTGGTTTGGTATCACCGATACATTTTTTCTGGACTTCTGGATCAAAAGGCTTCACTGTCTGGCCAAACTCACCAGAGAGAAGTTTTTTGGACTCCTTGGTCACCATCTTATATCTTTCGCCGGAAACGACATTCAGAACTGCCTGAGTACCCACGATCTGAGATGATGGTGTAACCAGCGGCGGCTCACCAAAATCTTTCCGCACACGAGGTACTTCTTCTAGCACTTCCTGATACTTGCTTTCCTGTCCCATCTCTTTGAGCTGGGATACCAGATTGCTGAGCATGCCTCCTGGCACCTGATACATCAGTGTTTTAATATTTACGCCAAGAACCTTCGTATTCATCAATCCACTCTGCAGCGCTTCTTCCCGCATCGGACGGAAGTACTCTGCGATCTCCGCCAGAAGATTCTGGTCAAGCCCCGTATCGTACGGAGTTCCTCTAAAGGTTTCCACCATAACTTCGGTCGCCGGCTGGCTGGTGCCCAGTGCGAAGGGAGACATCGCCGTGTCAATGATATCACAGCCCGCCTCAACTGCCTTCATATAAGTCATAGCAGCTACACCGGATGTATAATGAGTATGAAGATCAATCGGAATATCTACGGACTCCTTCAGAGCTGTCACAAGCTCTGTTGCCTCATATGGGGTGAGAAGACCTGCCATATCTTTGATACACAGAGATTTGGCACCGAGATCCTCAATCTTCTTCGCCATATCTTTCCAATAATCCATGGTATACGCATCACCAAGGGTATAGGAAAGGGCGATCTGAGCATGTCCGTTTTCCTTATTTGCCGCTTTTACAGCTGTCTCCAGATTTCGGATATCATTGAGACAGTCAAAGATACGAATGATATCAATACCGTTTGCCAGTGATTTCTGTACAAAGTACTCCACCACATCATCTGCATAATGATTGTATCCGAGAATATTCTGTCCACGGAACAACATCTGCAGTTTTGTATTTTTAAAACCGTTTCTCAGTTTACGAAGTCTCTCCCACGGATCTTCTTTCAAGAAACGAAGGGAAGCATCAAAAGTAGCTCCTCCCCAGCACTCTACTGCATGATAGCCCACTTTATCCATCTTGTCGATGATCGGAAGCATCTGTTCCGTCGTCATACGGGTGGCAATCAGGGACTGATGAGCGTCACGAAGGATTGTTTCTGTTATTTTAATCGGCTTCTTTGCTTTATTATCTGCCATTTTCATTTCCTCCTAAATATATTTTACGCGTTCTATGTGCGCTATGCATCATTTCGCATTTAGACTCCAAAGATTGCCATGAATACACCGGCCGCTACTGCTGTACCGATCACTCCGGCTACGTTTGGTCCCATGGCGTGCATCAGCAGGAAGTTCGTAGGATCTGCTTCTGCCCCCACCTTCTGAGATACCCTGGCTGCCATCGGAACAGCGGAAACTCCGGCGGAACCGATGAGAGGATTGATCTTGCCTTTTGACAGCTTACACATCAGCTTACCAAATAAGACTCCCGCTGCCGTACCCACTGCAAAGGCTATCAAGCCAAGGGCAACGATCTTTAATGTCTCTGGTACAATAAAGTTCTCACCACTTGTCTTTGCTCCAACAGAAGTTCCCAGCAGGATAACAACGATGTACATCAGTGCGTTGGATGCTGTCTCTGTCAACTGTCCAACCACACCAGATTCTTTAAACAAGTTACCAAGCATCAGCATACCAACGAGAGGCGCCGTACTCGGTAGGATCAGACATACTACCGTGGTCACAATAATTGGGAAAAGAATACGCTCCAGTTTCGATACAGGTCGGAGCTGATCCATCTTGATCATTCGTTCTTCTTTTGTAGTAAACAGCTTCATAATCGGCGGCTGGATGATCGGTACCAATGACATATAAGAATACGCTGCCACAGCGATCGGTCCCATAAGGTCCGCCTGTCCCAGCTTTCCTGCCAGGAAGATCGAAGTCGGACCGTCCGCACCTCCAATAATAGAAATCGCCGCCGCTGCCTTGCCATTAAAGCCCATCATGATCGCCATCAGGTAAGCGGCAAAGATACCAAACTGAGCCGCTGCTCCCAGAAGAAAGCTCTTTGGGTTTGCGATCAGCGGACCAAAATCCGTCATCGCTCCTACACCGAGGAAAATCAGGGATGGCAGGATACTCCACTCATCCAGTTTAAAGAAATATTCTAACAATCCGCCAGACTCCATGATCGGTGGATAGATATTGACAAGCAGCATACCAAATGCGATGGGAACGAGCAAAAGCGGCTCATAGCCCTTTTTGATTGCCAGATAGAGAAACACAAAAGCAACCAGTATCATCACATAACTGCGCCAGTCAACCGTTCCGTTTGCGAATGCAGTCTGATGGAGAAGATTCTGTAAAACTTCCATCTTTTTTACCTCCAGTTATTTAATGATTAGTCCATTGTAGCCAATACGTCGCCGGCTCCAACCATATCACCGGAGTTCACGTTTATACTTGCGATCTTTCCATCCTGAGGTGCTACTACTTCATTTTCCATCTTCATCGCCTCAAGAAGAAGAATCACATCTCCTTTTTTCACCTCTGCTCCCACGCTTGCTTTCACAGCCAGGATCTTACCAGGCATCGGTGCTGTCACCTGAACAGAACCGGCTGAACCGCCTGCTGCTGGAGCTGGGGCCGGAGCAGGTGCGGGCGCTGCCGCCGCTGGAGCTGCCGGTGCCGGAGCAACTGCAGCCGGAGTAGCGGCTCCTGTTTTTTCTTCCACTGATACATCATATACGGTTCCATTTACTGTAATAGTATAATTTTTCATGTGTTATATCCTCCTAATAATGATAATAGTCATAATAATTCTGATGTTAGAGACAAAAGGCATTTTAACCTTTTGACCCTGGTAGCATTTAGTATCTCTTTTTAATAGAACGAATCACCAGGCCATCCGCTGGTACCGGAGTACCCTCCTGTTCCATCGCTGCGGAAATCGCCGCTGTGATCACTGCCACCAACTGGGTATCATCTGTCTGTGTAGGCGCTGCCGGAGCCGGTTTGGGTACTGGTACCGGTCTTGGCGCCGACTTCGGTGCCGGTGCCGCCTCTTTCTTACCAGACGAACGATCCAGCAGATCCGGAATAAATTTCATCAGATAAATAATAAAAGAGATCAGGATCAGTACAAGGAACACAGTCCCCATGCCCAGTGCCGTATTCACCAGCGCTTCTGGCATCGTTGTCACAACTTCATCGGTTGCTGCCGCTGCTAACAATCCCATTCCATCACCTCATTCCAAACATCTGCATTGCATATATCAACTGTTTACGGATCTCAGAACCTTCGATAATATTATCTACATAACCTCTTTTTGCTGCTATGTTCACATTACACTGAAGTTCATCGTACTCTTTTGTCTTTTCCTCCAGTGAAGCTTTCGTATCTTTCTCTTTGCTGATCTCATCCTGATACATAACCTGTACCGCACTCTTCGCATCCATGACGCCGACCTTTGCTCCCTCGAGAGCCAGAACAAGATCTGCTCCGATATGTTTGGAGTTCATCGCCACATAAGCACTTCCAAATGCCTCACCCGTGATCACATTTACTTTTGGAACTTCTGCACTGGCAAAAGCACAGGTAAGATCTGCCACTGCCTGTCCAATGGTCTTCTCTTCCTCCATCGATGAAGCATAGGCCTTTACGTTGGTAAAGGTGATCACAGGAATTCCAAATGCATCACAGAAATACACAAATTTCTCCGCTTTTTTACATCCAGCAGTGGAAAGCACCTGCTCTGCGCCATTTGCCACTGCCCCCACAGTCACACCATTGATCGTCATAAGACCAGTGATCATATCTCCAGCATGCTCTTTTTTTGTCTCTAAAAATTTCTGATCGTCGGCGATCTGAGTCAGTGCCGCCACGGGATCTGAAATAAGTCCTTCAAAACCATTCAGTACACGGTTCATGTCATCCTGAGTTTCTTTTCCTGCATAGTCATCAAAATTCGCAGGAAGGATCTGCACCAGTGAGCGGATCTGTGCCAGAACATCGGCTTCTGTATCACATAGGAAATCTACATTTCCCGCCTCTGCCTGAAATGCAGCTGCCGCAGTATCGCACTTATCTGTATGATTGCCATCTACGGCATTCGGTGAATTCACGAATAATTTACCATTTTGTGTGTCCATCAAAGTAAAATCACTCAGTAGTGATGAAATGGCAACACCGCCGCCGCAAGAACCTAAAATTGCACTGATCTGGGGAATCACACCACTTGCCTTCACCTTGCTGAGATAAAGCTCTCCAAAACCGGCAAGGGCATCCACCGCCTCCTGGACACGAACGCCGGCACAATCGATCAAGCCGACCACTGGTGCTCCTGCTTTCATCGCCATCTCGTACAGTCTGACAATTTTCTTTGCATGCATCTCGCCGATGGAACCATTCAATGCTGTGACATCCTGGCTGTAGACATATACCAGTTCAGAATCGATCACACCATAACCCGTAACGACACCATCCGCCGGCACTGCTTTTTCCTGCATGTTGAAGTCGGTATTTCTCTTCGTCACAAGTCCACCGATCTCAACAAAACTGTTTGCGTCAACAAGAGCTTCGATCCGCTGTCTTGCTGACATCTTTGCTGAATTACTCATATGCAGTCCTCCACTTTATTATATATTATGTCTTGTCAGGATCAGAGCAGGGAAACACTCCTTCTCAAACCCGCTTCTGACCTGCAAACAAAATTTTATCCAATTGTAATTGTAATGCTTTTTCTGCAAAATAGCAACACATTTTTGACTTTTTTCAAAACTTTTACACACATGAATTTTCGTGCTTTTTCATATACATTATAAAAACTCTCCGGGATGAAATCCAATGTTAAAAAAATATCTGATCTATCTTCCGCTTATTCTGGTTTCCCTGCTGTTTTTGTGCTACTGTCACATGGCGAACCGGCCGGCGGATCCCAGCTCTGACATACATACTGTTACAGAAATCCCACCCGACCATATTCCCCCCACCGCTTCCTCTTCGCCGGCGCCTCGGCTGTATGCTTCTGCGGCCTGTGTCATGGACGCAGATTCCGGACGTATCTTATATGGAAAGAGTGAAGCCTCTCCCCTTCCCATGGCGAGCACCACAAAGATTATGACCTGTATCCTCGCCTTAGAAAACGGTAATCTGGAAGATCCCGTCACATTTTCCTCGAAAGCAGCCTCAATGCCAAAAGTCCGCCTCGGTGCTGGAAAGGGAAAAACTTTCCTTTTGGGAGACCTGCTGTACTCCCTTATGCTGGAATCCCACAACGACACCGCTGTGGCCATTGCAGAGCACATCGGAGACAGTGTGGAGGGCTTTGCCGCCATGATGAATGCAAAAGCTTCCGAACTGGGTATGAGCCAGACTAATTTTGTAACTCCCAACGGTCTTGATGCAGAAGGTCATGCCAGTACCCCCGCAGACATGTGCCGCCTGGCTTCCTATGCTTGTACCAACCAGACCTTTCTGGAGCTCATCCGCACGCCTTCCAAAACAATCCGCGAGACCAGCGGCAAAGGCAGCTTTTCTCTAACAAACCACGATGCCTTTCTTTCTTCCTACAAAGGAGCCATCGGCATAAAAACCGGTTTTACCAATAAAGCCGGCTACTGCTTTGTGGGAGCTGCCCGCCGGGACGGCCTCACGCTGGTAAGCTGCGTCCTCGGAAGCGGATGGCCTCCCAATAAATCCTATAAATGGGCGGACACAAAGGCACTGATGAATCTGGGCTTTGAAAATTTTTCAAAGAAAAATATCCCGATAAAGGACTTATCTGCATATTCTATAGCTGTAGAAAACGGAAAGGCGGATGCCGTTGGTATCCTCCAACCAGAGATCCCACCTTTTCTACTCAGTGCGGCAGATACCATCGACATCCACTACTCCCTGCCGTCAAAAATTCAGGCGCCCATCCGCCAGGGAACAGCAATCGGCGAGGTACAGATTCTGGTGAATGGAACCCCTCTGGGAAGCTATCCTGTCTATCCGTCAGGAGATGTAGAAAAGCAGACCTTTGCTGATATCGTAGACGATATATTTCATTTATTTTTATCCTTTTAATGTCAATTCATTCTTTTATTAACTTTGTTTTATATAAACTTTATTTTTAAAAATCAAAAAAAGACTTTACTTTCTTTTCTTAACATGATATTATATTTTTGTATTAAGACAGAACGAAGGTGTTCTCATTTTTTGAGGACACCTTTTTTCTTTTTATTGCGTAAATGCTTTTTTTGTGTATAATGGATAGAGGATTTGCGTAATAAGGTCAACAAATACAACCGATATGAAGTAATCGGCAGCCCTAAATTGATTTGGCACCCTTCCAACTGTGCCGGAATGGAGGAAAATATGGAAACGAACGTAATCTCAGATGTATTTGGAACGAAAGTTTTTAACGATGAAGTGATGCAGGAATATCTTCCGAAAAAAACGTATCAGGCTTTAAAAAAGACGATCGAAAATGGTGAGGAACTCACCCCGGAGGTGGCAAATGTAGTTGCCCACGGCATGAAAGAATGGGCACTTGCCAATGGCGCCACCCACTATACACACTGGTTTCAGCCTATGACCGGCGTCACAGCCGAAAAACACGATTCATTCATCAGTGCAGAATCCGATTCCCGGGCAGTTCTGGAATTTAACGGCAAAGAATTGATCAAAGGAGAGCCCGACGCCTCTTCTTTCCCTTCCGGCGGTCTCCGGGCAACTTTCGAGGCAAGAGGTTATACCGCATGGGATTGTACATCTCCTACCTTTCTGCGTGAGGATGCCATCGGCGTCACCCTCTGCATCCCAACCGCCTTCTGTTCCTACACCGGAGAGGCACTGGATAAAAAAACACCTCTTCTGCGCTCGATGGAAGCCATCAGCAAACAGGCAGTCCGTATCCTTCGGTTGTTCGGCAAAGAGGACGTGACAAATGTCGCCTGCTCCGTAGGTGCGGAACAGGAATATTTCCTGATCGACAGGGATAAATACCTTCAGAGAAAAGATCTGATCTTCACCGGACGTACCTTATTTGGCGCTATGCCCCCCAAAGGTCAGGAGTTGGATGACCACTATTTTGGAAGCATCCGCGAACGTCAGGCTTCTTTTATGAATGAATTGAACATAGAACTTTGGAAATTGGGGATTCTTTCTAAAACCCAACATAACGAGGTTGCTCCGGCACAACATGAGATGGCACCGATCTATGACACCGCCAACATCGCGACGGACCACAACCAACTGGTTATGGAAGTTATGAAAAAGGTAGCAAGAAGGCACAATCTGGAATGTCTTCTTCATGAAAAACCATTTGCCGGTGTAAACGGTTCTGGGAAACATAATAACTGGTCCATCGTGACAAACAACGGGGAAAACCTGTTAAGTCCTGGCTCTGCCCCACATAACAACAAGCAGTTTCTTCTGTTCCTAGCCTCTGTAATCGCTGCCGTAGATGAAAATGCCGCTCTCCTGCGCATGTCCGCCTCCAATCCTGGAAACGACCATCGCCTGGGAGCCAACGAAGCACCACCGGCGATCATTTCTATCTTCCTCGGCGAACAACTGGAGGACATCGTGGAGCAGATCATTGAGACTGGTACTGCCGACCACAGCCTAAAGGGTGGAAAAATGAATATCGGTGTAAGCTCCATTCCTCCGGTAAAAAAAGATGCCACAGACCGCAACCGTACCTCACCCTTTGCTTTCACCGGAAACAAATTTGAATTCCGTATGGTAGCTTCTTCTATGTCCATCGCAGGCGCAAACACAGTTTTAAATGCCTCTGTGGCAGATGTACTGGAAAAAATGGCGGACGAACTGGAAGGCGCTTCTGATTTTGACAAAACTGTGGATGCTCTGATCCAGAAAACACTGAAAGAACATCAGAAGGTGATTTTCAACGGAAACGGCTATTCCGATGACTGGGTTGCCGAAGCAGAAAAGCGTGGTCTTCCCAATGTGCGGACCATGGTGGATGCCACCGCTTCCCTCACCGAGCCAAAGACCATCGAAATGTTTGAGAACCAGAATGTACTTTCCAAAACAGAGCTCGAATCTCGCGCTGAGATTCACTACGAAGCCTATGCAAAGGCGATCAACATTGAAGCCAAAGCAATGGTTGATATGGCGACCAAACAGTACATTCCTGCGGTGATCAAATACACCACAAGCCTGGCAGACTCCATCAACAGCATCCGACAGGCTTGTCCAGAGGCAGATCTCACAGTACAGACCTCGATCCTTAAGGACTGCTCTGCACTCCTTGCCAAATCCCAGAAGGCTTTGATCGCCCTAGGTGATGTGACGGAAAAAGCCGGTTCCATGGAAGAAGGAAAGGCACAGGCAGAATACTACAGAGATACCGTATTCCCGGCAATGGAACAACTGAGAGCCCCCATTGACGAGCTTGAAATGCTGGTGGATAAAGAGGATTGGCCCGTACCATCTTATGGGGATATGCTTTTTGAAGTGTAATAAAAATTTATAGAAACACATGACCAGAAGAGGGAAAAAACGGTCCTATTGATCTGCGAAGCGCAATATACCGTTTTTTCCCTCTCCGGTCTTTGTGTTTCCCATAAGTTTTTATTATTTGTATTGCTGCGAAGCGCAATACACCGCTTTTTCTACGCCTGGGAAACTTGGCGGGACTGTTTTTTATATTTTATTATTTGCATTAAAGGCGGTCCCAGGCACTATGTAAACGCTGTCTTTGATACAATTCGGTTTTGCCCTATACCTTTTGATTTTTCACAATAGGAATTAAAATTAAGAAATTCGCCATAAACCGCACGTCAACAATATCCTTTGCCCATATTCCAGATATGGCTGTACTCCCAACATGGCTGATTCTCTTAACCGGGCACTGAGACAATCTGTCATTAAGAAAATCTTCCATTTCTTCATAATATAGCTTCCATTTATCACTATGTTCAACAAGAAATATAGGAAATAGTTCCCACAATTCTTCTAACAGCATTTCAGATAATTCTTTTCCCATTTTCCTATCTCCGATTCCAATCTTCTTCTCCGGGACTATCTAAAAAAAGACAGTCCCAGAGACAGTAAAAACTATTTTTTTATTTTTCGTACGGGGCGCAGCACCTCATAACCAATCACTTCTGGATAATGGCGCTGGTAATCATTACAGTTTTCCTCGTTCCACTCATAACCTTTGGTTTGGGGATCAAAATTCCACGCCAGCCGTTCCACCCTTTCCATCACCTCACCGCAGTCCTTCAAATAATCAAAAGGCGGGTGAAAGAAAACAAGGTAATCACTGGCAGGTATTTTCCGGATCTCGAACCCATCCGGTATCACCCCCTGATACTCCTCTGGTACGCCAAAACCGTAAAAATAGCCTTTTCTTCCATTTTCATAAAACCATCCCGCCGTATGACAGGTGACGATCGGATGGGAAACATGGCTCATGCTGTCTATCGTTCCACAGATACTGTCACAAGCATGCCTGTTCCAAAAACCCGCATAATCGGCGGCCTCGATATCCCAGATACCGATGTATTGATGTGCAGGAATATGTTCCACGCGGACATGTGCTTCTGTCAACATTGTCTGATTCATAGTGAGTCCTCCTTGATTCACATAATGTTCAGGGAAGAAAACAACCTTTAGGTTGGAAAGAGCAATAGGAACTGGATTTTTCCGATATGCAGCCGGTGTACATCCGAAGGCATTCATGAAAGCTCTCGTCAGGGCTTCCTGTGAGGAATATCCGTATTTCACCGCTATATCCAGGATACGGGTATCTGTATCCCGAATTTCCAGGGCAGCCATGGCAAGCCGTCTGCCAGCAATATAACTCTTAAATGTTATTCCTACGACCTCATGAAAACGGCTGGAACAGTAATATGGTGAATATCCGACCTGCTGGGATATTTCCAAAAGAGAAGGATTTTCCGTCAGATGTGCTTCGATCCAGTCGATCATTTTTTGTACGGTCTCATTCCACTCAAACAAATCTTTTTCCCCCTTGTCAAGAATATAGTACCACATAATCTGTCCAGAGGTTTTGATATATGTTGTTATTTTATTTAATCCTCTAAAAGCCTATCCTGCAGCTGGAAAAATTTTAGTTTTGCATCTCCGGGACAGGTTGCCATCTGATGTTTTGCACAGAAGGAGATCTGTTCCTCTTCTATGATCTGCCCCGCCAGTTTTTCCGCCGGTTTCTCGGAATAACCCTGGGCCATTAGGATAAGCACCAGGTTATCCTCCAGGGTAAGGCACCGAACAAAAGTAAAACAGGGACATTCCCAGGATGACACAGGGATATATCCGCCAGAATTCAAAATCTGTAAACACATAATGAAGGGTGGACGGAAAATAAGCCAGTATCCGCGGCACAAAAGAGATTAAAAATGCGATTAGAAAATGGAACCATACACATCTGCCATAACGCGCCCGGACCGCCTGGGCGAAAATCCTATTAAGAAAAGATAATCATTCTCTTCCCCGCTCTGCTCCAGCGCCTTTCGGAACCAGAAAACACCGCCTGCCATCGTAATTCCCTATATCACCAGTGTGACCAGAACAGACAGCGCCCCATTTTCAGTAGCAGTCCTCCACTCTTCTCTTAAAATTTCCGGGACAGGCAAGATCTTCATGTAGTCCTTGAACTTTTCCCGCAGATCCGTAATGTCCTTTTCTTCTGCCCGGAAAAAAACTCCATAATCCACTTCATCCCATCCAACGTCTTCTCCATCTATATAACGATAATTCTCAACCCGGTATTCATGAACAGAAACCGCATCCTGTTCTGTGAGAAGATAATTTTCAATTTCATTGTGCTCCTCGTCTTCATCGGAATACCAGTACCAGTTTTGTGAAAAGTCGTGTGTGCTGCCTGTTCACCCAGCCCCGTGCCAAGGCATTTGAGACAGGTGCACCGGTTCATCATGCCCTCATCTGTCAATATGCTTGCCAGCCGGCCCGAGGTGCCCAGCGCGCCGTTTGCCAGCATGGTAATCCAGGGAATAATCCCCGGAAATTTAGATTGCCCCTGATCGCCGTATTTGAGTAGCGTAAGCTGCTCCTGAGACAAATCGCCCACACGGCTGTTCCAGAGGTCAAAGCCATACCGGGCACAAAATTCAGACATCATACGGCGGGTATCGCTGCGCCGCCCAAGCCCGCAGGCAATGTCACAGACCAGCTGTTCCCGGTCAGCAAACATCCTGGCCTCATCAATGGAATAGATTGTGCCCTTACCCAGACATTTTACACACATACCTTTTGCTGATCCGCGCTGGAACATGGAAACATCAAGAGGCAGCCCGTCGTCATACGCCGGATCCCGCTCGCCATAATTGGCAAACAACGCCGCGAGCAGATGGCTGATTTTGATGCGGATGCCGACCGTACTGCGCGGATTGGACTGCCGGATGATGCGCTGTTCCACCGCCACGGCAGGCGAAAGCCCGGTGATGGAGTCAAAGCCCGGTGCAGCATCAATCATAAACTGCGTGTCGGAAAACATAAGATAGCGGCGCTTGCCCTCCTCATAGAGCGTATCGAAAGCAAGGCTCGATTTTCCGCTGCCGGAAACGCCGGTGATTACCGTAAGCCGGTGCTTGGGGACGGATACATCGATGCCTTTTAAGTTGTGAACCCGTGCATTTTTGATTCGGATATAGCCGTCTTTCACCTAATTGTTCCATCCTTTCGTAAGTTCATTCATCTTACTTAACAATCTGCCGCAACAGATTTGTTATCCGCTCCGTGCAATCCGCTATTCTGTAATCCTGTTTCCGCCATGAATCAGACAACGGGAAATATACGCCGTCTTTCACAGCTGCACCCAAATCCCATTGACCGTTCTCATCTTTTTTGGAATCAAGCCACTCTACCACAAATCCCAATTTTTCCTGTGCCTGCCCATATCCTGCCAGCAATTCAATCGCCGCCAAATACCAGCTTGTCTTTTTCGATGCAAAAACTTCAGGCAGTACATTAAGGCATTTATCATAAATATAATAAATGCCGCCTGACCTTGAGAGATAATAGTCGAGCAAAAGGCTTTCCGTCGCAGGCGGCAGAATCCCCTTTAACAGCGCTGCATGATAGAACATGCCAAAGCCTGTTTCAAATCCGCTTTTCGGCTTTCTGCCAAATTGCAAAGTAAAGGCTGCTATATCATCATCCCTGTTATACTGTCCGCTGCTAAATGCCTTTTGGGCGATCCTGCCCCATTGTCTGGCAACGTCCACAGCAATCTCATTTTCAGGTTCAAAAATCCTGATCCACGCGGAGAGCATAAGCTTTTCAAACAAAGCCCAGTCATGCGTTTTTTCATAATAATGATCTATCTTTTTTCTTCCGCTGACACACAAGCACATTCTATCCAGAACCAGCCGGATTGGTTCATCCTCTTTTGTAAACCCCAGTATTCGCAGTCTGCGTATCGCCTGCTCCGTAGTAATTACTCTGTTCCCGACAGACTGGCTTAATGTGTGGAAGGTTCCCCACATCCCTTCATCATCCCTGCTGTCAAGAATTTGTTTCGCCCATTTACCAGCTTTATAATCTGACATGAAATACCTTCCTTATGTCTGTGAAATACGAGTGTTGTAATTACTGCTTTGCTATAATTGGGATATAATAATCCATTTGTTCGTATCCCATTATTTTTTTTGCAAGTGGTGACGTGATAATATTTCCCAACTCAGAACGTGATGTATCGCGCTCAAACCCATTTCCACTTAAGAACTTGTCCATCTCAGCATTCATACGCTCTTTATCTGTTTTTTGGTCTATGTCTGTTGCAACAGCATAAAGGCCGCCCTGAAAATCTACTATTTCCAATTCCGGCGGAACTGCCATCCCATCTTCATACATATACAGCCAAACAAATCCGTCTCCTGCCCAATACAGGAAATCCTTAGGAAAAAGGCTGCGATTACGTGAAGATAACCATTCCTCAAAAAGCGGGAAATTCCCTTCCCCAAACATACCTTTTCCCGTGGAAACCATCTTGCATGTGGGCATTTCATAAATTCTTATATATTGCATTTGATTTACCTCCTCCAAATATCATATCTGGCAATATTCCCTCCGCTTTCGATTTGAGAGAACATTGCGCCTGACCTGACCCTTACGGCATTCTAAAATTTCCGTTTTCATCCCTATTTATGGGAATTGCTTTAAGATGAAACCGGATGCTTCTGCAAGGGCATGGTATATCCATTTCATATTTTTCTTTTGCCCCCCGGTAAGTAAAGTCACCACCGCATCGGACAACTTCGCACCATGTGAACAATTCCGCCATCACTCTGGGGCAAATCCCCGCCGGACATTCATAGGAAAAAACGAATTTGTCCCCCTTTTCTATGCCGAGCCTGCATCCTCCGCTCTTCCATCAACCGCCGTCAATTCAAACTTCCAATCCTCTGTTACCCATTTATTCATAATCCTTTGCCTCCTCACAATTTCTTTAAAAGATACAAAACCAAATTGTCTTCATTTTTGCATTTCGCATATGGCTAACATATTGTGTCTTGATACCAAACTTGTTCATCGGCTCTGCGTCTGTCTCTTTGAAGATGTGTTGCTCTACCGATAGATTAGAAATTTACCCGCCTTTCTTCTCTATTATTGCGTCTTATCAATGCGATGATTAGTTCAATAATTCCCACACATAACCATATAATACCCATCGCAGTATTTTCTGCCAAAAACCATAATGGCGATGCAAGAATCCACATAATTCCTAAAATTAAAATTCCTGTGCTGCTCAAAATTATTTCTCCCAAAAATTCCGATTGCAGTTCAGTTTTCTTTACAACTGTACCGGAGCGTTTCGTACTGATACTCAAAACTGTCTTCCAAGACCGCCCGGTTCCTTCTACCGCCATACTCTCCGGTTCTGGTCATGCCCAGCTTTTCCATGATCTTCCATTGCCGCCCCTGCTCCCCGATTCCCCGTTCTGCCGAAAAGCTGGGGAGGCCTGCCCTGTCCGGTGCGACTTCAATAATTTCATCTAACTGCTTTAACACATGTGAAATAAGCTTTAATACAATAAGTTCCATGCATATTTATAGTTTTCCGGAATTGGACACTTTTGATTTAATATCTCTAGTGGTGATTGTGGTTTAACGAACATTAATAACACTTACAATCCTACTCCATATCCAAAACGACCTTTACAAACGATTTAATAATCCGATAAGAACTATCCCCTCTAAAATCTAATTGGGGAATGAAAAGAGTACCAACAAAAAATGGATGTTCTTTCAATTCGAATCCTCTGAAATATCCATTTTTAGTTTCAACTATGGCTGTAATCATACCACTGTTTTGAAATACACTACGATATGCTTCATTAAACCCATAATTACAACGGTATTCTCCAATTAATTCGTTCCTGCCTACCATTCGAGCTAGAATTGAATTGGAATCAGATATCTCCAGTTGTTCCTTTTTATTCATTAATGTGCACAACAATTTTACAATCACAGCATCTGCACATTCTGTATCATTTTCTTCACTTTCTGCACTATATAAACTTAACACATTACGTGCAAACTCAATAACCATATGCTGAAAACCAGCACACGTACCTAGTGCAGGCACTCCATTCTTCCTTGCATATTGAATTGCCGCCAAAACATTCTTTGCATCCTTATAAGGACTTCCTGGCGAAAACCAAAACCCATCAAATGATTTTAAATATTCCTCGGCTACATCCAATGCATCACTCATAATCCACTGAGCCTCTAGTTCACCTTGTATTTCTTCTGCCACTTCTTTTATGGATTCCATTATAAGACAATGGCTTTCTTCGTTTTGATTATAGTCACCTATAATAGCTATTTTTTTCACTTCTCACCTCCATAAATCATCACTTCTCTCCAATTGAATAAAATAACCCGACAGTACCCCAAAGCTACTAATTTTAACATTTCCCTTACCTCACAACAAAATTCTATTTGACAAACTACCTTTATTTCATTCCAATCATCTTTGTAATCCCATTTGGGATAATGTCAAACCCCATTTTTTCATAAAAAGGTTCTTTTCCTTGGAAGTTCACGTACTCTACCGTTTTGATTCGGAGATTGTCTCTACGCGCAACGAACTCATCCTTCTCTAATTGCTTTTTGCTGTTGTCAAATACTGTTACATCTGCTCCCAGAGCTGCAATGATGGGACCCTGCTGTCCTCCGGCCACCACACTCCGCCAGATAGTAGAAAAAAGGAAAATTCGGTATCATCTCATGATTGCCTTTCTGGGTGCGAAATACGGTTTCCTTTGTTCCATATCGAAATTTTTTTGCATACCGGATACCATATAATTTCATACGCAAATCTCCTTACATCAGTTTACGTCCAATTATACCTCGATATAAGCCCCCGCCTGCACGCGCCACATCTGCGCGTACTTTCCGTTCTTTTCAAGCAGTTCGCGATGGCTGCCCTGTTCCACGATTCTCCCCTGCTCCAGCATAATAATGCGGTCGGCAAGTCTGGTGGTGGACAGGCGATGCGAGATAAAGATCACCGTTTTGTCCTTTGTGGCTGAAAGCATGGCATGATTCAACTGATATTCCGCAATCGGATCGAGCGCACTAGACGGTTCGTCCAGAATCATCAGCCCGGCTTTCCTGTAAAAAACTCTGGCGATCGCAAGCTTCTGGCTTTCGCCGCCCGACAAATTCATGCCGTCTTCCATAAACTCGGTTGTGAGCGGCGTATCAAGCCCCCTCGCCATCTCGTCCACGCGTCCCATCAGTCCGCTGTCCGAAAGAGCAGCCTTAATCTCCCTTTCGTCACAGCCGTCAGCAACATTGAGAAGTACGTTTTCCTTGATGCTTCCGGCAAAAATCTGAAAATCCTGAAATACCGTTCCGATCGAATCCCTGTACTTTTTCACATCATAGTCACGAATATCCCTTCCGTCAGCCAGAATCCTTCCCTCATCCACGTCATAAAGCCTCATAAGCAGCTTGACAAGCGTCGTTTTCCCGGCGCCGTTCGGGGCAAGTATTTATAGACAACCACCGCAACACCGCATAAATCAAGACTTTTTTGAAACACGAAAACTAAACTTAAAGCCCTATAATCACATGGTAAACGCCTTTTCCACACGGAACGGGCGTTTTTCATTGTCCGGGCAAATGAAAGGAGCTGATAACGTGGCAGTATTCCGAGTGGAAAAAAGCAGGGACTACACCGTTATGTCAAACCACCACCTACGCAATACTGACTTATCCCTAAAATCAAAGGGGCTGCTTTCACAAATGCTTTCCCTGCCCGAAGAATGGGACTACACCCTAAAGGGACTTTCCCAAATCAACCGTGAGGGAATAGATGCTATCCGGGAAGCAATACGGGAACTGGAACGGGCGGGATATGTGACCCGCACAAGGGTACGGAATGAAAAAGGACAGTTGGGGGCGGCTGATTATGTGATACATGAATTTCCAGTGCCGCCTAAACCTACATTGGAAAATCCAACACAGGACAAGCCTATATCGGAAAATCCAACATTGGAAAACCCTATGCAGGAAAATCCAACGCAATTAAATAAAGAACTATTAAATACAGAATTATCAAATACGGATTTATTAAATACCCATTCCATTCCTATCCTTTCCACTCCCTTAACAGAGGGAACGGCTACGCCGCAGGAACGGAAAGGAAACGGCTACACAAACATGGACGCAGTACGGGCTTATGAAGAAGTCATAAAGGACAATATCGAATACCGCTATCTGATACAGGACAAAAACATTGACAAAGGTATGCTTGACGAGATTGTTTCGCTCATGCTTGAAACCGTCTGCACCCGCCGCAAGGTAATACGCATTGCCGGGGACGACTACCCCGCCGAGCTTGTGAAGTCTAAGTTTATGAAATTAAACAGCAACCATATCCAGTTTGTGATTGACTGTATGCACCAGAACACCACCAAGATACGCAACATCAAGAAAATACCTGCTTGCGGTTCTTTTCAACGCACCAAACACCATTGACAGCTATTATACCGCCCTTGTCGCTCACGATATGGCACAGGGCGTATTTTTATCGCAGGAACAGGAGGACGACAGCTTATGAAACAGGGGGCTTTGATTTATGACAGGGAAAGCGGACGCTATGACATTCGCTTTGGACTGGACGATTACAACGGCGGCTTGCATTGCGGCGAATGTTTTGACGTATTCGCAGGCGGTAAATGGAAGCCGACACGCATTGAAATGAGTACCGGGCAGGAATGGTATCTTGTGGGTATCAAGACGGACGTACTGGACGGCTTGCGTGTGCGGGTACATAACAGATAACCGGGCGGCTGCCCTGCACTACCCCAAGAAAGGAGGAATGACAGCCCATGCAGGAACAGATCAACGAAAAGACCGTTGCATTGTCAATCAAGACGGCGAAGCTGACCGCCGAGGTCTTACAAAAGGCAATCAGAAAAATGTTATCCGCTAAGAAAAACAAAGCACCAAAAATATACAAAGGCAGGCAGACCCTAAAGCACCTTATGAAGCAGAACACGGGCGTTTCCAGTATGGAAATCACGGACGCTAACATAAAAGCGTTTGAACCCATAGCCAAGAAATACGGGCTTGATTACAGCCTAAAGAAAGTCAAGGGCGAAGAACCGCCCCGGTATCTTGTCTTTTTCAAGGGGCGGGACGTGGACGTTATGACGGAAGCCTTTAAGGAGTTTGCCGCCAAGCAGTTAAGCAAAGAGAAAAAGCCGTCCATACGCAAGATGTTAGCCGCTTTCCGGGAAAAGGCAAAGCAGATGAACCAAAGCAGGCAGAAAGAGAAAAACAAGGACAGGGGGCGGGAAAGATGAAGCCAAACATCAAAAAGCTGCTTATCCTCAATGCGCCGTACCTGCTCTTTGTATGGCTCTTTATGAAAGCAGGCGAAGCGTTCCGGCTCTCTCCGGGGGCTGACCTCTCCGGGAAGCTGTTACACATCATGGAGGGCATGACCGCCGCTTTTGAAAGCCCCATGCCAAGCCTTAACGGGCAGGATTTTCTTGTCGGCGTTGCCGGGGCGGTTATCCTGCGGATCGCCGTCTACATGAAAGGCAAGAACG
>CANRYS010000017.1 GCA_947644305.1 uncultured Roseburia sp.
GACCGAAAGAATTGACCAGACAGTCATTAAGAGAACTGAAATTGATTCTTGACCGTAATAATTTCAGTGAGACAAAACTTCAGACTGCGTGGAAAGAGATGACAAATGAAGATATTGCCGCAGATGTTATCAGCTTTATCCGTCAGAAAAGTATTGGGGATGCCTTAGTCAGCAAAGAAGATAGAGTTCATTCTGCTATCGTAAAGACCAAGGCAGCGCATCCGGAGTTAAGCAGGGTACAGCTTAATTGGCTGGAGCGGATAGAGGCATATCTGTTGAAAGAAGTTGTGCTGAATAAGGAATCCTTTGAAGCACCGCAGTTTAAAATTAAAGGTGGATATACAGCGATTGATAAGGCATTTGGAAACAAACTGGATGCCGTTATTGATGAAATCAACAGCTATATGTATATCGTATAGGGAAGGAATTGTATCATGACAAACGCAGAAATCGTATCAAAATTGTGGAATCTTTGTAATGTACTTCGTGATGATGGAATAACGTATCACCAGTATGTAACGGAGTTGACTTATATTTTGTTTTTAAAAATGGCAAAGGAAACGGGTTCCGAAAAGAATATACCAGAAGATTACCGCTGGGATGCATTAAAAACCAAGGAGGGCATGGAACTCAAACGGTTTTATGAAGAACTGCTCAGAGAACTTGGCGAACATTGTACCGGGCGTGTGCAGGAGATTTATCAGGGAGCAAGAAGTAATATTGAGGAACCAGCAAACCTCAAGAAGATTATTACGAATATTGATGAGTTGGACTGGTATTCAGCAAAGGAGGAAGGACTGGGAAATCTGTATGAGGGACTTCTGGAGAAAAATGCAAATGAGAAGAAATCCGGAGCAGGGCAGTATTTTACACCAAGGGTCCTCATCGATGTTATGACAGAACTGATTGCACCACAGCCGGGTGAGAGGTGTAACGATCCGGCATGCGGTACTTTTGGATTTATGATTGCTGCTGACCACTATGTAAAAGAACATACCAATGACTGGATGGACTTAACAGAGGAAGAGGCGGAATTTGAACAGAAAGAGGCATTTACCGGCGCGGAACTGGTGCATGAAACACACCGACTGGCACTGATGAATGCGATGCTTCATGACATAGAAGGGAAAATTTATCTATGTGATACACTATCCAATCAAGGTAAGGTGATGCATGGATTTGACGTTGTGCTTACCAATCCCCCATTTGGGACAAAAAAAGGTGGTGAGCGGGCAAATCGTGATGACTTTACCTATCAGACGAGCAATAAGCAGCTTAATTTTTTGCAGCATATTTACCGTTCTTTAAAAGCAGACGGGAAAGCAAGAGCAGCGGTTGTGTTACCAGACAATGTATTGTTTGCAGACGGTGAGGGTGAGCGGATTCGTGCTGACCTTATGGATAAATGCAATCTGCATACGGTACTTCGCCTGCCAACAGGCATTTTTTACGCACAGGGAGTTAAGACGAATGTATTATTTTTTACCAGAGGGACAGCCGATCAAAATAATACAGAGGAAGTATGGTTTTATGACCTTAGAACCAATATGCCGTCTTTTGGAAAGACGAATCCTCTTAAATATGACCATTTTAGAGAGTTTATAACCGCATATACAGCAGAAAACCGCCATGCGGTAGAGGATGATAGATGGAGTGTATTTACCAGAGAGGAGCTCGGAAATACTTTAGATAAGGGTCTGATTCGGGATGATTCCGTATTAGATTATGATGATTTACCAGATCCGATTGAAAGCGGGGAAGAATGTATTGCGCAGCTGGAGGAAGCAGTGGATTTGTTAAAGAGTGTGATAAAAGAGCTGAAGTCTTTGGAAAGTACAGAGATAGAGGTGTAGTATGGCGAGAGGAAAGAAGAAAGAGGAACTGACCCCAGAGGAAAAGCTGGAGCGGGCGTTGGTGCCAGTGGAGGAACAGCCGTATGAGGTGCCGGGGAATTGGTGCTGGTGTAAATTAGAATTATTGACAAATATAAAAACTGGTGATAAAGACGCTAATTATGGTTGCGAAGATGGTAAATATTATTTTTTTACATGTGCTTCTGAGCCTATAAGATGTTCAGATTATTCTTTTGAAGGTAAGGCGATTTTACTTGCCGGAAATGGAGATATTGGAAATATTTCCTTGTATAACGGCAAATTTGAAGCATATCAAAGAACCTATGTGCTGCAACAATGCAGAGGTTTGATAGAAGAATATTTGTATTATAATTTTAAATATAGATGGATTGATTACAACAAGGATAAAATGTTTGGGAGTGCAATTCCCTATATTAGATTAGGAAATTTGAAGGAATATGAAGTCCCAATTCCTCCATTGTTAGAGCAAAAGCGCATTGTTGACCGGATTGAGAGTTTATTTGCCAAATTGGATGAAGCGAAAGAGAAAGTACAAGAAGTACAAGAATCCTATTTAGTACGAAGAGCCACAATTTTAGATTTTGCTTTCACAGGTAAATTGACATCAGAGTGGCGAGTTCAAAATAATATTGATAATAATTGGAGTGAAAAAACTTTTAGTGAGGTAGCTGTAATTAAAAGTAATTTAGTGAACCCAGGTGAATATAAGGATTTTCCTCATATAGCCCCAGATAATATAGAAAAACGAACGGGTGTATTGTTGCAATATAATACTATCGCTGAGGATAAGGTAACAAGTGGGAAGCACAGGTTTTATCCGGGGCAGATTTTATATTCGAAAATCCGACCGTATTTGTCAAAGGTTGTAATGGTTGACTTTGATGGGTTATGTAGTGCAGACATGTACCCGATAGAGGCAAAAGAGAATACAAGGTATTTATGGTATTATATGCTGTCTGATAATTTTTTGGAGCAGGCGTCTTCCGCAGGCTCACGCTCAGTTTTGCCTAAAATAAACCAGAAGGAATTATCAAAACTACTTGTGAATATTCCGAGTATTGAAGAACAGAAAGAAGTTGTTAAAATTTTAGACAGATTACTGCCATATGAGCAGAACGCAGCAGAGAACGCGCAGGTTGTATTAGAACAAATTGAAGTAATAAAGAAATCTATATTATTCAAAGCATTCCGGGGAGAACTTGGAACCAATAGTCCAGAAGAAGAATCCGCGATCAAATTACTTAAAAAAATACTTGTAGAAACATAGAATGTAGGATGCATGTGTGATGAAAGGGTAGCAGGGAGGCTGCCCTTTTCCCATACAGGAATGCAACACTTATATATTTTATGAAAAAAAGTTGCATAAAAAATATCTTGTGTTATAATGATGATAGTTTGAAGAGGAAGCGACTTGGAGGAATGAGCCATGATTATAGAAATAAGAGCAAAAAACTGTTTTGCATTTGAGGATGAAATTGCATTTTCAATGAAAGCGGACATGCGAAACAAGAAATTTGTGACCAATGTCCATAAGGAAAATAATTTTAATGTCCTAAAGACAGTTGGAATCTATGGACCTAACAATGCGGGAAAAACTTGTTTGATTAAGTGTATTAAAACGATAAAGGGAGTATTTTTAAATAAGAAAAATAGATTGATGCCTAATATATTTGCAGAGAACAATATATGTGAGTTGGGTGTAACATTTTTGGCATCAAAAAAGAAATATTCGTATGACTTTAAATACGATACCGAAAAGGAAGAGTATATATATGAATCATTTTCGGAGATTCTCAAAGATCAGTATAACAATGAAAAAGAAGTATGCTGGTTGAAAAAGGATATCATAAGCGAAATATATGAGTGCATTGACGAAGATGTACAAAATATGATTTCGGTTGTGTCGAAGAATAATCTGCTATGCTATGTAATAGATACAAATAAGTTTGAGTATATAAGCAAGATGAAACAGATTCTTGTTGAATTTGCAAAGAAAATTGACATTATTAATATGAACAACATACCTATGCAGCACACGATTGAACTTATGAAAAATAAAAATCAGTCGCAGGAAAAAGTTGTAGAGTTTATTAAAAATGCAGATTTGTATATGGATAATTTTGAGTTTGTCGATATGGATAAAATTCAGCTAGAGGCTACTGAGGACGAAGAAAAACCGGAAGAGAAAGTTCTTGATATTCCAGAGAATATTATGGATCACATTAGACTGGTTTCCACATATAGGGGAGTCCATGTACCAAGTATGTTGTTTGATTCCACAGGGACAAAGAAGATCGCTGCCATCGCCAGTTATGTAATAGAGGCACTTGAACAAGGTAGGATTCTTATTGTGGATGAGTTGGATGGCAGTATTCATTTTAAGCTAACCAGAGCTATTGTAGCTATGTTTAATAATGAATTGAATACAAATGCACAAATGATATTTACCGTGCATGACATTAATCTGATGGACTGTAAGAGAATATTCCGGAAGGAGCAGATTTGGTTTGTCCATAAGGATGAAGAAGGAGTATATGTTTATTCACTGGCAGATTTTACCGCAAAACAGGGCGTGAGAGATACTACAGATGTTATGGAGAAGTATAGAAAAGGTGCTCTTGGAGCGTTACCAGATCCAGAATTAATGAACTCTTTGCTTAGTATTAAGGGGAATGCAAAGGGGGATGATGCTGATGATAAATAAACTCCCTAGGTTTTCTGATAAGCATAAAATCTGCATTATCTGTGAAGGCAATGAGGAATATGAGTACCTTAGCCGTCTGAAAGATTTGAAAGTATGGAACGAGCAATACGACTTTTCGTTGGTCAATGCAGGTGGTAATGGTAATATTCCAGCGAGATATCAGGATCGTTACCAGAATGGTTCATATGAAATCATACTTGTATTCTGCGATACAGAAAAGAAACCTTATGAGCAGTACGAAGATATTAAGCGAAAAATCAATGATTTTCATGGTGTTCCCAATGCTGCAGATGAGGTGGTTATGTTTGGTAATCCGTGTACAATGCAGATAATAGCGAAGCATTGGACTGATGAAAATTTAAGATCACCGGCAAAGCCTGTAAATGCCCCATTGGTAAAAAAATATACTGGGGTAGCAAATTATAAGGGGAGAGCAGACCAGATAAAAGAGGTTATGGAATATGTTACTGAGGAAAATTATGTGTATATGCGCCAGCGAGTGAGTAGATTAGAGAGAATTGATAATGTGACTGGAAGTAGTAATTTTGGCAAGTTTATAAAGTTATTTGAAAGTGAAAATAGTGGGTGGATTGATGGTGTCAATGAAAAACTTGAAGAATAGCTATTTGAAACGAGGTATCTATGAAAAAACGAGATAAAAATTGGATAGGGGCATTTCTGATCGTATTAATATTGGCATTTGTTCCGCTAATCGTATCTGCCAAAAAGTACAGCGTCGGACTGAGTGAACAGTTATGGTTTTCCAGTGCAGATACGTCCTATGATTTTTTCCTCTACTGGAAGGGGCAGGCGCTGCTGCTTTTGTGTGGTATCCTGTCTCTTTACGTGGCGTTGAAAATGTCGATCAGCAAAAAGGACACGATGGCCTCTGTGGACAATCGGTATATGATACCGCTGGGTGTCTATTTTCTTATGAGTCTTTTGTCAACTCTCCTGTCCCAGCACAGAAGAATGGCGGTCTGGGGCGGTTACGAGCAGTGGGAGGGAATGCTGACGCTGGGGGCCTATGTGGTGATCCTGTTCTTTTCCTGCTATCTGATACAGGGGCAGACGGAGATCCGCATCGTCATGTATGGTCTGCTGGCGGGTGTATTTATACTGTCTCTGCTGGGCGCCAGACAGTTTTTAGGCCATGATTTTTTCCGTACAACGGCAGGGAAGGCAGTAATGAATTTTATGAACGATGAGAAGCTGAACTTCACCTTCAATTTTGCCCCCGGAAGGGTATATGCCACACTGTACAATCCGAATTATGTGGGATCCTATACGGCCCTAATGCTTCCGGTGATCCTATCGTTGATCTCTTTTCGAAAAAGAATCGATGCGGTCCTTAGAAGCGTCTTGGCGGCTGCCACAGCAGTTTTTCTCGTGATGATGCTTTTTGGCTCGGAGTCTGTCACAGGCTTTATTGGTCTTGGGGCGGTGCTTGTACTCTTTGCCATACTGATGATCACCAACATAAAAAAACATCCTAAAATTTTTCTTTCCGTGGCGGCCGTTTGCATTCTTGCTGTGACGGGGGCTGTGTTTTATAACAAATCCATATTTGAGTATGGTTACAATAAGATCATGAATCCCACGCCGAATCATTTTGTGGTGAAAAGCATGGTTTGCCGCGAGGGAGCTCTGGAGATCGGTACTGCGGAGGATGATCTGCTCCGTCTGGTGGTGGATGTAAAAGATGGCGTCTATACATATGAAGCAAAAGATGAGAAAGGTAGTTCGGTGGAGGTAGCCAAAGATGGGGAAAGCGATTCTATGAAGCTTCTGGATCAGAGGTTCGAGAAGATCCAGATCCAGGAGACAAGTGTAGAAGCGGAAGGGGAGAAGCGGGACGCGTTTGTGGTAAACACTCCTTCTGTGGGAAAATCCTACACTGTGGTAATGGAGACAGCCAGTTATCAAAACGGATTGAGCCAGAAGAACTATCAGATTTATAACCCTTTTAAGAAACTTGACGGGCTGCGAGAGATACCGGCAGTTGGGTTCGAGGACAAATTGCATTTTGCCAGTCGCCGCGGCTATATCTGGTCCCGAACGTTTCCGCTTTTACCAAAGCATCTGCTTCTTGGATCTGGGCCAAATACTTTTGTGTATGAGTTTCCCAACGACGATTATGTGGGAATGAAAAATGTAGGTTATGACGGGTCCACTGTGACCAAGCCACATAATATGTTTATGCAGATCTTTGTGCAGACAGGGCTCATCTCCCTGCTGGCATTTTTAGCCTTATATGGGTTCTACTTCGCAGAGTGTATGAAACTATACTGGAGAAGGGCCGAATATGGCTGGCTGGAGCGGTTTGGAACAGGACTCTGTCTGGGGACCTTTGGATATTTGGTGACGGGGCTTGCCAACGATTCCACGGTGGCAGTGGCGCCTCTGTACTGGTGTCTTTTGGGAGTAGGAATCGCAGTGAACCGCCGGGTGGCAAAGGAGGAAGATCGTTTTGAATGAGAAGAAAATTCTATTGACAGCCATCAATGCAAAATACATCCATTCCAATCTGGCAGTGTATTCTCTGCGGGCGAATGCAGGAAAATATATGGCGCAGGTGGAACTGGCGGAGTTTACTATTAACCACCGGAGAGAAGAGATCCTACAGGGAATCTTTCGGAAAAAGCCGGACATGGTGGGATTTTCCTGTTATATTTGGAATATAGAGTTTGTGCTGGATGTGGCGGAAAATTTGAAAAAGATTTTGCCAGGGGTCAAGATCCTATTCGGAGGTCCCGAGGTATCCTATGATGCTGTACAACGACTGGAACGGCATAAGTACGTGGATATGATCATCGCCGGCGAGGGAGAGAAGACCTTCCAGGAGCTTCTGGAATGGTATTGTGAGGGGAGACCACAAAAGGAGCTGGAGAATATCTGCGGGCTCTGTTACCGGAAAGAACAGGGAAAGATTTGTATGACACCAGCGAGAGAGCCAGCCAGGATGGACGAGCTTTGTTTTCCCTACCGTGATCTTGAGGATATGGAAAACCGTATCATATATTATGAGACGATTCGTGGCTGTCCATTTTCTTGCAGTTATTGTCTTTCTTCTGTGGAAAAAAGTGTGCGGATGCGAAGTCTGCCGCTGGTATTTGAAGAGCTGGATTTTTTCCTGAAACATCACGTGAAGCAGGTCAAATTTGTAGATCGCACCTTTAACTGTAATCATGAACATGCCTATGAGATCTGGAAATATATCCAAGAACATGACAATGGGGTGACAAATTTTCATTTTGAGATCGGTGGAGACCTTTTGCGGGAGGAAGATTTTGAATTGTTTGGAGCCTTTCGGCCGGGGCTCGTCCAGTTTGAGATCGGTGTCCAGTCCACGAACCCGGAGACGGTGCGGGCTATTCGCCGCAGGGCAGACCTGGGACAGATCCGGGAAAATGTACGTAACGTTAAGGAAACGGGCAATATCCATCAGCATCTGGATCTCATCGCCGGACTTCCTTATGAAGATTATGAGTCCTTTCACCGTTCCTTTCTCGATGTATATGCCATGAAGCCGGACCAGCTCCAGCTTGGTTTTCTCAAAGTTCTAAAAGGATCTTATATGGATGAGGCAAAGGAAGAGTATGAGGTGGTTTATGGGAACCGTCCACCCTATGAGGTTTTGTCGACACGATGGCTGCCTTATGAGGACGTGCTGAGTCTCAAAAGGGTGGAAGAGATGGTGGAGGTATATTACAATAGTTTTCAATTTCCGGCAACGATGACGCTGCTGGAGTGTTGCACCGGCGATGCCTTCCAGATGTATGAGGGACTGGGAAAATATTATGAGGAAAAAGGATACTTTGGAAGAAAACATAGCCGGGTTTCCCGCTATGAGATTTTGTGGGAATATGCCAGCAGCCAGTTTGAAAATCTAATGGAAGAGTTCCGCCAGGCGCTGACTTATGATCTGTATCTTCGAGATTACATAAAAAATCCCCCTTCCTTTGTGAGGCCGAGGGATCGTGAATATCTTGCCTGGGTGAGAAAATTTCTGGATGGGGAAGCAGAAAATCCCCAGATTCTTTCTGGCTATGACGGATTTGTGACAAAACAATTGTTTAATATGGTATATATTGGTCAATTTACCCTGGATATTCGGGCGCTACTGGCGGAACAGAGGATCGACAAGATCGATGCCTACTCACTTATTTTTGACTACCGGCGGAGAGATCCGCTGAATCACAGTGCCAGAGTGACACGGGTCAGGCAGGCGGGGGCAGGTGGGTACTACCGGGTGTAACGAAACAAACTTAGAATTCATTACACCAGTTTCCGCAATTCCTGACTGAGAATTTCCCGGCGAGGAAGTTCTGAGCGCAGGACTTCTTCTGCGAGAGAAGATAATTCTCTTCTAGCGCCCATAGCGGCATAGATCTCCGCGAGAGCTCGGTAATCCGTGGATTTATCGGAACCGGAGTTCAGGCAGCAGCGGTATACGGCGGCGGCTTCTTCCAGAAGTTCCCCCTTATGGTAGGATTTACCAAGATTTGACATATTCATTAAGAAATCATTAAAATTTTCGTCATATTGGGATAAGGTCTTGAAATTTCCAACGCCATATGCTAACTTTAAATCTGTGTTGGAATATTCCGACAGATTCATCATCGGGAGCTTGCTCTGTTCTATTACCCGGTTTTGATAATAACATATATTCTCATCGCTGCTTTCCGGCATGGGAATTTGTTTCATATCAGGCTCAAACATAGGCAGCTTGGATATATCTTTGTTTCTGGCGCAATTGGCAGCCTCTTCTCGCTGCCAGAACTCGTCGGATCGCTTTTTTTCTTCCCGGCTGCTCTTTCGCTTCTCATAGTGAAGCCAGAGTATAAAGATCAGAAAGCATACAAAGAGTGAAGGAAATGGCAAATTATCAAACATTTTATTCATCCTTTCAGTATAAAATAATATCAACAAGGAGGTTAACATATCATGATGAACCGTAAAAAACAGCGTATGATCGCTGCGATCATATGCGTGGCACTGATTATTGCAATGCTGGCAGGAATTTTACTGCCCTACGTATTGCCTGGGGTTGAATAAACCCTGTATATATTTTAATACAGCTTAGGTAAATGTGCAAGGGAGGACTTTTTTTGAAACGAAGAGGGATTATGGCAGCATTCGCTGTTATTATTGTTATGTTTGCGATCATCGGAGTCTATGTGTACGCCAGTTACAGTCGGATCAAGCCGGATAAGGATAAAATATGTAACGGGATAAAAGTAGATTCCATTGATATCAGCGGTATGACAGAAGAGGAAGCATCCGTGGCGGTGAATTCTTACATTACCCAGTTGGGGAGCCGAAATCTCGTACTGGATATAAATGGTGAGACAGTTACCAGCCGTCTGGACGAGGCGGGTTATTCTTTCTCAGCCGGAGATTTTCTCGATGAGGCAATGAAAATCGGAAAAAGTGGAAATATCATAGAAAATTACCGGCAGATCAAAGCGGCGGCCCAGGGAAAATATACGTATAAGGTCACGATGGCACTAGACGAAGAAAAATTAAAAAAATATATCAAGAAAAACAGTAAAAAAATGTGTGTGGGAGCGAAAAATGCTGAAATTAAGATGGAAGATGGCAAGTTTGTGTACACGAAAGCCAAGGAGGGAATCAGCATTGATACAGACCGCACCCTGCAATTGGTAAAAGAAGCAGTGGAAGCCTCTGGGGGCAATGAGACGCAGATTCCGGTGACGGCCGAGGTCAAAATCCAACAGCCGGAGATCACAGAAGAGACAGCGGCAAGATGTAAGGATAAGATCGGTACGTTTACTACCACGTTTAATGCCGGCAATGTCAACCGGACAAAAAACCTTGCCAATGCGGCACGACTCATAAGTGGGACAGTGCTCTATCCGGGGGACACTTTCTCGGTACATGACACGATTTCGCCCCTCACAGAAGAAAATGGCTATTATGAGGCGGCATCTTATAACAATGGAAAAGTGGAGGACAGTCTGGGAGGCGGTGTCTGTCAGGTGTCTACTACCTTATACAATGCCGTACTCAAGGCAGAATTGGAAATCACAGAGAGAAGCCCCCATTCCATGGTAGTGAGCTATGTAAAGCCATCTATGGATGCGGCCATCGCCGGAGATTACAAAGACTTTAAGTTTAAGAATGATACGTCTGTTCCCGTCTACATTCAGGGGGGAACTTATGGAAATACTATTTATTTCACTATATATGGAGAAGAGACCAGGAGTCCGGGGCGGACGATCCGGTTTGAGTCCGAGGTGACGGATACGATCCAGCCGGGGGCTGATAAGGTTACCTTTGACAAGACCAAACCCGAATCCTATATGACGGTAACCCAGGAGGCGCACATAGGGTACAAAGCCAAACTCTGGAAGATCGTGAAGGAGAATGGAAAAGAAACGAAAACGCAAATAAACAGCAGTACGTATTCGGCCTCTCCCCGTTATGTGACCAGAGGTTCGAAAAAGGAGCCAAAACCCACACCGAAACCGACCAAGAAGCCTACGAATTCGGATAGAGAAGATAACTCCGGAGAGGGAAGGAGCACAAGAAATACTGGACGCTCTGGGGGAGATAATACAGGAGGCAGCACAGGGGGCAATGCGGGAGGAAACAGTGCTGGAAATTCAGCAGGTGGGGCAACGCCTACCCAGCCGCCAGCCGCTCCGCCTCAGGATGCAGCCGTGGGAACTCCATCCCAGATGGACCCGCAGCAGGCGGTTCGATGATTTGGTAATAATGATTAGGAAGAATCAGGAGAGACAGGTGTAATTATGCGTTCAGGAAAAGTGCCGGAGAGGATATTGAAGAGGTCTGTACGAAAGAAGATTACATATAGAAGTAAGTGCCTTGTGAAGCCCCCGGCGCCAGGAAGGGACAGCAGCGTATACTGTCCTGAGGGTGGAGTGCCTATGACATTCTGCACCAATCCGGTCACGGGTGATTCAGGCAACATAGGATGTCGGGCATTTTTCCGAATGGCAAACGATATTTGTTGTGCGGGGGCAGATCTGTCAGGCATGCTGCTGAACATACTGCTCCCGGAAGGAAGTGAGGAACAGGAACTCAGACAGATCATGGACCAGATCGGCAGTCTGGCAGGGGAATATGAGGTGGATATTCTCGGCGGGCACACAGAAGTTACACCGTTGGTTACGGAGCCTGTGATCACCGTGACAGGGGTTGGCCTGTGCAGAGAAAATGTGAAGACCACATTGACAAAGCCCAGACCAGGTATGGATCTGGTGATGACAAAGTGGGCGGGAGCTTCGGGGACGACAGATTTGGTTATAAAAGGGAGAGAGGAACTGCGGAAGCGATTTGGCAAAGATTTTTTGGAGCGGGCAGAAAGTTATGGAAGGGACATAAGCTGTCTACCCGAGGCAGCCATCGCCTGGGAGAACGGTGCAGCAGTGCTTCACAATGCTTCTATGGAGGGAATCTTTGGCGCTCTCTGGGAGTTGGGAGAGTTGTGCGGAACGGGCCTGGAAGTAGATTTGAAAAAGATACCGATCCGTCAGGAGACGGTGGAAATCTGTGAATTTTATGATGAAAACCCCTATATGATACCGGCAGAGGGGGTGCTTCTGATCGTCACATCCAGTGGCTCCCATCTGGTTCGGGGGTGTGAAGAGGCTGGGATCGCGGCGGCAGTGATCGGACAGATTCGGGAGGACAAGGACAGGATCGTAATAAATGGAGAGGAAAGACGTTATCTGGTTCCTCCAGGAAATGGGTAAGCAGTGTAGGAGGGAAAATGAATGCTTGAGGAAGAGATACTCAATATCATATCAAAGAATGCGAAGGTGACTACGGAGGATCTGGCGGCGATGCTGGCTTCCACGCCGGACCAAGTGGAGAAATGCCTGAAAAAGATGGAAGAGAGCGGCATCATTTGTGGTTATCCGGCATTGATCAACTGGGACAAGACGGATAATGAGGTCGTGACTGCGCTGATCGAGGTCAAGGTGGCGCCACAGAGAGGGCGCGGATTTGACAAGGTGGCGGAGAGGATCTATCAATTTGATGAGGTGGAAAGCGTATATCTAATGAGCGGAGGTTTTGACCTCACGGTTATCATCGAGGGAAAGAGCATGAAAGAGGTGTCACGGTTCGTCTCCACGAAGCTCTCACCTATGGATTCCATCATCAGCACAGCGACCTACTTTGTACTGAAAAAATATAAGGAGCATGGTCTCCCCCTTACCAAAAACGCAAGCGAAGATGAGAGGATGTTGATCACACCATGAGAAACCCATTATCCAAAACAGTTATGGAACTTCAACCCTCCGGTATCCGACGCTTTTTTGATATGGCCAATACCATGGAAAATGTCATATCTCTGGGTGTGGGAGAACCGGATTTCGATACGCCCTGGCACATACGAGAGGAAGGGATATATTCTCTTGAGCAGGGGAGGACCTATTACACCTCCAATGCAGGGCTGCTTCCCTTGAGACAGGAGATCAGTCGATATCTCGGAGAGCGTTTTGATCTGCCCTATACGCCGGAAGAGATCCTGGTCACGGTAGGAGGAAGCGAAGGCATCGATGTGGCATTTCGCGCCATGTTGGATCCGGGAGATGAAGTGATCATTCCGGAACCCTGTTTTGTGTCCTATCTTCCCTGTGTAAAGATGGCGGGCGGTGTCCCTGTGGAGATCGCGCTGGAAGAAAAGGATCAATTCAAGCTTACCCCTCAAAAACTCAGGGAAGCAATTACTGCCAAGACGAAGATGGTGGTACTGCCATTTCCCAATAATCCTACCGGTGCCATAATGACAGCACAGGAACTGCAGGCAGTGGCAGATATCATCAAAGAAAAGGATCTGTTTGTCCTGTCGGACGAGATTTATTCGGAGCTCAGTTATCACGGACAGCATGTGTCGATCGCCAGTCTGCCGGAAATGGCAGAGCGCACGGTGGTGATCAATGGTTTTTCCAAATCCTTTGCCATGACGGGATGGCGGCTGGGATATGCAGCGGCGCCGAGAGAGATCATCAAACAGATGATAAAGATTCATCAGTACATCATTATGAGTTCTCCTACCACCAGTCAGTATGCGGCGATCGAGGCCCTGAAAAATGGTATGGAAGATGTAGGACGGATGCGGGAAGCCTATAACCAGCGGAGAAGGTTTCTCGTAAAGGAGTTGAATGAGATGGGACTTCCCTGTTTTGAGCCTTATGGAGCTTTTTATGTATTTCCCAATATCAGCCGGTTTGGGATGAGCAGTGAAGAATTTGCCGGGAAGCTTTTGCAGGAACAGCGGGTAGCTGTTGTCCCAGGAGATGCCTTTGGAAAATGCGGGGAGGGATTTCTGCGGATCTCCTACGCGTATTCCATCGAAAACCTAAAAGTGGCATTGGAAAAGATACAGAAATTTATAGACACTCTGTCGTAATTATGATATACTAAAAATTAGCCAAAGGGTTATGCAAATGGTGTCAATCAGAGCCATAAACCTGTTGGGGGAGAGTTAATCAGACGGAAGTATTTTGTCTGGAAAGGAGAAAGGAAATATGGCCACACTGAATGCAGAACATATCAATCCTTTTTTGATAGCGGCTAAAAAAGTGATTCAGGACATGTGTTTCGTCGAAGTGTCTATACAGAAGCCGGGCTTAAAGGAAGCCGATTTCGGACCGGATACATGGGTTATTATCATTGGTGTGACGGGTGAGATGAGAGGTCAGGTTCTCCTTGCCATGGCAGAAAAAGACGCCTGTAATATTGCCTCGAAGATGTGTATGACGGAGGTAAAGAGTATCGATGATTTTTCAGCGAGTGCACTCAGCGAGCTTGGCAATATGATCATGGGAAATGCAGCCACTGTATTTTCTTCCAGCGGAGTGGGGATCGACATTACGCCTCCGGCGCTGTCCCATGGCAAGGTGAGTTTTACTAACACATATGCAAAGAGTCTTTGCGTTCCATTGTCCTTCGATGGATCGGTAGTGGAATTGTATTTGGCACTGAGACAAGAATAACATAGGAACTGTAGTAAAAATGTTATGTGATACATAGCATTTTTTCATCTTTTTGGGTGAAAAAAGAAATTTTTGGCAGTGAAAGAAAGGGGTTTCAGATGATCAATATCGTTCTGCTGGAACCAGAAATACCAGCGAATACCGGAAATATTGGGAGAACCTGTGTGGCTGCGGGAGCGAGGCTTCATCTGATCGAACCCATGGGGTTTCAGATAACGGAGAAGCAGTTGAAGCGGGCAGGACTTGATTACTGGGATAAGCTGGACGTAACCATTTATGACAGTTATTGTGATTTTATGAAGAAGAATCCGGCGGCGAAGATTTATATGGCGACCACAAAGGCCAGGAAGATCTATACAGAGGCGGCCTTTGAGGAGAACTGCTATATTATGTTCGGTAAAGAAAGCAGAGGGATTCCGGAGGAAATTCTTGTGGAGAATGAGGAGAATACGATTCGGATACCGATGTATGAGGACATTCGATCGCTGAATCTTGGAAATTCTGTGGCAGTTGTTTTGTATGAAGCACTGAGACAGCAGGGGTTTGCACATTTGAATACAAAAGGAGATCTGCACAGGCTCTCATGGGCAGCAGATCAATGAAGGAGGTATTTTTAACATGAAAAGTAAGCGGGGTTTAGACAGGAGTAGAAACAAGAAGGTATCCATGCCTTTGAAGATCAAGGGATTGATTTTTGTGGCGATCATGATCACACTTGTGATCCTTATCACGATCCTTGTTGCCATGCCGCAGGTCCGGCAGACAATGAGCGCTACAGTGCAGGGATACATTCACGATGTGGTGGTTTCCAATGGAGAAATTTTAGGTACAGAGGTATCTGCCCGTGGAAGGAGTGCGTTGTCGAAAGATAAGCTGGAAAGCCTGTTCAAAGATTTGAAGATTCAAAACGTAGAATCCAGCTATGCTTATGTAGTAGATGCGGACGGAACCATGCTGTATCATCCGACGGCGGAAAAGATCGGTCAACCGGTGGAAAACGAAGTGATTACCAAAGTTGTCGAGGAGATCAGTTCTGGTAAAGTTCCAGAGCCTGGTATTGTCACCTACAATTTTAATGGTGAGGTAAAGTACGCAGGATATTATGTGAATCCAGAAGCAGACTTTATACTAGTTATCAGTGCAGATGAGTCGGATGTTTTTTCCTCTGTGAATCATGTTGTGACAGTGATGGCGGTTTCGGGTGGAATTGCCGAGGTGGTTTGTCTGATTATTGCTTTTATCGGTTTCCATATACTCATCGATCCATTGAGAAAGATCGCACAGATCGTCGCCAGGATGGGAGAGCTTAACTTTACTAAAGATCCAGAGCTAAATAAGCTTCTTAAAAGCAAAGATGAGACTGGGCTTATGGCGAATTCCGTATGTGAAGTACAGGAGAAGCTTGGCGAAGTGGTGGCAGAATTGAAGGGACAGAGTGAGAGATTGTATACCTCATCCGATAATCTTAGCAAAAATGCTTCTGTGACAGCTGGTACCATAAGTCAGATCAACAGCGCGGTTCGCGATATGGCGGAGGGAGCTTCTTCACAGGCCCAGGACACCCAGACGGCTACGGAAAGTGTTATTGTTATTGGAAATATGGTAGAGGAGACCAATGAAGAGGTTTCCGGGCTTCGCAGTAACGTAGAGCGGATGAAGGAATCTGGAGAGGCAGCGAACTGTAACTTAAAGGAACTTGAGGAGATCAATTCTGAGGTAAAAGAATCCATCGAGGAGATTTACCGTCAGACGAATACTACCAATGAGTCTGCTATGAAGATCAAAGATGCCATTGCACTGATCACATCGATTGCAGAGGAGACCAACCTGTTATCTCTGAATGCTTCGATCGAAGCTGCGAGAGCAGGAGAGCAGGGAAAAGGATTTGCCGTTGTGGCAAATCAGATTCAGAAGCTTGCGGAGCAGTCCAATGATTCTGCGATGAAGGTTCAGGGAATCACCAACATGCTGATGGAGGATTCCGAAAAGGCAGTAGTGACTATGGATAAGGTAAAAAAGATCATGGATACCCAGATGCAGAAGGTGGACACCACAGGAACTATGTTTTCTGAAGTTCAGGAGGGGATCGAGAAATCTATGCATGGTATCACCTCTATCTCTGAGAAGACGCAGAATATGGATCAGGCCAGAGTGAATGTGGTAGACATCGTACAAAACCTGACAGCCATCGCAGAGGAGAATGCTGCGGGAACAGAAGAGGCGTCTGCTTCCGTGACAGAGGTAAGTACAGTAGTGGATGACATTTCCAACAATGCAAAGCAGCTTCTTGATGTGGCGCATGTAATCGATCAGCATATGAAAAAGTTCAGTGTAGATTAATGTGATTGATCCAGCATCGAATCATTAAAAAGTCATAATAAATGTATACAAAAAGAGTGTATTTTTCCGAGGGTTCGGAGGAGTACACTCTTTTTTATGACTCTAAATCCGATTACTTACTCTTTTCCTTTTTTCAGAGTAAAGATAAATTCTGTCCCAACGCCTTCCGTACTAACGACGTTGATGGTCTGATTGTGAGAATTGATGATCTCCTTGGAGATTGATAGGCCAAGTCCCGTTCCTTTCTTATCTTTTCCCCGGGAAAGGTCGGTTTTATAAAAGCGGTCAAATACTTTACTAATACTGTTTTTCGGGATACCGATACCAGAGTCTTTCACAGAGACAAAGATCTTATCTCCCTTTTTGCGGGCGCCGATCTTCACTTCGGAATTGGAATGGCTGAATTTGACAGCGTTGTCGATAAGGTTATAGAGTACCTGATGGATCTTTCCTTCATCTGCATGGACCATTAGTTCTTTTTTCGCATTAAAATCCAAGACGAAGGTGATTCCCTTTTTGGCGGCAGTGCCTTCCAGAGTATTGACCGTCTGAATAATCGTTTCATGGATATTGAAGTTGGTCAGATCTAAAAGGACACTTTCGCGGTTAAAGGAATTCAGTTCCAGAAGATTTGAGGTGAGGTTAGTGAGGCGGTCCGTCTCTGAGAGGATGATATTCAGATACTTTTCCTGGGTTTCATAAGGGATCGTGCCGTCTAACATCGCCTGGGCATAACCCCGGATGGAGGTGAGAGGAGATCGAAAATCATGGGAAATATTTGAGATAAAAGCTCGCTGGTATTCATCGAAGTTATTCAGATCCTTCCCGATGAGATTTAGTGCATCTGCCAAATCCTGGTACTCATCATGAGTATGGAAAATGACAGGTGGATTGTACCGGCTGACAGAAAAAGATTTTGCCGCCTGGCAGAGCCTGCGCAGAGGAACTACGTTCATGGCATAGATCAATAAAAAGGCAAGTCCCAGCACGGCAGCCATGAGAAAAAAGGTGGTATCCAACAGATTAAAATAATATCGGATGCGGGCGGGAACGACAGAGTTATCCAGGTCTGGATTGTTCATGATCTCCGCCAGCACTCGGTTTTTGATCACCGTGAAACCTAAGGTGTGGGTCATATAATAGGAACCTGAAAAAATAAATAAGTATAATAGCGTCAGTTTTCTGCCAAAGGTCAGTCGGAATCTTCTCATGCGCAGTGTCACCCCTTTATTGTCTCAAATTTGTAACCGATTCCCCACACCGTGGCGATGCGCCATTCGCTGTGATCCTTGATCTTTTCCCGGAGACGCTTGATATGGACGTCCACAGTGCGGGTATCCACTACGTATTCATAGCCCCAGATGCGGTCTAGAAGCTGTTCTCTTGTAAATACTTGATTGGGGTGGGTGGTAAGAAAATATAAAAGTTCCAGCTCCTTTGGGGGCATCTCAATGGAATTACCCATATAGGTGACAGAATAATTGGAGAGACTTACGGTAAGATCTTTATACTGTATCGATTCTGCTCCATTGTCTTCTGATTCCTCAGCTTCCACCACTTCATCCGGTTTCGGTTTGTAACGTCTTAACACTGCCTTCACCCTTGCCACCAGCTCTTTGGAATCAAAGGGTTTGATGATATAGTCATCCGCTCCCAGTTCCAGTCCAAGCACCTTATCAAAGACCTCTCCTTTCGCTGAGAGCATGATGATGGGTACAGAAGAAGTTTTTCGTATCTCCCGGCATACGTCGTAACCATCGATTCCAGGGAGCATGATATCCAGCAGGATCAGATCCGGTCTAAAGGAAGCATGCTTTTTCAATGCATTTTCTCCGTCATGGGCCTGTTGGCACTGAAAACATTCCTTCGTCAAATAGAGCTCGATCAGTTCTGCGATATTGGTATCGTCATCTACGATAAGAATTTTCTGTTTGTCCGCCATAATGTGTTCATCCTTTCTGAATCTTTGGGGTAATCTGAGGATACCATCTATCAGATGGCAAGGTCTATTTAAAATCTACCACTGTCACACCATATCCACCTTCTCCGTATTCCCCCATTCGATAGGACTGGATATAATTTGTCTTTTTACAGTGGGCCTGTACCGCATTTTTCAAGGCGCCGGTACCAACCCCATGGATGATTGTGACCTGATGAAGTCTGGCGAGATAGGCATCATCCAGATATTTATCCAGTACTGCGATAGCTTCATCCACGGTTTTCCCGATCAAATTTATACTCGAAGAGACATTCATGGATTTGGACATTTTGATTTTGCCTGTATTGGAGCGTTCCCGGATCTTTTCTTTTCGAATCTGTAAGGTCTCTTCCTCTAGAAGCTCAAGATCTTTGATATCCACCTCGGAACGCAGGATGCCCATTTGGACAAAAAGTTTTCCCTTATTGTTGGGGAGGGAGCTGACAGTTCCTTTCACTCCTAGGGAGTGGACCATGACCAGATCGCCGATACTCAATTTATCTGGAGCGTTGTCATTGCGGCGCTTTTTCTTGCCAGAATCCAGTTTTTCTCCTGTTCTTCGCAGTTCTTCCCGAATGGAAGAGCGCTGTTTTTCCATATCCTTAATAGCGCCGCCCTCCATCCACTTATTGTATTTGCGGATGGATTCGTCAGCGATATTTTTTGCATTTTGAAGGATCTCATTTGCCTCTTCATTGGCGCGGCGCAGAATTTTGTCCTTTGCCTTGTCGATGCGTTCATTTTTCTCCTCTAGTTTACGTTTCTGGCGTTCGATCTCTTCTCGGTAGGATGCCGCTTTTTGCTGCTCTGCCTCTAGTTCTTTTCTCGTCTGCTCCAGACCTGTCACCACATCCTCGAAAGAGCGGGCATCTTCATCCACCAGAGAATTGGCCTTGTCGATGATCTCCTTTGGCAGCCCTAGCTTACTGGAGATGGCAAAGGCGTTACTTTTTCCTGGAACGCCAATCAGAAGGCGATAGGTGGGTTGCAGTGACTCCACATCAAACTCACAGGAGGCATTTTCCACCTGTTCTGTGGAAAGGGCATATACCTTGAGCTCGCTGTAATGGGTGGTAGCCATAGCTGTGACCTGCCGGTTCAGCAAATTATCAAGAATCGAGATCGCCAGCGCTGCTCCCTCCACAGGATCGGTCCCCGCTCCCAGCTCATCAAAAAGTGCCAGTGTATTTTTGTTTGCTCTCTTTAAAATAGAGATGGTATTGGTCATATGGGAAGAGAAGGTACTGAGGCTCTGCTCAATACTCTGTTCATCGCCGATATCTGCATATACTTCCTCAAAAACCCGCAGATGTGAGCCGTCAAAAGCCGGAATATGAAGACCTGCCTGTCCCATCAGGGTGAAGAGTCCCACCGTTTTCAGGGAAACCGTCTTTCCTCCGGTGTTTGGACCAGTGATGATCAACAGGCGGTAATCCTGTCCTAGTTTTACATCAATAGGTACCACTCGGTCCCTTGGTATCAGTGGATGGCGCCCTTTTTTTATTTCTATATAATTGTCTGAAAAGTCCGGCTCGCTTCCCTGCATTTTTTTGGAAAGTTTTGCTTTGGCAAAAATAAAATCGAGCTCGGCAAGCAGAATAACATTTCTTTCCAGACCCTCTGCCTCAGGAGCGCATAAACTGCTTATGGAAGCGAGAATTTTTTCAATCTCTTCCTGCTCTTTCATAGCCAGCTCCGCCAATTCGTTATTCAGTTTTACGATGGCCATCGGTTCAATAAAAAAAGTAGAGCCGGTGGCGCTCTGGTCATGGATCATTCCCTGGAAAGAAGATTTATACTCCTGTTTTACTGGAAGGCAGTAGCGCCCGTTGCGCATGGTGACCAGGTTGTCCCGAAGCATTTCCGAGGATGAATTTACGGTGGCATTCAATTGTTCCCGCACTTTGTCATTCGTATTTTTGATGGTGCGGCGAATGCGACGCAGCTCACTACTGGCATCATCGCTGATTTCTTCTTCCGAGAGAATACAACGGCGGATCTCCCGGAGAATCTCAGGAAATGTCTGCAGGCCGGAAAAACGACCGGAAAGAAAATCCGTCTCTTCATCTTTCGCCTCATACTTTACAGCCCTCTCTGCCACATCTAAAAGGGAGCCGATCCGAAGAAGCTCTCCGGCTCCCAGCGTACCACCTTTGGAAAGGGGTACCAGTCCCGGACGGATATCTGTCAGTCCGTGGAAGGACAGAGGTCCGTGGTGGAAGATCCTGGTAAGGGCGTGGGTAGTTTCTGCCTGCAAGGCGATGATCTCGTCCCGGTCAGACCGTGGGCGCAGCCGCTTGGCGCTATCTTTTCCAAGGGCAGAATCGGCTTCTTCTACCAGCATATCTATAATTTTATCAAATTCTAAAGTTTTGCATACTTTCTTGTTCACATTATCCTCCTTTTGTGAGCGCTCCAAAAAGCTAAAGATAAAACTATTCTACCACAGAAAAACAGGGCTTACAACGAAATTAGTAAAAAAACTGCCTGATTCCTGTCACAAAACGAATCTATACTTGATTTTATCCAAAAAACTCTGTAAAATGAGAAAGGATAAATGAAATTCCGGCGCCGAAGCCGGGGAGGAAAGGATGAATAAGAATGAAAAGATGGATATGTTCCATTTTGTGTCTGTCGATGGTTGCAGGACTGGCCTCCATAGAGGCGAAGGCTTCAAAAGAGACTGGCACAAACGAGGGTGAGATAAAAATCATGAGTGCACAGGCACCGGTGACGGAGACAGCGACGGTGGAGACTCCCAAAACAGAGGTGCCTCTGCCCTCATTGCCTGCATTTATTGGAAATTATACAGTAAGGGATGAGAATGCTTTTCAGACAGCGTTAAATGTGGCGGACAAGACATGGACCATCACAGGTTATGTGGGAAATAGGTCAGCTACAACGATCTATATTCCTGGGAAGATCAATGGAATAAAAGTGACAACTTTGGCGGATAAAGTGTTTGAAGGCTGTCCATATCTAAAACATGTAGTGTTTATGACGGATGTGGAGATCCAGGGAAGCAGCTTGTTTTTCTTGGGACAGCAGGGATCTGGTATTTCCTATGCGGCTGCCAGACCGGAGATCTGGGGAAAAGCGAATGGAAAGGTAGCTGCTTTTGCGGCGGGAGCTGGATTGGTATTTCATCCACTGGATGGTTCCACTCAGGTTTCTTCAAAGAAGGCAGCCGGACTTACCAATGCTACGATCAATTGGAGTGCTGTGAATGGAGCCACTTCCTATCATGTATATCGCAAGTCCGGCAAGGGCCAATATGCTCTGCGCAGCAGTATATCAGCCGGTCTTTCCTTTACTGATACTGGCTTAAAAGCTGGAACCACTTACAAATATAAAGTAACCCCGGTATTTGCAACTTCGGATGGCGAGGCCATCGAAGGGTATGCTTCGAAAGAAATTTCAGTGGCGATGGTGCCCGCGAAACTCAAAGGTGTTCGCGCCAAAGGAGTGAGAGGTGGCGTTCAGGTCAGATGGAAACGCAACAAAAATGTTTCTGGCTACCAAGTTTTTATGAAGGTTCATGTAAAGGGCTTTAAGACGAAATTTAACCGCGTGAAGACCATTAAGAAAAACAAGATCACAGGTTATCGTTATAAAATGGCTGTTCGAGGTATGAAGTACAGCTATAAGGTCAGATCTTTTAAAAAGATCAAAGGAAAGAAGATATTCGGTCCCTATGTGACGGTATCAGCGAAAGCAAAATAGAAAGGCTTAAAGGGAATTGAAATGCATTATTTAAAGGATTACCGGGAAGGACAAAAATTGACAGGGACGTATCTGTGCAAATCAAAGCAGATTCTGAAGACCAAGGCGGGAAAGACATATTATTCCCTGATTCTGCAGGACAAGACCGGAACGGCAGATGCTAAGATCTGGGAACTGAATAACGGAATTGCCAGTTTCGAGGCGATGGACTACATTTATTGTGAAGGGCTGGTGACCAGTTTTCAGGGCAATATCCAGATGAATATTTCGAGACTTCGCAAGAGTGAGGAAGGAGAATATGATCCTGCAGATTACATCCCCACCACCAAAAAAGCTGTGGGAGAAATGTTTGAGCAGGTCCTATCCTACATACGCAGCGTGAAAAATCCATATCTCAGTCAGCTTCTAAAGAGATTTTTTTTGGAAGATAAGGCGTTTGTAGAGAAGTTTAAAAAGCATTCCGCCGCAAAGAGTGTCCACCATGGATTTATGGGTGGGCTTCTGGAGCACACTCTCAGCGTCACAAATATGTGTGAATATTTTGCCGGAGCATATCCAAAAATTCAAAGGGATCTTTTGATCACCGCGGCATTGTTCCATGATATGGGGAAAATCGATGAGATAGCAGGTTTTCCTCGAAATGACTATACCGATGAAGGGCAGCTCCTGGGGCATATTTATATCGGGGCACAAAAGTTGTCATCCGCGATCGCAGAGATCAATGGTTTTCCAAAGAAATTGGAAAATGAACTGCTCCACTGTATTCTTGCCCATCACGGCAAGCTGGAGTTTGGTTCTCCAAAAGTCCCAGCTCTTTTCGAGGCGATGGCACTTCATCTCGCGGACAATGCAGACGCTAAGCTTCAGACGCTGACAGAAATCTTTGAGCAGGCAGAAGATAACATGGACTGGTTGGGCTTTAACCGCATGTTTGAGAGCAATCTGCGGCAGACTTCCGAAGGCGGGCTGTGATGCTTGTAGTCCCACGGTGCTGTCGAGCTAGCCATTTAATATTTCATAAAAAGATTAGAAATAATTTCGTAGCCATCTGCCAGGGCAGTAGTGTATAATGTAAGTTAAAGTACCAAAATGACATCTATCTAAAAATAGAGGAGGATGGCGGATGAAAAGAATAAGAATTGTAGCTGCGGCAATGATTATGATGCTAGGGATAATAGTTCCTTCTTTTATATCTAATGCGGCCAGCCTGGGAGAAACGGTGAGTCAGAACACGGAAGCGGCTTTAAAGGCGGTGGATTATTATAAAGATGAAAAAATAGCTGGTTTTCTCGCTCCTTCCCGGTATTCGATGGCTGATAAGCTGAATAAAAAGTTGGAGATCTCAAAGCGGGATGGAAGAAATATTACAGAGATCACAGATGAAGAGGCAGTTTTGGAACTAAACCTGGATAATGTAAAGGCTGTATCTTTTGGAGAGGCATTTGAGAGAGTACAGGGGGAGATCGGGCCGATTATCCAGAGGATAGTGGATAGTACCACTGGTGCCCAGAACCAGGACAGTACCTTTCTTACAGAAAAGATATTGCAGAATAAAGAAAAATTGCTGTTGGGTCTTTCTTATGTAGAGCGGTTGTACAATTTTAATATGGGAGAGAAAAATATCCGGGATGTCCTTCTCTATGAGCCAGGCACTTATGGGGTTTCGACAGATGTTCTGGACTGGCTGATCAGGATTGGCAGTGCAGGCGGTGATACGTTAAAAATATTCAATAATAACAGCAGTAAGTTATTTGGATATAATAAATTATTCTGGAGTGTCACTATGTCCATGAATCTGGGTGCCTTTCTGGAGGAAAACAGACAGAAATGGATACCGGATATGACGTTGGATGAGTGGCTTCTGCAGGAGAGCCCTGCATTTATTGTGGATGATTCAGTATCGGATCCGGCGGGCACCGGGCTGTACACCAGACTATGCAGCGATGCAACGTTGCAGTCCCATATCCTCCCGCTGCTCACTGTTTCAGAGGACAGCATTTATGTTATCGCCAACTCTGCTACGATCACATACGGAATCGTGGATTGTTATGTGGACAGGGAATTAAAAGTTTCTGATCCCGCTCAATATGCGGTAAAAAGGGAGGAGTTCCGAAAGGATCTGGAGCAGAGCGCCAGGCAGCAGAAGGCATTTATAGACCTCTGGCGCCGAGTCACAAAACCGGAGAACCGGGGACAGCTCACATCAAACCGGCTTGTACTGGACAGTCTGCGGATCTATTCGGATACGACAACCAGTGCTGGGGATGAATGGTCAGCTAAGTTTGGCGAAAAAGCTTCCTGTGGCGTGAGGGAATTTTTTACTCCCCTGAATCTATATGACACTTTCATGTTTTCAGACGGTATGGCGTCAGGTACAGGCGTCCGCTATTATCTGTCAAAGGCGCTGTCGGAGCGGGGACTTGCTACCTATGCCCATGAGTTAACTCATCTTCTGGTCTCTCCTGTTATGTTGAACCAGTATGGTATAAGAGACGGAATGCAGGCAGAAGTATATACCAGAGGAATGTTTGAACCCTATGAATTGAACGATCCGCCTGTCTTTAACCTGAATCTGATCTACGATCGTCAAGCTTATAACGAGAGGTTTCACAATGCAGTGCCAGAGCGTTTTCAGAGCGAAAAAGACCTACAGTCTTATATGAGCGGTATTTTGGATGTCGTCTATACGCTGGATTATGCGGAAGCGGATATTATGTTCTCAAAGACACCAGAAGAAAAGAAGAAGTGGTTCCATAAACTGGAACAGATCGAGGATACAAAGACGAGAAGCAATCAGGGAGATGCTGGCTCCAAGCACAATCTGGATTCTGTGAGAGAGTTGACTCTTGATGAGGCAAAGGGATTGAATACGATCAACGATCTGATTCAAAACAGCATTATTGTATCCCGTTATGAAGTGAATGGAACGCAGACCACGGGAACTATGGCAAGTAACGGTTATTATGTCGTACCGCTGTTCAGCGCCAATTATGCTGGAGTACAGAATGACCTCGGCGTCAGCGGTGATGTTATGATCCGCCGCCAGGCATTTGAACTGCTTGCCGAATATGGATATTATGAGGGCATGGTGCCTTATATTTCTAATCAGTATAAAACCGCTGCCCAGTCTGAACAGACCATTTTGTCAGATACGTATATCCTAAGGAATATATTTGGCAGCACCTACGGAACAATGGCAGATTTTAAAGAAGCAATGTTCCAGAAAAGAATAGATAAAGTCAAAGAGTTAAAACCTGTGACCATTCAGTGGAAAAATCAGACGGTAACCATCAAGAACTTTGCTGCCCTGCAGCAGCTTATGAAAGAGGCTGTGGAGAGTGACTTAGTCAATGTGAATGTAACTCCGGGCGGTGCCAATAATATTCGCGCACAGGCTACTCAGGTAGAGCTGCTGAAAGCACAGATATTCTGTGCATATTTATTCCAGACAAAGGATTTTCAGGAATCCATCTATGGTGATGGTCAGGAACCAGTAGAACCCACAGCGACGCCAGAGGTGAAGCCAACGGCAACGCCGGATGTAACACCTGGGGCGACAGAGGTGCCAGAGGTAAAGCCAACGGTAACGCCGACAGCGACACCAGGAGTAAAGCCGTCAGCAACACCGAACGCAACGCCGGAGACGACAGAAAAGCCAGAGGTGAAACCAACGGTAACTCCGACAGCGACACCAGGAGTAAAGCCGTCAGCAACACCGAACGCAACGCCGGAGACGACAGAAAAGCCAGAGGTGAAACCAACGGTAACGCCGGATGTCTCGGCTCCGCCTGAAAAATCGCCAGAACCAACGGAAAAACCGAACACAACGCCTGGGGCGACAGAAAAACCAGGGGTGAGACCATCAGCAACTCCGTCTGATAAACCATCTGACCAGCCACCGGTAGATATACCAACTCTTACCCCAGGGAATATGCAGACAGCAACACCTGGCACGGATTCCGTGTTGCCAGATGGGGATGATGACAGTACATTGGAGGAAGGGGCACTTAAGTCGGAACTGCTTATAGCTAAAGTGTCTACGTCTAAAACGTCACAGATCATTCGCTGGAATTCGGTCAAATCCGCAGATGGATATTATATTTACGGGGCAAAGGCCAATGGTAAGTATAAATGTCTGCGAACAGTGAGCAAAAAGGTTCTCAGATGGAAACGAACGGGCTTGAAAAAGGGAACACAATATAGATATTATGTGATGGCTTATAAGATCATTGATGGGAAGCGGGTGTCCCTATCCAAATCTCTTCCTGCCTATAGCACGACAAAGGGTGGAAAGTATGGCAATCCTGTGAAATTGCAGACAAAGCAGACCCTTGTAACCGTGAAATCTGGCAAAAAAGTTAAGCTGAAAGTAAAGGCAGCAGGTAAAAAGATGAATAAAGCCAGTAAAAAGGTGCGCTACATCTCTGCAAATCCTTCGATCGCAAAGGTTTCAAAGAAGGGAATCGTTACCGGCGGCAAACGTGGAACATGTTATATTTATTGTGTGGCCTGGAATGGTCTGTCTAAGAAGATCAAAGTTAGGGTGAAGTAAAAAATAACGGATGAAAACAGTTGAATTAGTTAGCCGAATGGGGTATGATAGATTCGTTGCTATGGCGCAGAGGATATGAAGTGAGGCTAATTATGGAGTTAAAGAAGAATCAGGAAATCACATTGAAAATAGATGATCTAGGAAATAACGGGGAGGGCATTGGTCATGTAGATGGCTATGCCCTTTTTGTCAAGGATGCGTTGCCAGGGGAAACGATCCGTGCCCGAATTATGAAATGTAAGAAAAAGTACGGTTTCGCAAGAATGATGGAGGTGTTGGAGTGTTCTGATTCCGGCCGGGTGAAACCAAAATGTCCGGTGGCAAGGCAGTGTGGAGGCTGTACACTGCAACATCTTTCTTATGAAAAACAGCTTGCCTACAAGGAGAAAAAGGTCAAGGATTGTCTGGTGAGAATCGGCGGCTTGGATGCAGAGAAGGTAGAGTGGCTGCCGATCTTAGCCATGGAAACGCCATGGCAATATCGGAATAAAGCTCAGTTTCCCGTCAGAATGCAGAGGGATGACAGCGGTGTGCTCCGCCCGGTGGCGGGATTTTATGCAGGGCGCACTCACAGTATCATCCCGGTGACGGATTGTGCGATCCAGCATCCCAGCATGAAAGGGCTTTTAGAAGCAGTGCTAACGTGGATGCAGGAACAGCATGTCCCAGCCTATGATGAAGTCAGCCACAGAGGACTGGTTCGCCATATCTATATCAGGCGCGCTTATCACACCAACCAGATTATGGTATGCCTTGTTATAAATGGCCGGCAAATCAGTGGGGACCTGCAAAGGACTTTGATAGAAAACTTGACCGGAATTCAGGGGATGACGAGCATTTTTTTGAATATAAACACCGAGCGGACCAATGTAATACTTGGGAAAGAGATGTTACTTCTTTGGGGACAAGAGTATATCGAAGACAGGATCGGTGAGATTTCTTATCATATTTCTCCCCAGTCTTTTTATCAGGTCAACCCGGTGCAAACGGAAAAACTCTATCAGACTGCTTTGGAGTTTGCTGGTTTAACCGGAGAAGAAACAGTTTGGGATCTCTACTGTGGGATCGGGACAATCTCCCTGTTTCTAGCTAAAAATGCAAAAAAGGTATATGGGGTGGAGATCGTGCCAGAAGCAATCCAAAACGCCAAAGAAAATGCCCGCCTGAACGGAATTGACAATGCAGAGTTTTTCTGTGGCGCCGCCGAAGAGGTTGTCCCCAAGCTGGCAGAGGAACTGGCAGTCGCTCGGAATCTCACAGGAGAGGAAGGGAACGAAGCGGAGAATGAAACAGAAAAGATGGCAAATCTGGCAGACGTGGTTGTGGTAGATCCGCCAAGAAAAGGCTGCGATGGTGTACTGTTGGATACGATCGTGAAAATGGCGCCGGCGAAAATCGTCTATGTGAGCTGCGATCCAGGCACGCTGGCGAGGGATGTAAAATTTCTGGGGGAGAAGGGGTATGAAGTGAGGAAGGTGAGGGCGTGTGATATGTTCGGGCAGGGAGGGCATGTGGAGAGCGTATGTCTACTACATCGGATAGATTCGTGAAAATCCTTGATTTTAGGCACTTTGAGAGGTTTTTTACCTTTTCAAAAAGTGACCGGAAAACGTATAAAAAAGCGATTTCCGACGGTGTAAACGTCTCAGTGGTTCTGGATATGGGGTGTGGGAACACATCCAAGTAAAGTTAATAATTCATCAAAAACTGTGTTATTCAATGAAATAAAAAGTATGGGAGACCGTTCATTTTCAGAGTTTTTTTAAGAAACTTGCTTTGAGGATGGATGGTCTTTTTATTTACGCGAAGGTAAAGTGAGAATACCTGCGAGCTTGCTCGCAAGGAATTCGAGCGCACCCGCGAACCCGAGCGGTCTCGCGAAGCGTGACGCTCGTGGTTTGAAATAAGAGGTGGTGTCGAAGATGGCGGAAAAAAGCAGGATTATTCTTCAATCGTACAAAACAAGGGTGTTGAAAGTAAGAAGAACACTTTTGACGGTAAAATTCAGTATTTGCCCCTAGACCAGTTGGTGGATTTCAAAAACCATCCGTTTAAGGTGGAAATGAATACGGAATTATTTGAACTGATGAAGAGCATTGAAAAAGAGGGGGTATTGGTGCCGTTGCTGGCAAGGCCAAATCCGGCAGGTGAAGGTTATGAACTGATAGCAGGGCACAGGAGAAAGGCAGCTGGCAAATGGGCAGGGGTGGATAAAGTTCCTGTTATGGTTGTGGAATTGGATGATAATCAGGCGGTAATCGCAATGGTGGACAGCAACCTGCAGAGGGAGCATATCAAGCCAAGTGAAAAGGCATTTGCTTACCGTATGAGGCTGGAGGCGATGAAACAGCAGGGCAGACGGACAGATTTAACTTTGTCCCAAGTTGGGACGAAGTCAGAGGACAATCCGACTTTATCAGTTGCAAAAGTTATTGCCGGTTATGATGAATTGGGGGAATGGAAGTTGCAGAATGATTCTGTCAAAATGCGTACAGATGAAATGCTCGCACGTCAGGTAGGGGGGAGCAGAAACCAGATAGCCCGGTATATCCGTTTGACATATCTCATTCCTAAGATATTGAATATGGTAGATGATGGGAAGATAGCATTTACCGTTGCGGTGGAGTTATCTTATCTAAATGAAGAGAAACAGTATGAGCTTCATGCAGTAATGGATATGGAGCAGTGTACACCTTCGTTGTCACAAGCAAACAGACTGAAACGTATGAGCCAGTCAGGCGAGTTGGATATGGAGGCTATTTATCTGGTGCTGGAGGAAGAAAAACCAAACCAGAGGGAACAAATAAGAATTCGCTCTGACAGGCTGAATCCGTATTTTCCAAAGGACTTTACGGACAGGCAGAAGATTGACCTGATAGAAAATCTTGTTAAGGAATGGCATCAAGAACAGATGCAGTCAAAAAGCAGATAGGAGAGGATATTATGGCGAGCGTAAATTTGTTCCGTGCATTTACGGTGCGGTTTTCCTTTAAGAAAGAGCAGCATGTAAGGCAATCAGATTGTCATGGATGCACTGGAGATGTATTTTGATGCACTAGAAAATAACAATGATACCGAAGAGGATAAATGGGATACCAAGGAATTTGTGGTGCAGCAGTTGGAGCAGCATAGGCAGGAGTGTAAGGAAGAAATATTGGGGGAAATTCTCCGTATTTTGATTGAAGGCAGGATGGCAGGGCAGCCGTTTATGGCATCTTCCCCCACTGGCAAACAGGAAACAGAAGAAGTTATGGAAAATGGATTGGCAGACATAAGCGGAATGCCAAATGTTATGGACAAAATAATGGACTGGAGCAGCAGTTAGAATGGAGGGATGGTATGTTAAGGCGGGTAATCAGCGGCACTTTCCGTTTTGCGAGCTGGGTGTTAAAAGTATGGTATGGATGGGTATACACATTTTGAAACTGGTCTTGGCAGTCATGGAAACAACCGGGAGTGTGGCAAAAATCGTATTGCTGGTCTTGGCATAGGCAAAGGTAATGAAATGGATAAAGGGAGGCAGATGCCTTTCTTTATCCGTACATATGGACAGGAGGCAGGTTATGGAGAAAGAATGGGCAGAGGTTATTGAAGAAAACGGAATTGTATACCGTCTGGCAGAAAACAGATGCTATTATCCGGATGTAAGGCTGCCGGAGGGAACACACTACAACATAGTAGAATCCCCCAATTTTGGTGTAGGAATGGTGTAGATTTCATTTTTTACGCTATTTATCGGTATAATATGGGGTTTCAGGGGCTGTGCTACTGACCGGATAGCGTTTTGTGACACAAAATGCGTATCTGGCGAAGTCATTAGGGGTGAAAAGGAGGCAAAGTTTTTGGGGTAGAGAGGATTTGCCATATCATAAGAATTAAGTTTAATAATGTTGGACTCATGGGATAAATATGTGATGGATCAGGGAAAATATTTGGAGTCTGGATAAAAAACGGATAAAAAATGCAGCACAGCAGCACACTTTTTCCTTTTGATAAAACAAAGGATATGATATAATATTTTTGTATGCAGAAATGCACAATCGAGACTTAGGTAAGAGAAATAGATATTAGTAGGTTAACGATTATAACTATGGAGAGCAATAATTGTATTAGATTACCAGCAATCGCTTTGAGACGGGTAGCTTATTGTCAAAGGACGATTGATGAGTTGTTTGCGCAGGATTGAGAGTATGAGAAGAAATAGAAAAACTATGATAGGATGAAGGATAGTGTTGTTTTTCTGATTTGAGGTGTGATGAATGACTATTGATGATGAAGTTTTATATGAAAAATACAATTTAGAAATAGATAGGTATAGGGGAATAGGAATAGACTTTGATCGCCTTAAGATTCGCACGGCAAATTGCCTGAAAGAAGCAAGAATCTATAAACTTCATCAGTTGCTTTCTTCAACATATTATAAACTCTCTCAAATTCGCAATCTTGGTATGTTGAGTTTAACCGACATTGATGAATACATAAAAGCATTAGATGGCAAAAAAATTGAACGGAAAGAAGATTCCAAACATTACATTTCTTCGAGAATAAAGAGCCATAGAGAGAAGATTTTCAGTGGCATATTTTCGGAAGAAGTATACGATGGTCTTACTGATAATGAAATAGAGGTTGTCAATAGATTCAAAAAGGGATTTGAACTGCTAGATGCTAATCTGATTAAGTTGTGCAAGGAAGAACCTGTGTCGGCATATGCTATATCTGCAATGCTGGATGATTTCATTAGGCAGGCAGAAAAATATGTTGAACTTGATAAATTTTATGATACAGTGAAAGAAAAGACAGAGAATCTGTTAAAGCCGTATTTTGAGATTTATTTATTGCAGGCAGATGTAAGTGCAGAATTTGCTGAATATTGTGAAAATGAAGAAGCTGTTTTGGATAGTCTTTTTGATAAAACATTAACGGGAAGGCTGCCTGTTGAAGAAAAGATTAAGTTTGTTAAATGGGTTTCCTATGACCTCAGAAAAGAACTACGTGATTTTTTGGACGGGATTTATTCAAGAAAATCAAGTAATACAAAGAGTGTTCTTGAACTTAGGGCAAGGAAGCTTACATTACAAGCTATTGGTAATGAACTTGGGATTACAAGAGAAAGAGTTCGTCAGATTGAGAAGAAGGTCGTACAGCCGTTTTGCCAATGGCAGAGGACAAAGAAGTTTCTTCCGAGACTATCTGCTGATTTTAATGGAGAGAAAATATTAGAATCAACTGATTTGCAGGAGTATTTTGAAGATTTAACAGAGGTGCTTTTGTATCTTCTTCAGTGTGCGGATGATGAGTTCTTCTCCTATGATCGTGAGACGGACACGGTTATTATTGTTGATGATGATATCACGGATTTTGCAAGAGATTTTGTGGAAAAGATGCCAGATGAACTTGATGTTGCTGGTATAAATGAGTATAGGAAGGCAGCGTTTAATGATCATGATATTCCAACGGATATTTTTGATAGAGAAATATATGCTCAATATAATTTATCGGGTACGCATTACCATAGATATAAGCTTTCTCTTGAAAAAATGTATCAGATTGTTTTGAAAAAGTATTATCCTAACGGGATGAATGTTTATGATGATGCAGAGCTTGGCAGGTTCAGGAGTTTCTTGGTAAATGAATTTGGCGAGGTATCGCTTCCGCAAAAAAACAGGTCAATTTCGGCTGCTATAGGCAGGTGTTGTATATTGTGTGGTCGTGGTAGATATAAAATTAAAGAGAATGAAAAAATACCACATCAATTGCTTGGGAAAATTTATGACTACATAATGAATAGTGACAGAAGCCTGTTTTTTATGAATGAGATTTATTTGGAGTTTGAGGACGAGCTTTTAGAAGCTGGAATTGACAACAGATTTTTTTTGCAGGGTGTGCTTAGAGAAAAATATGATAATGAATTGTTTTTTAGAAGGGATTATGTATCAAGGGACAGCAATAATCTTTCAATGTATAGGGATTTGAAGCTGTTTGTAAAGAGGTCGAAATATCCTGTGACAAAGGATCAAATTAGAGATGCATATCCTGGAATCACAGAAATTATGATTAGCATTTCTTTGTCTGATGATGATATAATAAATTATTTTGGTTCATATATACATAGTTCAAACTTGAATTTATTTGACTATGATAAGAAGTATATTTCCAGAGTTTTGCAACAAATTTTGAATGATAGCATGCCGCATCATTGTAATCAGATTTTTGAGATTATGCAAAATGATAATTCAGATTTTCTGAATAGATTAGGTATTTACTATCAATACAGTCTGTTTAGCATGTTGCAGCATTTCTATTCCGGGCAATATGAGTTTGCAAGACCATACATTGCACAAATAGGTGTGAATATAGACAAACCGATTGAGCTTTTGCAGGAGTACGTGTCTGCAAATGAAGTTTTTGAAATAACAGAGCTTCTTGGATTGGCAAAGGAGTATCATTACACGGTGTATGATATTTTAAAGTTCTTGAATGGATGGAATGATACACATTTATTGATTAATAAGCGAGAAATGGCTTCGGTAGAACATATTGGGATTACAGAAGATATCGCAAACGAGGTGGAGAGGATAATTGCAAACGAGATAGAAGATAGTTCGCTAATTTCCGAGCTTAAGTGTATATATAGGTTGCCAAAGATAAAGATTTCTTGGGATGAATGGTTGGTCTATAGTGTCATAAATCGTTGGGGGACAGAAGTTGAGGCACATATAACTTCAAATCAATTCAGACTATCTTTCCCAGTGGTTTCACAAACAGGGAAGTTCGACCGTAAAGATTATGGAGATTCGGCTTCAGGAGAAATGGTAAGGACGATTGATTTAAATGATATGGAGGCTGTTGCAGATTATATTATGGAAGATTTTGAAATTGAGTGGTAATTGGTATAAGAAATATATCTAAGGTGGTAAGGGGGATTTATATGAACTATCAGGAGATGGATATAAAGATAAGTTATATAAGCTGTGGAGAGGATGGCATTGCCGATTCTCTTATAGTGCCAGCATTAATGTGTACGGAACATTACTGCAGGAGTGTAGGGTATTTTTCGTCTGGGGTGTTTGATACGATTATAGATGGAATCCCTACATTTGTCCGGAATGGTGGGGATATAAGGCTGATTGCCAGTCCAAAATTAAATGAAGATGACATTGAAGCGATTAATCTTGGGTACGAGGAAAAGGAAAGAATAATTGGAAATGCATTCAGCAGAGGTTTTATAGAGGAAATAGAGAGATTTGATGATTCCAGACTTGCTCTTTTGGCTGAATTGGTTGCCAGAGGAACATTGGATATAAAAATCGCCGTAACAAACACACTTGGAGATTATCACGATAAACTAGGAATTCTTGAGGATTTTGATGGGAATAAAGTTGTGTTTTACGGATCTGCAAATTCCAGCAAGAATGGCTATAGAGATAATTATGACAAAATTCGTGTGGTAAAAAGCTGGATTGATGGTCAAAAGGACAGTGTTGAGGATGAAGTTGATGAATTTGAGTCGTTGTGGAATGGTACGAATCAATTCGTAGAAGTATATGACTATAAGGAATCTGCCAGAAAGCACTTGCTTCAAATAATGGAACGAAGAAGTGATTTGAAGAAGCAGAATGGTACGGGGATTACGCTCAGAGACTATCAGAAAGAAGCGATCAGAGCATGGACAAATAATGATTTCCATGGCTTTTATGTTATGGCGACTGGAACTGGGAAAACGTGGACAGCAATTTTCTCAGCGAAAAGACTTCTTGAGGAACACGAAGCGACAGTAGTAATTTGTGCACCATATAAGCATTTAGTAAAACAGTGGGCAGAAGATGTTAAAATTGCTTTTCCGGATGCTGTGATTGTGATGGTATCTTCAGAGAATCCATCATGGGATCAAAAAATCACTCAGGCAATTATAAATAAAAGGTATAATAAAGAAGTACAGATTATTATTATATCAACGATAGTATCTTTTAACCTTGAAAGATTTATGAATGTGATAAAGAAGGATGAGTCAGACAAACTGTTGATTGTAGATGAAGCACACAGATTTACCAAGAGAAATGATAAGTTGAAAGAGGGATATAAATATATGCTTGGCTTGAGTGCAACCCCGTATAGTGGTCGGAGTGCAGCTTCGGGAAGGGAATTGATGAAATATTTCGGTGGTCAGGTGTTTGATCTTCCTATCGAAACAGCATTAGATAGAAAATTCCTTGTTCCATATTATTATAAACCAATTTATGTATATGCGACAGAAGAGGAGGAGGAACGGTTTAGAAAACAATCTCGTATTATTGCTTCTTATTTTAGAAATGGAAAATGTATAGATTTGGAAAATTTGGCTAAAACCCTGCGAAACAGACTGCGGATTATCTCTATGGCACAGGCAAAGATTGATGGTGTGGGAGATTTTATAAATCAAATTACAGAAAGAGATCATGTTGTTGTTTATTGTGGGGATGGAAGATTGTATAATGATAGTGGTGAAGAAATCCGACATATAAAGCAGGTGAAACGAGCGCTAAATGATTTGGATTATAAAGCAAGTCAGTTTACTGCACAGGAAAGTATGGCTGACCGGATGGAGTTAGTGGATGCTTTTAATAAAGGAGAGATATCTGCATTGGCGGCAATTAGGTGTCTGGATGAGGGGATTAACATTCCATCTATCAAAAGTGCTTTGATTTTATCCAGTAATGATGATTACAGGGAATTCGTGCAGAGGCGAGGGCGGATTTTAAGGTTATATGAAGGCAAGGACAGCGCAACAATATATGATATTGTTGTATTGCCATCAAATGATATGACAGAATGGGCAAAAATAGAGTTAAGGCGTTTCCATGAATATGCAAAACTATCGTTGAATTTTGAAAAAATTAAGGATAAACTTGATGACCTGTTGAGTCAGTACAATTTGACAATGGAAGATATTGATGTATATGATTACGAAGAAATGGAGGATGAAATTGATGAATGATGAACAAATCAAAGAGCATATGATTGAATTTATAAAAGACAAGGAACGTGATGTAATAAATGATAAACTAAAAGGCTCGGCCAGTGACAGCAAGATTAAGTCAGATATAATCAATTCGATTTTGTCTGAATTGGATAAGGAGGTGCCTGATGAGGATTAGTAAGATTGAATTTGAAAATTTCAGAAATTTCAAGGGATATGGTGAAATTAAATGTGCTACTGATGGAAAGGTAACAATTATTTATGGAAAGAATGGAGACGGAAAGACAACTCTTCATCAGCTTTTTCAGTGGGTGTTTTATGGTAAAGTACATTTTAATAAAACAACATCGGATACTTTGTACAATTTGAACTTTGAAAGTGAGCAATCATATAATTCGACTTTTAGCGTGATGGGAAGAGTTGATTTTGAACATATGAATACAAGTTATTCATTGACCAGAACAATCACTTATCGTAAAGAGCTAGATTCCTCTTCAAAAATCAATGAGGAACTAGAATTAAATCATTTGAATAGTGATGATAATTGGAGAAGAATAGAACGTCCTCAAGAGACTATAGAGAAGTTGCTTCCGTCTGGATTGTCAGAGTATTTTTTCTTTGATGGTGAGAATATGATTGCAGATCTCCGCGTGAAGGGGAGAGATTCTGCCAAAAATCTCCGCAAGGCACTATATTCCATATTTGATCTGGATATTTTGGAATCGGCACTTAAGCATATAGGTGATACTGAGTTAAAGACTACAGTTCTCGGGAAACTTTACCTAAGTAAAGGTGCAATATCAAGTAGCAGTGACATCAATGCTACAAAAACAGGTATCGAAAATGCACAAAACAAAATACAAGAAATAGAAAGTGCTATAAAAGCTGACGAAGTAGAAAAGGAGGTAAAGAGTGAGCTGATTTCAAATATATCAGAGCAGATTGGTTCAACAAAATCAAAAGAGGAATATGAAAAAGAACGCAAAGAATTAGTGAAGCAGAGGGATGCTTTTTTGAGCAATATCAATTCAGGAATGTCACAGTTTGGAGATATGGTAATCAATGATTTTCCACAGCTTCTGATTTCTAAAGCAGTTGAAGATGCAAAAAAGAGAATACATTTGAAAGTGGAAGATAGTAGACTTCCACAGGGGCTGGATAAGAGACTTATTCAGTATTTGACGCTTTTATCTACATCAAAGTGTATTTGTGGTAGAGAGTTGACAGAGGAACATAAGGAGCATATAAAAGGTTTCCTTGATATGATGCCACCTAATAATTACGACAATATGTATATGAATTTCTCGGCACAGGCAAAGCAGTGGGGAAAAGGATACAGCAGAGAGAAGATTGAAAATTACATGAGGCATGTGATAAATAATCAGGAACAGGCAAAAAAATGCGATGTCCGTATCAGAGAACTGGATGAGGATGAAAAGAACAGTAAAGATATTGAGGATTTGGTGGTTGATAGAAAGAATGCTGAAGACAGAGTTTTAGAATTAGAGCAACAGTTGCGAAAAGCAGTTTCGGAACTTGACTTGTTTAAGCGGTTTCTGAAAAAGGAGATGAAGAAATTTGATGATCTTACAGAGCAGACCAAAATTAATCAGATCGCAATGCATAAGATTAATATTATGAAAGCTGTTCAGGGTTATTTTAAGGAATGTTTGGATGATGAGTCGGAAAAATATAGTAAGCTGTTGCAGGAGAATATACAATCTCTTTTAAATATGATGCTCACAAGCAAAAGAACAGTATCAGTGAGTCCGGAGTTTGCTGTACGGGTTGTTGATAGCTATAAAGATGAATCAAAATCTGAAGGACAATTTGCAGTTGTTTCGTTTGCTTATATAGGTGGTATTTTGAAACTTGTATCTGATGTTGATAGTCTAAGTGGAAAGGAATATCCCCTTGTGCTGGATGGACCGTTTTCAAAGCTTGATGCGGACCAAAGGCAAAATGTAATTGATTGTATACCCCAATTTGCGCCACAAGTTATTTTGTTCTCAAAAGACAGCCTTCAAGACTATTTTGAATCGGATATGATTGGGCGAGTATATACGATTCAAAGCAATGAAGAGAAAAATATTGCCTCAGTAAAGGAGGGATTCACATGGACTTCAGATCAGATGTAGTATTAAGAGGAATAGCGTGGGATAAGACTATAACTAGCCTAAAGAATATTTTTTTGTCGAGACCTAATTATAATGTGTATTTGATTTCTATGGCTATTGGAATAATGTATGATAAAAGGATTGATAAGCTTGATGTAACAGATGAGAACAATCAATATACTGTTCCGAGGAATGTCTTGACAACGCAAAATATGGATGGCAGGATTGATTTTATGTTTCAGGCAGCTATTTTGACATCTCAGACCGTTGACTATGATGAAGATAAACGACTAGAACTTGCGTTTGGGGAAAATGATGATAGTTTCCGAAAAATAGATTTTTTGACAGAGTTTGCGAATTTTGGAGCAACTAAACTTGCTGAAAAAGTTGGAAGCTCTGATCTGGAATCAATGGAGAATATAAAAAATTTCTTGGTTAGTACGCTTGAGGGAAGAAACTTTGATATTGATGCACTTTCTGATGAAGATTTGCTGGAAGATTGGACACCTGATTTTTAAAGTAAACCAAAGTAAATATTGACAAATGGGCACACAAGCTATATACTTAAGTAGTCTACTTAAGTATATAGCTTTTTTGGAGGAGATTATGGAATTTGTATACAAATTCCCTGTTGTAAAGGGGATTCAGGCAGACAGAGTATATTATATAGCAATGGTTCCTTTAAAGATGCTTTCCAGACTGTTTCCGGGAGAAGACGAATATGTTCCGCCAGAGTATAGAGCGCAGAGAAGATTGAATGAGTCCAGAATTCCAGTCATCAGCAGATATATTGTTGAAAATAGAAGAAATTATGTATTTTCTGCTTTGGCGGCATCCATTGATGGGCAGTTTGAGTTTAAAAAGGGTGAGGTGTCTGCGGAAGTAGGTATGTTAGAAGTTTCTATGGATGCAAGATTTTTACTTAATGACGGACAGCATAGGAAAGCTGCAATTTTAGAGGCGTTGAAAGAAGATGAAACACTTGGTAATGAAACCATTGCAGTTGTATTTTATGAGGATAAGGGGCTTGAAAGAAGTCAGCAAATTTTTACGGATTTGAATAAGCATGCTGTGAAAACATCAAATTCGATATCGGAATTGTATGATTCCAGGGATACGCTGGCAGTGATGACCAGAAATGTGGTATCAAATATAGATTTTTTTGACAGATACACAGACAAAGAGAAGGATAATTTGGGGAAATATGCCTCGAATTTATTTACGCTGAATACCTTTTACAATGCAAATAAGCGTATGATTAGCGGTAAAGATGTCAAAGATGATGCAGAAAAGTTTGCTACCAAATATTGGAAGTGTGTAGCTAAATATGTAAAACCGTGGAGAGAACTTCAATCATCGGAAATTTCAAAGATAGATTTGCGTGAGAAATATATTGTCACACAAGGAGTTGTGATTAAGGCTTTTGGACAGATTGGAAAAGTATTTTATAATGACAGGACTCTTGATATGGAAGAAATACTAAAGTCTTTGCAGGAGATTAACTGGAGAAGAAACGCAAAATGTTGGGTGCAAAGGGCAATTCGGTTGGATGGAAGGATGATCGCGAATGAAAAAGCAGTTAGATTGATAGCAAATTATATTAAAGAGCAATTGCATGTATCTTTAGATGAGGATGATAGGCAGATTGAATCAGATTTTAAGAATAATTAACTGGAGGATTGGAGATGGCTGTTACTGGTAAAACGACTATAAATAAAGAGACTATTGAAGGGATGATGGAAACGGTCTGTAATCTATATCTTGCAGATGATATCCCTTGGGTGATTGGGTATTCTGGAGGTAAAGACAGTACAGCTACTTTGCAACTTGTTTGGTACTCGCTTGAACGCTTGTCTTCTGAGCAATTAAGAAAACCGGTGCATGTTATCAATACGGATACTTTGGTAGAGTCGCCGGTAATATCAAGATGGGCAAAGAAGTCGCTTGAAGAGCTTGAAAGGATATCCGATGAAAAGGGTATGCCTTTTAAAAAGCATATACTTAAACCTAAGACTGATAACACTTTTTGGGTTAATTTTTTAGGGAGAGGATATCCATTTCCGAGAAAAAAACTGAGATGGTGTACAGATCGTTTGAAAATACAACCTGTTAATAATTTTATCAAAGAGAAGATTGCGGAACACGGCGAAATTATATTGGTCATTGGTACAAGAAAAGCAGAGAGTGCTAATAGAGCGAAAACAATGGCTAAATACGAAAAATTGAGAGTAAGGGAATTGCTTAGTCCTAACCCCAGCATGGCAAATGAGCTTGTTTTTTCACCGTTGGAGAACTGGACTGATGATGATGTATGGATTTATCTTATGCAATACAAAAATCCTTGGGGATATTCAAATAAAGAGCTTATGACCATATATAGAGGGGCGTCAGCAGACAATGAATGTCCTTTGATGGTTGAAAAGGATTTGCCAAGTTGCGGAAAAAGCAGATTTGGATGCTGGGTGTGTACAATGGTGGAACAAGATAAGTCCATGGAGGCTATGATTGCGAATGATGATGAAAAAGCTTGGATGTTACCACTTCTGGAGTTTCGAAATGAATTTGGTGATGAAAGTAAGGACCGTGATCGTAGAAGTTTCAGAAAGATGAATGGATCTTTGCAGGGAAGCTATGAAAGGCTGCATCACGGTCCATACACTAAAGGGATTAGAGATGAATGGTTAGAAAAACTATTGACAATTCAGAGAAATTTAAATGATAATTGCCCTTCGGGATTTGAGAACATAGAATTGATTTCCGATGGGGAGCTGAAAGAAATCCGACGGATCTGGGTTTATGAGAAGCATGAGTTTGACGATTCATTACCTCGAATTTATGAAAAGGTATATGGTGTACCTTTTGAAGATTCAGATTGGATTAGTTCACAATTATTTGGTAAGGATGAGTGGAATCTGTTAAAGGAAGTCTGCGGTGAACAGAAATATGCAGATGAAAAGCTTTTGTTTGAAATGATGTATAGTTTGATTGATGTGGAAAATCAAGCTACCGGACTTGATCAGAAAAAAGGCTTATTGGACGAACTAAGAGGAATAATCAAGAGGAACTTTTATAGTAATGAAGAAGATGCCACGCATTATTACGCAGATCAGGTTAGGAGGAAGAAAGAGTTTGGTGGCACATATAATGAAAAGTTCTTAGAACAACCAATGGTGAGAGAAGAAATTAACTATGGTGCGGATTTTGATCGAGATGATGAGATTGATCAGGCGATAGACGCAGAAGAGGAAGATGAATATGATAATTAGGAGAATTGTGTTGCACAATTTTGGTATTTATGCTGGCACAAATGAATTTGTGTTTGATGGAGAAAAGAATGTTGTACTAATAGGTGGCATGAACGGAAGAGGAAAAACCACCATACTAGAGGCAGTTTTGTTGGCACTCTATGGCAGAAATTCGTTTGCATACACTGAGAGTAACTTTCAATCCTATAGCAGATATCTGGATTCGTATGTAAATAAGATGGATGGTACTTTGATGTCATATATTCAACTTGAATTTGAATTAGACGGAAGTGACTATATGATCAGGAGGAGTTGGGAGGGGAGTAAACGCAGGATTATGGATGGGATTGAAGTCAGGCAAGAAGGTAAAATCAATGAATTCTTGACAGACAACTGGGTTATGTTTATGGAGAATCTCTTACCGAGTGGTTTATCAAATTTCTTTTTCTTTGACGGTGAGAAGATTGCTGAACTTGCTGCAGACAGTACAGATGAAAGGTTGAAAGACTCTATAAAATCACTCTTGGGTATAGAGGTTTTAGAAAGTCTTGAACGGAATTTAGGTAAGCTCTTGAGGAAGAGTGGAAAAGAGAATAATAGAGTATTTAAGGAGGAATTATCGTTTGAATTAAAGAGGGCAAAAGAAGATGCTGAACAGGAGTTAAGAGAGCTAGATCAAAAAATCCAAACACTTGAGACAGAGTTGGTCGATACGGATAAAAAGATTGAACAAGCAAGAATCGAATATACTTCCAAAGGTGGGGATATTTTTGAGAAAAGAGAAGAATATTTTAAGAAAAGATCTGAGTTGTCGGCAAAACAGTCACAACAAAAAGAGCAGCTTCTTGAGACGGCAGCTTCTGAACTTCCGCTTGTATTAGTTAGGGGGCTTCTTGACGATGTGAAAGTCTCTGTAGAAAAAGAAAGAGAATCAAAAGAGAATAGTATGGCAATGAAGAAGATTCAAGAGTTTTATTCTTCTTATAAGAAAGATAATCCATCAATTGATCTTGCTGACTTTATCAAATATATGTCGAGTATTACACAAGAGACAGAAAGTGATGTGGTCTATGATTTGTCGGATTCAGCATGGTTGCAGTTGGTGCAATTATGTGAAGGGAAATTAGACAAGCGAATAGATGATACAGAGCATTTGTTTGAAGTATGTGATGAAACAAGGCAGGAAATAGAAAGTACGGATAGTTTGCTCTCTGTAGAAATTGATGAAGAAAAAATAGGAAAGGTTTACAAAAAAATTATTCGGTTAGAGCATGAGAAGAGCAAAATTGAAGTGGAACTGGATGATTGCAGAAAGGAACGACCACATCTTAATAATGCACAGATAAAAGCAAACACGGAGTTTAACCGGTATGTAGAGGGGATGCTAAAGAAGCTGGAAACAAGTGATGATTATGACCGAATTGTGAAATATTTTCATTTGGCTACAGATGTTTTGTCTGAGTATAAGGTAAAACTTCAGGAGAAAAAAATCGGAAAACTGGCAGGTGAGATGACAAATTGCTATAAGCAGTTAGCAAATAAGAAAGGAATGATCGCAAAGATTGAAATGGATCCGGTTAGTCTGGATCTAAGATATTTAAACGATCAAGACGATGAAATTCCGAAAGAACGCCTTTCGGCAGGAGAGAAGCAGCTCATGGTGGTTTCGTTATTGTGGGCATTGGCAATCTGTTCAAGAAGAAAACTTCCTGTGATTATAGACACACCATTATCAAGGTTGGATTCCAAGCATAGAATGTCGCTGATAAAGACGTATTTCCCTAATGCCAGTGATCAGACGATTATTTTATCTACGGACTCTGAAATATATGGAAAATATTATAAAGAATTGAAGAAGAACGTGGGTAATGAGTATACGCTCAATTATAATGATGAGACAAAGAGTACAACCATTCAGAATGGATACAGATGGGAGGAAGAACAATGATTATGCGACAGATTCGATTATCAAACCGAGCAAAAGAGAGATTGTCAAGATTAAAAGGGAAGACTGGTATCAAGAACTGGAATGTACTTTGCAGATGGGCATATTGCTATTCATTGAAGGAGAATACAATACCTACTCCGGAAAATATTGACGGAGATAGTAATGTTGAGATGTCCTGGTACACATTTGCAGGAGAATATAGCGCTCTGTATGAGGCATTGATTATAGCTTGGTGTAAAAAGATGGATGTCCCAACAGATAATGAAACTATGGCTAAGTACATAAAAATGCACATAGAAAGAGGGATTTCTTATTTGTCGGGAACCAATTTTATTAAGGATTTAGATAGTTTATTAAGATTGGGAGCAGCAGGATAATGAGTATATATTTGGATTATAATGCATCAGCACCGATCGATCCTCGGGTTGTTGATCTTATGATGGATACATATAGGAATAACATTGGAAATGCTGACAGTAGAACGCATGATTTTGGGAATAATGCCAGAATAATCGTAGAAAATGCGAGGAAACAGGTTGCCGGACTTCTTTCTGTACCATCGGAGGATGTTTTCTTTACCAGTGGGGCGACGGAGAGCAATAATATCGTAATTCAAGGATTGAGAGAATATGCTGAAAAGACAGGTAAAAAGCATATAGTTACTACCAAAATTGAACATAAAGCTGTATTGGAAACAGCAAAACATATGGAAAGAATGGGGTTTAAGGTTGACTTTGTATCACCAGTTCAATCAGGACGAATTCAGACAGAAGATGTGTTGTCTTTGGTAGATGATGATACACTTCTGGTATCTGTCATACATGTAAATAATGAGACGGGTAGTATTCAACCTGTTAGTGAGATTGGATGCGATTTGGAGAAACGAAAGGTCTTGTTCCATGTCGATGCTACGCAAAGCTGTGGGAAATTAGTAGAGGAATTGCAGAATCTTAATTATAATATGCTGTCATTTAGTAGTCATAAGCTATATGGACCGCAGGGCATCGGAGCCTTAGTGCTTAAAAGAAAGAATTATACACTACCTCCGGTTAAGCCGATTATGTTTGGAGGGCAACAGGAGCATGGAATTAGTCCCGGTACAATACCTGTAGCCCTTGTGGCGGGATTTGGAAAGGCTTGTGAATTGGCTTTGAGTGAATATAAAAATGATGAATGCAATAATTTGAAGGTAAGAGATATGTTGATTAATATGCTGAATCAGTCAGGACTGCAATATAAGATTAATGGAGAGATAGAGAATTGTATCCCATCAACCCTAAACGTGCAGTTGGAAGGGGTTTCTTCGGAAGCTCTTATGTTGTCAGGCAAAGAATATTGTGGTATTTCCAATGGCTCAGCGTGTACATCTAACAGTTATTCGCCTAGTTATGTACTTGTAGCTATGGGGATGTCTGAAGATGATATAGATCAGTCAATTCGCCTTAGTTGGGGAAGGAATGTAGATGTTGAGGGTTTAAGAAATAATTTTGAAAAGCTCTTGGAAGTGGCAAAAGAGCTTGTGTAAAGCATGAACGGAGGTGATTAGTTTGACTATTGTTGAAGCGGCAAAAAAGATATTATCAGAAAATGAAGCAATGAGTAGTAAGGAAGTTTATGAGGAAATCGTAAAAAGAGGATTGTATGAATTTCCGGCAAAAAATCCCCAATCGGTAGTCAATGGGATGATTCGTAGACATTGTCTACAACTTAATTTTCCAACATCAAGTCCAGTTAAGTATTTTAGTATTGCTTCAAAAGAGGGTAAAAGTTTTAAGTATTCACTTTTAGATGAAGCAAAGGAAATGAAGACTGATAATCAAATTACCAATGTTGCGTTGCAAAGTGAAAAAGAAATGTTGCCAGAGGAGAAGATGCTTAAAGCATATAGAGAGCATTTGAATGAATTGTATAACTTAGTATTGAATTCTATATTGGAAAAGCATCCCATTTTTTTTGAGCAGTTGATTGTGGATTTATTGCTGAAAATGGGATATGGTTACGATGCTGAGTCGGGAATAACGGTAGGCGGTCCTCACGATGGTGGGATTGACGGTATAATAAATGAAGACAAGTTAGGACTTGATTTGATATACTTACAGGCGAAACGATATAAAGAAAGCCAAAAAATTGGTAGAAAAGATTTGCAAGCATTTGTAGGGGCTATGGAGAATGTTCAAAAGGGCGTTTTTATCACAACATCATCATTTACTACAGAAGCGAGAAAATTTGTTGCACGACAGCAACAAAAGAGCATAAAAATAATAGACGGAAAACTTCTTGCTGAGCTAATGGTCAAATATGAAGTGGGAATCAAAGTTAATCAGACATTTAATATATATAAAATGGATACTTCATACTTTGAGTAGTATTATTTAATGGATTGTGAGGTTGTAATATGCCGGGCTGGAATTTTAAAAACGGAAAATTGGAAAAATGTCAGATTAGCGAGGATGAGTACTGGTCTTTATTCAATTTTATTTTCTCGAATGCCTGCATAAAGCGGAATACATATAAATTCGGGTTGATAAAGTCAATTATAGACAACTTATTTAACTATACACAAGATGATTGTGGCAGTTATAGACTCTCGTATAGTATCTCTGTATTGTTGAAAAGTATAAATCAAGCGTCAATACACTTTAATTCGCAAAATCGACATCCAGTTTGCGGGGAATCCCATTGTATTGAGGGTGTCTGGTGATGGATTGTACTTTTTTATGATTTTCTTTAAATCATAGTAGAACATGCAGAAATCTGCTGTATCAAGCAGGTATTTTAATGAAATCACGGTTGCAAACAAATCAGATTTACCGTAGTTATACAAAGTGCCAGTTTTAGGAATCCGTAGTTTTTTGTGGGCACTACAGTCCATAATTGCGTTGCCATGCCGGACATTAAAAAGACGGTTCCCATGGGCGCAGATATTGCGTGTCTTGGTTAGTATGACCAACATTTTACCCAATTCAGCACGTCCGATTTGATGAAAATCATTGCATACTAAAGTTTTGCAATGGCCTTTTAGATAGCGATACATAGAAGCGATTTCACCGAAAGTGAGATCAGTGGTCAATACCCAAAGAGGAACATCATGATATAATGATAAATGGTGTTTTACCTGTGGGGATGCATTTTTCCCATATATTTTTTGATTTACTTTTTTGAATAAAATGCGTATTTGATTTTGGCGTTTACCATAATCGTAATTGGCAGAATTTTGGTAATCATTCATACTATTTCCATATAAGCTTGAAAAGTGGTATGAGATAGAGGATTTAATATTTTTTTCGACAATTAAGATATATTTCAAAAACACTTCTCGTAAAGCTGCATCAAAAAGATAGATTTGATAAATGTCATCAAATGTAGTATCAGATATGTAAAGGTTGGTTGTGTTATTTTTGAAGACTGCCTTGTATCCATTGATAAGTCCATAATAACCGACTTTGCTTAGAATATGAATAGCAAAATTATCGTCCTCAATGATTAAATTCTTGTTTTTTAAATGTTGGATTTGAGCCTTATAATCCATAAACGTATTTCTGTTTGATGCCATAAAATTCTCCTTAAAAACGAAACGGCCCCCGCAGGAGCCGCCCGGGTTACGGGCTTCTCAAGTTTCCGTAACTCATTCACTGGTATTACTATACAACAAAATTGGCATTTTGTCAAATAGAATCCAGCTATTTAGTAGTATATGTTGCCAGTAGAAAAGTATACAGTTTATGATTTTGTAAAAGAAATTGGTCCTTTTCAAAAAATCAGAGGTGACCGTACCACGGACACTAAAGTGTCCGAACTGTTATCTTTTCATTTCTGTATGCTGTCTGTAAAATAATCTTACAAGCTAAAAAACAGTCATATAGCAACGTGTATTGGATTTGTTCATAGCGAATTTGGTGGTCTGTTGCTTGAAAAAGAGGGAAAGGGAGGCAGGAGGATATTTTGGATGCTTTAAGATTGGCAAAAAAGCTGGCGGTTCTTGGAAGAATATACGCATTGGGCTTATTAAATGAAGATGAATATACAAAAGTCAGAAACAGAATTATGTGGGAACATGGAATAGTTACCTTTGAGGCCGTATAATCTTCTGAGAAACATATAGAAAAAATTAAAATCCGTGTTTTGTACATTGGTTAATATTTCATTATGGCGGTAAAGTGAAACCAGAAACAGAAAGTTTCTAAAATATGTATCTAAAGGAAGGAGGAACAGGTATGGAAGGAGAAGTGGAAGTTATTAAGGCAGTAGAGGGAAACGGAACCAGACGCAGGAATATGATTGGTAACGGTCTTTCCATTGAACGGAAACGGGTAGCAGCGTATGTGAGGGTAAATACCGATGGCGAGGAACAGTTACAGAGTTTCCAGTCGCAAAAAGCATATTATCAGGAGACGATTTCCAAAAACAAAGAGTGGGTAATGGTTGGCATATATGCCGATGAAGCAGTTACTGGCACTAAAACGGTCAAGAGGAACGGTTTTCTAAAAATGATTAATGACTGTATGTCGGGTATGATAGATGTTATTCTTACGAAGTCTATTTCCAGATTTTCCCGTAATCTGGTAGACACCCTTCAATATGTCCATATGCTCAAGGAAAAGGGAATTGCGGTTATCTTTGAGAAAGAAAATATCAATACGCTTTCAATGGAAAGTGAGATGGCGCTGGCGTTGCTTTCTACCCTTGCCCAGAATGAGGTGGAATCGTTATCTGCCAATGTAAAGATGGGCATTAAAATGAAAATGAAACGGGGAGAAATGATCGGGTTTAATGGCTGCCTCGGTTACGATTACCATCAGGAGGACAAGAGCATTACCGTCAACCCGGAGGAGGCAGAAATTGTCCGTGAAATCTTTGATTTGTATCTAAGGGGATATGGCGCCCCAACGATAGCAAAGGAACTGACCAGACTTGGCAGGAAAAACAAAAAAGGGGAAGTTAAGTGGACTGACAGCGGAGTCCGGGGGATTATCAACAATGGGAAATATAAGGGAGACCTTCTTCTGGGCAAGAACAGTATTATATCAAAGAACATCATGAGCCCATTGTCTCGCCTGAAATTTGGGATGCGGCACAGGAGATTAAAAAAAGCCGCTATCGTAAAAGTACAATGTCTATTGATGGGACATGGAAAAAGTACAGCAGGAAATTTGCTTTCAGCAGTATGTGTGAATGTGGATTCTGCGGAAAATATTTGACAAGGCGTTCCCATAATCAGACAACGACACAGACAAAACAGGTATGGAAATGCAGGACAGCCATCAATTTTGGCATTGAGAACTGCCCGCACAGCAAATCCATAGACGAGGCAATCATTGAAAATGCTTTTCTGGAAATGTTCCATCTGTTGGCAGATAATTTTGATGATGTTTTGGATTCGGTTATTCATTCCGTTGAGGAAACATTGTCAAATGATGAAAGCGCTGTTAAACTGCAAAGGATAGACAAAACACTCAGTCTGATGGAGTCAAAGAGAAAAAAGTTGAACTTTTGAAATCTGGTAAAAGCGAGGTTCATTATTTGGCATCGGGAAATAATCCTGCGATAATATCAAAGGAAGTTTTTGAAACGGTTCAGACTGAGAAAGGACGGAGGAGTAATGTGGTGAGAGATGAGAATGGTAGGCAGAGAAAAAGTGAGAAATATAGCTCAAAGAAATTGAAGAAAAGATTAAAATTCAGAGAGGACTGATATAATGCAAAATGATAATACAAACTTAAAAGGCACAATTGAAATAAAACAAGCATTTTTGTCTAGTGCTATTTCGGATATTTCTTCCTATATTCAATTGTCTGACACGAAAGTTTCGATAATTATGGCTGCTCTAGTTGCAGTTGTTGCCTCTTGTTACGAACCTATCATTTGTGTTCTGGTGAATATTAAGCCTTGCAGTTGGTTGGGTGTTACTTTGATTATTCTTGGTTTAGTGTTTTTTATGAGTTTTGTGGCAGTATTCGTATTTGGTATGCTAACGATTCGAGGACATTCTTCGAATATCAGATATAAATCAAAATGGTATTTACATCAATCAAAAAAGGAGTACTCCTTTGACGCATATAAAGAAGATGTCATATTGATGACTGATGAAGATGTAATAGAAAATATGACGGCTGAACTGTATAAATTGAATGATATAAATAGACAGAAATTGAAAACAAATAGATGGGTAATGCGCTCTTTTTCTTTAACGTTAATAGTAGGGGGTCTTATTTGCGTATTACTTGTAGCGTCTGTACTATAGGAGGAAATAATATGGCTATTGACATTAATGCTGTTTACAAAAGTACATATGAACATTATCTAAAAGCAAAAAACAATATTGTATTAGAGTCAGCATTTTTTGAGCATCGGGCAGATGCTATTTCTGATGTGATTCCGGGTTTTAGTGCTGATAAGTTGGAGTTTGGCTCATATGATAAAGAAAATTTTGCGGTTTTATTTGTTGATATGCGTGATTCTACAAAACGAGCACAGAATATTGGAGCAGAAAAAACATTCTTAACTATGCATATATTTCTTACTGCACTTCTTGAAGTTGTAAAGTACTATCATGGAAAAGTTATTGACATTATGGGTGATGGCATAATGGTATTTTGGGGTGGCAGAGAAGCCCGTGCTAAAGACAATATGGTAAAAACAGAAGCTGTGCGGAATGCAGGTCGTTGTGATCTTGCTATGCTAAAAGTAAGATCAGAGGTTATTAATAAAATTATTTCAAGTGAAGGGTTGGGGAATGAAATAAACATTGGAATAGGTCTTATGTTTGATAGTGTAGTAGTGACGAAAATTGGAATAAATGATTCTTATGATGTAAAAGCTTTTGGCAATTGTATAAATGTTGCATCAAAATATTCAAATTCATATAACCGGATGAAGGTTTCTAAGAAAGTCAAGGAGATTTGGCCGTCTTCAAAGACAGGAAAATTAAAATTTGTAGCAGATAATGGCGGTTATTTTGTTGAAAGAGGGCAATAATCATGCCAGATGACAAAATAAGTAAAGTTGATTCAGAGTTGCTTGCAGTGGCTATTGATCGGATACTTTCTACAGAGGTACTTGAAAGGAGCATAACAGAGCAATTGCCATTGACAGGAGATTTGTCTGATACAAATAAAGTATATACTGGGAAAGCATCGATGCTTTTTGTAGATATGCGCGAATCGACAAAATTGCCAGATAGATTTAGCATGGAACAGCTTGTAAAGATTTATAGAAGTTATATCCGTACAGTTGTATAGGCCATTCGATATTCAAAATTTTCAATTCGAAATTAGATGAGAGTATTAAACATAGAATTTCTTGCGGTATTGGTATACATACAGGAGATATTTCTCTTTCTAAAGTAGGTATGAGAGGAAAGGAACAAGATGATACAGCAGAAAATGAATTTGGTATTGCTTGGATTGGCAATAGTACAAATTTAGCTTGTAAATATAGTGGAGTAGTAGACAATGGAATAATTTTTATAAGTACATCAACATATTCTGCACTTTCCGATATTGATGAGAAACAAAAATGGGAGAAGTTTGAAATATCTAAGGATAGTAATTTGTTATATGGCTAGTATTATTTATCGTTAGATATTGACACAGATATAGAGCCTTGTCCTGCTGGAAAGAGCGTTATAACATTAAGTTTGGTAGATGAACTAAAAAAGGAATACCAAAAGCAGCTGGTTGATATATCAAGAAAGACCGAAGAATTGGGAAAAAAGGAACAAGCTCTTAAGGATAAGGAGAATGAAATTAATAAAAAAGCAACAGAGATAAACCAAAAGGATAGACAAAACACCACTAAAGAGCGAAGTATTAATGAACAGGAGTACCAATTCTATTGCAAGGTATTAGGTAGCAGACACTGTAAAGAAGCTTATGTTAAAGAGATGGGAAAAGATTTCTGGGAAGATAATTTAAATAATGCTTTTTTAGTAGGAAATAAAGTTGGAAAAAGTGAACATGAGATAAAACAAATAGTAAGTTACGCAATGGTAAGTATATACGAAGATTTAGAACTGTATGATAAAGCTTATGATTTTTTAGTAGAACAAGCTACTGGATACTCATGGTTAAATATGCATACTGTTCAAAATATAGTTAAAAAGGTAGGATATTGTGATAGGTTAAAGTCAGCACTTTATGAGCGTCTTGTAAAAAATGATTTAGATTGGAAAGGTGGGTCATTCAGGGAATTCCTTTGCTCCGCATCTGCATTTTCAACTTATGGACAGCAATGACATAGCTAGTGCAAATGGGATTCCATGTGCTTTTGAGGAATATGAATTATTCGAAAACGGGAAGTGGGAAAGGGTAAAAAATGGGATTCCGACAGACAAAGATAGAATAAGATTTCAATGCTGATTCCGGAACATGTGGATGATTTCACAGGATACAGGTACTACAGTGAACGGCAGCTCCCAATTGCCAACAAGATACAGGCATTGAAAAGCATGGGGCTTGGATTAGCCTTAATCAAGGAAAAATAGAAATTTGCACCGCAAAAATATTTTTGACAGCTATTGATATTTTGTATTAAGATGTATAAATGAGTCATGAATTAGTGTGTATATAAGGAGGCGCTTGATTTGGCAAAAAAGGAAGAGGAAATAACTATCCGTTCCAGCACAGCAGAATATCTGACATATGTTGCATCTACTGGTAACCAGCAGGATAGTATCGAGATGCGGTATGAGGATGAGAATATATGGCTGACACAGAAGATGATGGCGACATTATATGATGTGGATGTTCGTACAATAAATTATCATATAAAAAGGATTTTTAGTGACAGTGAATTACAGGAAGATTCAGTTATCCGAAAATTTCGGATAACTGCCACTGATGGAAAAGGCTATAATACAATTCCTGTCTGATTATGATAAATATTTATTGGAATTAGAGGAAAATACGAGGGACATATGAGAGGCTAACTATCTTTGTCATACAGAATACTGGCAAGAAAGAACAATTAGTTAATCAAACGAAAAAAATTATGAGTGAACTCAATTGAGTTGGCAGAAAAAATGATAGCATTGTATAATGAATTACTAAATGGGACTATGAGTGAACAAGAGGTGAATATTTTGCATTGGGACATTTGGATATCCCGCCAAAGGAGATAAAGGGTTGGTGTCAGAGATGTTCAAAACTCCCCAAAATAGAAGAGACCCTAAGCAGAAGCTTGCAGGACTGGAGATTGTTAGATAACGTCCGCCAAGAGTTGAATTGGTGCTGGATTACAGGAGTGCTCTCTAGCAATGACAAAGCAGAGCGAAGTCGCTAAGACATAATTTATAGGGCATGACCCTAGATAGGAGCAAAAGCGGCGCCCCCACTATGGAAAGGCTGGACGAAGGAATTTAGGACCTTCCCAAAGAGGATGCTCCTGTTAGACATGAGAGGTTAGCAGCCATAGGGAAGAATGGGACACAGATTCGCCTTCATAAAAAAGGATGACGTTTAATTTCGTGTACCTTTCTGACAGGAAAACGAAGTGCATTGCAACTGAAATGACACAGTTTTCGCCCATTAATGAATGCTTATCATTGTTTGTAACTTTGCAAACCATTGCACAAATGGCAAAAATAAAGGCTTTTTTGTGCAAAATAAATAAGAACGTATAGAGAGGAAAATCATTATGGATAAAAAGAGGAAAAAGAGAAAGCTGGCTTTATTGCTTTTTGTTACAACGTTATTATCAACTGTTTTTAGCTGCTGGCATAGAGGTGATAAATTTAATGCCTATGCAGTCTCTGAAAAAGAAACAATAAATTATTTTGCAGAGGGTTTTGGAACCGGGGTAGATTTTTCGGAGGATAGCTGGGAAATGAAAACCGCTTTTAGGGAAGGGGCGGCGTCGAGTATCACAGAGAATCCGAATAATCAGGCTGGGATTGTAGAAAATGAACATTCGGGAAAACAAGAGAAAATTATAAGATTAATCAACGCACGGTCCCTTGACCTTAATTCATCCGACCAGGCTGCCTGGTCACGTGTGAGTACAGCAATTGTAGGAGACCGGATTTCTCTAAAAGAAAGCAGTGAATTTTCGGCAAAATTCACAATATCTATGCCGGATGCCTGTATAAATGAAAGTCTAGTTGGTGGCTCCCAATTTGCACGTGAAAGTGGTGGTGATGGAATTGCATTTATTATAACTCCTGCCAGTACAATAAAAGGGAGTATCAATACTGGTATGGGTTATTATGGTATTAAGGATAGCCTGGCGATTGAACTAGATCCTTATTTTAATGGTGCGTATTGTAACTTCGATCCAGCGGGCGCTGGTTATGTGAACTGGGTATATGATAATCAGGTGTTTGCAAATACAGGTTACGGGTATCTGCAGGCTGTTGCCGATGATACAAGAAATAAAGGAATTGATTATAGTTGGGACAGTGAGGGTACTAGTTATTGGACTTACTTAAACAATTATGGCTATGCAAATCTGCCATATTCACGAGATAGAAGATTTGACCATGTGGGAGTAATGCTGGATGGTGAAACCAGAGAGCATTGTGGAATTTCTTACCTGAATGGTCTGCGACCGGATGAAGTGGAAGCTGGAAAATATGTAAATATTAATGATTCATCAGCCAGCACCCCAAGTACTTCTTCGGAATGTGGAACACGTTTTGCCGATGAAGGTGATATAAATGTAATAGGGGAAGAAGTGGATAACAGACTTTTTACAGTCTGGGTAGAATATGATGGGGAAGACTTATTTGTCCGGTATGCAAATGGAAGTTTTTCAGAGGCAGTAAGACCTGAGGATCCTCAGATAGCATTGGAAGGAAGGTATGGACTTGCACAGAAGTTTGCAAATGAGGATGTAAGCATTGGCTTTGTTTCTTCTATTTCGGATGCTGGTTCAGCAGCAAGTCATACCGTTCACAGTGTTGCATTTGCAAATACTTATATTGAGAATGGGGTTACGGCAGAATATATTAAATTGACAGATGCAAAAGAGGTAGTGCAGGGGGTGGTGGATGGCATTACCGTTGATAATGCTACTTCAAAGAAGGACATTCAGGATACGATAGATGACGCACTGGATAAGGCAGGAATTACAGATGTGACCGTAACGGTTGGGGACTTAACCAAAACGGAGCCTACCACAAGTGCCGAAGGAAAGATTGAGACGGCTATATCGTTTGAGTGTGGAACCGTAAGAGACAGTATTATGATGAATAAGACGATAGAGAAATTGACACCCCCAACGCCACCGATCACACCGACATCCACACCAACGAGTACACCGATTCTCCCTACAGAAATACCGACGATCACACCGATCACACCGACAGCAACACCGACGAGTACACCGATCACACCGACATCCACACCAACGAGTACACCGATTCCGCCAACAGCCATTCCTACAATCACACCGACAGAAACACCGACATCCACACCGGTTTTACCGACGGTAGCACCGACAGCTACATCGGTTCCGCCAACAGCAGCACCGACGTTTACACCGGCTATGTCGCCGACGGGAGCGCCAACTGTTACTTCGTTACCTCTTGTTGTACCACGGGAGGAGAAGCAAAAGAATGCGTTATTTCTTAATTCTAAACTGAAAGTTAGTCAGACTGGCAAAAAAATCAGTGTCGCATGGGGTGCAATGCCCGGGGCGGACGGATACGACGTCTATGTTCAGTATTGTGGAATGAAATATACGACAGGGTCCATTACTGCCGTAAAAAGTGGGAAGACGACCAAAATTTCCCTTAAAAAAGTAAATGGAAAGTCTTTAGATCTCAAAAAGAATTATAAAATTTGTGTCCTTGCCTATAAGTTGGCAGACGGCAAAAAAGTTACCCTTGCAAAAACCATAACAGCCCATATCGTTGGCAAAAACAATAAGACCTACACAAATGCCAAAGCGGTTAAGGTAAAGAAAAATTCTTATACACTGAGAAAAGGTAAAACGACTAAAATATCCGCGAGCACTGTTTTGGTAGAAAAGAGGAAGAAACAGCTTACTGACGCTCACGCAAAGGAGTTCCGATATGCGAGCTCGGATAAAAATGTGGCGGAGGTATCTGCAAAAGGAAAGATAAAGGCGGTAGGAAAAGGTAAGTGTCTCATCTATGTTTATGCCAGAAACGGCTTTGCGAAAAAGATAAGGGTTATGGTAAAGTGATATAGATGTGAAATCAGCCAGATAATTGGAGAGCATATCATAGGATCGCAATTAGATATAAAAAGACAGGAACTTTAGTATGAGGTTATCCTGTCTTTTTTGTGCCAGATGCCCTAAAGTATGCTGACACAAAACAAGTTATTGTTATCATACGGGTGGGGAATATTCATTGTAATTAGAAAAATAGTATGGTACAATTTGTAAAATGGGAGTTGATAAAAATCCCGCTGGAACAGCAACCAAAGCTTTGTGATTCGTATTGTTCAAGCTTGACTAAATGTATGAAAAATGATAGAATTACTAAAATACGCTTTGTATAAAATTAACAAATATTTTATAGAGTTGATATAGAGGGAGAATATAATGAAAGAGGATTATATCGGAATAGTAAAGGAACGTGTCAGGTTAAAAGAAGGAAGAAGCGTATTAGAAAAAATTTTATCTATCATATATTTGGAAGGAAATATATCCAATAAGGAATTAGCATTTCGCTGCACGCTACCTATACCAGTCGTTACTGCGATAAAGAAAGAATTCATTCGTTTAGGAATTCTAGAGCAAAACAAAGGAATACAACTAACAAAACAAGGTGTAGATTTTGTTGATGATGAATTGGGATTTTCTGGTTTAGATATCGAGTTATATAAGACACTGCTTGACGATGAAGAACAGAGGGTCTATTTAATTAATAAATTATCCGAACAATATGCTTTTATATATGAGAATAGACCACAAGTTGATGTGACAATAGATCAGGCCAAATGTACAGTGAACACAGCGTTTAAACGAGCAATGTTATGTTTGGAGAATCAATCATTAATTGGAAAGAATATATTATGTGTAGGAGATGATGATTTAATTAGTGTTGCGATTGGTTTATTGCTAAATGAGTTGTATCATGATAAAAAGGTGGATAGAAAAAAAGTATGCGTGTTTGATGTCGATGAGCGTTATATACAATATATAACTGCGCTTGCTGAACGATATAATTTACCAATTGAATGTTTGAAAATAGACTTGAGAGAACCATTACCAATAAGTTATGCCAATAGTTTTGATTGTTTTTTTACCGACCCACCGTATACGACAGAAGGATTGTCACTATTCTTATCGAGAGGAGTAAGTGCTCTAAAAAATGAAAAGGGCTTACGAGTATTTCTTTCGTATGGGCATAAACCTATAGACGAGATGAAAAAGGTTCAAGAAGTAATATTGAATCTGGGATTTGCGATAACGGATATCTATAATGCATTCAATGAATATGAAGGAGCCTCGCTATTAGCAAATGTTAGCCAAATGATGGTTTTGCAAAGTGGTGAAGATATAAAAACAATAGTTCCAGAAGAGTGCAAATATTTAGATAAGATCTATACTGGGGAATTACGACAAAAAAACAGTGTATATGAGTGCAAAAATTGTAAGGAAAAAATAATCTTAGATAAAGATAGTAGGATTCGTACAATAGAGCAGCTAAAAAAGGAAGGTTGTCCGAATTGTGGAAATAAAGCATTTGAGTTACGTAAGAAACAGCCATCATTATTAGAGAGAGAAAAAAGGGCATTAAGTGAACATATTTTGGCAGACTTTTATGGATGTACGGAATCAATACTAAAAGATAATGAATTAATCCAGCAATATATGCATGAAGCAGCGGAAAAGGCGAATGCAACGATAGTATCTGAAAAGTTTCACACATTTAATCCCTGGGGAGTTAGTGGAGTCATTATAATCAAGGAATCTCATTTGACAATCCACACTTGGCCAGAATATCAATATGCTGCTGTAGATTTATTTACGTGTGGCGATACCCTGGATTTAAAAAGTGCAATGCAATATCTAGAACAAAAGCTAGGCTGCAAAAGAATGGAATTTAATGATATTTCCCGAGGATTGTTAAGAAAATTATAATATAGCAGTGTAGAATAATATGATAAAAGAGGTGTTAGTGTGAAAAATAAATTTTTCACACGGCAATTTGTGTCTGCGCGCTGCTTGACACAAAGTTGCTTTATGCGCAAAAAGCAGCGCAGAAATGAGGATTTATATGTATAATATACGAATGTTACAGGAACAGGATTTTTTAAGTGTTGCAGAAATGGAACGTGAAATTGCTATTATTTCATACCAAGATGAAGCCATAACGGATATTGATGCGCACATAAAAAGAATAGAGAAAGCATATAAAAAAGATAAAACTGGTATGCTTGTAGCAGTGGAAGAAAATAAAATAATTGGTTGGCTATGGATGGACCGAAAGACAAACTTTTTAACCCGGGATGTTTACATTAATTTTAGAAGTTTTTATATAGATGAACAATATAGAGAGACAAAATGTTCAAGTGAATTGTTGGGTAAAGGTATTGATTATGCGAAAAGTATTAATGCCAAATATATAGTTGGGAAAGTGAACATAAACAATATTGCCATGCGTTCCGTATATAAAGCAAATGGATTTGAATCAAAACATATTACGATGGAGCTAGATTTAGAATAGATTTTCTAAGGTTATGTTAATACACGAATTTATGCGAGGTGTAGAATGAGCAGAGAAGATATTTTTTTAGAGATTTGTAGTAAGCTGAGTGAGATCAAAAATGGGGATAAGATTGACTTTTCATATTCTACTCCATTATTGGCTGAAGGAGGCATAATTGGGTCGCTGTCTGTAATTACTTTGGTCGATTGGTGTTATGATAAATACAAGGTTGATTTGATTGACGACGACCTCTCTTTGAACTATTTAGAGACGATAGGTGACTTGACCGAGTATATATATAATCAATCGAAGTAGATAATCAAGGATGAAGAATAACATGGCAAAAAGTAGTACGGGGAGCAAGAAAAAAACAATAAGAATATTAGTGGTTTCCGATTTTACCGTGGAACATTTTTTAGATGATGAATTACAGGGAAAGTTTGAAGAAAACGACATTTGTCTTGAGACTTATTATATACAATATAATGTTTTAAATGGGGAAGGCTTTGAAAAGATAAAAGAGTATGACCTTGTGATTATATGGTTAAATTTATCAGATTATAGCGGGAATATTGAAAAAGAAGATGCGATATTTCATGAGTTAAATCTATTTTATAATAAGTTGAAAATGGATTGTGATATTTCAGTTATATGGATAGGCTTTGATTCTTATGAAGAGGATTTGTCTATTTTATACGGTAATGTTGTCAGTGAATCTAATATAAAATATAATTTGAATTATAAATTGGCCCGTGCTCTTGAAGTTGGAGATGTATTGATAAACTTAGAAAAAATTATTTCAAAAGTTGGGTTGACGAAGGCATACAATTTGAAATATAAATATAGTTGGTCGTGTGTTTATAATAAAAATGTGTTTTCTGAAGTAGCTTTAGAAATATTGAAGCAATATAAAATCATGAATCGTGACACACCTAAATGTGTTGTCTTAGATTGTGATAATGTGCTATGGGGAGGCGTTTTATCAGAAGAGGGTATTGAGAATATTAAACTTGGAAATATTGGAGTCGGGAGAATCTACCAGGATTTTCAACGGATTATATTACAACTATATAATCATGGTGTTATATTATCGATTGTAAGTAAGAATGATTTTGAGGATGTGAAGTCTGTATTTGATACGCATAGTGCCATGATCTTAAAATTAAATCATTTTGCATGTATAAAAGTAAATTGGGAAAATAAAGTGGATAATATATTGCAAATCGCCAATGAATTAAACATTTCTTTGAATAGTATGATTTTTATAGATGATTCAATATTTGAAACAAATTTGGTAAAGGAAATGTTACCAGAGGTGAAAACGATCTTATTTCATAAAATGACAATCTTTAATGATTTAAACTGTTTCAATTTGATGCGAGAAGTCGGTACATGCAGTGTGGAATATAGAAATGAAACATATAAAACCGATAAAGAGAGGGATAAATTATTATCATTATCCAAAAGTTATGAAGAATATATAGATTCACTGGAAATGAAAATTGAAGTTAGAATTGCCAATGAATTTGATTATAATAGAGCTTCTGAGTTGTCACTTAGAACTAATAAGAGAACGAATGGAACTAGATATACTGTAGAAAAGCTTAAAGAAAGATTAAGAGATCCTTTGTATAGATTATATATCACCAAAGTAGCAGATAGATTTTGCGATTTAGGAATCGTTGGCGTTGTAGGAGTGTATGGCAAGGAGGAAGCAGCGGAATTAGATTTGTGCTGTTTGTCATGTAGGGCTTTAGGCAGGAATATTGAACATGTAATGCTTAACGAAATGGATAAAAAGTATAAGATCAAAAAAATTAAAACGCTAAATACCAAAAAGAATGACGATTTCTTGCTTTTTTTGAAAGATAGATATCCCGAATAAGATTAACATTGAATTGGAAAATCGCAAGTGGGAGGCAGGTTCAAATTTAGTCGTCGAGTTAGCCTAATTTAATATAAAAAAGTATGGGAACTGCTCATTTTCTTGTAGGGGGATCTTTGAATGAGATCTGACTGAAGAGGATGAGCGGTTTCATTTTTTATGTGTATACAAAGGGTCTATGTCGAATTTTGTCGAAAAAATGTGCTTTATAATATACAAAAATTGTGTTATATTTTAAGGGAATAATTGGTATATAAAAAAGGGGGAGAAAAAAAGTTTGATAGCACATATTTCAGATGATGGATCTGATAGGGAGGAGTCCGTAGCGGAGCACACGGAAAAAACCGCTTTTCTATGCAGAGAAAAGGGAAAGAGATGCGGGATTTCACAGATCATGTCCTTGTGTGGAATACTCCATGATATGGGAAAGAATAAACAGAAATTTGATGATTATATTCATGGGGATGAGCGGGAAAGAAAAAAACTGCGGGGCAAAATTGGACATGCTTCCACCGGAGCAAAATATATATATGACAGAAACCATGAGAGTTTAGGGAAAGAAAAAATCTTTACCGAGCTGGTCACCTATGCGGTAGCTGCCCATCATGGTTTATTTGACTGTGTAAATGAAGAGCAAACGGATTTATTTTCTAAAAGGTTAAGTGAAGTGGAAGATTATGAGGAAGCCTGCCGTAATGCAGAACGTGATTATCTCCAGAAGTATGAACCAGAAAAGGTTTTTGAAAAGGCGGGAGAAGAATTTGATCTGATCTGGGATAAGATGAAAAAAGTAGTTGAGACAGTAACCCCTCCTATATTGAAAAACGAAATACAAAACAAAGGAAAAGTGTTATCCGACTGCCGGTCTTTTTTGTTTGCCTCCCTGCAGCGGTTATTGTTGTCTGTATTGATCGACGCGGATTGGGAAACCACTGCGGATTTTATGAGTGATGTGGATACGCTGTCAAAGCGTATTGATATGGATCATAAAAAGATATTTGCCAAAGCCGGGGAGAATTTTGAGGCCTATATGAAGGAGAAGCGCTGTTCTATCCGCCTTTCTGACCTGACGGACAAAGAGAAGGAGATCATAGAGGCAAGAGACCAGCTGCAGGAGGAGTGCAGAGAGTTTGCGAAGCACCCGGCGGGGATCTATTGTCTGCCAATCCCGACAGGGGGAGGAAAAACGCTGAGCAGCCTGGCATATGCCCTGGAGTACTGCAGGCAGCATCCTGAGACAGAGCGTATTATATATGTGTCTCCATATATTAGTATCACAGAACAGAATGCCAAAGTGTTCCGGGAGGCCATCGGCCAGGAGGAGTGGATACTGGAACATCATTCTTCTGTAGTCAAAGATACGGCCAATGAGGATAGGGATTACCAGCAGGAAGATTATCGGAAAAACCGGTTTGCGCAACAGGATATAAATTGGGAGGAACCTTTTATCTGTACTACCTTTGTGCAGTTTATGAACACGCTTTTTTCTGATCAGAGCAGATCCATCCGCCGTATGCACAGGCTGGTAAACTCGGTTATTATCATCGATGAGGTTCAGTCTATGCCCGTTAAATGTGTCCACACATTTAATCAGATGATGAATTTCCTGAATGCAGTGTGCAACGCAGATATTATTTTGTGTACAGCGACACAGCCAGCGCTAGGAGATGCGGTGTACCCTGTGTGTTATAGTGAACCTAAGTATATGATAAAGAATGCGGCGGCCTGGTTTACCCGGTTTGAGCGGGTGAAAATACATATTCCTGAACCTGGGAAGAAATATACCTTTGACAGTCTTGGGGATGAGATCAAATGTCGGCTGGGCAAGTACCGCTCCATTCTTGTGATATTAAATACCAAGTCAGCGGTGGGAAAATTGTATGATTTATTGAAAGAGCTGCCTGTACATGTGGAATATCTCACGACGAATCTATGTGCGGAGCACCGGAGCGACAAGATCGAAGAGGTAAAGAAAAAGCTCAGGGAGGGACAGGAGAAAGTTGTCGTCGTCAGTACGAATCTCATAGAGGCAGGAGTAGATATTTCCTTTGAATGTGTATACCGTTCTATGACCGGGCTTGACAGCCTGGCCCAGAGTGCCGGGCGGTGTAACAGAAATGGTGAGCTGAAATATGGGGTCCTGAAACTGATCCAGCTTGAAGGTGAAAATACCGGAAATATGGAAGAATTACTGCGTAATATCGGTGTCGCGGATCAGATTCTGTATAATTATCGGAAAAACGGCAGTGACGAGAGCCTGTTGACGCCAACATGGATGGATCAATATTTTAAAAAGTTGTATTTTGATTTCGAAGACAAAATGAACTTCCCGATAGGGCAAATGGATACGAGCATTATGGAACTTTTAACAAATGGTTTTCCCTGTACGGAGAAAAAGAACTGTATGAACCAGGCGTACAAAACAGCCGGCCGGGAATATCGGGTGATTGACGACCACTCTTTTGGTGTGATCGTGCCATACAAAGATGGGAATAACATCCTGGAGGCCATCCGTCAGTCCTCGGATCTGGCAGAAATAAAAGAGTGTATACGACAGGCGCAGAGGTATACGGTAAATGTGAGAGAAAACCAGTTCAAGAAATTTGATGGGCTCATTCAGCGCGTCAGTGAGAGTATCCCCGGTATATACATGGTGGCAGCTCCCGGAGCTTACACGGAAGAGCGGGGGATCACCGCAGAATGGGAACCGCTTATTTTTTAATAAATAAATGATGCCAGGGTCAAAAGGGATTTGCCCCCCAGCATCAAGTAATTATAAAATTTTATGAGAGGAGGAGTGCAGAGTGGAAAAACCGAATATCATCGAGTACACCGTATTTGGGAGATATGCCTTATTTACAGATCCCCTGTCCAAGACAGGCGGAGAAAAATGCAGTTACCAGATACCTACCTACCAGGCGCTCAAGGGAATTACAGAATCCATTTATTGGAAACCGACGATCACATGGGTTATTGACGAGTGCCGGATCATGAAATGGATCCAGACAGAGTCCAAGGGGATTCGGCCCATCAAATACAGCGGCGGGAATGACCTGTCTCTTTATACTTATCTGAGGGAGGTGGAGTACCGGGTAAGGGCGCATTTTGAATGGAATGAGAACCGGCCGGACTTAGCCCATGACAGGAACGAGAACAAACATTATGACATCGCCAGGAGAATGCTTGAGCGGGGAGGAAGAAGGGATATCTTTCTGGGTGCCAGGGAGTGCCAGGGATATGTAGAGCCCTGTCCCTTGGATGAGGGAGAGGGGGCATATGATAAGACAAACCTTTCTTTTGGCATTATGGTTCATGGCATTACGTATCCAGACGAAGCTACGCGGGAGGAAGAAAAGGGAAAAATGACGGTCCGTCTGTGGAATGCACAGATGGAAAACGGGGTCATTCATTTTCCCCGGCCCGAAGAATGTGAGATCCGGCGAATCCTGCGCAGCGAAAAGCAGAAGACGTTTGTGCCTGGCAAGAATTTTTCAGGATTAGATGAATTTGAGGGAGGTGGTGCCTTTGGCATGGTTAAAGACCTTGGCTGATACATACGATGTCTATTCAGAACTGGCGGGGGTGATAAAAAATGACCAGCCTGTGCTGCTGCCCCTTTCCCATTCTACTTTTAATGCCCAGATCGAGGTGACGCTGGATGAGGAGGGGAATTTCATAGGCTCGAAAAAACTCGATAAGGGACCGGATGTCGTCACAATAATCCCGGTGACAGAGGATTCCGCAGCGAGAGGTAATGGCAATTTTCCACACCCGTTGTGTGACAAGCTTTGCTACGTGGCGGGGGACTACGCGTTGTATACAGGAGATGAGAAGAAAAAAGAATATTACGAGGCGTATATGGAACAGCTGCAGGACTGGGCAGAATCTGAGGATACACACCCAATGGTGCGGACGATATGGAAATATCTGCAGAAGAGGTCGCTGATCCATGATCTGACCCAGGACCATACACTGGAGCTGAATGAAAGCGGAAGGCTTACGGACCATGTAAAATTACAGGGTTCCGGGCAGACCGGCGCCAATGTGAGGTTTATCGTCTATGGAAATGACACGCCCCGCGTATGGAAAAACCGGGAATTGTATGAGACATTCGACAGGTATTATCAGAAGAAGGCGGGACAGACGGAACTATGTTATGTATCTGGAGAGATGGGCGCCTGTTCGGAAAAACATCCTTCTAAGATACGCAACAGCGGTGATAAGGCAAAACTGATCTCAGGAAATGATAAAGAGGGATTTACTTATCGGGGCAGATTTGCCTCGAAAGACCAGGCGGTTTCTGTCGGATATGTGGTATCACAAAAGGCCCATAATGCCCTGAAATGGCTGATCCAAAAACAGGGATATACGCGGGATGGTTCAGCGGTGGTCTGCTGGATGTCAAACCGGGATATGTCAATTCCCGACATGATGAAAGATTCCATACATGCCTATGAGGATCTGGATGATTTCGAGTTTGATTTCGATATATTGGATGACATGAAGGCAGAGAACAAAAATAAACAGGATACCGGAAAATATTTTGCGGAACAATTTAATCTTGCAGTGCGCGGGTATGCCGGGAAGATCAAAGTGGATGACCGTATTGCGGTGATCGCGCTGGATGCGGCGACGACGGGAAGGATGTCGATCTGCTATTATGATGAAATGGGCGGTAAGCAGTATATGGATGCTTTGTTATACTGGCAGGAGCATTGTAAATGGTGCCGTTATATAACAGTGGAAAAAACGGATGGCAGTAAAAAGAACATCCCATGCGAGTGTTCACCGTCACCCCGTGACATGGCGTTAGCTGCTTTTGGCACACAGAGGTCAAACTGGCTGGAAGCAGATAGTAAGCAGATCCGGGCTGCCACAAACCGGCTGCTTCCATACATTACTGGAAAGGGCAGAAAGATCCCTTCAGACATTGTCAGGGCGGCGGCAAGGAGAGCGTCTATGCCGCAATCGATGAATCCGTTTGTATGGTATAACGATGTGTTATGTGTTGCGTGTGCAATGATCCGATTTAATTACGAGAAGGGAGGCAAGACTATGGATAAATTTCTGGAAGACAATGTAAAGGACCGAAATGTTTTGTTTGGGAGGCTGTTAGCAGTATATGATCTTATGGAGCAGCGCGCCATGTTTGAGCGGGACGAAAATGGCAAAGTAAAAGAAGGGCGTACAACGAATGCAAGACGTTACTGGAATGCCTTCAGCAGCAGACCCGCCAAAACCTTTCAAACCATAAAACAGAATATGATCCCATACGAGAAGAAGTTAAATGGTTATAAATTAAAAAAATTTGAAGAGTGGACGGAAGAGATCATGGTGCATCTTGCAGGACCTGGCTTTGACAATAAGCCTCTGTCGGAGATGTACCTGCCGGCATATTACCTGCAGACAGCATACATGAAACAGGAATTTAAGAAAAAAGAACAGGAAAAACAATAAGTTCAGAAAAGGAGAGATAAAATGGGTGAATTTACAAATAAAATTGATTTTGAAGTATTAGTGATGGTACAAAATGCAAATCCGAATGGAGATCCGTTGAACGGCAACCGTCCCCGGGAGACCTATGACGGCTATGGAGAGATCTCCGACGTGTGCATTAAGCGCAAGATCAGAAACCGTCTGCAGGATATGGGCGAGAATATATTTGTGCAGAGTGAGGATCGTTCTCTGGATGAATGTGAGAGTCTCTCGGATCGGGCAAAGAGCAATGAGGAGATGCAGAAAGCACAGAAGGATAAGGACCGGGATACATATGCGAAAGTGGCATGCAGGACCTGGATCGATGTGCGCAGTTTTGGACAGGTTTTTGCATTTAAGGATGGCAATGTATCCGTCGGCGTCCGGGGACCGGTGTCAGTACACTCTGCTTTTAGTGTATTGCCCGTCTCGATCGACAGTATGCAGATCACGAAAAGTGTCAACAGTGAGACAAAGGATAAAAATAAAAAGTCATCGGACACGATGGGAATGAAACACAAAGTACATTCTGCATTGTATGTCGTGAAGGGGAGCATTAATCACCAGCTGGCTGAAAAAACAGGATTCAGTGATGAGGATGCGGAAAAAATAAAAGAGGCGCTTCGGACGTTGTTCGTAAATGACAGCTCCTCGGCGAGACCGGATGGCAGCATGGAAGTGTGCAGGGTATACTGGTGGAAGCACAACTGCCCGATGGGACAATATTCATCTGCAAAGGTGCACAGACTGGTGAAGGTGACAGCCAGAGTGGATGATCCAAAGACCTTTGAGGATTATGAAATCGTGATAGATTCGCTGCCGGATCTGGAGCTGGAAGAAATAGAAGGGATTTAATTATGTATTCCGAAGAGGATTATTTAATGCTTTCAGGTATTCAGCATTTTGCTTTCTGCCAGCGGCAATGGGCGTTGATACATATCGAGCAGCAATGGGCGGAGAACTACAAGACAACGGCTGGAGAATTGATGCACAAAAAGGCTCATGACGAGGGATCTTTTGAAAAGAGGGGAGACTTGCTGATCGTCAGGGGACTGCGCATTGCTTCCCATGAACTGGGACTGAGTGGACAGTGTGACGTAGTTGAGTTTCATCAAAGCGGGGAGGGTATCGACTTATTTGGCTATGATGGAAAATGGATTCCCGTGCCCATCGAGTATAAGCATGGTACCCCCAAAGAAAATAATGCGGATGAGCTGCAGCTTTGTGCGCAGGCGTTCTGCCTGGAAGAAATGTTTCAGACGAGCATATCCCAGGGATCTTTGTATTATGGTGAGAATCGCAGGAGAAGCCGGGTGGAATTTACGGAAGATCTGCGAAATGCGACGAAGGAAACTGCGAGAAAGATGCACGAAATGTTCCAGAGGGGACATACCCCCAATGTAAAGACTTCAAAGCAGTGTAAATCGTGCTCTCTGGCGAATCTATGTCTGCCCAAATTGCAAAAGAATATGAATGTCGGACAGTATATCAAACAGAACATTCACACGGGTGATTAACTTTTGAGATGGCGTCTGATTGGCGCAGGACGAAACAGGGGTTAAATCCATGTCAAAGAACTAAATACAGGAGAGCAAGATGCGAAAATTATTAAATACGTTATATGTGATGACGGAAAGCTGCTATCTGACATTAGACGGGGAAAATATTGTGATACAGGACGGTGAAAAGATTCTTGCCAGGTTTCCACTTCATACGCTGGAGAATGTAGTATGTTTCACGTATAAAGGGGCAACGCCGGCGCTTATGGGTGCATGTGCGGAGAGAAAGATCGGAATGAGTTTCTTTTCTCCCAGAGGCAGGTTTCTTGCCAGGACGGTGGGAAAAGAATATGGCAATGTACTTTTGAGAAAAGAACAGTATCGTATTTCGGACGACCACGAAAAAGGTGTGTCCTATGCCAAGAATATGATATTAGGAAAAGTCTTTAATAGCAGATGGAGTGTGGAGCGGACTCTGCGGGATCATGCCTATCGTGTGGACGAAGACAAACTGCGCCAGATCTCAGGTGTGCTGTATGATACCCTGCAAAAAATTGAAAAGGTTTCCGCGCTGGATGAGCTGCGCGGGATCGAGGGAAAGGCGGCAGAACAATATTTCTCCATTTTTAATGATCTGATTTTAAATCAAAAAGAGGATTTTACATTTACAACGAGAAATCGAAGACCACCTCTTGACAATGTAAATGCAGTGTTATCCTTTGCTTATACAATTTTGGCGGGCGAGTGCGCAAATTCTCTGTACAGTGTTGGTCTTGATCCCTATGTGGGATTCATGCATGGCGACAGACCAGGAAGAACTTCGCTGGCACTTGATCTGATGGAGGAACTGCGCCCGATCATGGCCGACCGGTTTATTCTGACATTAATCAATACAAAAGCGCTTCGGGCATCTCATTTTGAGACTCAGCAGGATCACGCAGTTCTTCTGAATGAAGAGGGAAGAAAAGTCTTTTTCAATGCGTGGCAGAACCGCAAAAAGGAGACGATTACTCATCCTTTTCTGAAGGAAAAGATGGAGTGGGGACTGGTTCCTTATATACAAGCGCTCTTGTTGGCGCGAACGATCCGGGGTGACCTGGATGAATATCCGCCATTTTTATGGAAGTAGGTGATTTTTATATTAATACTGATTACTTATGATGTTTCTACACAGGATGCCGCAGGACGTAAACGACTTAGAAAAGTTGCAAAGGAATGTGTCAATTATGGACAGCGGGTGCAGAATTCAGTGTTTGAATGTGTCTTGGACTCTTCCCAACTCTTAATAGTGAAGGACAAGCTGTTATCTATAATTGATCCCAAGGCAGATAGTTTGCGGTTTTATAATCTGGGTAATAAATACCAAAGAAAAGTTGAACATTTCGGTGCGAAAACTTCCTATGAAGCAGAGGGAACATGGATCATATGATGTGAGTGCTTATGTTAAGTACATTTATGATAGAATTTTATCGGACTTATTGGTAAGCAGCTAAGGAAACTTGGAATGTGCAAAACATATACAAAAATGTAATTAGACATTTGAAGCCCAGATCCATTAAACATGAGAAAGTAACGGTGTGGGTAGTCAATCAGTATATTCCAAATGTTGGAAGAGTGCTGAGCGCTCCATTAGAACCGAACGAGGCGAAGCGGAGATGCAGGAGTTGTGAAACAACGAAGCAATCTTCAACATTATAAAAATGGTGCGAGTACTAAGTGAACATGATTTTCCCAGGAGGTTCGCACCATATAATTTAGTGAAATTGGTGTGCATGTGCCATAAAGGGGTTAAGATAACCTGACTTTTTGGTAATATTGCACAAATAAGAGTCCATATTTGTTTAGGAATATGTGATTTTTGCTGTCGCTCCCCGCATGGGGGGCGTGGATTGAAATTTTGTCAATTCCAGAAAAATTACCTGAAAAGAAGTCGCTCCCCGCATGGGGGGCGTGGATTGAAATCAAGATGACCGAAGAAGAACAGGCGATGAATGCGGTCGCTCCCCGCATGGGGGGCGTGGATTGAAATATCAATTACTAAACGAAAAACGTGTCAACAAAGTGTCGCTCCCCGCATGGGGGGCGTGGATTGAAATAATATCCAAAATATTTTCCTCCCAATGCTCTCTTTGTGTCGCTCCCCGCATGGGGGGCGTGGATTGAAATTATTGCTACTGGTGTTTCTGGGGCGACAGAGGCTGGTCGCTCCCCGCATGGGGGGCGTGGATTGAAATTTTGACTTATTCTCCCTATACCATTGAGGCTAATGGGTCGCTCCCCGCATGGGGGGCGTGGATTGAAATTTCTGGTTGGATTGGATTTCTTGAATTTAACCCAGTCGCTCCCCGCATGGGGGGCGTGGATTGAAATGTCGGAAGATACGACGGAATACCTCGGTATACATAAGTCGCTCCCCGCATGGGGGGCGTGGATTGAAATGTTGGATAAAGGCGATTGGCGATTGATTGTGCAATTGTCGCTCCCCGCATGGGGGGCGTGGATTGAAATTGCATCCTCTAATGTTGGGTGTGATTACTCTGCTTCGTCGCTCCCCGCATGGGGGGCGTGGATTGAAATCTGGTGTGCCAGAGTATAAAACAATCATATTATTGTCGCTCCCCGCATGGGGGGCGTGGATTGAAATTCGGGTACCTACGTCTATGACATTAGGCGCATTAATGGTCGCTCCCCGCATGGGGGGCGTGGATTGAAATGATTTCTGGAATTTTTAAGGGAGATAACAGAACGCTATGGTCGCTCCCCGCATGGGGGGCGTGGATTGAAATAAAAATTTGTCTAACATACAAACCCCAAAAATCTCGTCGCTCCCCGCATGGGGGGCGTGGATTGAAATATCTTTTTCTTTATATTTATCTTTTGACTTATCAATGTCGCTCCCCGCATGGGGGGCGTGGATTGAAATTTTTAGCCAGCGTATTGCTTTTTCTAATTCTTCCAGTCGCTCCCCGCATGGGGGGCGTGGATTGAAATAATGGGACGGATCGTTCTTCCGGTTGGATCGGTTTTGTCGCTCCCCGCATGGGGGGCGTGGATTGAAATAATCATAGCTGTGATTTTATGTATGCTTATTCCGTCGCTCCCCGCATGGGGGGCGTGGATTGAAATCTCGGAAGACACGACTGAATACCTCGGTATACATGTCGCTCCCCGCATGGGGGGCGTGGATTGAAATATAACATTTTCCTCCTTTAATT
>CANRYS010000018.1 GCA_947644305.1 uncultured Roseburia sp.
AGACAGAGCCTTGGATTGGTGGCTTAACCAGTCCAGGAAAATGTCCGCACCCCCGACTCATTGTCTCATTTTCCAGACGTGCTTTATTCAAATCCACCTCTTTCAGCTTGTTTTCATAATTGGCAAGTTCTTTGTCTACAACACTTGTATCTGTCTGCACCCCAATCCGCTTTTCAATCTCTTTTGCAAAATAAGCATCGCTTACAAGCGCTTGTACGCTTCGGCTCTCTTAGACATATTATCAAACGGCACCTTCCCCACCCTCTCCCATCTTCACTTTTGCATTAATCACACGCTCTACTTTTTACGCGAAAGCATTACAACCGTCTCAACGGTATTACCCCTTTCCCACAAAACTACACTGGATTTTCTATACTCGGCGGTGAAAGTAGAACCAAAAGTAATGGGAAATAAAGTAGTAGCATCCAAGCCGCCCCTAGCTATACCAATTTTTTTACATTGACAAAATTTTGAGTTTGTAAAAAATAGTAGTAAATGGGATAGAAAAGAGGTATAATCAAATAAAACTTATGAATGGAGAGAAGATTATGGCTCTTATTAAATGCCCTGAATGTGGTGGGAAAATATCAGATAAAGCTCCGGCATGTATTCATTGCGGTTTCCCGTTAAGTTTATCGAATGAAAGTTCGGAAACCGAAATAAAAGAAAAATCAGAAGAATTACATTTATATTTGGCAGGCGAAAAGGGTTATAGCTTGGAATTATTGGACTATGGTAGCAAAAAAGTGCAGGTAGCAGTAGCTTTAAAAAGAATATTAAGAATGAAGGATGCAGAAGCATTAGCGTTAGTAGTAAATGCACCTTGTTATTTGGTTAAGGGAAAACCAGAACATATTATTGCACCGCTAATAGAAAAGCTGGATTCATTGCCAGTTGAGTACAATCTATATGTAGATGGAATACTTAAAAGACATAAAGAAAAAGTTGAAATAAATAAGCCAGAAATAAAAAAATTGGGAGTTAAATTTACAACAGAATCAAATAGTTATACAAAAAAAATAAAATGTCCAAATTGTTCCTCTCTTATATCAGAGACATCACGAGTATGTCCGGATTGTGGTTTTGATGGAATAGGCTCATATTTGCTACAGTTAGAAAGAGAAAAACAAGCAAAAGTAATTGATTATACGCATGATTATGAGCCGATAGAAAATAATACACCAAATATTCCAAGATGCCCAACTTGTCAAAATACAGATATTAAAAAAATATCGGGACTATCAAAAGCATGTAGTGTTGCTATGTGGGGAATATTTTCACGGAAAGTACGTAAACAATGGCACTGTAATAATTGTGGCAGTGAATGGTAAAAACTGAAAAAATAATAAATACAAAAATTAGGATTACGGTATAACGCTGTAGTCCTTTTTTATGCAAAAATTTAAACAAAGGAAGGATGATTTTTATAAGTATGACAATGACAGCTACAAACATTGATATGAATAAGGTGAATTTCTTCAGGACTGAAAAGACAGAGGATGAAAAGGTAGATGAAAAAGCAAAATACAATAGTTTTATGAACTTTATGACGGATATAATCGTGAAATACGGATTAAATGAAAATGATCAATAATCGGTTGGAAATAGTAGGTTTGAGTAGTATAATGGATACAGACCATGAGGATCGTCGGTTACTTGAAAGGAAAAAGCTCATTAATGATATTTGAGAGACATGCGAATCTGAAATAGTAAGTGTGGGAACAGGCATTTTTGGTGTCGAGGATATTACGTAGATACGGTAGGAAAGAATGCAAAGAAAATACAAGAATATATCAGGAATCAGATACAAGAGGACCTGGAGTACGACCAAATGACGCTGAAAAAGTACGTTGACCCATTTACGGGTGAGCAGGTAACCTGGGGCGATAAGAAGTAAAAAAGAGCCCAGGGGGGGGCTCAGCCAGTAAATGCAGTGCGGTTGGAGGATTGATTCAAGCGTCTTTAGACGCAGGCAGGGAACAGCGGCTTATAGCCACAGAACAAACCACCGGCTAAGCCGGAAGCCGGTGGTCATGATTTTTGCTTGAGATCATATTATTGAGGGAAGAAAAGTAGAAAAGCTGGATATTAGAATATTTTTGTTGTGCTGGGAAGTGATAAATAGTATAATTTAAGTGTTACCTGCAGTCACAGATCAGAACTTAGGGTGATCCTATGAGAATGCTTGGATATCTAAAAAATACATATAAATGTAATGAAAAAGATACAATTTACAAAATCGTATTACATAAAACAGAAAAGGAAGTATATGTATACTTATACACGTCATTCGATGCTGTTATTTCATCTTTTGATAATTGGTATCCGGACGAAGAATCTGCTTTGAAAGATTGGCAAAATGAGATAGATGAGCGGGGATGGATTTTGATCGATGATCCAATGCCTTACTGCCAACATGATGCTTTACTTCCCATACGGGTAAAGGGAAGAAGCACAAATACGCCCCAATGGGGTAAATTTGAAATATATCAGGATGGTCAATGGAAAGATTATAAACCATAATTTTTGTTTTATAGGAGAAATCTCATGGCAAAAAATTATAAGATTTATGAACATATCGGTAACATATCTGCTGAAAATAACGGATGGACAAAAGAACTGAATTTTATAAGCTGGGATGATAGAGAGCCTGTATATGATATAAGATCATGGATACAAGACCATACAAAATACGGTAAAGGAGTAACAATAACACAAAATGAAATGAAATTGCTGCAGGAGTTACTTAAAGGGATCTGAAAGCATATAATCACTGATAAGAGGATATGATTTGCAGAGGGAAAATCAAATGGATGATCAAAACTTGTATTAAAAATATCAGAGAGCCGATGAACTTGTGAGATATGGAATCACAATTCATCGGCTCTGTTTGTTTTTACATATCTCCGGATACAATATTCGTTTATGCTGATCTTCTATATGGAAATACGGTGGAAGAAAAGTAATGGGAAATAATAGAAAATCTCTCTTGCAAGGAAAATCGATACAACGTATAATAAAAATGTATTTTGAAATTTTTTGAAGATAAATTGGAGTGTTGTATATGCCACTTGGATGGATAGACTTTTCAAAGTCAGAGAGGAATAAGGTTCTTACGGTGTTAGAACTGCTATCAGAGGATGGGACGTTGGACGAGCTGGGGATAGCACCTATTCGTGATGGTTTTGCTAATTTGTTTTTTCCGGGAACATCGACAATTCAGACAAGGGCAAAATATTTTTTCATTGTTCCTTATGCCCTACGGGACTTAGAGCGAGGTAAGATCACCGATTCCAGTCAGTTTCTTAAGGCCTTTGATGAAATTGAGCGCAGGTGTGGGGAAATATTCAGGAATAACAATCCGAATGATACGGGGATTATTGGCAGCAGGTCATTGGCCGGAGGAAGATGGGTGAAACGAACCCCGGCTGATATCTATTGGGCGGGATTGCGTTCCTTTGAAATTTTCAGAAGCAGGAATCTTTCTCTGTCAGAATATGCGAAAAAAGTGTGTTTTGAAAAAGGACAAAAAAACAGCCTCAAAAGACTTGGAAACAGAAATGACAATGCCCAAGAGTATGAAACAGATGATAAGGGGGCGGGGGATCTGCGCTCTTGTCATTACTGGAATGTGCCTACTTATTCTGAGGATTGGATGGACATGCTGACTATGGAATTAACACTCGAAGAGGCCGCTTTTTTAAAAAGTCAGATCATCCGGTGTAAACGGGACAGTATGTTTGCCTATTCTCTGGAAAATGAGATGGAAGAGATTATAGGCTTATCAGATTTTCATGAATTAGGGGAAATTATAGAAAGGTATCCTGCTCAGATGCAGGAGGACTATTGGCTTGCAAAGGAGTTTTCGGAGTTTAATTTTGTGCTTCGGATCCTATATAACATTGTGCTATCGGATGGAGAGAACGAAGAAGCCAATGAATGGTTTGAGGAGTACAGGCCATTTTTTGTGAAGGTGGCAGGTTTAGACCTGGATGGGATCATAGAGCGGACAGGGACAAGGCGGAATACTGAGATGTGCGTATTCCTTAAAAATTGTAAAAAAGCCATGGCAGAGAAGGATATTAAAAAGCTAAAATATCTTATTACGCAGAGAGAGATAAGGCTCAAGGGGGCTGGTCGGGCGAGAACGGCGCATCCTGGCAGTTTTGATACTACTGCATGGTATGGAGGAAAAAGATTAGAATACCGGTTCAGTAATGCCAGGCTTTTAATGAGTGACATATTTGCGGGAGAGGAGGAAGACCGTGCTTAATCCAAATCAAAATAGAATAGACTATGGATCTATGCTTGCACCACCTCCTGGATATATTCTTGATCTTGCGGTGGGGACTACATATTCTCTTGATCTGGATGCACTTATAGGAGCCTGTATTGCACTAGGCCTGGCAGAGGATACGGATAGTAGATTGATAAACAACCCCATTTGCCTGTTAGAGGCATTGAGAAGTACAGGAGATAAGGTGGCATTATTTTGCGAAGCTGGTCAGATACACCTGCCGGGAAATGTGACGCCTCTTTATATACTCCTTGAAAATATGGTCTTTCAGGTGGCGGTCAAAGCTAAAAAGGGCACCGTGGGCTATCCATCCTTTCATCCAAAGTTTTGGTTGATCCGATATGTAGAGGATGAAGAGAGAAAGAAATTTTGCTATCGTTTTGTGGTGTTGAGCCGCAACCTTACATTTGATAGGAGCTGGGATGTTTCATTTTATATGGATGGGTATGATGGCAAAGAGACGGAAAAGAATGAACCTCTTTCTGATTTCTTGCGATATTTGGCAAAACAAATACCTAAGAGCGAAAAAGGGGACAGTAAATATAAGAAGATTCGCACTTTGATAAAGGATCTGCAGCATGTTGAATTTAATACAGGTATGAAGGAATTCTATGATTATGAATTTATCCCCAACGGCATACCAAAGCCTGGAGGTGGAGTTCATTCTGTAATTGATACACCGTTGATCAAAGGGAACGATGATACAGATGAAAAGTTTTTCCACGAGCTTTTTATTATCTCTCCATTTCTTAGTAATGACATTATCAGGCAGTTTAATGAGAGAAGCAAATGGACCGGGAAAGCTGATTGTGTATTGGTAACCAGAAAGATGTCTTTGGGCAGACTGAAACCGGAAGATTGTGACCGTTTTGATATCTATATTTTGAAAGATGCAGTGGTTGATGGAGAACAGGCGATTTCTGAGGAAGGGACAGACTATCGAAAGCAGGATATTCATGCCAAAATATACATGATACGCAAATATAACGATACCGATCTATACCTGGGTTCCCTGAATGCTTCTCATAATGCAGTATATGGAAATGTTGAGTTGATGCTGCGCCTGAAGTCCAGGAACCGATATTTGAATCTGCAAAAACTACTGGAGTCTCTCTTTGATGGACCAGAGGATGATGCAAACAACCCTTTTGAGAAGGCGGGGGTTGACATGGCCACCGGGGAAGAGAAGGAAGGGAAAAGTACTTTAGGTGGTATCATAAAGGCGGTCAATAGATTAGAATCGATGGCGGAAGCAGAGTTGGTGGAGGATTTTTACAGATTAACAGTATATTTTCCTGCTTATCAAATGGAAGAGCAATACAGGGTGACACTCAAGCCGCTATTGTGCGATAAAGTACAAGAAATGTCGGAGTGTGTTATTTTTGAGAAAATGACACTTACAGAATTATCAGCCTTTTATGTGCTATCCGTATCAGAAGATGACAAGATTCCCGAGCAAAGAGTAATAAAAATTCCTGTAAGCGGGCTGCCGGAGGAAAGGGAGCAGAAGATCATTTCCACGATCATTGGAGGCAATCCACAAAATTTTTATCGCTACATAGCATTTTTATTGGGAGAAAATTCTGTTATAGGTGCCTCGGAAGCTGTGGGTATATTTGATAAAACAAATGAAACAGGGAAACGACATAGTTCAGATTTTGTTCCGGCTTTATATGAAAAAATGCTGCGGACAGCAGTAAATTCACCTGAGAGATTTAAGGAAATAGAGCGGTTAGTGGAAGCGGTCTCGGAAGACAATGTAATTCCGGAGGGATTTGAAAAACTATACGAGACATTTAAGAAAGTGATGAAATAATTATGGAGAGTAACTTTGGACTCGACAAAATTGAATATCAGGTAATGTCAGGTTTAAAAGATTTTCAGAGAGAGACGGTTGAGCGGATTGCCGCTTTGTATGAAAATGGACAGCGAAGAGTGCTTGTATCGGACGAGGTTGGGCTTGGTAAGACTTTGATTGCCAGAGGCACCATTGCAAAGTATGCACAGATTGCCAAGAAGCAGGGTAAGCAGGTCATAAAGGTGATTTATATTTGTTCCAATGCAGCGATCGCAGATCAGAATCTGGCAAAATTATGTATCAGCGGGAATGTGAAACGGCATGAAGCCGGCAGTTCCAGATTGTCTATCCAGCATTTGAATCTATTTATGCAGGAAGCAGAAGCAGAGGATAGTGAGCAGTTTATCCAGTTAATACCACTCACGCCGGATACATCATTTCGCATGACACATGGTGCTGGTATCCAGGAAGAGCGGGCGATCATGTATCAGATCCTCATAAGAATACCAGAGCTAAAGCCGTATCGTAGTGCTTTAGAGACTCTTATGATAGCAGGTGCAGAAAGTGGCTGGCACTGGTGGGCGAAAGAATATGGTGAGAAAATAGTAGCGGAATGTGACAGATTAACCCAGGGAGCTTATCTGTCATATATGACAAATAAGGTGTCAGAGGGGCTGGCAAGGGCAGATAAAGATGGAAACATTTTGCTGGAGCAGGTAATAGAAAAATGCAAAGAATTGAGAAGTAGGAAACACAAGGATGTCAAGTTACATGGTATTATCGGTAAGCTCCGATACTTATTTGCCGGGATTAGCCTTGATAAACTGGAACCGGATCTGGTTATTATGGATGAATTCCAGAGATTTAAGTATCTAATCCGGTCGGAGAAAGATATGGATACGGAGATGGGGATGCTTGCCCATAAGTTTTTCCATTCAGAAAATGCCCGTATGCTATTATTATCAGCTACCCCGTATAAGATGTATTCTACCTTGGAAGAAATAGATGAGTCCTTGGTTGATGAGCATTTTTCTGAGTTTTTGGATGTTATGAAGTTCTTGAATATAACGGAAGAAGAGCAGGATAAATTCAAGACGGTTTGGAACAATTATTCTGTTTTGCTGAAGGGATTTACTAGTGGAGATACTTCTATTATTCAGGCAAAGAAAGCGGCTGAAGATGCTTTGTATGGTTTAGTGTGCAGGACAGAGAGGATATCTGCCAAAGACAGTACAGATCTGACCAGGCTTGTGGACCGTGGCAGAGAGCTGGAGGTAGAGGCTGTAGATATCCGGTCTTACATGGAAGCAAGTGAGGTCTTGGAGAAAATAGGCGTTTCTTACCATGTGCCAATGGATTATATAAAATCCTGTCCATATATTATGTCTTTTATGAAGGATTACAAACTGAAAAAAGATGTAGAGAAATATTTTTCAGAATATCCAGAGGATTTGAGATGGATAAAGAAAGATAGTTTGTGGTTAAACCAGAGAGATGTTAGGCAATATAAGCCCGTCAAGTGTGGCAATGCACGATTGGAGAGAGTAAAAGAACATATCTTTAAGCAGAAAGCAGAACTGCTTTTGTGGGTTCCTCCCTGCAGGCCATATTATCCCTCAAGTGGTGTTTACAAGGGAGTGGAGAATTTCAGTAAGACACTTATATTCTCTTCCTGGGAGATGGTTCCCAGAATGGTGTCCAGCCTGCTTTCCTACGAAGCAGAGAGAAAAACCGTTGGCAGAATCATTAAGGCAAATAAAGATATCCCTATGGACTATTTCAATTCAGAGAGAAAACCCTATCCGGGTCCAAGAATGCGGTTTGCAGTGTCTGATCGCCGGTTAAGCGGTATGAACTTATTCTGCCTGCTGTATCCGTCTAAGTATTTGACAGATGTTTATGATCCCATTGATTGCATGAACCGCGGTTTGTCCCTAAGTGAGATTGAAAAAGAGATCAGGGGAAAGATTGCAGAAAGACTGGATAAGGTAAAGTCGCGGAAAACTGGAGCAGAAGATCAGAGATGGTATTACATGGCGTCATTGTTTCTTGATCCGCCAGAGTATGTGATGGGTTGGTTTGATGAGGATGCGGATCTGGCCTGGAATGAACAGGATGAGAACAGAAAAGGCGAGAATAGTGCCTTTTTAAAGCATTTACGGCATTTGCGCCAGATGTATTATGATCTTAGAAATGGGGATCTTGATAAAATTCCGCTGGGAAGAAAGCCTAAAGCATTATATGATGTGTTGACGGATATGGCGATTGCTTCACCGGCGGTCTGTGCAAACCGAACTTATGGCTTATATGGCAGGAAAGAAGATTACCCAGGCTATCTGCCTGGCCAGCTGGGGAAAGTATTTATCAATCTGATGAATAAGCCAGAGTCTATTGCTGTTGTAGAGATTGCCTGTGGGAAAAAGTCGGATGATGCGCATTGGAGAAATGTACTGACTTATTGCAAGCAGGGGAATCTTCAGGCTGTGCTGGATGAATATGCACACCTTTTGGTAAATGGCTATGACGAAGATAGTACAGTTATGAAGCTCCATGGAGATATTGTGGAAACTATGAATATGCGTACTACACGATATGAATTTGATACGTACCAGAATTTCTGTAACATGAGAAAAGGAAAACAGCCGAAGGCTCCACGTATTCGCACCCATTTTGCGGTGGCTTTCACGAAAGGTGTTGGTACAGAAAAAGACACAAACCGAAAGAAGGTGGTAAGGAATGCTTTTAATTCACCTTTTAGACCCTTTGTGCTGACATCTACATCTATTGGACAAGAAGGGCTGGATTTCCATAATTACTGCAGAAGGATTGTGCACTGGAATCTTCCAGCTAATCCGATCGATCTGGAGCAGAGAGAGGGGAGGATTAACCGGTTTGAGTGCCTTGCGATCCGGCAAAATGTGGCGAAACGGTATGGAACCATTCAATACAAGCGTAATGTGTGGAAAGAATTGTTTGAAGAAGCTGCAAGACAGGAAAAAACCAGAGAAAGCTCTGATCTGGTTCCTTATTGGGGATTACAGGAGGGGGAGGATATGATACATATTGAACGAATTGTGCCTATGTACCCTTTTAGCAGAGATAAGGTTGCCTATGAGAGATTGATGAAGATATTGTCGCTTTACCGTCTGACTTTAGGACAGGCAAGGCAGGAAGAGCTGTTGGAATATTTTATGAAAGAGGATAAAGAACCAGAGCAGCTAAAAGAACTGTTCATAAATTTAAGTCCTTACTTTAAAAAATATGCGAAAGAATAGAAATACTGACGGGCGCAACAAACTATAAGGAGCAAAAAATGAAACTGATCTTACGTTATATCAGAAAGCATCTTGGTATTTTTCTACTTTCTACCTTGTTTTTAATGATGGAAGCGGTGGCTGATCTTTTGCAGCCCACATTTATGTCTATTATTGTGGATCAGGGGATAAAAAATGCTGACATAAATCAAATTCTTCGATTGGGGGCAGCCATGCTGGGGATTGCCCTGGCAGGGGCTGTCTGCGCTGTCATACGAAACCGTTTTGCCAGCTTTGTCTCCCAGACCATTGGAAGGGAACTGCGGCATGATATGTATCACCATGTGCAGCAGCTTTCCATGGAAAATATAGACCGTCTGCGCCCTGCTTCCATTATTACCCGTATTACCAATGACGTGGCGCAGATTCAGGAGTTTATCAACGGCATCATGCGGATTATGGTAAAGGCGCCGATCATCGGTATTGGCGCCATTATTCTGATTATGATACAGACGCCGGCGCAGGCACCGGTTATGGCGGGGATACTTCTGATCGCCTCCGTTCTGGTCTGGGGAAATATGCGGATTGGTTATCCCCGGTTTGGGACAGTGCAGAAAAGATTAGACCGTTTAAATGGGGTAGCAAGGGAATTTCTTTCCTCTGTCCGTGTCGTAAAGGCATTCCATGCGGAGGAAGAGGAGACGGAGAAATTTGAGGAAGTCTCACTGGAGCTGGCTCGAGCCAATACCGCTGCACTTCGGACGATGGCGGTGTTTTCGCCGTTTATCAATCTGACGGTGAATTTTGGTATTGTTCTTTTGTTATGGATCTCTGGGAACGAACAGAGCAGAGAGATCGGTAGACTCATGGCTTCTGTTAATTATATGACACAGGTGTTGTTTTCTGTAACGATGATTTCCAATACGCTGAATACGGCAGTCAGGGCAACAGCCTCTTCGGCAAGGATACAAGAGGTGCTGGAGGAAAGGCCGGCGCAGAAGATGCCGGAGAAACCTCTTATGCCGAATATCACAGGTGATATCCATTTTGATCATGTATCCTTCGCCTACGCGGGGGCGGGGAAGGAATCCCTTCATGACATTGATATACATATTCACGCCGGTGAGACAATTGGGATCATTGGTTCTACTGGTTCTGGTAAAACGACTCTTGTCAATCTAGTGTCCCGGTTTTACGATGCTGTTTCTGGAAAAATATGGGTGGATGGTTGCGATGTGACACAAATCGAACCAAAGTGGCTGAGGGAAGCGGTGTCCGTCGTGCCCCAGAAGGCGCTGCTTTTTTCCGGGACGATCCGGGATAATCTGCGCTGGGGACGTGACGAAGCCGGGGAAGATGAGTTGCGGGCAGCGGCAGAAGCAGCCTGTGCCCATACCTTTATCCAGCAGAGTGGACAGGGATATGATACACTGCTCGGCCAGGGCGGGGTGAACCTTTCTGGCGGTCAGAAGCAGAGGCTTTCCCTAGCGCGGGCGCTGGTTCGGAGACCACGCATCCTGATTCTGGACGACTGTACCAGTGCACTGGATGCCCGGACAGAGTCTGATGTACTAAAAAGACTTCGGGAGATGGCAGGAAGCATGACAGTGTTGCTGGTCAGTCAACGGATTTCCACGGTTATGCGCACAGACCGTATTCTGTGCCTGGATAATGGGTGCATGGCGGGGTGGGGAACCCATGAAGAATTGATGAACTCCTGCTCTATGTATCAGGAAATTTATCAATCCCAGATCGGAGGTGGGTCTCATGGCTGAAAAAAGTGGAGGGGTGCCTCCGGTCAATCCAAGCGGAATATCTCGCCCCGGTCGTGGCGGAGTGGTAGTGAAACCAAAGAATATGAAAGGGACGCTGCTTCGGCTCTGGAAACTGACAAAGGGGCAGAGAAAAGGGCTTGGGTGGATTCTTGTGTTGTCCGCTTTTGCTTCTGGCGCGTCCATTCTTTCGCCCTTTGTGACGGGAAGGGCAGTGACCGCGGTCAGTAGCGGCGATACAGTCCTATGGGTTCTGGTTTTGCTGATGGGACTGTATCTTGGTGATTGGCTGGTTAAATTTTTGCAGGCATATTTTATGGCATCCATCGGGCAGCGCGTGATACATCATATACGGAGAACCTTGTTTGGCTGGATCAAGACACTTCCGCTGTCCTTTTTTGATCAGCACCGGCACGGTGAACTGATGAGCCGCCTGACAAATGATGTCGACAATATCAGTACAACGATATCCAATTCTCTGTCCCTGCTTCTGACATATGGGTTTACCGTTGTAGGGATTTTTGTTATGATGTTATGTTTAAGCCCAGTTTTGACGATGGTATCGCTGTGTGGTGTAGGACTGATATTTCTCCTTACCAAAACCATAACGAAGCGGACCAAAGTTCTTTTTTCCGAACAGCAGAAAAGTCTTGGCTCACTGAACGGGCAAGTGGAAGAGAGCATTTCGGGACTTTCTGTGGTGAAGGCATTCTGCCGGGAAGAGGCTATGGAGCGGGAGTTTGCAGAAAAGAACCGTGAACTTTGCAAAGTATCGATCCGAGCGCTGATCTGTTCAGGTTATCTCATGCCGCTAATGAATGTGATCAATAATCTCCTATATGTGGTGATGTCGGTTTTATGTGGGGCTTTGTTTGTAAATGGCAGGATTACCGATATCGGGCTAGTCACAAGTTTTTTGCTCTACGTGCGCCAGTTTACCCGTCCTTTTGTAGAAATAGCCAATATTTACAATAACTTTCAGACGGCTGTCGCCGGGGCAGAGCGGGTGTTTGAGATACTGGATGAACAACCGGAACCCCCGAACCGGGAAAAAACTGTAGGCTTAGAAAATCCCCGCGGCGACATTGAATTTCGGCATGTGGAGTTTGGCTATCTGCCAGAGCAGCCTGTACTGAAGGATCTTTCTATGAAAATTCCTGTGGGAACACAGACTGCTATCGTGGGAGCCACCGGTTCCGGCAAAACTACGATCATCAATCTTTTGACAAGATTTTATGATGTTTCTTCGGGCAGCATTCTGTTAGATGGGCATGACTTGCGGGATTACCGGATGGAGGATCTGAGGCGGGCATTTGGTGTGGTGCTTCAGGACACGTCTCTGTTTGCCGCCACGGTCCGGGATAATATCTGCTATGGACATCGGGAAGCCTCTTTGGAACAGGTGCAGGAGGCGGCGCGGATCGCAGGGGCGGACAGTTTTATCCAGCGGCTGCCGAAAGGGTATGATACGGTTTTAGAACATGGAGGCATGGAGCTGTCCCAGGGGGAGAGGCAGCTTTTAACCATAGCCAGGGCAGTGCTTGCAAATGCTCCAATTCTGATTCTGGATGAAGCCACAAGTTCGGTAGATACTGTGACGGAGCAAAAAATACGGCGCGCCATGCTCAAACTCTGTGCGGATCGTACCTCCGTTATTATTGCCCATCGTCTTTCGACGATCCGGGATTCTGATCTGATCATTCTGCTGGAAAATGGGAAAATAGCCGAGCAGGGAAATCATGAAGAGCTGATGGAACGAAACGGGCGCTATGCCCAGATGTATAGGACCCAGACAGAATGGAATGGCTAAATTTATTATAAAAATAGTCTTTCAATCCACAAGACTTTGTTATATAATATTGGCATGTGATGGAAACTTGGGGGGAGATACAGAAATACAAAAATAACAAAACGAGGTATGGTATCTATGAAAGAGATCAGGGAAAAAATTGTAAGGACAAAAAATACGACGGTGATGGTTTTGTTTGCAGCAGTCAGTATGGCATTGTTATTTCATTGGGTGATCGGAGACCAGGTGAAAGCATCGGAACATGACCGGACAGTGAGTCTGGGGGCCACACAGATTGCTTCACCTTCACTTCCCCAGGAGGGGAAAGCGTGGAGTGGCGATTATGTCTATTATGGAAATTATGAGGGCAGACCGATTAAATGGCGGGTGCTGGATACGACAGGAGACACCGGAAGTAGTTCTATGGCGGGGGGCTTCTTATTACAGTCAGATCAGATTTTAAAGACGATGCCTTTTAAAGACAGCATAGACAATAACGTTCAGCCTCCAGTCCGATACTTTTCGGACAATCAATGGAGTGTCAGCGACATCCGTACCTGGCTGCAGGGACAGGATGGTTTTCTAAAGGATGAGAATTTTTCTGATCAGGAAAAAAATGGGATTCTGCGGACAACGAGGGAAGCTGGGGAATTATCAATCGCGGGACTGAAGAGCACAGCGTTGGACAGGGATATGATGTTTCTTCTGGATGTTTCTGATCTGGCAAACGGTGGATACGGGTATTCCTATGAGACGTCGGGAGGAGACTTAAAGGGTTCCTGGTGGCTTCGGAGCGCTTACGGAAAATCCAGCTCAGGTGCTGGCTGTGTACTTCCTGGGGGACAGGTATTCCGTGATTTTGTGTTTGAGGAAAATGGAGTGGTGCCAGCATTTAACCTGGATCCTACCGGTATTTTATTTATGACAGCGGCGAATACAGCGAAAAATGCTGAGGTAGAGCCGGTGGAAACCGAGGAGATCAATGAATGGAAACTGACGCTGTCGGAAGGAGATACCTTAGAAGCAGGTGAAGTGGAGCGGGATTCGGAAGAGATTACGGTTCCTTATACTTATTCAGGAAATAGCGCTAGCCAGATTTCGATCATGATTACAGACGGTGATCCCAAAGACAGTGATACGAAAGTAAACTTTTATGGTAAGATTTCAGAGGATATTTTTGAAGAAGAGGGAACTGTTACGTTTATGCTTCCGGAAGAATTTGATGAAGAAAGTGAAAACATATATCTTTTGGCAGAACAGGTAAATAATGGAAATCAGACAGACTATGCCAGCGAGCCGGTAGAGATTGAGCTTCCCCCTGCCCACGAGCATCAATGGGAGTGGCGGTTTGATGAGGATGGACACTGGGAGGTATGTGTAGCGCCGGGTTGTGACCTTGACGAAGAGGATGCGATGGAGGATTACGAAGAACATGATTTTGGAGAAAATGAAGGTGTGGTGATTAAAGAGGCCACCGAAGAAGAGGATGGGATTGAGGAGATCCTTTGTGATATCTGTGAAAACCGCATACGGGTTCCATTTTCATTTGAAGGTCCCGATGAGCCGGAGGAACCAGAAGAGACAGAGGAACCCCACGAGCATGAATATGAAGCTGTGATAGTGAAGCCTGCAACCTGTACGGAAACGGGGATTCGCAGATACACTTGTGAGGATGAGGACTGTGCTCATAGTTATGATGAGGTGATCCCTGCCCTGAGTGCATCCCTTAGTCATACCTTTGGACAGTGGAAGCAGGAAACAGCGCCGACGACAGCACAGGAAGGATTGTCCAGACGTACCTGTACGGTGTGCGGGGTGTCACAGACACAGAAGATCCCCAAAATGGTGCCGGCCCATGAGCACTCCTATGAGGAAAATGCGTGGCTGATGAATGAAACATATCACTGGATTCAGTGTGAATGCGGTGAGGTGGAAGATATGGAGTCCCATGAATGGAACAAGGGTAAAGTGCTTAAGAAGACGACGAAAAAGCAGGAAGGTGAGATTCAGTACCGTTGCAGGGTATGCGGTAAGACGGTGAACCGCACTCTCGCCAAAGTTGGAACGAAGTTTACTAGCGGGTCGTACAACTATAAGGTAACGATTGACAAAAACGGTCGTCCCACGGCAACGCTGCTCGGTTTTGCCAAAGGAAAAAGCAAAAAGGTGGTGAATGTGCCAGGTACTGTTTCCGTAAATGGTGTCTCTTATTCTGTGACTAAGGTTGCAGATAAAGCCTTTGCTTCTAACCTGAAAATACGGAAAGTTGTCATCAGTAACAGTGTTGAGAAGATAGGAAATTATGCGTTCTTTTTCGCTCAAAATGTGGAATCTATCACACTGGGAACGGGAGTGAAAGAACTGGGAGAACATGTTTTTTGTCATACTTACAAATTGAAATCTGTCGTGGTAAAGAGTAAGAAGCTGGCAGATGCGGTCACTGGTCTGCTGCATGGCGTCAAAGAGAATGTCAGCATTAAAGTACCCGCGAAAAAAGTAAAGGCGTATCAGAAGGATGTATTTTTCACCCACCCGCTATGTGTGAAAGCGGTGAAATAAATAAGTCTTGTTGACAAAATCGTCCATTTTTATAGTAAAGAATGGACGATTTTCTGTCGCAGATATCCATACTTCGTATTGTGCATTTTGTGGATTAGGGGGTAATTTTGAATGCTAATGCCATTAGTACAGCGCAGAATATTCCAGATAGGATAGGTGCATACCAATCATAATGTAAAAGAAAACATGCAAATATAGCGATGTTTTCTATAACTGTGCTAATTAATAAGAAGCATCGCTCTCTGTGTGCCTTTTGGAGTGAAATTGGGTGTTTTGGATGAACGACAGCTTTTGTAAAAAGGATATAAGCATCACATAAGATGAGTATTAGCAGTGAATATATTTCGAGTATGGACCAGATCCAGTTAAATAGGATACTGCTTGCGCCAATCAGAGTGCTAATTATTAAGCACATCCAGTGACTGTCTGCATGGTAACCGCCTATATGGATGCGGATGGATAAAAAGGAGATGAGCCATATTAACATCCTGTATTCTTCGTGTAGTGGGAATGCGATAGTAAATAAGAGAATGTTGCCAATACATTCACTTATAAAACATTCTGTACCATAAATGTATACAGTGCGGCTTTTTTTTGCTGTTCCGTATTTTATGAGAAAATCGACAATTTTAACAGCAAGAGTATGAATCATAGTGTTTTTCTCCTTTTCTAATCTAATAGTTCAGAGAAGGCATCCTGAATATTTTTTAGATAACTTTCTGAAACGGGATAAACAGAGCCATCAGAAAGAATAACCTCTTTACTGGTTAGCGTAATGACCTTGTTTATATTGATAATAATTGTTCGGTGGCATCGGATAAATTCACTTGGAAGTTGTTGTAGCAGGGTTTTTAGGGCAATTTTTTGACGGTATGCTTTTAAACAATTATCTTGTGGTGATATTGGGAACTGAGTCATGATATCTACATAATGTCGAAAGGATGTAAAGGCTAATATCTTGTTATATGGAATTTTTATAATTGTTGTCTTGCTTTTGTAAATATGGAAGGAGTTTTCCATATTTTTTATAACAGGTTTTAAACATTTTTTCAGTTTTTCATAATCAATGGGTTTTATTAAGTAATTCAGTGCCTGAACATTGTATCCTTCAAAAACATATTCTGAAAAAGCCGTTAAAAAAATAATTGTACCTTGAAACCCGTCTTTTCTTAATTGTTTTGCAATATCCATTCCATTCATTGTTTTTAAATTAATGTCAAGGAAAAAGAGTTCATCCTCGTTATAGTTATTTTCAAGAAAAGACTCACCGCAAAAGAAATGATGTATTGATATATTAATGTGATTCTCATTTCCCCAATTTTTGAGTAATTGCTTTAGTTGTTTTGAATAAATTTCTTCATCTTCTAAAATCGTTATACTGAGTTCCATAATGCCTCCTATTATAATAATGGTATATAAACATTAACAGTAAAACAATCCGGCTTTGCAATTATTTTGCAGAATCCATTATGTTTCTCTGCTATATGGGAAACGTGTGCCAGGCCATTTCCGTGGTTTTCCTTTTTTGATTTAGTTGTTATTAGATGTCCTTTGCTATTGTACAGATAATTTCCAGAAGAACTGTTTTCTACCAAAATATGAAACATATTTCGTTTTGGTCTTATCGATAGATGGATATAAGGAGTAGTTTTTTGAGGATCATGTAATTCTTTACAGGCGTCAATTGCATTATCAAGTAGGTTACCCAAAATACCAGTTAGATCTACGTCGCTAATGGGAAATGGTTTTGGAAGAATAATGGAGTAGGTAAAAGGAATTTTTTCATGTTGTGAAATGGCATATTTATCAGTTAGAATAGCATCAATTATATTATGACCAGTGTTTATTGTAGAGAATGTTTGTGGTAGGATTTCCTGTTGATGGATCACATATTGTTTTAGCTGGTCATAGGCATTATCGTTTATTAGACCTTGTATTGCGATTAGATGATTGTTATAATCATGTTTCCATTTCCGCAGGTTATCTGCTGACTGAAGGAGTAAATGATATCGTTCTGCATTTTTTTCATTTATTCGGAGTTGGTCAGTAAATTTCATGTTTTCCTGATAGGTTTTACTAATAACCTGAATTAGATATATCATAGATAAAAAAAGAAGAAGGATCAAGATACTGATTCCGTTTAACTGAAGTCGGTAATTCATAGGTATCAAATCCGTGTCTATATCAATGATTATATTTAAAAAGGAGGTAGAGACAAATAAAACAATCGTAGTAGTGAATACTAGAAAACTATATAATTTTTTGGGCAGATAAGAAATATCAGTTAAAATATATCTGAAAATTAATAAGAAAATAAATTCTATGAATAAATAACACAAAGTTGATGGGATACGGTTAACTCCTAAAAAGTCGAATGAGTTCAGATTGTTTGCAGTAACAAAAAGTGCAACAGTGTAGGTAATCTGATCAGCAAACATACTCATAAAACTGGGTAGACAACAAGTAAAGATTTTCTCTCCAAATGTGTTCTGAAAAAAGCAGTACAGAAATAATAGTCTGGAAAGAAAGACAAAGATATGGGTTATTGTTGCACTATATTGTAATAAATTGCAAAAAGAAATTAATATACTTGAACAGAGGACAAAACAGGGGAAAATTATTCTGCTATATTTGGGATTTCGAAGCGTTACCCGATGATATAGCAAAAAAGCAGTAATAACATTTTCCATGATATTTACAAATATCTCCCAAAGATAGATAGTAGCCATAGTATACTCCTTAAATTATGTACATATATACAAAAATATCCAGTTTGATAATATCATATAAAGAAGTGTTAGTCAATTTTTTGATAAAAATTTCGTGCACGGAAAGAGGGCATTCGTGCACATTGTATTGTGTTAGGAGAGAAATTTGCCGAATTAAGTTATGAAATATAAATTAAGGAGGTGCAAAATAGCATGAAATGTATATTGCATAAAAGTGTTGATATTGCTTTATCTATGATGGCAGTCATTGCAACTATTTTTGCAAATTGTCAATGTACAGGAAGAGCATATGAACCAGAAGTGCCAGAGGAATTAAAGTAGGTTGCTCCGCTTAAAAAAGCAAGTGCAGGGCGATTATAGAAAGTAAAGCAAAGGAGAGTGTAAATTATGAAGTCTAAGAAGAAAATTTTTTGTGCAGCGCTTACAATGGGGTTATTGTTCTCCAGTATTCCAGTAAGTGCAAAGGCAGAAGAGCTGGTTGTTAAGGATAATAATATAAACATAACGTCAGATGTTGAATTGGAAAGTATGGATGGCTATATGGGTGTCTTAAGTGAGGCAGATTTTAATCTTACAGTTCCCGAAACTGCTCACAATGTTGTTATGGCTACTGATGCTGAAACTGGTGACAAGTTTGAACCAAACAATGGTCCGGAGAAGGCTACTATCGGACAGAAAGGAACAGCGGTAAGTGCTAATATCCACAATGAGACAGATGTTGACTGGTATAAATTTCAAGTTACATCAGAAGATGTTGAAAACAAAACATTATATTCATTTGTACTTACCAATATTCCTCAAACATGTGATTATGATATGTTTCTTGTAAATTCGGACCTTCAGGCAGCAGCGGATTTGAAAGAGGGACCTACAAGCGAACAGATCGTGTGTAGTTTTAATCAGGCAGGTACATATTATGTAGTAATCCAGTCCGCTAGCGGCTATAATGCGTCCTATAATTATAAACTGTATTTTGGACCATCATGGAAATATAAGACAACAGGCTGGAGACCAACAGGACTTACCTTCCACTTTCCAAATAGAAATGCTGGAATGGGAAATGATTATCTGCCAGCCAACGAGGGAATGTTGGTTTATGATGGATTTAGAACAGATTCCTCTATACCAGCTAATTCTATGGTAGATAAGTTTTATCTGGATGCTGAAGGTACTGGTACTTGGGGTGGATTTCATAAACGTGTAAAGGCTGCGTCTAACTCCAGTGTGATTCATGAGCAATTTGGCGGCATTGATTTATTTAACTTGCCGGCGGGAACATATCCAGTAAAACAACAGTGGGGTATTACAGGGGTAATAAATTATGCAAAGTATTTCGTCTGGAAACCTAATATTTGTATAGATTATAAATTTCCAGTAATTATTGAAAATATGCGTTTCATATAGTTAATTTATCGGATTGCGATGAATAACAATGAAATTCATGTTGTGACAAGAGAAATAGGGACTAGTAAATGGCGTTTTACTTATTGGAATGGCGATTTATGCAAAGAAAATATTTATGAAACTCAGGAATTGGTAGGGAGTGACAGAATAGTATATGGTTATATAAGATACTATCATACAGGTATTTACTATTCTCCTTCTCTAAAAGGGACAACAGCAGATGTCAGTGCCAGGGCAACTAATGTACATAATCCTTGGAATGAATTAAAGAGCTCAAGGAGATTTGTTTTGCTATAACTTAAAATCGGAGGAGATGATTTTTTGCTAATTAAAGGATTTGTGAATATTTCCTATGAAACAAGTGTTCAAAAAGACAAAGCGATATTGCCGGAAAAAACATTCCAGGCGAAAGAAACTGATTCAAAGAAGGAAAAAGTTTTAGGTATCGGTTTTTTAAATGCATCTACTGGTAATATTAGTTATGGAATGAGTGCAAAATATGCTGAGAGTTCTTCACCAAATAATCCAATTATCAAGGTGACAATTCAAAAAACTGGTTCGGAGGAAGTGCATTATATTAATGTGGACGATGTAAATGTAAGAAGTGCATCTGAAATTGAGATGTTTGCATTGTGCTGTTATGCGGATGATACTGGACAGGGAACTGGTGGGAAATTTGGAACCTGGCAGACACTGAACTATTATCGTGCAAATGCGTCTGATAATGGTGGGTTCAAACTTACAAAATCAGTCGATTTATGTTTATCTGTAAAACAGAATTGGCTGTCAATGATTGAACAAATGAGAAAATTATATATTGAGACTGGTTTATATAAACAGGCTTTGGATGGAGACTCACTTCTAAGATGTTTGGTATACGGTACGGGTAGAGGTGAAAAGATGAAAATCCAGCAAATCTTATGAAGTTCTTATGTATGCCAAAATAGCGTATAATTGAATCTGAATGGCATTCGTTTTGGAAGTATAAGTGATTATAAAAGGCACTAGTGTTTAGCAGTAATGTGGGACACTGGTGTCTTATTATATGTATCAAAATAAAAATAATAACTTTTCTATAGGGGCTGTATTTTTATTCCGTATTTTGCAAATATTAACTAACATAAAACACGGACAAATAACGATAGAAGGGAAGTGTTACATCAATGATGCAAAAAATTCAAAAGTTCGGCGGTGCCATGTTTACTCCGGTGCTGCTGTTCTCCTTTGCCGGTGTTATGGTTGGTATTGGTACGCTTTGCACGACAGAGGCCGTTCTGGGACCGCTGGCAGCCCCCACCAGCATGTGGTATCTGGTCTGGAATGTCATTCTTCAGGGAGCGTGGTGTGTGTTTAACCAGTTGCCTCTGCTGTTTGTCGTCGGTCTGCCCATCGGACTGGCAAACAAACAGGCGGCACGGTGTTGTATGGAAGCGTTAGTATTGTATCTGACCTTTCACTATTTTGTAAATACGATACTTTCCCAGTGGGGCGGTGTGTTTGGCGTTGATTTTTCCGCAGAGATCGGCGGTTCCAGCGGGCTGACGATGATCGCCAATATCAAAACGATGGATATGGGTATGTTTGGCGCGCTGCTGGTCTCTGGCATTGTGATCTTTCTGCATAATAAATTTTTTGACACGGATCTTCCGGAATGGCTTGGTTCCTTTAACGGTTCCACTTTCATTTTTATGATCGGATTTTTTGTGATGCTTCCGGTGGCTCTGTTGTCTGTGATCATCTGGCCCAATATCCAGCATGGCATGCAGGTCTTCCAGAATTTTGTTATGACCAGCGGTTCTTTTGGCGTATGGGTTTTCATTTTTCTGGAGCGTCTACTCATTCCCTTCGGTCTGCACCATCTTATGTACAGCCCATTTTATTATGATAATCTTGTCTGCCCCGGCGGCATCTATTCTTACTGGGCAACACAGTTGCCAGCGCTGGCTTCCTCGACCGCTTCTCTGAAGTCTTTGTGTCCCCAGGCGTCATTTACGGCGACTGGTTTCTCAAAGCTGTTTGGATGCCCGGGGATCGCCCTGGCATTTTATGCTACGGCAAAGCCGGAGAAGAAGACGCAGCTCAGAGGTCTGCTGATTCCCATCACTCTGACGGCGATTGTCTGTGGTGTGACGGAGCCCATCGAGTTTACGTTCCTCTTTATCGCGCCGGTCCTGTTTGTTGTCCACGCATTTTTGGCGGCATGTCTTTCTACAACGATGAATCTGTTTGGTATCGTCGGAGTGTTTTCCGGTGGCTTGATTGAGATGAGTTCCCTGAATTTTATTCCATTAATGAGTTCACACTGGAAGCAGTATTTGCTGCTGTTGGTCATTGGATTGGTATATACAGGAATCTATTTTGTCGTATTCCGATTCCTGATTCTCAAGTTTGATTTTAAGACACCGGGACGGGAGGAAAGCGACGAAACGAAATTTTATTCTAAGGCTGAGTTTCGTGCAAGACAGGCGGGAAATGTGGACATGGATAAAAAGACCATGCTGGCTGCCATGATCATGGAAGGTCTGGGTGGCGCAGATAATATCGTAGACGTCACCAATTGTGCAACCCGTCTGAGAATCAATGTAAAGGATGAAACGGTGGTAAAAGACGACGCTTATTTTAAGGGTGTTGGCTCCCATGGGATCTCTAAGAATGGAAAGGCAATGCAGGTTATCGTCGGTATGAGCGTGCCCAGTGTCCGGGAGAAATTTGAAAACATTATGGCAAATCCATCGGCTTATGCTCTAAATGCAGACGGTGAAGAAGAGCAAAAAGAGCAGGATGCTGATACAGAAAAAGATATGGTAGAAAATATAGAATCCGGTAATTCCAGTTTGCAGCAGCATGAAATTAAAGCGGCGGCAAACGGGGAGGTGATTCCAGTGAGCGATGTACCGGATGAGGTATTTGCCGGAGGCGCCCTGGGTGAGGGTGTGGCTGTCATCGTGACAGACGGTAAGGTATATGCCCCAGTGGATGGAGAAATATCCATGATCGCGGATACGCTGCATGCCTTTGGTATTTCTACAGAGGATGGCCTGGAACTTCTTGTTCATATTGGTATCAATACGGTGGAGCTGGAAGGAAAAGGATTTACGGCAAAAGTCCAGGAAGGTGACAAAGTTAGTGCAGGACAGTTACTCTGTGAGGTGGATATGAAGCTGATGAAAGCAAAGGGCTATAAGATGCATACGCCGATGCTGATGACAAATGCGGATGAGTGTAGGGATATCCAGTTGATTTCGGATAAATATGCCAAAGCAGGGAAAACTACCGTTATCACGTATCGAAAATAAGATAAGAAAAAATCAGGAGGTTTTAATTTATGTCAAAACAATCATATGCTGTAACCGTTGCCGGAGGCGGCAGCACCTTCACTCCAGGTATTGCCTTAATGCTTCTGGAGGAACGGGAGCGTTTCCCGATACACAAGATCATGTTTTATGACAACGATGCAGAGCGTCAGGAGACCGTGGCAAAGGCCTGTGAGATCTACCTCAAGGAAAATGCACCAGATATAGAATTTGGCTACACCACAGATCCGAAAACGGCATTTACCGGGATTGATTTTGTCCTTGCTCATATCCGTGTCGGCAAATATGCTATGCGTGAGCTAGATGAAAAGATTCCCCTCAAGTACGGCGTTGTGGGGCAGGAGACCTGTGGACCGGGAGGTATCGCATATGGAATGCGATCCATCGGCGGCGTTTTAGAGATCCTGGATTATATGGAAAAATATTCGCCCGAGGCTTGGATGTTGAATTATTCTAATCCTGCGGCGATCGTTGCGGAGGCAACCCGCCGTCTTCGTCCCAACTCCAGGATCTTGAATATCTGTGATATGCCCATTGACTTAGAGGAAAAAATGGCAAATATGGTAGGGCTGAAATCCCGGAAAGAAATGCAGGTGGGATATTATGGACTAAATCACTTTGGTTGGTGGTACAAGATCTATGACAGTGAAGGAAATGACTTGATGCCGGAGATCAAAAAGCATGTGGCGGCAAATGGGTTTGCCGATGGGATCGCAGAGACAAACCAGCATATTGATGACAGTTGGAAGGAGACCTTTGTAAAAGCAAAGGACGTCTATGCCATCGATCCTGATACCATTCCCAATACCTATCTCAAATATTATCTGTACCCGGACTATGTGGTGGAACACTCCAACCCGGAACATACTCGCGCCAACGAGGTGATGGAAGGCCGTGAAAAGACGGTATTTGGGGCATGCCGGGAGATCATTGAAAAGGGAACTGCAAAGGACTGCGGGTTTGAGGCGGATGCACACGCTACCTATATCGTGGATCTGGCCTGTGCCATCGCAGAAAACACAAAAGAGCGATTTCTTCTCATCGTTCCCAACGAGGGGGCAGTAGAGAACTTTGACCGGACAGCAATGGTTGAAATTCCCTGTATCGTAGGATCAAACGGATATGAACGCATCTGCCAGGGGGCGATACCACAGTTCCAAAAGGGACTCTTAGAGCAGCAGGTCAGTGTAGAGAAGCTGGTAGTGGAAGCATGGATCGAGGGAAGCTACCAGAAGATGTGGCAGGCCCTCACCCTGTCCAAAATTGTGCCCAGCGCCCGGGTGGCTAAGCTGATCCTGGATGACATGATTGAGGCAAATAAGGATTATTGGCCGGAACTGAAATAAGATCGGAGGCATGGCTATGGGAAAGAAAAGGCAGCAGGTAAAAATTCTGGCAGATTATCACGAAAAAGACAGGTGGTTTACCATTGCCAAAGCCCTTCTGACACTGGCACCGCTGGTAGCAGTGGGATATCTGCAGATATTTGCGGGAGGCGGTGATATTTCTTCTCTCTTGCAGAAGAATCCGCAGATCACAGTTACTTTTCTGTCTGCGATGACCGGACCCTTTACCGCATATCTGCTGGGATTTGCACAAAAACATCTCTATGAGGGCAATGCAGCGTATCTTATGGCACATCTGGTACTGATCTTTGTGGCAGAAGCGCTGCTGCGGAATATGGTTTATATGGTCATTATAACGTTTTTAATGTATCTGGTGTATCAGATGACGGGAATATCGCCGTTAGCTTCCCTGCGCAGCAAGCTGAGAGACCATTTTTTCCGGGATCTTTCTGGATGTTTCATACTGATTTTCTTCTGTTCCTTCTGCCTGTTTGCCTCACTCCGGCTCGGCATGTGAAGGAGAATTTGGAACCATGAGTCTGAAATAAAGGCTTCTGGTTCCTTTTTTTCGCGATGGTACAGGCTTTGGAGAAGTATATGAACATTGGTAACAATATATTATAATTGTTGTTGCGAAAATAGAATGACAATTGCTATAATGTATCGTATCATGACGAGGAGGAAAGACATATGAATCCATACACCAGAAATCTAAATCGAATAGAATTTGTAGTTACTTATGCCTGCACGGGCAAATGTAAACACTGTTCCGAGGGAGAACATAAACTCCAGGGAGAACATCTTGAGGGGGAGGCAGCGGCAGAGGCCGTCTATAGAGTGGCAGAAAAGTATAAGATGGACTCACTTATGACATTTGGCGGAGAACCTCTATTATTTCCAGATGTGGTTTGTCAAATACACCGGGCGGGTAAAGAAGCTGGCATTCCAAAAAGGCAGTTGATTACTAACGGCTTCTTCAGCAAAGAAAAGGAAAAAATAAAAAGAGTCGTAGAACAGCTTGCAGAAAGCGGAGTAAATGCTGTTCTGTTGTCGGTGGATGCCTTCCATCAGGAAACCATTCCGCTGGAGACAGTGAAGACCTTTGCGGGAGCAGTGAAAGAGGCAGAGATCCCGATACGTACCCATCCCGCCTGGTTGAGAAACCAGGAGGCGGAGAATGAGTACAATAGAAAAACCAGGGAGATTCTAGAAGTTTTTACCCAGATGGGAATCTTTCCCTCGGAGGGAAATATAATTTTTCCAAGTGGTAACGCTTTGAAATATTTAAGAGAATATTTTGATTCTTCTGCAGTGCCAGTCAATCCATATATAGAAAAGGAAAATGATATACGCTGCATATGCATCGAGCCAAATGGGGATGTTTTGTCGAAAAATGTCTATCGGTCAGATATTATGGAAATTCTTGATGGATATGTACCGCCTAAAAAATGAATAAAAAGAGAGAAAATAGAATTTCTTAAGTAATAAATAAAGTATAAATTGTTTGTAAAATATTTTTTAAAGTTTAAGAAAGAACCAATCTTGGGAAGATTTTAGCGCCAAGTGAGAAAAGAAGCCTTCTGTACATTTGTATAAAAGGAGCTATTATTTTTTGTGCAATACTAACAAAAGAGAACGTCATTGTTGCCACAAATTGCATAATATGTCAAAAAAATGACGGAATTGGTCATTGTGAAACGTTTTTTTCTGTATTATACTAAGCTCATAAAAAATATTTATGAAAAAGGAGGCATAATTTTTATGGGGTTACAATTTAAGAAAGCAGCAAGAGCGGTACTGGTGGGGTGTCTTTTAGTTGCTATGGTCATTGGTGTATTTCCAATTCAGGCACCAGAGGCGAAAGCAGCTAGTGATGCGGTGATCAACCTGAACACGAAGTATCAGGAGATTAAAGGATTTGGTGGGATGAATCACCCGTCATGGATAGGAGACCTGACAGCGTCCCAAAGAGAGACAGCATTTGGCAATGGTGATAATCAATTGGGATTTTCAGTTCTTAGAATCTGGATTGATTCTGACAGCCGGAATTGGTACAAAGAAGTTGCGACTGCAAAAGCTGCTATAGCAAAAGGTGCTATTGTTTTTGCAACTCCGTGGAATCCGCCAAGCGAATTGACAGAGACGTTCAATCGTTATGGGGATACCAAAGCAAAGCGTTTGAGACATGACAAATACGCTCAGTATGCACAGCATCTGAATAATTTTGTCACATTTATGAAGAACAATGGAGTAAACCTGTATGCCATTTCTATGGCAAATGAGCCGGATTACGGACATGAGTGGACATGGTGGACACCAAGTGAGATCTTGAACTTCCTGAAGTATCATGCAGGATCGATCAACTGCCGTCTTATTGCGCCAGAGTCCTTCTCTTACAACAAGACGATGTCGGATCCTATTCTGAATGATCCACAGGCACTTGCTAATGTGGATATTATGGGAACACATCTGTACGGAACACAGTTAAAAGATTTCGCTTATCCGTTGTTCCAGCAGAAAGGTGCTGGCAAGGAGCTTTGGATGACAGAGGTATATTATCCGAACAGCGATAACAATTCTGCAGACAGATGGCCGGAAGCACTGGGTGTTTCAGATCATATACATAATGCGATGATTCATAACCTTCAGACTTATGTATGGTGGTACATCCGCAGAAGCTATAGTCCGATGAGAGAGAATGGAACCATCAGTAAACGTGGTTATTGTATGGCACAGTATTCAAAATTCATCCGTCCTGGCTACAGAAGAGTAGCAGCTACAGAGAACCCGAATAATGGCGTGCATGTATCTGCTTTTACTGGAGATGGAAAAGCAGTGATCGTGGCAGTAAACAAAGGATCATCTGATATTTCACAGAAATTTGCTGTAAATGGACAGAACATCTCAAATGTAGATCGTTACCGTACATCCGGAAGTGAGAACCTGGCTAAGACAACCAACCTTGCACTTGATGGCAATGGATTCTGGGCATATCTGCCAGCTAACAGTGTATCAACATTTGTCTGCACATTAAAGACAAATACTACTGTTGGCGGAACTCTTCCAAACGGATGGTACTGCATTAAGAATCCGGCATCTGGAAAATATCTTCAGGTAGAAGGAAATGTGGGAGCAGCAGGACAGAATGTACAAGCTGGGGCTAAGACTGGTGCCAGAGGAGAAAAATGGTATCTGACAAAGCTGGATAATGGCTATGTTACACTTACCAGTGCTCTGGGTGACTTTATGCTTGATGTAAGTGGCGCAGGTACTGCAGATAATACAAATATAAATATTTATCATGCTTATAGTGGAGAAGCACAGCAGTTTAAACTTAAAACTACCGCTGTAGCTGGTCAGTTCGGAATTATGACCAAAGTGACGAATGATAAGAGTGGTCTCCATCTGAGAGTGGCTGACAACACCAATGTAGTGCAGAATGGATATTGGGAAGGAACCAATCAGGTTTGGACATTTGAGCCGACCAACTAATATATTATGCGTCTCTCTGACGTAAGATAATGATAACAAAAGCTCCTTTCATCTGTTTGAACAGATGGAGGAGCTTTTTTGTGTAAGAAAATTAGTTATCGTTTTTATCCAGATACCGGTGGCTGTTTCGGTATTCTGTGGGTGTAACCCCCACGGCGTGTTTAAAGGAATGAGAGAAAGCCTGTCCGTCACAGAAGCCCATGCTCAGTGCGATGGATAGGATGCTTCGTTCGGTATTACACAGCTCTTCCTTGGCACATTCCATGGTCTGGTCGATCAGGTATTGTTTTAAAGAAATGCCCTCTTTTTTTCTGAAGACAGTGGAAAGATACTTGGGATGGTACCCAAAATGCTCTGCCAGATCCTTTACCTTTACCCGATAGGCGCGGCTCCACTTTATATAAGTAATGATATTCCGATGCAGTTTGTCTTCCGCCGAAGCAGGAATGGGATTTTTAGAAAAAACCTGGTTAAATAGTTCAAGTAGGATATTCGTGGCAAAAAAATTCGTGGCGCATTGGTTTTCGTAGGTGACGTAAATATCATTTAGTTGAGTAAAAAGGACATGAAAGCGTCCTAGGTTTTTGATGTTTCCCCGGCAGGGAAGAGAGATGATCTGTTCCTTTGGAACATTCATAAAGGGACAGTCAAAATGAACCCAGTAAAAGGAGCACAGAGAGGGTTTATACCCGTATTGGAAACCTGGTTTCATAATCAGATATTCGCCGGTGGATACCACGTATTTTCCTTTTTCATCGGCAATATATAAAGTTCCTTTTACCATTAGAATAAGCTGGAATTCCTCCAGAGTTCTTGACATGTGCATCCACTCTTTGGAGGGGGCCTCAAAAAGCCCATAGAATTTATAACGGATCTGTGCGGAAAGTGATATTTTCAATTCTTCCATGGCGTTTCTCCTCTCTGATCTATAACCTTTTCACCCTGACACTATTTTACCATAAAATAACGGAATTAAAAGGTTCAAATAAAAAATTTTTTTCACAATCTTACCTTTTCGCACCCCATATTACCTTTTGCTATTTACATATTTTATCTTTTATGGCATAGTAGATATCAACAAATACCAAAATACGAGGAGGTAGGTATGATGCAGAAAAAAAGGCGAAGCCTGATAAACCGGGGAATGGCAGTCTTACTCAGTGGTGCCCTGGTCTTTGGATGCATTACTCCGATGGGGGCATCCGTTTCAAAGGCGGAAAGTAAGGATGAGAATAAAACAGCGCTTAGCAAAGATGTAAGTGCACTGAAATTCAGATCTGAACAGGTCACATCAAATCTTACGCTGCCGGAATGGGGAGAGAACGGAAGCAGTATTTCCTGGACGTCTTCTCAGGAGGATGCTATTTCTACAGACGGAACAGTGACAAGACCGGCGGCAGGTCAGCCGGATGCACAGGTGACATTGGAGGCAACGGTTTCTATGGGTGATTTGCAATATAAGAAAAAGTTTGATCTTAAAGTGCTGGCAGAGAGTTCTATGCAGGATCTTTCGCAGTTCAACCTGGATGATGTAGAGATCACAGACAGTTATTATCTGGCAGCACAGCAGTCAGACATCGAATTCCTGAAAAGATTCGATAACGACCGTCTGCTGTCTCGTTTCCGTGAGACGGCAGGTGTTGACACAAAAGGTATAAAACCGTATAAAGGCTGGGAAGACAGTCTTCTTGGCGGTCATAGTGTTGGTCACTATCTCTCCGCAGTTGCACAGGCAGTTAGGGCTGTGGGAGACGAGGAACTGAAAGAGAAATCAGTGGCACTGATCTCTGGACTGAAAGAGTGTCAGGATGAACTCGGTACGGGATTTATCTTCGGCGCTCAGATCAAGGATCCCCAAAATGTGGAATTACAGTTTGACATTATCGAGGGAAAAGCAACTGGGGACACATGGGTGCCCTGGTATAATATGCACAAGATGCTGACCGGTCTGGTGGATACATACAAATACACAGGAAATGAAGAGGCTCTGGAAGTTGCCAAAGGTCTCGGTGACTGGATCTATAACCGTGTCAGCAAGTGGAGCAACTCCACAAATACTAAAGTTTTATGGACAGAGTATGGCGGCATGAACGATTGTCTATATGAGCTGTATTATTATACAGAGGATGAGAGATACCTGGAGAGCGCCCATAAGTTTGACCAGATAACTATCTTTGAGGATGTTGCATCTGGAAGAGCCGATATACTGAATCAAAAGCATGCCAACACCACGATTCCCAAGTTTGTGGGAGCTTTAAAACGGTATTCTGTGCTGAAGGCAAAAGACGAACTGGGTGAAGGAGATGAGCAGTATCTGAAATGGGCTGAAAAATTCTTTAACCTGGCAGTAGATAAATATGCTTATATTACAGGCGGAGTCAGCGTAATGGAGCATTTTAATAAAGAGGATAAGCTGGATGGCACTCGTAACTCGACAAACTGTGAGAGCTGCTGTGCCCATAACATGTTGAAATTAGCACGCGAACTGTATAAGCTTACCGGGGAGAAGAAATACTCGGATTACTATGAGACCACACTCCGCAATTCTATCATGGGTGCGGTAAAAGCAGATGATGGAGCGGCGGCAGCTTATTTCATTCCTATGGCAACGGGATTTTTCAAGACATTTGGAAAATCAGATCCAGCAGAAAATATGTTCTGGTGCTGTACTGGAAGCGGCATGGAAAACTTTACAAAACTTGGTGACAGCATTTACTTCCGTAACGATTCGACGCTGGTTGTAAACCAGTATGTGGCTTCTAAAGTGAGGTGGAGTGAGAAAAATCTTGAGATTACACAGAACTCTGATGTAACAAAGACTGATGAGGCATCTTTCAAAATGCATCTGTTAAATGGCGCTGCTTCCTCCAATGCTGCCATTGCCCTGCGGGTTCCTGACTGGACCAGCGATAAGGTGACAGTAAAAGTGAATGGGGAAACGGTAAAAGATGCGGTCAGTTCCAATGGTTATATATCCATCACAAGGGACTGGAAAGAAAATGATGAGGTTTCCATCAAGTATCCCATGGAGGTAAAGGCAGTGGGCCTTCCGGATAACAATACGGTCTATGGATTTAAATACGGTCCGACGGTTCTGGCAGCCAAGCTGGGAACGGAGAAAATGGATAAGACCACATGGGCTGGCAGAGATTTGACAGCGCCCCTGTATAAAGTGGTAGGATCCCAGTCTGAGTCTGCTGTAAATAAGTATGGTAATGAAGGGGCGGCGGCTTCACCAGTTGTGGGAAATGAGACACTGACCATTCAGGAAATGCTGACGATGGATGAATTTATTGCAGACATCAACACTTATCTTGTTCGGGATACATCAGCGGATACTCTTACCTTTACATTAACGGGTACAGATGCGGAAGAACTCTTTGGAGAGACGCTGACCTTTGTTCCTTTTAATACGCTGAATGATGAGAGATATGGAATTTACTGGTATTTTAACAGCCCCTTTGAGACGGCTGACGAGGGAGAGATCCTGGAAAATAAAGAAAAGGGAAGACTGAGTGCCAGCATTATTGATTCCACCCAGCCGGGTTACGGACAGTATGAAAAAGATGATATTCATCAGATGACAGAGAGTAATTCGGAAGCCGGAACCATCGATGGCGGAGGAAGCACACGTCTTGCTAAGGCGGGCGGATTTTTCGCATATAATATGATCGTAAATCAGGAAAAGACGAATTCTGTTCGCTGCCAGTTTGCCAAAGAAGACAACGGCAAGACCATTAAGATCTCGGTGGGAGATTCGGTGATTGCAGAAAAGACATTGAACTATACAGGCGAAGAGGCATTTTGCACGGAGACCTTCGAGATTCCTGCCGATGTTCTGGAGAAGGGCATAAAGACCATTCAGGTGGATGGTAAGGATTATACGGTCGTTGTCCTGAAGTTTGAGAGTGCTTCTGCTACAGAGGACAGCGCCCGCCTGGTAGGTGGTCTGTCTATCACGATCAATTACAACAATAACGCTTCTTTGAATGCAGTTACATGTAACAATGGAACCGTAGCTCAGAGCGGAGAGGAATTCACGGTAACGCTGCCGGCGAATACAGAGAGCACAAAACTTAAATTTGATATTGCAGACAGATATGGACTTGTCTATGTCAATGAAGAGTTGATCAATGACGCCAAAGCTCAGGTATATACTTTGACAGCAGATACAACGATATTATCCTTAAAGGTATATGCGGAAGATCATGAGACGATGAAGAATTATACCGTTAAGATCCAGCGGGAAGTGGAAGTGCCGGTGCAGACACCTGTTCCGACACCAGTACCACAGGGACCAGGTACCAATCCGCCAGCGGTTAATCCACCGGTCACTGTGCCTCCGACTACCACTCCAGCGGTGAAGAAGAAAAAAGCTTCCATCAAGATCACAGCAAAGAAGACGGTTAAAAAGGGTAAGAGCATTACACTGAAAGCAAAGCTCACCAATGTCTCTGGAAAAGTAAAATGGTCAGTCAATAAGAAAAAGCTGGCTAAGATCACAAGCAAGGGAAGTAAGAAAGCCAAACTGAAAGCCTTGAAAAAAGGAAAAGTAAAGGTGACAGCGAAGGTTAAAAAAGTAAAGAAGACGATTACGATTAAGATCAAATAAGATTTTATGTATATTTCGTGTTTTATATGAATAAATTCCCCAGGTATCCTGATTTCAGGATGCCTGGGGATTGCTTTCGCCTAAGATCTGTTCATTATTTTTAAAGTTCGTGCCAAACCGTTCATGGAATGGGGAATTTGTGAGAATGACGGCATCAAATTGATGGATCATGTCCAGACACATGCCAAGGGTATTATGATAGATTTTGTCCAGAATGCGGTTTGTCTCTTTGGAATTTCCCTTGGGCACCAGATCCATCATATGTCCCTCCAGTTTCTTATAGTGACAGGATACAAACATACCGAGACGGATAAATAATCGGCGGAAGGTTCTTCCAGTAGTGAAAAACCATTTGATAAAGGACATGGATCGCAGGGATTTTTTGATCTTTTCCCTGGAGAGTTCAAAAAAGCCATAGATTCCATGGATCGCGTCCAGTGTATCTTTATCCCAGGTGATATGTTTCCACGCGGGGTAGAGAAGAGGATTTCTGCCATCTTTCTTCATCAGATACCGATCAAATTCTATTTCCATCACAAGATGATTATAGCCGGGTTCTTCCGCTTTTTTATTGACATAGGTATGGCTTTCGCTGTCCAGCATAAAATGACAGATAAAGCCGAGGAGATAGGCATATTCGCCACAGTCCTTTCCTTTTTTACGGATCACCGGTCGCACTCTTTCCAGAAAGTCGCAAAAAGGCTGGCTGTGTTGGGAGCGTCCCAGTTTATTGGGGCCGCATTTGATAAAGGGACGATAGAAGAATAAGAAATCAGGTCCCTGGAGTCCGGCATTAAAAGCTTTTGGGTATTTTCGGATGATTTGCTTGAGATCCTCTGGAAGGTTTTTGTAAATTTCCTTTCCAAAGGAGTGGTGAGCGTATAGTGATGGCATAAAATCCCTCCAATTTTTCTGTTCAATCTTATATGAATGTAGTATACTATATTCTGTGAAAGTTATGCAAGTGATCAGAAAGGGGAAAAAATGATATTTGAATCAAATCAAAATATAAGATATATTGACGTAGAACCGGTGCCTTATCTGCAGTTTCCGTTGTTTGATGGGTATCCGGTCATACATGGTTTTTCTACCAGACTGGGCGGAGTGAGCCGTGGTGACTGTGCTTCGATGAACGTAAGCTTCACCAGAGGAGACCGGCCAGAGGATGTGAAGAGGAATCATTATCTGCTGGCGGAGGCGCTGGGATATGAGCCGGAACAGTTGGTGCTGACAGATCAGGTTCATCGGACGAAGATCCTCCGGGTGGGGAAGGCGGATACCGGGGAAGTGTTTGAGGACAACCGCCGCATCCGGGAGACTGATGGTCTGGTAACCGATGAGCCGGGGGTGATGTTGATGACCTTTTTTGCCGACTGTGTGCCGCTGATCTTTTATGATCCGGTGCGGCATGCGGTGGGAAATGCTCATTCTGGATGGCGGGGGACAGTTTTGCGGATGGGTGAAAAGATGGTGGAGCGGATGCGCCTGGAATTTGGCTCCTGCCCGGAAGATCTGCGGGCTGTGATCGGGCCCTCGATCTGCCAGAGCTGTTATGAGGTCAGCGCAGATGTGATAACAGAGTTTCAAAAGGTCTTTGACAAAAGGGACTGGAATCGGATCTACGAGGAAAAACGAGATGGCCATTATCAGTTGGACCTTTGGCGTGCCAATGAGATTATTTTGCAGGAGGCCGGCATGAAGCCGGAGCATATCGCTATCAGCGGCTTGTGTACCAACGAACATCCAGAACTTTTGTTTTCCCATCGGTATACAAAGGGAAAGAGGGGAAACCTGGCGGCGGTGATCGGGTTGAAGGAACCGAGCTAAGGCAGCAGTCATGATACGAGAGAGGTGAGGTTAGGGATGAATCATAGAAATTACCAGAAAGAATTAGATCGATTACTGGAACAGATCGTAAAGGAAAATCAAAAGAAGACGTTATTTCTGCATTGCTGCTGTGCTCCCTGTAGCAGTTATGTTTTGGAGTACCTCTCTGTCTATTTTGACATCGTTCTGTATTTTTATAATCCGAATATTACCGAACCGGAGGAATATAAAAAAAGGAAGGTAGAGTTGATCCGTCTCGTGGAGGAGAACCATTATCCCCATTCCGTGCATCTTTTGGATGGGGATTACGATAATCGACTGTTTTTTGAGATGGCGAAAGGGCTTGAGAAGGAGCCGGAGTGCGGAAGACGTTGTTTTCGATGCTATGATATGCGGCTTCGAAAGACTGCTGAGATGGCGGTAAAAGAAGGGGCTGATTATTTTTGTACTACTTTATCCATCAGTCCCCATAAAAATGCGGACAAGCTGATGGAGATCGGGGAGATGCTGTCTAAAGAATATGGTATTGCCTATCTGCCATCGGATTTTAAGAAGAAAAACGGGTATAAGAGAAGCATTGAGCTTTCCAGGGAATATCATTTATACCGGCAGAATTACTGTGGCTGTGTGTATTCGAGAGAGGCGGCCCAGGGACGGGAGGAATGCAAATGAAGAAAAAAACAAGAAGAAATCGGATAAAGTTGTGTGTGATGATATGGGTATGCCTGATTTTGATAACAGCGGGTTGTGGGAGTACACCCGTTATGGAGAAGGAGACGGCAGAGATCTTTGCCATGGATACGATTATGAATCTGACAGTGTATGGAGAATCGGCACAGGAACTGCTGACAGAGGCCAGACAACTGGTTCAAAAATATGAGGGACTTTTTTCCGTCAATACCAGGACCAGTGATGTGGCGAAATTAAACCAGGCGGCGGGCAGTGCAGTACAGGTGTCCCCGGAAACCTATGAGCTGATCCAGAAAAGTATCGAGATATCGAAAGAGACGGAAGGACTTTTTGATATATCCATCTATCCCCTGGTGCGTGCCTGGGGATTTACAAAGGAGGAGTACCGGGTACCAGAACCAGAGGAGCTTGGGCGTCTGTTAGAAAAGGTGGATGCCTCGAAAATCCGGCTAGAGCCGGACAATAGGGTGACGCTGCCTGAGGGAATGGAAATCGATTTGGGCGGCATCGCCAAAGGATATCTCTCCCAGAAACTGATGGAACTGTTCCGGGAAGGAGGCGCCCAGGCGGCGGTGGTCTCTCTGGGTGGAAACGTACAGACCTTCGGGAAAAAACCAGATGGAACGCCGTTTATGGTAGGCATTACCGATCCTTCGGATGGAAGCAGTGTGCTGGGGACGATACAAGTCGGGGAAAAGGCGGTGATTACTTCCGGTTCCTATCAAAGATACTTTGAGAAGGATGGAAAGGTATATCATCATATTATAGATAAAAGGACCGGGGCGCCGGCGCAGAGCGATCTTACCAGTGTTACGGTTATTGGAGAGGACGGTGTCGCGGCGGACAGCCTTGCCACTGCCCTGTTTGTGATGGGGAAAGAGAGGGCAGTTCAGTTTGCTGCCTCTCATCCAGAGATCCAACTAGTGCTGGTGGATACGAAATCCCAGATCTGGACTTCGGAGGGAATAGAAATGGAGGAAAACAGTGAATCATAAAGTAAGAGAAAAATTGATCGGGGACAGGACTTTTTACCGGCGCCTGTTTGGCATCGCCGTCCCTATGATGATCCAGATGGGGATCACGAATTTTGCCAGTATGCTGGACAATATCATGGTGGGACAGGTGGGAACGGAACAGATGACGGGAGTTGCTATCGCCAATCAGTTAGTTTTCGTATACAATCTTTTAGTATTTGGCGCGGTGTCTGGACCGGGCATTTTTACGGCGCAGTTTTTTGGACAGAGAAACGATGAGGGAGTGCGTTATACGGTGAGGTTCAAACTGATCTGCTGTGCCGTGATCACCATAGCCGGACTTTTGGTTATGGGGACTTTTGGTAACTCTCTGATCCAGCTCTATCTGCACCAGGAGGGGAGCGTGGGAAGTGTCGTCAACACGTTAGGATATGGACTGGATTATCTGCACATTGTGATGATCTCATTTATTCCTTTTGCGGTTGTCCAGGTATATGCTGGTACGTTAAAAGAGACGGGGCAGACGCTGGTGCCGATGAAGGCAGGTCTGGTGTCCGTGCTGGTAAACCTGATCTTAAACTACATCCTGATCTATGGTAAATTCGGGGCGCCTGCCCTGGGCGCCAGCGGCGCCGCTATTGGTACGGTGGCGGCGAGACTGGTGGAGATGACGATCGTTCTGGTCTGGACCCATCGAAACCACGAGAAGAATACCTTTATCCGGGGGCTGTACCAGAGTCTCTATATCCCGGCTGAGCTGGTGAAGAAAATTCTGGTGCGGGGAACGCCCCTGCTGCTGAATGAGGGGTTCTGGGCAGCGGGGATGGCTATGCTTATGCAGTGCTATTCGGTGCGCGGGCTGGAGGTAGTCGCCGCCATGAATATTTCCAATACACTGAACAACCTTTTTAATGTCGTATTTCTTTCCATCGGAAATAGTGTGGCGATCATCGTCGGACAGCTTCTGGGCGCAGGAAAGATGGAGGAGGCGAAAAGGAGCGCTTACCGGATCATATTTTGTTCTACCGGGATCTGTGTAGGGGTGGCGATGCTTCTGGCAGGGGCGGCGTTTATGTTCCCACAGGTATATGAGACTTCTGAGAATATACGTCATCTCGCCACTAGATTTATCCTTACGCTGGCGGTGTATATGCCGGTGAATGCTTTTTTGCACGCTGCTTATTTTACGATCCGTTCTGGTGGCAAAACTATTATTACCTTTTTGTTTGACAGTGGATTTATCTGGGCGGTGTCGATCCCTCTTGCCTGGTGCTTATCCAGGTATACCAGTTTGCCCATCGTTCCCCTTTATTTTGTCTGCTGCGGCGTGGACGTCATAAAAGCAGCGGTGGGATTTGTGCTTCTGGTACGGGGGATGTGGCTCAATAATCTGGTTTCGGAGTCATAGCTCGATGGCGGGTTCAAATTCGCGCCGTCGAGCAAACTTAGATAATAAATTTATTTTTAATCTAATTTTAATGTTTCGCCAATTATTTTTTAATTCTGATACATTATGATATAAATATCATAAGGAAAGCCACATTCGACAGATGTGGAGAAATGGAGGATTATATGGACGAATTAGAAAAAGTTGAACGGTTAAGAAAAAAGGCAGATGTGAGCTATGAGGAGGCGAAACAGGCGCTGGAGGAGTGCGGCTGGGATCTTCTGGACGCCATCGTGTATCTGGAAAAGCAGGGAAAGGTAAAGGAACCCAAAAACACCAGCTATACGACACAGTATGAGGAGCCGGAGAAGATTGAGGAGGCGGCAAGCTCCACCCAGAAGAACCGCGGCGGGCTTAGTGAAACATTGAACAGTTTTTTTAGCTGGTGTGGAAGTATGATCCAGAAGGGAAATGAGACGTTGTTTAAAGTGGAGCGCGGCGGCAAGACGATCATCAGCGTTCCGGTGACGGTATTTGTTATCATACTTATTATCGCATTCTGGTGTGTCTTTGTGGTTATGCTGGTGGGACTGTTCTGTGGCTGCCACTATTCATTTGAAGGGCTTGACAAGGTGGAAGTGGATGTAAACAAAGCGATGGACAATGCATCCAATGCCGCAGAAAAGATCAAAAAGGAGTTTACAGATGGCGGAGAGGATACTGATCGTTGAGGACGAGGAAAAGATTGCAAGGTTTATCGAGCTGGAATTGAAACATGAGGGCTACGAGGTGAGTAAATGCGCCAATGGTCGGGAGGGACTGGCAGAGGCTCAAAAGGGCAGCTATGATCTGATGCTTCTGGATATTATGCTGCCAGAGCTCAATGGCTTTGAGGTGCTGCGGAGACTGCGCAGGACATCTGCCCTGCCGGTGATCCTTCTGACCGCCAGAGATGCCGTTATGGATAAGGTGGCAGGACTGGATGGAGGTGCTGACGATTATATCACAAAACCCTTTGCCATCGAGGAACTTCTGGCGAGAATCCGTCTGGTTTTAAAAAAGGCGGCGGTGACGGGGCCGGCAGCCGGGACAGCAGAGAAGAAAAACTGTCTGGAGTTCGGGGAGCTGATGATGGATACCCGGCGGTATGAGGTGAGGGTGGCGGACCAGCAGGTGGAGCTGACCAACCGGGAGTTTGAGCTGTTAAAGATCCTGCTGGAGAATAAAAATATTGTTATGACCAGAGAAGTGCTTCTGAACCGGGTATGTGGTTATGATTATATGGGGGAGACCAATATGATCGACGTCTATATCCGGTATCTCAGAAGCAAGATCGATGAGCGTTTTGGGATACGGATGATACAAACTGTGCGGGGAGTGGGATATGTGATCCGGGAAGAGAGGCCAGAAGATGAGTAAAGGGAAAGAGGGTAGCAGAATGTCCTCCATCGCCCGGAGGATCAATGGCAGGATTGTCTGGAAGCAGTTTTCATCCTATTTCTGGATGGATCTGGGAATGTTCCTATTGTCATCTGCCGCCTGGTGTGTGGCGGTAGAAAGGAATCATTTTGGTAGTTTTATGTGGAGAGGTGTGAGCCGATGGTTTGAGAGAAGAAATCCGTCAGGGAGTATATATTATATTGTCGACCGAGGACAGGACAGGGTGCTGGAGGCAGATATGACGATGTTTCTCGTCTTTGCGGCAGCGTGTCTGTGTATCGCCGGGGCGGTGCAGATCCTATCGCTGTTCTGTCAACTGGTCGGTGGCGCAAAGAAGATCCGGTATCAACTCCACCCCTTGAATGAGCTGGCAAAAAAGGCGGAAGAACTGAGTAGTATCGCTTTTGACGAGAGTAAGTTCCATCTTTTGGAGGATGCCATTTCCAATGTAAACCCAGAGGATGGCAGGGAGCATCTTCATATCGGGGACAAAGAGCTGCAGGGACTGGAACAGGCGGTGAATAATCTCATCGACCGTATGAGGGATTCTTACCGACAGCAGTCCCGTTTTGTGTCGGATGCCTCTCATGAACTCCGCACACCGATCTCCGTGATCCAGGGATATGCCAATATGCTGGACCGCTGGGGAAAAGAGGACGAGACTGTCTTGGAAGAGGGGATTGAGGCGATCAAACATGAATCGGAACATATGTCGGCTCTCGTAGAACAGTTATTGTTTCTAGCCCGGTCTGACAGCGGAAAAAATCAGATGGTGAAGGAACAGGTAGATCTGGGAGAATTGGTGAAAGAGGTATATGAGGAATCCCGGATGATCGATGAAAATCATCGGTACGCTCTAAAAAAGCCGGAGGGAGAAAGATTTTTCTTGACAGGGGATGCCACCATGCTCAAACAAACCATACGCATACTGGCGGATAATGCCATGAAGTACAGCAGAGAGGGAAACGAGATCCTATTCTCTGTGGGAAAGGCGGAGGATGGGAAGAGTGAGATCTTCTTTTCTGTACAGGACAGCGGCGAGGGAATGAAAGAACAGGATGTCATTCATATCTTCGAGCGGTTTTTCCGGTCAGACGCGGCACGAAACAGCAGCACGGGAGGAAGCGGTCTTGGACTTTCCATCGCCAAATGGATCGTGGATAAACACCGGGGGCATTTTGAGATCCTGTCCAGGGAAGGGCTTGGCACGAGGATCACCGTGTGGTTGCCAGTAAAAGAACAATAGGATAGCCCGGAATGGAGAACTGTGTCGTTCGTCGCAAATTTGTGTCGTTCACGCCAAAACGTCGAATTTCCGTTGTATCCCAGAAAATGGAATGTTATAATATAAGGGGTAATACATTCTATTTTATGAGGAAGGGAAGGGAATACGGCATTGAAAAAGCGAAGAAACAGACTTTTGGCGATACTATTGATCCTTGGATTTATCCTAGGTGAATTTAGTGGTCTGCCGTCTGCCCGCGCGGCAGAAACGAAAAAGGTATATCAGGGAGAGGGATATGAGATCACGGTGGAGGAACAGTCCTCCTGGCAGGATGGTTCGGTGGCAGAGGTGGTTGTGGAAAACACTGGCAGCAGAACCATCCGCAACTGGAAGATCCTGTCATGGTTTTCCGGGGGAACCGTGGCGAATGCATGGAATGTAGAATGGGTGGAAAAGGATCAAACAATTACTTTTTCTTATCAGGAGTTTAACCGCAGCATCGAGCCGGGAGAGAAAGTCACCTTTGGCTATCAGATGGACAGGGGGCATCTGGGGGATCTGGACAAGATGAAATTGGTTCTGGGTAAGCAGCGGGAAAATCAGCCGGAGGAATATTCTGTTTCCTATCGAATCGCGAATCAATGGGACAGGCATGCTGTCATAGAGGCGGAGATCTATAATCATTCAGATCGCTCCATAGACGACTGGCAGCTTTCATTTCACTACACAGCGAGGATCACAAATATCTGGAATGCAAAGATCCTTGACAACCGTTCTGGTACATATGAGCTTGCCAATATGGACTATAATGCCAGGATACGGGCGGGAGAAAAGATTTGTTTTGGCTTTGAGGCAGAATTTTTGGGAGATGAGATCACATGTCCGGAAGGAAACCGGATTCAGAGTGCTGGCGATGAAAAAGATGCAGAAGAGATCACTCCGGTCCCTCCTGGGATAGAGACCGGAGATGAGGAAGATTTTGATCCGAAGACGGATGCCTATGTCTATCATGACGTCGAGAACCAGGACTGGAATATGGAGATGATCAATGCTGATTCAGACATTGTCAAAAAAGCGCTGGAGCATCCCAGGGGAGCGGTCCGGGTGGCGCTGCTGGATTCTGGCGTAAATTACAGCGACGAAGTCTATGTCAGCGACAGAAAGAATTTTGTTCCGGGAGAGGATGAGTATTCTCCCCTGTACGAAGACGTCAGCGGACATGGGACAGCGGTGGCGGAAGTGCTGGCGTCAAATCCCGGGGGAACACCGGCGAGTGTGGATGAGTACGGGACAGAGGAAGAACAGTACAGCGATTTTGAGTCAGAGGTTCTGAAATGCGAGGGGGAAGATGATGAGCGTCTGGCAGGTGAGGAGGAAACCTCTGAATCTTCGCTGTTTCAGGTTCTGGATAGCGGATATGAGTGGAATCAGGGAGTGAATCCCACGGTGGATCTGATCTCAGCCAAGGTATTGGACGAAAATAATGAGACAACTGTAGAACGAGTTATCCAGGCTATCGACTGGGCGATAGAAAAGGATTCGGACATCATCAGTATGAGCTTTGGGATGAAAGCGGATTCAGAAAAGCTGCACAGGGCGATCCGCAAAGCTCACAGGGCTGGTATCCTTCTTGTGGCGGCGGCGGGAAACGACGGGGGGACAGAGTATCCGGCGGCGTACAAAGAAGTTATGTCGGTGGGAGCTGTGGACAGCGTTGCCAGTCGGCCGGAGGGGAGCGCCGGCGGGAAGGATGTAGAAGTGGTGGCGCCGGGAGAGTTTATCCTGTCCCGCGGCGCCTTTGACAGCATGCAGATCTTTTCAGGGACCAGCATGGCGGTTCCCCATGTAGTGGGACTGGCCTCAATCCTCTGGCAGAAAGATACTTCCAGAACGGCAGGATTTATCCGCAGCCTGATCGGCGCCACCGCCAGGGAGTGCGGTACATCCGGGGAGTACGGTCACGGACTCATCGACTGTGAATATGCCCTGGAGCACTATGATGAATTTGCCGCTCTCTACCAGGAAGAGGAAAGGGCTGACTATTCAGACTTTACTCTGGATGGGATGGAGAACGAGGAGGACATAGATACCGATGCCGGGGTGAGAAGCCTCTATGGGAGCTGGGGCGGTGATGAGCATAAAGCATTTGTGACTAAGAATACAGGCAAGAATGGGAAGCCAAAGAAAAAATGGAGAAATTTGAGTAAGGAAGTTAAGATTTTGAAAATAGGAGCAACACTTTCGGATTCTGGTAAAAACCCAGAATGCAAAGGGATGCATGCCCACCCATGGTTCCACGGCTATTATGGAAAAAAGAAGTGGAATAAGGAAACGGGGAAACAGGATGTAGAGTCCAATTATCTGGCGAGTTACTACTATCTCTACACTTTGGCAGAGGGAATGTACAGTGAGGGAAGGGTGAACCTTCAGCGAGATATGACTGCATCGATTTTTCAGAACAATGAGGAACTGAAAAATGCTTACGAAGGCATCAATCATGCCTTTGAAAATGAGGATAAGATTGGAAGTCTGGCATGGGAAAAGATCAACTCCTACTGCCAGGATAAGAAGGCGAAGAAGGAGCGGAGTCTTCTCTTGATGGGAATGGCGCTTCACACCCTGACAGATACCTATGCTCACAGTACCTTCTGTCGGGACAAAAAGAAGAAAAAGAATATCCTGTGGAGCGCCATCGCCCATAAGAAGACGGACAAAAAGACCGGGAAGAAAAGAGCGGATTCCACGAAATACTATGAGCGGAGATATCAGAATGCCAAAAAGGCAGCCAGCGCCCTGATGAAGAGGATCAAGGTCAGCGCGGACAAGGGATTCACCGGTTTTAAACCGGGGAAAAAATGTCTTGCTGTCTATGGGGCGCCCTCTTATTATGATATCACTAAGCATATAAAGACCTCAAAGAGTGGGGACCGTTTTATCCAGATGAAGTACTTTAAGGAAGCATATGCGCTGGGGGAAGCTGGTGAATTTGCAGAGCAGCTTTACGGACTAAAAGATCTGGATGCCGGAGTACTGAGGGATGTCAGGGACAGACTGCGGTGTATTTCCCTAAAGCATGTCTCCCAGAAGACAAAAGATTTTCAGGTTATGAAAAATGTGCCCAAAAAGGGCATTAACTCAGCGGTGCAGGGAAAAATATATTCCAGCAGGACCGGGGAACTTCTGGGGACGGTACCATCGGAGAAGGGAGGTTTTGAATTCTGTGTCTCGAAGGACAGTGAGCTGCGGTTTACGGTGACACAAAAGGAGTCTGGAAACCGTTTTTGCTCGATTCTTTCCGGGGGCAGGGTATACACGGAGAGCGGCAGGAGTATACCCCGCATCACTTATGGAGAAGAGACCGAGCCGGAAGAGGATACTCAGGTTATGTGTGATATTTACCATTTTGAATATGACCTCAGTAAATTGTCTTACCGGGTAGAGCTGACCTGGGAGGATACGTCGCTGGATCTGGATTCTCTTCTAATCGTGGATTTTCCATCGATTCCAGATGATAAAACCGGGTATTATTTTTATATGACCTATTTTGTAGAGAAGACTTTCCGGCCGGAACTGGGTTATGTCTTCCAGAAGGACGACAGGGCGGAGATCGTCAAGGATGTAAGAGATGGGAGCGAACCGGAAGTGACGAAGATCTATGAATTGGAGGAGGGCGGTTATTACAGCTTCTCCGTTCGGAATTACAGTGGAAAAAGCCAGGATCTTTTGTCCCGGTCCGGTGCGAAGGTGAAACTGTACAAAGGGAACGAGAAGACGCCGATGTATACCTGCAGTGTGCCGGAGGGAAAGGGGTATTATTGGAGACCGTTTCTCATATTGGGGGACAGTGGTATCCTTATCCCTGATCATAAGCTGACGAATGGCGCCAGAGGATGAGGGGAGGGGGAAAGATGCAGATCATAAAAAGAACTCTATTTATTCTGCCTGTCCTGCTCGTGTGTGTCGGTCTGTGCGCCGGCACGGCGCAGGCAAAGATCCACAAAGGAAGCTGGAAGAAAAACATCCGCTGGAGCTATGACACCAGGAAGAAGGAACTGGTGGTGAGGGGACAGGGGGAGATGGCAGAGATCGAACATACCGATGAAGGACAGGATTCACCAGGATGGGGTTTTTGCAAATACGAAGCCCGCAGAGTGAGGATCAAAGAAGGGATTACAAAGATCAGTGACTTTGCCTTTTTTCAATTTCGCAGCATAACCAAACTGGAGCTGCCGGGCACGCTCCGGGAAATAGGAAACAGTGCTTTTTGGGATACTCCCAAATTGAAAAAAGTCTGCCTACCAGCTAGTCTGGAAGTGATCAGGGAGGGAGCCTTTCAATGCAGTGGGCTGCGAGAGGTGAGAATCCCCGGCGGGGTAAAGAAAATATCATCGGAAGTATTTTTTTCTTGTGAACATCTGAGAAAGGTGATTCTGGAAGAAGGAGTGGAGAAGATTGATTCGGGTGCATTCTGGGGCAACCGCAGACTGTCTGTGGTAAAGCTGCCCCGCTCCCTCCAGCGGATCGGTCCATCCGGTTTTCTAGTCACTGGTTTGCGGAAGGTGACGATACCGGAAAATGTCGAGGAGATAGGGGCAGGGGCGTTTGAAGCAGCGGACCCTAAGAGGGCGACGCTGAAGCGTGTGGTGTTCAAATCAAAGAAGATCCGAAAGTGGGGGAAGGGGATCTTTGACGACGCCCGACGCGACCTGGTGATCGAGGTGCCGGCGAGCAAAGAGAAGGAGTATCGGAAGGCTCTGAAGAAAAAAGGCCTTCCAAAGTATGTGAAGATCATCGGAAGAAGAGCGCTGGATTAGTGGAAAAGGAAGGAGAACATCATGCAAAACATCAGGAAAATATTATCTATTCTGCCTGTCCTTCTCGTGTGTGTCGGTCTGTTCGCCGGCACAGCACAGGCAAAGATCCACAAAGGAAGCTGGAAGAAAAACATCCGCTGGAGCTATGACACCAGGAAGAAGGAGCTGGTGGTGTCAGGACAGGGGGAGATGGCAGAGATTGAACATACCGATGAGGATACGATTTCACCGGGATGGATCTTTTACGATGAAGCCCGCAGGGTGAGGATCAAAGAAGGAATTACGAAGATCAGTGGCTATACATTTTTTGAATTTCGTAATATGACCAGCCTGGAGCTGCCAAACACGCTTCGGGAAATAGGAAACAGTGCATTTTGGGATACTCCCAAATTGAAAAAAGTCCGCCTGCCTGCCAGCCTGGAAGTGATGGGGGAGGGAGCCTTTGAGTGTTCCGGGCTTAGGGAGGTGAGGATCCCCGGCGGGGTAAAGAAGATCTCACAGGATGCATTTTTTTTCTGTGAACATCTGAGAAAGGTAATCCTGGAGGAGGGGGTGGAGGAGACAGATCCACACCCATTCTGGGGAAGCCGCAGGCTGTCTGTAGTAAAGCTGCCTCGCTCTCTCCGGCGGATCGGTCCCTCCAGTTTTTTGGACACCGGTCTTCGAAAGGTGACGATACCGGAAAATGTAGAGGAGATAGGGGCAGGGGCGTTTGAAACAGCGGACCCAAAGAGGGCTACGCTGAAGCGTGTGGTGATCAAATCGAAGAAGATTCGGAAGTGGGGGAAGGGGATCTTTGATGACGCCCGACGCGACCTGGTGATCGAGGTGCCGGCGAGCAAAGAGAAGGAGTACCGGAAGGCGCTGAAGAAAAAAGGCCTTCCGAAGTATGTGAAGATCATCGGAAGAAGAGCGCTGGATTAGTGGAATGCAGACAAACCAAAGAGGGAGTCCTCAGTTATGGCTTTTAAACCATAGCTGAGGACTCCCTCTTTCAATGTATCATTAACAAATATTTCTTACTTCTCCAATTCCTGCATCTTCATGGCGCGGACCTTCGTGGAGAGACCGAAGAGATTGATAAAGCCTTCAGCGTCGTGGTGATCATAGAGGTCACCGGTAGTAAAGGATGCGATGCTCTCATTGTACAGAGAATATGGCGAGGTGGTGCCGGCCTTGATGATATTTCCCTTGTAGAGTTTGAATTTTACTTCACCGGTAACGTATTTCTGAGTGGACTCAATAAATGCCTGTACTGCCTCGCGCAGCGGGCTAAACCATTTTCCTTCATAAACGATTTGAGCTAATTTGTTACCCATATCCATCTTCATGGCATAAGTGTCGCGGTCGAGGATCAACTCCTCTAACTGCTGGTGGGCTTCATAGAGGATCGTTCCGCCAGGTGTCTCGTACACACCGCGGGACTTCATGCCGACCACGCGGTTTTCCACGATATCTACAATGCCGACGCCGTGCTTGCCGCCCAGACGGTTCAGTTCACGGATGATGTCAGATACTTTCATTTCTTTGCCGTTTACCGACTTTGGAACCCCCTGTTCAAAAGTCATCGTCACCATTTCGCTCTCTTCCGGTGCTTTTTCCGGTGTGGTACCGAGAACCAGGAGATGGTTATAGTCTGGCTCGTTGGAGGGGTCTTCCAGTTCCAGACCTTCGTGGCTGATATGCCACAGGTTGCGGTCGCGGCTGTAACTGGAATCTGCCGAAAATGGAAGATCGATGCCGTGTGCCTTGCAGTATTCGATCTCGGATTCACGGGAATCCATGGTCCATTTGTCGCTTCTCCAGGCTGCGATGATCTTCAGGTCAGGAGCCAGCGCCTTGATACCCAGCTCAAAACGGATCTGATCGTTTCCTTTTCCTGTAGCGCCGTGGCAGATCGCAGAAGCGCCCTCTTTGCGGGCGATCTCTACGAGACGTTTGGCAATGACCGGACGTGCCATCGAGGTTCCCAGAAGATATTTATTTTCATATACAGCATGTCCCTGTACACAGGGAACGATGTACTCGTCACAAAATTCGTCGGTTACATCTTCTATGTAGAGCTTGGAAGCTCCACAGAATTTGGCGCGTTCTTCCAGTCCGTCCAGTTCCTCTTCCTGTCCACAATCCACACAGACACAAACGACTTCATAATCAAAATTCTCCTTCAGCCATGGAATGATCGCTGTGGTATCCAGACCGCCGGAGTAGGCAAGAATAACTTTTTCTTTCATGATAAGACCTCCGTAAAATAATTTAATCACAGCCCAAAGCGTATCGGGCTTGTTTCCTTTTCTAAATATACAACATAAATGCATAATATGCAAGAGAAAAAATTATTTTCCGGCGGAAAAATATCCTTAATAATAATTTATACTTGCGTAATATTTTTCAGGGGTGTATAATAAGAGTGCTTATGAATATAATGCATAAAAATAAGTTTTATACGAAAAAATATTCATTTTGAGAAAATTATGCAAAATCAAAGTTGGCTTTGGCGATGTTATTTTGACTGGAAATGTCCCATGGTTTGCCTGGCGAGGTTCTGAAAAAGGAGGAAATGATATGAAAAAAGGTAATGTCTTACAGTGTCTTCTTGGTAGTCTGCTGCTGGTGATATGTCTGACCGGATGTCTCGGGCAGAAAACAGAGACCGTCATTCGTGCCGACGGTACGTGTTCATATAAATATACATATTTGTATGATAAATCCATGTTTGATAAATTAGAAAGTACAGGAGGTATGGATGACTCAGCCAGAGAATTATCTTCGGGGGATTATGTAAAAGAAGTTGTGAATATTAAGGGAACACCCTATTATTCCTTTAGCAGGAATTTTGAATTTCATAATGTGAATGAACTCAAAGCATTTTTGACAGAGGATGAGACCTATTATCGTAAAATAACGGCTGATTCCAAAGCTGCTTCCCAGTACGATAAGAGTTCCCATACGGCGCCCTATTCATCGATAACATTGGACTCCGGTACTTTTATCGGAGTTTTAAAAGATTCCATTTTGGACGAGAGTCTGGAAAAAGATTCTAAAAGCGGAAACGCCTCAAAATCAAAAGAGACGATAGATGTGTCAGATACGGATCTCAAAGGGAGTAAGAGCGTTGGCGAGATGTACGAAAAGCTGGGACTGGTGGTAGAGGTTTCCATCACACTTCCCTCTACTATTACTGAAAGCAATGGGAAGGTTCAGGGAAATACTGCGACATGGAATATCAATGATCTGCCGGATGATGGAAAACTGATCGCCGTCACGGGAAATAACCCGATCTTATCCTCTGATAAGACGCCGCCGGTGATCAAAGGAGTAAAAAACCGGGGATTGTATAATAAGACGGTGAAGGTAACCGCGCAGGACAATGTGTGCATGAAGGAGCTGCGGCTCAATGGAGCCCGGTACCATACATCGGTCTTCCGCGTGGGGCAGAGCGGTTCCTATACACTGACTGCTGAAGATGCCAGTCACAATAAGACTACAGTACGGTTTAAGATCGATAAGAAGAAACCGACGATCAAAGGAGCTAAAAATGGCAAGAGATATCGCAAAAACGTTACATTGAGATTTTCCGACAAAAACGGGATTCGAAATGTCCAAATAAATGGCAAAAAGAAGGGCACTAAAAAGACCGTTCTGAAAAAGAACGGAAAATATATCGTGAAAGTTACAGATAAAGCAGGTAATACAAGTACGGTGCGATTCTGGATCAATAAATAGTAAATAGCACAGGAGGATTTAATAAATGATAAAAGCAGGTATTATCGGCTCCACCGGATATGCCGGACAGGAGCTTGTGAGATTATTGTTGCAGCACAAGGAAGCAGAGATCGTATGGTATGGTTCCAAAAGTTATGTGGATGAAAAATTCAGCCGCGTATTTGGCAATATGTTTCAGATCGTAGAAAATCTGTGCCATGGGGACGATCTTCATGCTCTCTGCCGGGAGGCGGATGTGATCTTTACGGCGACGCCTCAGGGCTATCTTGCCTCTGTGATTGATGAAGAGATCCTCAGTCATTGCAAAGTGATCGACCTGAGTGCGGATTTCCGCATCAAAGATGTAGCGGTGTATGAAAAATGGTATGGGATTCAGCATAAAAGCAGCCAGTTCATCGAAGAGGCGGTGTATGGGCTCTGTGAGCTGAACCGGGAGAAGATCAAAGGGGCGAGGCTGGTGGCAAATCCGGGTTGTTATCCCACTTGTTCCACTCTTGCCATCGCTCCTATGGTGAGGGAAGGATACATCGATACGAAGACGCTGGTGATCGACGCCAAGTCTGGTACAAGCGGCGCCGGAAGAGGGGCAAAGGTGCCAAATCTTTATTGTGAAGTCAATGAAAATATTAAGGCATATGGTGTGACCAGCCACAGGCACACCCCGGAGATCGAGGAGCAGTTGTCCTATGTAGCCGGAGAGCCGGTTATGCTGAATTTTACACCTCATCTGGTTCCGATGAATCGAGGTATATTGATCACGGCCTATGCCAATTTAAAGCCAGGTGTGACAAAGGAAATGGTTTACGATGCCTATCAAAAAGCGTACAAAGAGGAGTATTTTGTCCGGGTTCTCGAAGAGGGGACCTGCCCGGAGACGAGATGGGTAGAGGGAAGCAATTTTGTCGACGTGTGTCCGAAAGTGGATGAGCGTACCGGCCGGGTGATTATGATGGGAGCCATGGATAACATTACGAAGGGAGCTGCTGGGCAGGCAGTCCAGAACATGAATCTCCTCTTCGGGCTGGAGGAGACGGAAGGACTTCGCCTGGTTCCGGTATTTCCGTGATAGTGTGTGATGAAGCATGGAAAATGAGACAAAAAACTGTACTTAGTAACATGAAATAAAAATGGAGGAAGATATGATAAAGCAGATCGATGGGGGCGTGACAGCAGCCCAGGGATTTCAGGCGGCCGGAGCGGCGGCCGGGATAAAATATGAAAATAGGAAGGACATGGCACTGGTGTACACGAAAGAACCTGCTGTGGCGGCGGGAACCTTTACTACAAATGTAGTTAAGGCGGCTCCCGTGTTGTGGGACAAAGAGTTGATCGAAAAAGGCAAACCAGTTCATGCCGTCGTGCTGAATAGCGGTATTGCCAATGCCTGTACGGGAGAGGAAGGCAAAGAGAACAATGCCTGGATGGCGGCAGCGGTAGCGGAGGAATTGTCTGTCTCTACCCAGGAAGTTCTAACCTGTTCCACGGGCGTCATCGGGATGCAGCTAAATATGGGGCCGGTAAAGAAAGGCGCTAAATTGTTGAAGGAGGCGCTGGCAGATACAAGAGAGGCGGCCAAGGCAGCGGCGGAAGCGATCATGACCACAGATACCTGCTCGAAGGAGTGTGCGGCAGAATTCGAAGTAGAGGGAAAGAAAGTGATCGTCGGCGGTATGTCCAAGGGGTCTGGTATGATCCATCCGAATATGGCGACGATGTTAAGTGTGATAACGACGGATGCCTGCATTGGACAGGAACTTCTTGCGGAGACCCTGAGAAATGTGGTGAGAGATACCTTCAATATGATTTCAGTGGACAGGGATACTTCTACCAATGACACCTGTATCGTGCTGGCAAACGGAATGTCGGGAACCCCTGAGATCAAGAAAGGGACGGAGGCATATGAAGCATTCCAGGAAGCGCTTCTGCTTGTGGCGAGAGAGCTGGCGAAGCAGATGGCTGGCGACGGCGAGGGCTGCACGAAGCTTCTGGAAGTAAAGGTGGAAAATGCGGCGACAGTGGAGGTGGCAAAACAGCTCAGTAAGTCGGTTATCACCTCCAATCTTGTGAAAACCGCCGTCTATGGAAGCGATGCCAACTGGGGAAGGATTCTCTGTGCATTAGGGTATGCCGGGGTGGAATTTGATCCAGAGAAGGTGGATCTGACCATTTGCGCCGAAGGCGAACAGGGCATGGAATCTATCGTGCTTGTAAAAGACGGAGTCGCGACGGGATACAGCGAAGAAGAAGCTACTAAGCTTCTCAGTCAGAGTGAGGTATCGGTGGTCTGTGATATGAAACAGGGAACTGCAACCGCTGTGGCGTGGGGATGTGATCTGACCTATGACTATGTGAAAATCAATGGGGATTACCGGTCTTAAATAGATAAGAGAACAGAAAGGTTATGGAGAACAATGGAAGAATTTATGCATGAGGTGCTGATCAAGGCGGAGACCCTGATCGAAGCGCTCCCTTATATAAGGGATTTTAATAATAAAAAAGTAGTGGTAAAATACGGTGGCAGCGCCATGCTGGATGAAAAACTCCAACAGAGTGTGATCAAAGATGTTGCTCTGCTGAAGCTGGTGGGAATGAAGCCAATCATCGTCCATGGCGGCGGAAAAGAGATCAGTAAGTGGGTGAAGCTCATGGGCAAAGAGCCGGAGTTTGTAGAGGGACTCCGGGTGACAGATGATGATACCATGGAAGTGGCGGAGATGGTATTAAATAAGGTAAACAAACATCTGGTGCAGATGATGGAGAAGTTAGGCGTCCGGGCTGCCGGAATCAGTGGAAAGGATGGCGGCACGATCCACTGCGATAAGAAAATGGTAAACGGAAGGGATATCGGTTATGTAGGAGATGTAAAGGAAGTAAACTGCGAGCTTATCGATACTCTTTTAGAAAATGATTTTGTACCGATCATCGCCCCCATCGGTCTCGGAGATGATTTTAAGTCTTATAACATTAACGCCGACGATGCGGCGTGTGCCATCGCCAAATCCATAAAGGCAGAAAAACTTGCCTTTATGACAGATATCGAAGGGGTGTGCCGGGATGCTGGAGATCCCTCTACGCTGATGTCCGTGCTGACACTGGATGAGGCAAATAAGCTGATCGAGGACGGCTTTATCGGCGGTGGCATGCTTCCGAAACTGAGAAACTGTATCGATGCGGTAGAGGGCGGCGTGAGCCGGGTACATATTCTTGATGGGCGCAGGGACCACTGTCTTCTTCTTGAGTTCTATACGAAAAAAGGAATCGGGACGGCGATCATAAATAACGAAGAGAATCTGTATGCCCATGAAACAGAGTAGCTCGACGGTGCCAATTTGAACCCTGTTTCGTACTGCGCTAGCAGCAAAATAGCGTTGTTGCTTTCATTCGATGATGCCACCACATCACCTCATTCAAGCGCCTAGCTATTTTGTTGCTATCACAATCCGAAATCTTCGACCTCCGCTTGTGATTTTCCAATTTACAAGGAAACGGAATGAAACGTACTGGAGGTACGTTGATTGACGTTGACGTAGCAAATTGGAAAATCACAAGTCGGAGGCAGGGTTCAAATTAGCGCCATCGAGCTAATATAACATAAAGTGAGGTTTGGCGAAATGATGAAAAATAGCATAGATGAGGCGGAGAAATATCTGATCCACTCCTATAACCGCTATCCGGTGGAGCTGGATCATGGACAGGGGGTATACCTGTTTGATACAGAGGGAAAAAAATACCTTGATTTTGGCGGCGGCATCGCCGTATGTGCCCTTGGCTACAGCGATGAGGAATTTAAAGAGGCGCTGAAAGAGCAGATTGACAAGGGACTGCATTTTTCCAATTATTTTTATTCAGAGCCTTTGAAGAAGGCGGCGCAGGGACTGGTAAAGGCCACGGGGCTTGACAAAGTATTTATGGCAAACAGCGGAACAGAGGCTAATGAAGGCGCTTTGAAGCTGGCTAGAAAATATGCTTTGATGAAGGGGTACATGGATCGGACAGAGATCGTTTCTATGAATAAGGCGTTTCATGGAAGAAGTATGGGAGCGCTGTCTGTGACAGGGACAAAGAAATACCGGGAACCCTTTGAACCGCTGATCTCTGGAGTTTGCTTTGCCGATTATAATGATCTGAAGAGTGTGGAGCAGAGCATATCAGACAAAACATACGCTGTCATCCTGGAAGCAGTTCAGGGGGAGGGCGGCATCTACCCGGCAGAGGAAGCATTTCTAAAAGGCATCCGCGAACTCTGCCACAAGCATGATATCATGATGATCTGTGATGAGATCCAGTGTGGAATGGGACGTACGGGAAAGATGTTTGCCTATGAAAATTACGGCATAAAGCCGGATATCGTCACGATGGCGAAAGGAATCGGAAATGGCATTACTGTGGGCGCTATTGCGGCGACGGAAGAGGTGGCAAAGGCGTTAGTACCGGGAGACCACGGTACGACTTTTGGCGGAAATCCCCTCGCTTGTACTGCCGTCGTCAAATCTCTAGAAATATTTGAGGAAAAGAAGATTTTAGAACATGTAAATACCGTGGGAAAATATCTGGAGGACAAGCTCTCCCGGCTTGTGAAAACATATTCTGTGGCTAAGGAGACGAGAGGTCTGGGACTGATGCGCGGTCTGGAGTGTGATGCGCCGGTGGGAGAACTCTGCAGCAAGGCGCTGGAAAAGGGATTGATCCTGATGAGCGCCGGAACCAACGTGATCCGTTTTGTCCCTCCGCTGGTGGTAGAGACATGTCATATTGATGAAATGACAGGAATCCTGGAGCAGATCCTTTCAGAATACGAATAGTTTTGGCTATGCAGGGCCCGCGCAGCTAGATTAATGGCACCAATTTGTGTCGTTGAGCTATGTTGCCGGGCTTTTTTCTTTTCTTTGAAACTTTTTATCTCCTTTGAAGCGTCTAACCAACATTTTTATATATATTACTGAATGATGATGCTGGCGCACTCTAGATCATCTGCCAGATTATACACGTTTCCGGTTTTTAAGCCGACTACGGTTGGTCTCAGGACAGAGTGTTTGTTATTCTTTACCACTCTGGCGTCCTCCCCGATGCTGAGTGTCACGGTGGAATTCACCGGGTAGAGGATAACACTTTCGAGAAAACATTTCATGGCGGAGATGTCAAGTTCCTCCGTCATAGACATAATCATCTCCACGGCGGTACGCTGTGAAAATGATTTCTTGTAAGGGCGCTCTGTCACGAGAGCATCGTATACATCTGTCACAGAAAGAATTTTGGCATAGGGAACGATCTTTTCAGAGGTGCAGCCAAGAGGGTACCCCTTCCCGTTCATTTTTTCATGGTGTTGCAGCACCGAAAGAGAAATAATATCTGAAAATTCTTTTTTTTGTTTTAATATCTCATAGCCAAGAGTCGAATGGGACTTCATAATGGCGAATTCTTCGTCGCTCAATCTAGCTGGTTTATTCAGAATCTCCAGTGGGATTTTTGATTTGCCCATGTCGTGGAGCAGCCCGGCGATGCCGATATCGTATACCTCTTTTTGTGAGAGTCCTTTGTTTCTGGCGATGATCATAGATAGTGTGGCTACATCCACACTGTGTTTGAAAGTGTATTCATCGCTGGTCTTCAACGCACTGATATCCACGGCGAGAGCATCGTTGTCATCGATGGCTTTCATCAGATCTGCTGTGATTTTATTGGCGGTATTGGTAAACTGTGCCGAGCTGGAATTGTTATAGAGATATTGTATCCCCTCAGAGACACGTTTTTTTACACTTTCGGTAAGCTGGACTTTAGCGGGATCTTTTGTCTTATATTTTTCTATATTTTTGCACACAAAATCAGGCAGGGGTGGTTCTGGCTTGTCCGGTTCTGGATCTTCTTCCCCTTCCTGTATGTAGACACCAGTGATTCCGCGTTTTTTCATTCCATCGATAAGAAACTCGTCTAGCAGGGTGCCGCGGGCGATCAGTGTGCGGTCCATTCGGTCTTTGATTGTCTGATCTATCTTCATCCCCTCTTTTAGGGCGCTAATGCGTACATAATAACGTCTAATCAATCCATCCACCACCATTTTTTCGTGTATCTGCTATTCATATATCTAAAGTGTATAATATAATTTATATATCGGCAGAAATGGAAATATTATGAATATGAGAAGAAAGTTTAAATTTATCAAAATCTTTATGATAAAAGAAATAATAAAGAAAAAGCATGAAAAAACTTTATTTTATAAAGTTAAAATGAGAATTTATTAAATAAACAAAAAAGTGCTTGAAATTTAATTAAAATTATAGTATAATGCTTTCAGACAAAGGTGTCAGAGAAGAAATACATACCCAAAGTGTTTCTTTCTGGCACCTTTTTTGTTTCAAAATGAGACAGAAAGAAGGAGGAATCAGTATGAGTGGCATATATGCAGAGGAGACAAAGAGAAAAGCCATTGGTATGTATGATCCAAGCTTTGAACATGATAACTGCGGGATCGGAGCGATCGTTAATATTAAAGGAAAGAAAACCCATGACACAGTAAAAAATGCCTTGGAGATCGTGGCTCACTTAGAGCACAGGGCCGGGAAGGACGGAGAGGGAAAGACAGGAGACGGCGTTGGAATTCTGCTTCAGATCTCCCACAAGTTCTTTCAGAAGGTGGCTGCCGGTATGGGCATTGAGATCGGTGGAGAGAGAGAGTATGGTGTGGGCATGTTTTTCTTCCCTCAGGATGAGCTCAAACGCAACCAGGCAAAGAAAATGTTTGAGACCATCGTGGATAAAGAGGGACTGGCATTTCTGGGCTGGCGTGAGGTCCCCATCTCCCCTCGTATTCTGGGAAAAGCAGCGGTGGAATGCATGCCGTATATCATGCAGTGTTTTATAAAAAAACCAGCAGAGATAGAAAAGGGACTGGAATTCGACCGAAAGCTCTACATCGCCCGCCGTGTGTTTGAGCAGTCCAACGAAAACACCTATGTGGTATCTCTTTCTAGCCGTACTATCGTATATAAAGGAATGTTTCTGGTGGCGCAGTTGAGACAGTTTTTTGATGATCTGCAGGATCCGGACTACGAATCTGCCATCGCTATGGTTCACTCCCGTTTCAGCACCAATACCCAGCCGAGCTGGCAGCGCGCCCATCCGAACCGATTCATCGTGCACAACGGTGAGATCAATACCATCCGTGGAAATGCAGATAAAATGCTGGCCAGAGAGGAGACGATGGAGTCGGATCATCTGACCGGAGAACTTCATAAGGTGCTTCCGGTGGTAAATACCGAGGGTTCCGATTCTGCTATGCTGGACAATACACTGGAATTTCTGGTGATGAGTGGCATGGAACTTCCTCTCGCTGTGATGATCACGATACCGGAGCCTTGGGCGAATAACCGATATATCAGTGATAAGAAAAAGGATTTTTACCAGTATTATGCCACGATGATGGAGCCCTGGGATGGGCCCGCTTCCATCCTGTTTTCAGACGGAGATATCATGGGAGCGGTGTTGGACCGCAACGGACTCCGTCCCTCCCGCTATTATATCACCGATGACGACCAGCTCATTCTGTCCTCCGAGGTAGGGGTTATGCCCATCCGTGAGGAACATGTGGTGAAAAAAGATCGCCTGCGTCCGGGAAAAATGCTTTTGGTGGACACGGTGAAAGGTGAGTTGATCGATGACGATGAATTGAAAGAAACTTTTGCATCAAAACAGCCTTACGGAGAGTGGCTGGATACCAATCTCGTGTGTCTGAAAGACCTTCAGATCCCGAATAAACGCATCGAGACTTACGATCCAGAGGAGAGCCTGCGGCTTCAAAAGGCATTTGGCTATACCTATGAGGAAGTGAAGTCCTCCATCCTCCCCATGGCTAAGAATGGATCTGAGCCCATCGCGGCGATGGGACACGACACGCCGCTGGCGGCGCTGAGCGGCCAGCCCCAGCCTTTGTATAACTATTTTAAACAGCGTTTTGCCCAAGTGACCAATCCGCCTATCGATGCCATCCGGGAAGAGGTCGTGACCTCCACTACGGTATACATTGGGGATGCGGGAAATCTGCTGGAAGAGAAAGCGGAAAACTGCCATTCACTGAAGATTGATGATCCAATCCTTACGAATACCGATCTCCTAAAGATCAAGTCCATGAATGTACCTGGTTTTAAGGTGGCAGTTATTCCCATCACCTATTATAAAAATACCTCTCTGGAAAAGGCGATTCACCGTCTTTATTTGGAGGCAGACCGGGCCTATAAGGACGGCGCCAATATTCTAATCCTCTCTGACCGGGGAGTGGATGAGAACCATGTGGCGATCCCGGCGCTTCTGGCGGTATCTGCCATGCAGCAGCATCTGGTCAACACGAAGAAGCGGACCTCCCTTTCCATGATCTTAGAGAGTGCGGAACCAAGAGAGGTGCATCATTTTGCGACGCTGCTCGGATTTGGCGCCACGGCGGTCAATCCCTACCTTGCGCTGGATACGATCCGCGGTCTCATCGACAGCCGTGTGCTGGATAAGGACTATTATGTGGCAGTGAATGATTATAATTCTGCGGTTCTTCACGGAATTGTAAAGATTGCTTCCAAAATGGGAATTTCCACGATTCAGTCTTACCAGGGAGCTAAAATCTTTGAAGCGGTGGGACTGTCGAAAACATTGATTGATCCTTATTTTACGGGAACTGTCTCTAGGATCGGTGGACTGGATATCGAAGATATTCAGAACCAGGTAGAGATGCTTCATGATAAAGCCTTCGATCCGCTGGAACTGGGTACAGATATTACTCTTGACAGTATTGGAAACCACAAGAGCCGCAGCGGAAAAGAAGAGCATCTCTATAATCCGAAGACCATCCATCTTCTGCAGGAGGCGACAAGAACTGGGGACTACAAGAAGTTTAAAGAATACTCCCATGAGATCGACCGGGAAGACCTTTACGTGAACTTAAGAAGCCTCCTTGACTTTAACTTCCCGAAGAAGGGGATCGCCCTTTCCAAAGTGGAGAGTGTGGAGGAGATCGTGAAACGCTTTAAGACCGGAGCCATGTCCTACGGCTCCATTTCTCAGGAAGCCCATGAGACCCTTGCCATTGCCATGAACCGTCTTCACGGAAAATCCAACAGTGGTGAGGGAGGAGAGAGCTTGGAACGTCTCACTGTGGGAAAAGACGGACTGAACCGCTGTTCTGCCATTAAGCAGGTGGCTTCGGGACGCTTTGGCGTAACTTCCAGATATCTGGTCAGCGCCAAGGAGATCCAGATCAAGATGGCGCAGGGTGCCAAGCCGGGAGAGGGTGGACATCTTCCAGGGAAAAAAGTATATCCTTGGGTGGCAAAGACGAGACACTCTACACCGGGGGTATCTCTGATCTCGCCGCCGCCGCATCATGATATTTATTCCATCGAAGATCTGGCGCAGTTGATCTATGATCTGAAAAACTCCAACCGGGATGCGAGGATATCAGTGAAACTGGTGTCTGAGGCAGGTGTGGGAACCGTGGCAGCCGGTGTGGCGAAAGCAGGTGCGGGGGTGATCCTGATCTCCGGTTATGACGGTGGTACCGGCGCGGCTCCGGGAAGCTCCATTCACAATGCCGGGCTTCCCTGGGAGCTGGGACTGGCGGAGACCCATCAGACGCTTTTGATGAACGGATTGCGCTCTAAGGTGGTTATTGAGACCGACGGGAAGCTGATGACCGGGCGTGACGTTATGATCGCCGCCCTGCTTGGGGCGGAGGAATTTGGATTTGCCACAGCGCCTCTTGTGACCATGGGATGTGTTATGATGAGGGTATGTAATCTGGATACCTGTCCGGTGGGGGTGGCGACACAGAATCCTGAACTTCGCAAGAGGTTCAAGGGAAAACCGGAATATGTAGAGAATTTCATGAGGTTTATCGCGGAAGAAGTTCGGGAGCTGATGGCGAAATTTGGTGTGGCTACGCTGGATGAATTGGTGGGACGTTCCGATCTTCTGAGAGTGCGAGAGGACATTGATAATGAGAGAGCTGGTAAACTGGATCTCTCCGCGATCATCGAGAACCCTTTCGTGAAGGAGAAAAAGAGTAAGTTTAACAGCAGAGATATCTATGACTTTAAGTTAAATAAAACCATAGATGAAAAAGTCTTTTTGAAAAAATTTGCGGAGAATCTGGAGACCGGGGAAAAGAAGACCATTACAGCGAAGGTGACCAATATCGACCGTTCCCTGGGAACGATCTTTGGATCTCAGATCACAAAGAAACTGGGAGACGATCTGGAAGAGGATACCTTTAGGATAAAATGTATCGGAAGCGGCGGGCAGAGCTTTGGCGCCTTCATCCCCAAAGGGCTGACTCTGGAACTTGAAGGTGACAGCAACGACTATTTCGGCAAGGGACTTTCTGGAGGAAAACTCATCGTGTATCCGCCGGAAAATATCCAGTATAAGCCGGAGGATAACATTGTGATTGGGAATGTGGCGCTGTACGGCGCCACCAGCGGTACCGCTTATATTAACGGTGTGGCGGGGGAGCGATTCTGTGTGAGAAATTCCGGTGTTCACGCTGTGGTGGAAGGCGTGGGCGAGCACGGCTGTGAGTATATGACCGGCGGCTGTGTGGTGATCCTCGGTTCTACCGGAAAGAACTTTGCCGCCGGGATGAGCGGCGGTATCGCTTATGTTCTGGATGAGAACAGCGATCTGTATCTGAAACTGAATAAGGAACTGGTTTCCTCAGAAGCAGTGTCCAATAAATATGATGTCATGCAGTTAAAGGATATGATCACGGCGCATGTAGAGGCGACAGGTTCAGAAAAGGGTAAGGAGATCCTGGAGAACTTCAAGGAGATTCTTCCGAAGTTCAAGAAAATCATACCTCATGATTACAAGAACATGTTGCAGAAGATCGCCATGATGGAAGAGAAAGGGCTGAGCAATGAGCAGGCCCAGATCGAGGCATTCTATGAGACCCAGAAAGAAATTTCCTGACAGGGCCAGGGGAAAAGACATTGCATTGCAGATATAATTAATTTATAATGAAGAAAGGGTTGAAAGCTATGGGAAAACCAACCGGATTTTTAGAATATGACCGCAGGGGAAACACGGAGACGGCACCCCTTGAACGGATCCAGAACTTCAATGAATTTCATGTGCCCATGGGAGAGGAAGAGCGCCGGTGCCAGGCGGCCAGATGTATGGACTGCGGCGTGCCCTTCTGCCAGTCAGGAATGATGATTGGCGGGATGGCTTCCGGGTGTCCGTTAAACAATATGTGCCCGGAATGGAACGATCTGATCTATCTGGGGAATTACACGGAGGCATTGGGAAGGCTTCTTAAGACCAATAATTTTCCGGAGTTTACCTCCCGGGTTTGCCCCGCGCCCTGTGAGGCGGCATGCACCTGTGGGCTGAACGATACGCCGGTCACCATTAAGGAAAATGAAAATGCCATCATTGAATATGGATATGCCAATGACCTGATGGTGGCGAAGCCGCCCAAGGTGAGGACTGGGAAAAAAGTGGCGGTGGTGGGCTCCGGCCCCTCTGGCCTGGCGGCGGCAGACCAGTTGAACAAGAGGGGACACAATGTGACGGTGTTCGAGCGTTCCGACCGCCCCGGCGGGCTTCTGATGTACGGGATCCCGAACATGAAGCTGGAAAAAACGGTGATCGAGGGCAGGGTTAAGATCATGGAAGAAGAGGGAGTAGAATTTCGTACGGGAATAAATGTTGGAGTTGACGTGAAAGCAGAAGAACTTCTGAAGGAATATGACAGGGTGATCCTCACCTGCGGCTCTTCGAAGCCCAGAGACATCAAGGCGCCGGGCAGAGAAGCAGAGGGAATTTATTTTGCCGTAGATTATCTCACCAGGGTGACAAAACATGTGATGGACCCGGAGTATAAAGATGTGATCGATGCCAAAGGAAAAAATGTACTGGTGATCGGCGGTGGAGATACCGGAAACGACTGTGTGGGATCTTCCATTCGACAGGGCGCAAAAAGTGTAGTACAGTTGGAGATGATGCCCAAACCACCGGAAGAGCGGGCTGACAATAACCCCTGGCCGGAGTGGCCCAAGGTATTGAAGACCGATTATGGCCAGCAGGAAGCCATCGCTGTGTTCGGCAGCGATCCCCGGATCTATGAGACCACAGTAAAAGAATTTATCAAAGATGAAAAAGGCTGTCTGACTAAGGTAAAGGCGGTGAAACTGGCATGGACCAGGGATGAAAAGACCGGACGCATGAATATGAGTGAGATCCCGGGCAGTGAGTATGTTCTGGATGTGGATCTCGTATTTATCGCCGCCGGATTTCTGGGAACCCAGGAATATATCGCTGAGGACTTTGGCCTGAAACTCACAGAACGGACCAATGTGTACACCAGACCTGGTCAGTATAAGACTAATGTAGAACGCGTATTTGCCGCCGGCGATATGCACCGGGGACAGTCCCTGGTGGTATGGGCGATCCGGGAAGGTCGTGAGGTGGCGAGAGAAGTAGACGAGGATCTGATGGGGTACTCGAACTTAAATTAAAGGTAACTTGAAGATGGATTGGGGAAGAACATCCTGTATTGTTTATAAGGAGGAGAAAAGATGGGAAATTATACCAGACAGGACATTATACGGTTAGTGGAGGAGGAAGATGTGGGATTTATCCGTCTGCAGTTTGTGGACAGTTTCGGCGGGTTAAAAAATGTGGCGATGACCAGCGACCATCTCGATCAGATCTTGAACAACCGCTGTATGTTTGACGGAGCCGCCATTCAGGGATATGACACGAAGGAATTATCAGAATTTATTCTGGCTCCAGACCTGGATACTTTTACCATTTTTCCCTGGCGGCCACAGAGAGGAAGGGTGGCAAGATTTATTTGTGATGTGCTCAATCCTGACGGCACGCCCTATGAGGCAGATCCCAGATATATATTAAAAAAAGTCGTGGCGGAGGCAGAGAGAGAGGGATTTTCCTTCCATGTGGGACCGGAAAGCCAGTTTTTCCTTTTCGATACCGATGAGAACGGACAGCCCACGACGAATTCCAGGGAAAAGGGTGGATTTTTTGATATCGGACCGTTGGATTCCGGGGAAAATGCGAGACGTGATATGATACTTTCCCTGGAGGAGATGGGCTTTGTCATGGAGTGTTCCTATCACTCCAACGAGGTGGCGCAGCACTGCATCGATTTTATGTGTGACGAGGGACTGCGTACCGCGGATAACATCATGACCTTTAAGCTGACGGTCCGCACGGTGGCGAAGCGACATGGTCTGCATGCTACCTTTATGCCAAAACCGCGATATGGATTAAAAGGATCTGCCATGATGCTTAACATGTTTTTGAGCAAAGATGGAGATAATATATTTGCCGATGAGAGTGCGGCGGACGGCATGAGCAAAACGGCATATCATTTTATGGCGGGTATCATCCGTCATATCAAGGGACTGACCTTGATCAATAATCCTATCATAAATTCTTATAAACGGCTGGTGCCGGGCTACAATGCGCCGGTAGAGATTACCTGGTCCCGCACCAGCAGAACTCCTCTGATCCGCATCACCAATGTAGGAGTGATCGGTCCCAGAGTGGTGCTGCGGAGCCCAGATGGCGCCAGCAATCCTTACCTGGTGCTGGCGGGCTGTCTGGCTGCCGGTCTGGAGGGGATCCGGGAGAAGCTGGAGCCGCCGGTGAGCATGGATGATGTCAGCGGGGAACAGGTTCCCCGATTTGACATTCTGCCGAGATCGCTGCGGGAGGCGATCCAAGCCTTTGAAGAGGATACATTTTTGCAGAATGTGTTCGGAAAAACCCTCTCCGAGATCATTATCAGAGAAAAGAAAGAGGAATGGGAGGAGTTTTCCAGACAAGTGACAGCCTGGGAGGTGGAAAAATATCTCGACCGCGTATAGTGTATGTAGGTACAGTAGGAGGTGAATATCTGCCATGCGGATCCTTGTTGTGTTTCCGAATCTGGAGGATGCAAAAAAAATAAAGAAAGTGTTAAACCGCGGCGGTTATGAGGATATACTGGCGTGTAACAGCGCGTCTCAGGTGATCAGTGTGGCAAATGATTCCGATGGAGGTATTGTGATCAGCGGATATAAACTGCCGGATATGCATTACAGTGAATTATTTGGTTATTTGCCCAGGGAATTTTCTATGCTTCTGGTGGCAAGTCCTGCCAGACTGGAGGACTGCTACAGCCGGGAGATCGTGTGCCTGTCCATGCCGGTTCACTCCCGTGAGCTGATCAATACCGTACATATGATGACCATGGATCTCGTCAGAGAATTGAAGCGGCGGAAGAAAAAGCTGCCGAAAAGACGGACGATAGAGGAACAAAAGACCATTGATGCAGCGAAAGCTCTTCTGATGGAGCGCAATCAGATGACGGAAAGGGATGCGCATAAATATATCCAGAAGCTCAGCATGGACAGCGGGAACAATCTGGTGGAAACGGCGGAAATGATCCTGGCGTTTGAATAATGGAATGGAGGCAATATATGAAAGCTTATTTGATTCTGGAAGATGGAACCGTATTTACCGGAAAAAGTATTGGAAGTACAAGGGAAGTGATCAGTGAGATCGTATTTAACACTTCCATGACTGGCTATCTGGAGGTGCTGACGGATCCCAGTTACGCGGGACAGGCGGTGGCAATGACCTATCCTCTCATTGGTAATTATGGCATATGCCGGAGGGATATGGAGTCAAAGTGTTCTAGTGTGGATGGCTTTATTGTCCGTGAATTGTCCAGGCTCAGCAGCAATTTCCGGGATGAGCAGAGCGTCCAGGAGTTTCTGGTGGAGCAGGATATTCCTGGAATTGAAGGCATCGATACCCGCGCCCTCACCAAGATTCTGAGGGAAAAGGGAACGATGAATGGCATGATCACCACCAATGCGGCCTATGATCTGGATGCCGTCATCAGTCAGTTAAAACAATATAGTGTCCTCGGCGTTGTTGACAGGGTGACAACAAAAGAAGTTGTATCCTATCAACCGGGGGATTTCGATACAGATAGCAGCATTCCGGTCACGAAGAAGGTTGCTATTCTTGATGTTGGGACAAAATTTAATATTGCCAGATGTCTGTTGAGGCGGGGGTGTGAGGTGACGATCTATCCTGCGCGGACGAAAGCGGAGGATATTCTGGCGGGGAATCCTGATGGGATCATGATCACCAATGGCCCGGGGGATCCAAAGGACTGCGGGGAAGTGATCGAGAATCTGAAAACCCTTTATGCCTCAGAGGTGCCAATCTTTGCTATCTGTCTTGGCCATCAGTTGATGGCCCTTGCCATGGGTGCGGATACCGAGAAGATGAAGTATGGACACCGGGGAGCGAATCATCCAGTGAAGGATCTGGAGACCGGGAGAGTCTACATCTCATCCCAGAACCACGGGTACGTGGTAAAAGAGGACACCATTCCAGAGGGAGTGGCGGAGACGGCCTTTATCAATGTGAACGACGGTACCGTAGAGGGACTTCGATATGTAGGAAAAAATATTTTTACGGTACAGTTTCACCCGGAGGCATGTGCCGGACCAAAGGATTCTGAAATATTATTTGAGCGGTTTATGAGTATGATGAAGGAGGAAGCGTGATATGCCTAAGATAGAGGGAATACAAAAGGTTTTGGTGATCGGCTCCGGTCCGATCGTCATTGGACAGGCAGCAGAATTTGATTATGCGGGAACCCAGGCATGCCGTTCCCTGAAAGAAGAGGGGATGGAGGTTATTCTAATCAACTCAAATCCCGCTACCATCATGACGGATAAGGATATCGCGGACAAGGTTTATATCGAGCCGCTGACGGTGGATGTAGTAAAAAATCTGATCCAGAAGGAAAAGCCGGACAGCGTCTTGCCTACATTGGGCGGCCAGGCGGCGCTGAATATTGCCATGGAGCTGGAGGAATGCGGATTTTTGGAAGAGCAGCAAGTGCGATTGATTGGAACCACTTCCCTGACGATTAAAAAAGCCGAGGACCGTCTGGAATTTAAACAGACCATGGAAAAGATCGGCGAGCCTATCGCCGCCAGTGAAGTGGTGGAGACCGTGGAAGACGCGGTGGCATTTACAAACACCATCGGTTATCCCGTGGTGATCCGTCCCGCATATACCTTGGGGGGCAGTGGGGGTGGCATCGCCGGCAGTGAGGAAGAGCTGAGGGAGATTTGCGCGAATGGTCTGCGTCTCTCCCGGGTGGGGCAGTGCCTCATCGAGCGCTGTATCGCCGGCTGGAAGGAAATCGAGTATGAGGTGATGCGGGATGCCGGAGGCAACTGCATCACGGTTTGTAATATGGAAAATCTCGATCCTGTGGGCGTCCATACCGGAGACAGCATCGTGGTGGCGCCATCCCAGACCCTGTCAGATAAAGAATATCAGATGCTCCGCTCTTCGGCGCTAAATATCATTACTGAGTTGAATATCACCGGAGGGTGCAACGTACAGTTTGCCCTTCACCCGGAATCTTTTGAGTACTGTGTCATCGAGGTGAATCCGAGAGTCAGCCGTTCCTCCGCTCTCGCCTCAAAAGCTACAGGGTATCCCATCGCCAAGGTGGCGGCGAAGATCGCCCTGGGCTATACTTTGGATGAGATCCCCAATGCCATTACCGGCAAGACCTTCGCCAGCTTTGAGCCAGCGCTGGATTATTGTGTAGTGAAGATCCCGAGGCTGCCTTTTGATAAATTTATCAAGGCAAAGAGGACTCTGACTACCCAGATGAAAGCCACGGGTGAAGTCATGAGCATCTGTACCAATTTTGAAGGGGCTTTGATGAAGGCGCTGCGTTCTCTGGAGCAGCATATCGACAGCCTGGATATCGGCAGATATACGGACCGTTCCAAAGAGGAGCTGTTAGAGCGTGTCCGTATCGTGGATGACCGGAGGATCTATATTATAGCGGAACTGATCCGAAAGGGAGCGACCTACGATGAGATTCATGAGATCACAAAGATTGATCGATGGTTTATCGATAAGATCGCGATCCTAGTAGAGATGGAGCAGCGTCTTAAGAGGGAGACGCTGACGCCGGAACTTCTTGCGGAGGCAAAACGGATTGAATTTCCTGATAAGGTCATCGCCGACTATGTCGGAATGACAGAACGGGAAGTCCATGACCTGCGTATTGCAGGCGGTATTACCGCCGCCTTTAAGATGGTGGATACCTGCGCGGCAGAATTCGAGGCAGCGACACCCTATTATTACAGTTGCTTTGGCAGTGAGTGCGAGGCGGATGCGGTAAAAACAAAGAAGAAAGTGATGGTGCTTGGCTCTGGTCCCATCCGCATCGGCCAGGGCATCGAGTTTGATTTTTGTTCGGTGCACAGCGCCTGGTCGTTAGAACAGAGCGGTTATGAAACCATTATCGTAAATAACAATCCAGAGACCGTAAGTACGGATTTCGATGTGGCAAATAAACTGTATTTTGAGCCGCTGACACCGGAGGATGTGGAAAATATCGTGGATCTGGAAAAGCCCGACGGAGCCGTCGTACAGTTTGGCGGACAGACCGCCATCAAGCTCACCCAGGCGCTGATGGAGATGGGGGTTCCAATCCTTGGAACCAGCGCAGAAAATGTGGATGCTGCAGAGGACAGAGAGTTGTTTGATCAAATTCTAGAGGAGTGCGGGATTCCGAGACCGAAGGGGCATACTGTGTTTACCACCGAAGAGGCATTGGAGGCGGCAAATGAACTGGGATATCCGGTACTGGTGCGTCCTTCCTATGTGTTGGGCGGCCAGGGGATGCAGATCGCCATCAACGACGATGACATCATAGAATTTATGTCCATCATCAACCGCCATGTACAGGAACATCCGATCCTTGTGGATAAGTATCTGATGGGGAAAGAAGTAGAAGTAGATGCTGTGTGTGACGGTGAAGATATTCTCATACCTGGTATTATGGAACACATCGAGCGTGCCGGAATTCATTCGGGAGACAGTATCTCCGTCTATCCGGCGCAGAGCATCAAACCAGAAGTTCAGGAGGTGCTGGTGGATTATACAAGAAAGCTCGCCAGATCTCTCCATGTCATAGGACTGATCAACATACAGTTTATCGTGTATCAAGAGGAGGTCTATGTGATCGAGGTCAACCCCCGTTCTTCCCGGACGGTACCGTATATCAGCAAGGTGACGGGGATTCCTATCGTGAAGCTGGCTTCCCAGGTGATCCTGGGGGCGAAGATTAGAGAACTTGGATATGAGACAGGGCTGGCGAAAAAGGCAGATTATATCGCCATTAAGATGCCGGTATTTTCCTTTGAAAAACTCCGTGGCGCCGAGATCAGCCTGGGGCCGGAGATGAAATCCACCGGGGAGTGTCTCGGTATCGCTAGGACTTTTAATGAGGCACTGTCAAAGGCATTTCTTGGCGCCGGCATCAATCTGCCGCGGCACAAAAAAATGATCCTCACAGTGCGTACCCAGGAACAGGAAGAAGCAGTTCCCATCGCCAGACGTTTTCTAGCCCTGGGGTATGAGATCTACGCCACTTTAGGAACAAAAAAAGCACTTGCCAGGGCGGGCGTCGAAGTGATCGGCATCAATAAGATCGAGCAGGAGGCGCCGACATTAATGGATTTGTTACTGGAACACGAGATCGATCTGGTGATCGATATTCCCAAGCAGGGAGAACATTCCCACGATGGTTTCCTGATCCGGCGGACTTCCATCGAGACAGGTGTCACTTGCCTCACCTCCCTGGACACGGCAAACGCCCTGCTGACATCTTTGGAACATGTGGATAAGACCCAGATGTCACTGATCGATATTGCAACCATCGAGGGGCGTTAGGAGAGACGTTAGTTTGTCTTTGCCGACAGCTTAAATACATCGGAGGATTTTCCAATCACAACGATATGGTCATCCTTCTGGAAGGTATCGTCTCCTTTGGGCATGGGATCGATGGACTGTCCGTTTTTGATGGCAATGATATTGACATTGTACTCCTGGCGGACATTGATATCGATGATGGTTTTGCCGATCCAGTCCGGGATGATCGGGATCTCAAAAATCGAACAATCTGAGGTCAGTTCGATGTAATCGAATATATTCGTGGCATTGTAGCGGACCGCAAGTTTTTCAGCAATTTCTTTTTCCGGGTAAAATACTTCGTCAGCCCCGATCTTTTTCAGAAATTCGGCCTGACGGAGTCGTTTTGCCTTGGACACTACAAAGGTCGCCCCCAGTTCTTTGAGAATAGAGGTGATCTCCAGAGAGGCATAAAAATCTTCTCCGATGGCCACAAAGCAGTAGTCAAAATTGTTCACTCCGATGCTCTTGAGGACAGCGGGATTGGTACAGTCCCCGGCGATGGCATCGCCAAATATGGTGGAGAGCTCCTGGATCTTTTCCTCGTCTTTGTCTATGATCATGACATCATTTCCTAACTCCTGCATTTTTGCGGCAAGGCAGCGGCCCAGCATTCCCATTCCAATTACTAAGATAGATTTCATTTTGATTTCCTTTCCTTTTCAATATTGAATTAGCCGATCAGAATTTTTTCCTTCGGCCGTTTAAGCGGCGGCTTTTTATCACATTCTCCAAACACCAGCATCAGGGTGAAACCGCCGATGCGCCCGCTATACATAAGAAGGATCAGTATGATGTGGGACAGGGCGCTCAGAGTAGGCGTGATCCCCATGGTGACACCGACGGTACAGGTGGCAGAGATCACTTCAAACTGGACGACAGAAAGATCCATGCCCTCTATGTGGCAGATCAGCATAGCACCCAGGATCACATAGGTGAGATATACGATGACAATCACCGCAGCCTGCTTGACCAGATCCTTCCCCAGTCGTTTCCTAAATATCGTACTGTCGGAATATCCGCGGGACATCGTGACCATGGAGATAAATATAACCGCCAGGGTAGTGGTCTTGATTCCCCCGGCCGTGGACCCAGGACTACCGCCGATCATCATTAGGGCATTGGAGAGAAGGACGGAGGAAGGGGACATCTGGCTGTAATCAATGGTATTGAAGCCCGCCGTGCGCATGGTAGTGGAGGCGAAAAAGGATTTAATCATCCGTTCTGGAATGCCGTCACCTTTCATCGTATAACCGGATTCAAAGAAAAAATAGCCCGCTGTTCCCAGGATCAGGAGAATTCCCGTGGTGATCAGAATCAGTTTGGCGTGGAGGGAATATCTGGTAAAATGAAGCTTGTTTTTCAGCACATCCTCCCAAACTAAAAATCCGATGCCGCCGATAATGATCAACAGGGCGAGAGTCATACCCACCAGCCAGTCATCCTGATAGGCGGTAAAAGAAGAATAGGGTTCATATTTACCCATCAGATCAAAGCCGGCATTGCAGAAAGCGGACACCGAGTGGAATACAGCATAGTACAGCCCCTGTCCCCAGCCCATCCGCGGGACGAACCGGACGGCGAGAAAAAGAGCCCCGATGCCTTCTAAAATAGCAGTGCCGGCGAGGATCCGCTTGACAAGACGAACCATGCCGCCCACCTGGACATTTCCTGCCGCCTGCATCAGAAGCATGCGTTCCTGCATATTCAGCTTTTTCTTCATCATAATAAAGATCATGGAAATAATGGTCATAAGTCCGATGCCGCCGATCTGGATCATGGTCAGTATGACCAACTGGCCAAAAATGGACCAGTTCGTATAAGTGTCAGCGATGATCAGTCCCGTCACACAGGTTGCACTGGTGGAAGTAAACAGGGCATCCAGAGGAGTGGTCCACTGCCCGCTCCGGGAGGATACCGGAAGACATAATAAGAGAGTTCCCGTCAATATAACGAGAATAAAACTCATGGCGATGATCCGGGTAGGACTGATTTTATGCATCCACTGATAAAATAACATGGGTGTGACCTCCTGTATGTTTTGTAATTCCCAAAGCCATAAGGACATATAGAAGTACATGTTTTTATGGCTTTTTGACCCTGGCGATGGCTGGTAT
>CANRYS010000019.1 GCA_947644305.1 uncultured Roseburia sp.
CTTTCATTACTATTTGTGCCGCCAGCCGAAGGCGGCGGAATGGAGATTAATATGAAACAGATGCTAAAGAGAGTTTTGGCATATACGATCACAGTAGCTATGGTATTGCCGACGATCGGAATCAGGCCGCAGACGGTGGCAGCAGAAGATGCATATGCCCCCACGATGAATGTAGATATGACAGATGAACTGGGTGAAATCATGCATGGTGCTTCAGGATTTCTTTACGGAATAAGCAGTGAAGATGTTCCTACCATGAACCTGATAACGCCATTGAAGCCTAAAGTGCTTGCTACAAAGGGGGCGCTTGGCACAGAACATCCCTATGCGGATGCTCTTGACGTGGCAGAAACATTTCTTGAATCAGGCGGACAGATGGTCCAGATGTACAACAGCAACTATTATGCTATTTTTGGGCCAAAGCAGTTTTATCAGGATTATGTTGTGCAGCTGAAAAAGGTTATTGTTCCATATGTTACGGAATGGAAAAACAACTGGAAGAAAAAACACCATCATAACCCGGAAACGGGACTTGACGATCTGGGACTTAATATTGATAAAGCGCTTGTCTATCTTCCTATTAATGAGGGAGACTCAAGAAGAAGCAAGGTTGACGGCGAAGATTTCAGACAGGTGTTTGAGGCATACTATAAAGCCATAAAGGAGGTTGATCCGCTTGCAACGGTCGGCGGTATGAACCCGGCAGAGTATTCATGGACACATGTTCCGCCGGAGTGGCAGTGGGACGGCTGGCACACATGGCTGAGTTATCTCTATGATAATCATGCGATGCCCGATGTAATTACATGGCATCAGTTGGAGAGAAATGAAAACAGATACAAAAATGATATTGATGAATTTACCCATCTCAGAAATATATTTGCAGGCGCGGGAAATGAAGACGAGCCCTATGGAAAAGTAAATAATGTTAATGTCAATAAAATTCCGGCTGACGTCCCTCCTATTGTAATAAATGAAATCGCACAATCCGATGAGTGCGGAGTTCCGGGAGCGCTTGTAAGCTGGCTGGGACGCTTTGAGGATGCACAGGCTTACGGCTGTCTGCCGTTTTGGCATCAGGCAGATAACCTGAATGACCTTGCCGCCGATGCAAACGAAGCAAACAGCGCATGGTGGCTTTATAAATGGTATGCAGACATGGAAGGCCAGAGGGTAAAGATCACGACTGACGATAAGTATTCCGGGTTATACGGAGTTTCAACAATTGATAAAAAACAAAAAAAGGCAACCACTTTATTCGGTCTCGGAAGTGAAGACGGAGCTGCAAAAGTTGTTTTGAAGGATCTTGATAAAACAGATACGTTTTCTGGAGCCAAAAAGGTTCATGTAAAAATAGATGCCGCCTATTTCAAGGGCTTTAACAGCGCAAGCGAACCGGAAACCGTACTCGAAGGCGCCGTTGCCCTTACTGACGGAGATCTTGTTATTGAAATGAATGATATGCTGCGCTCAACAGGATACAGGCTGACGGTAACCCCTGCACAGGAAAATGAAGAAACGGGAAAGTTAAAGAGCGGTCCGTTTCATGCAATATATGAGGCAGAGGAAGCCGCGAGAATCGGAACAGGACAACTTGGAGTAGTGACAAGCACGAAATATTTTCTGTCAGGAGCTCGTGTGAGTAAAGCGACAGACGATAAAAATCAAATTGGCGGCAGCGGACTTAACAATTTTAGCCAGAACAGAGGAATAGAGTATCAGGTGGAGGTTCCCCAAACCGGAAGATATAAGCTTGAATTTATATACGGAAACCAGGTTGGAATGGACCGGGGAAATGAAACGAAGCATAAGCCTGTAAACCGGAAACAGCAGCTGACCATTGACGGCGAAGTTTCTGATATGATACTTAAAAATACAATGGAAAAAGAGTGGACAGCAATATATACCAGGTATGTTGACTGGGAAAAAGGAGAGCACAGCATAACCATTATGGGGGATACGCCGACAGCTGAAGGTAATATTATGCAGGATGCCCTGCATGTTACGGCTGTCTCGGAATCTGGAGAAGAACCCACCGTGTATAATAAAGTATTTGAGGCAGAAGAAGGCGACTTTTCATTTAACGCCCTTCACCCAGGAGTAAATCCTGCGCAGATTGAAAAGGATATCGCAGGATTTACAGGCAGCGGTTATGTCAGCGGGCTTGATAAAAAAAGTGTGAAAGACGGTGGGGGAATCCGGTTCCAAGTCGTGGTTGAAAAAAGCGGACTTTATCATATTGATCTGAGATACCGCTCGGAGCTTACAGGAAAAGCAACCATATATACCGGTAATGCAGCAAGAGTATTTAACGGAAATAAAAAGGAGATTGGCGTTACAAATACTAATGGTACATGGATGAACAGCGAAGTTGCCGTGTATTTACAAAAAGGAGTTAATATTCTTGATGTTGACGCCGCGGTGGATATACAGCTTGACAGCCTAAATGTGAAAGAGTGGAGCGAGGGGGAAAATTATTCCCAGAAATTTGACGCCGTTGATGCCATTCCTGCGAATGCAAAAGAGACAGATATCGAATATGATGTCTGGTCTGTAAGATGGAATGAAGATTATACGGATACGGTGTATGCCGGATTGCTTAATGGCGCAGAACCATATGCAACCCAAAATACGGTTGACAAAATTTCAGATGCCGGACTTACTCCTGACGGAGAACAGGTTTCTTATGTTGTGGGACGCAGCCTTTCAGGAGATGAAAATGCGGAAAACGATGTTGACAAATATCTTGAGTTTGAAGTTTCTGTACCAAACGCCGGCATCTATGCCATGCAGTTATTCCATTCGAATGATGAGATTTTCGGTACACACGGCTACAATACGAAAATCATTGATAAATTTGCTAATATTAAAGTAAATGACGAGGCGGCCAAAAGGTACTTCTTCATTAACACAATTTCCCGTGATACATTTAAGGAAAAAACGGTATATATCCATCTGAAGGCGGGAAATAATAAAATCAAGATATTCAATGATAACAGTTGGAAGGTTATGAAGGGGCTTGATGACGGACAGGCAAAGAAGGCGGGACTTCCTGACTGGAGGGTTGCGGATCCGAAAGAAGAGCCAGACAAAAGTTACAAAAGCTTTTATTTTGATAAACCGGGGAACATACCGATTGTAAATTCACTGCCTAATTTCAGCAAATTTGTAATAACACCTGTTTTTGTAGGAGGTACAGCCATAGAAGAAGTTCCTAAAACGGATGATGACAAACCGGTGGAAACTTCTAAACCGGTAGTAACTTCGAATCCGGTGCCCCCCTCTGCTCCGGTTATGGATCTGAAAAAAGGAAGTTCGTTTACGACGCAGAACATTTCCTATAACGTTGTATCAGTCAGCGCTGAGAAGAAAACAGGAACCGTAAAAGTTAAGAAGGTATCCGCAAACAGCAAATTAAAGAAAATAACGATTCCGGATACGGTTTCCAAAGACGGCTGTACTTTTAAAGTTGAAAAGATTACGAAGAATGCATTTAGGAACAATAAAAAAGTTACTAAAGTTAAGATTGGAAAAAATGTTAAAGTAATCGAAGATGGCGCATTTAGCGGCTGTAAAAAACTCAATTCGGTGGTTACAGGTGCGTCGCTTTCTAAAATTGGAAAAAATGTATTTGCGAATGACAAAAAACTGAAGAAAATAGACTTAAGGAACAGTAAGAAAATAAAGTCTGTTGGCTCGGGAACATTTAAAGGTATCTCAAAAAAAGCTATCATAAAGGTGCCAAAAGGAAAAATGAAAGCATATAAAAAGCTTTTGAAAATGGGGTCATTAGCAAAATCAGTTAAACTAAAATAGCGATAATACATAGGCAAGAGGAAGTAAAGCTCTGGGTTTCATACTCTGGCAAACAAGGGGGCATCCGCATGGCGAGTATGAAAGACAAAACAGGTAGGAAATTTGAAACTACCAACTTAACAGAGGAGGCAACGGTATGAAAGCAAAAAAGAAGAGGTTCTTTGCAGGTGTTTTATTTCTGTTGCTGTTCATGGGATTTGGTCTTTTGAATCCCGGCAGTATTTACGTCCAGGCAGAAGAAACACCGGCAATTACAGCGGATTGTTCCGATGTACAGCGGAAAGTGGACCCGTGCATGTTCGGATATATTCTTACTCCGAACTATGATGTGCCGGACAGCCGTTTGACGTTGTTGGGGTCGCTCCTGAATCGTGAAACCCTTCCCGTCCAAAATTTTCAGGCAATTGGTGATTTGGATGGAAGCTATTATGCGTATGAGGGAAGTGTAAAGGAACGGCATTTGGAAGCATTCCGGCGGGCTAAATCCTGTGGTTTTGAATGGTACATGCTTATGGGAATGAATCCTTCATGGGCGACGGCCAGTGGAAGTCCGATGGATACCACGAAAAATGAGCCACTGAAGACAGAAGAGCAGCTGGCGAACTTTAAGCAGTATGTAAAGGATATCCTCCAATTTATGAAAGACAATGGCGCCAAGCCGGATTATGCAGATCTGACAAATGAGTATTGGACCGGCACGGAAGAGACCTATCGTGTTGTGTGGGAGGCGCTGCGAGAAGTCTATCCCGATGATATTCCGGCGGTGGGGCCAGGAGGAGTTGGTTTTGGCGGGATACCAGATTTTTATATCCCATATGCCAGTGACCATGATATTACAGTCGAGGGGCCTTCGTGGCATGCTTTTTGGAAAGATGATAAATTTGCCACATTTCCCCAGCTGACCAAGTGGGCAGATACCATTCGCAGCTTGCAGGAGAAATATCCGAAAGCTAATGGAAAATATATTATCTGGGAAGAGAACAATGCAGGCAGCACCAATCCTACTGATTGGGCAAGGAGTATGTCCAATGTGATAAGAACAGGTGTTGACAAAAATATAAAAGGCTGTATGGAATCGAAAAACTGGAATGGCATGAGTGATCTGATGACCACAAATGTAAAACAGCAGAATCCAGCGGCGCGACGTCCGATCTGGTGGGTATATTATATGTTCTCCCAGATGTCAGGAGATTATGTTCAGGTTTCAACTACGGGAGATACAAATTTTACCGGCGCCGTTTCGGTGGATCGGGATGAAAAGACAGCGAAAATCATAGTGGCAAATGATAAAACAGAGGGAGATGTTTCCGTATCATTGACCAATGTGCCCTTTGAGCTGAATAACGTATCCATCGATCTCTACCGTATCACAGATGTAGAAAATGATGGTCTGCAATTTGAGACGAGCATTGAGCCACAGTCGATAGAAGGATCAGATCTTTCCTTTTCCATCCCAGAGGCAGCAGCGGATCAGACGTATTTTGCCATCGTCAAAACCGATGAGGCAAAGCCTGGTTTCTTTGCACAGATGACTCCGGATGACGGAGAGGTGGTTACAGATCTGCCAGTATTCTTCTGGTCAGATTCTGCCGGTGCAAGTACTTATACACTCACGATCTCCCAAAACAAGGATTTATCCAGTCCTGTCGTTGCAAAGGAAGGTTTGACAGAGGCGACGTACGCATTACCTGAGCCGTTGGAAAAGGGCACGGTTTATTATTGGGGAGTAACGGCTGCGAATAAAAATGGCAGCGTGCCGGTCTCACATAACGCAGTCTATTCTTTTTTGACAGGTGACAGTGAACTTGTACCAGGACAGTTTGGTCCTTATATGCCTTCAGTGGGTGCAAAAAATGAGGACTTGAAACCGGAATTGAAGTGGTCTACCGCTTACAATGCCAAATCATATCATGTGATCGTATCCCAAAATGAAGATTTATCAGATCCGGTTGTCGATAAACGGGGAATTACTACGGTGCGCAGCACCGGGCAATTCGGTGACGCTTCCCAGGGTTATTACAAAATCAAAGAGGGACTGGAGCCGAAGACCACCTATTACTGGATGGTATATGCTGAGAATTCTGAGGGTGAACGACCGATGAACGGGGTTCTGCATTACTTTACAACCAAAGGAGAGGGAACATCACCAGAGGGATTCCAACTCACCTACCCGGAAGATGGCATGTCCGATGTATCAGGAAGAACGGAGCTGACCTGGGAAGAGTCTGCGAATGCATTTTTCTATCAGCTGGAAATATCCGATCAAGAGGATATGTCAAATATCATACTTCAGCGGGACTATATGATCTACAATAAATATACTGTTGAACAAAACGCATTGGAGCCCGGAAAAACGTATTACTGGAGAGTGACAGCATATACAAAGGACAGGAAGAAGTTTACAGAATGTGAAGATGAAGTGAGGTCCTTTACCGTAGAAAAAACGCCAAACTCCCCTCTGCTCTACGCGGAACAACCGGGAGAAGAGGAGGGTACGGTTACTCTGTGGTTCCGTCCCAGCAACATGGCCGATTCCTATTCAATATACTATGGAAAACAAGAGGGCATCTATACAAGAAAAATAAGCGGTATAACAGACAAGACCTATACAATATCCGGCCTGAAGGGTGGCCAGACCTATTATTTTACGGTAAAAGCAGTGAATTCTGCCGGTGAGAGTTCCATCTGGAATGTGCGAAAAGCAGTGCCGAAGGGAAACGGTGAGAACTGGACTGAGGACGATGAGGAAGGGGAATATCTTCCACCTCCGCCTACAGAAACAGAGCCACCAGCGCCATCACCGTCACAGACCCCGGCGCCACAAGGACCGGATCTCACACCAGTTACTGCCCCACCAGACCATAGGACTCCGTCTACAGTAAAAAAACCATCCAAAGTAGCGATAAAAAAACTAGTGAGTAAAAAGAAGCATACGATGAAAATCACGTGGAAAAAGGTAGATACCAGCGGTTATCAGATCACGATCGCTAATAACAAGAAGATGAACAAAGGGAAGAAAACCTATCTGGTACGCTCAAAGAAGAAGACGACATGGACCATTAATAAGTTGAAAAGCCGCCGTCGATATTATGTGAAAGTACGGGCATACCGTACCGCAGGCAGCAAAAAGGTATATGGAAAATGGAGCCAGGTGAGAAAGATTCGTATCAAGTAGCACTCGAGTTAGGATAAGTTGCGGGTAATAAAAAATTAAGCCTTTATGCGGGTTACAAGTAGAAAAGATTAGATTTCGGCAAGAATTTGGCAATATAATTGCATAATTAAATGAATAATTTGTTAAAAGTTTTTCTTTAATCATATATAAACCTTACTGATTTTTATAAGTGGATAAGGAAGTCAGTAAGGTTTCTTTTTTAATTTTTCTTTCATTTTTCATTGTTTTTAGTGTAGAGAAAGGGCATCGAGGGATTCTTTTGTGAGCAGGGTTTCTTCATACCAAGATCGAGAATTGTCACAGAGGGGCTCGTGCATTTGTGCTGTCTTTGTCCAGACAAATGCAGAGTTATCCATTTATACTTTTATTAAAATTTGTATTATAAATTAACCTATTCGGTTTTTGTTATTTTATCTCTGTGAAGGTTAAGTGTCATAACAACATTGTGTATATCAATTAGTGTAAAAAGATAAGTGTAAAACAATATTTTAAAAAGACAAAAAAGAAATAAAGTTGTATTCTCATATAAATAAGTGGAACTATGAGTTTATTGACAATTTAATTAATTATATTTAGAATTAAATTGCTAACTATTAATTAGTGTCTTTAAGAGATATTGTGTAAGGAGTATTTGCTAAAAGTTTGCTTTAAAATGTGAAAGGAATATATTATGGAAAAAAAGCAATGTTTTTTGATTTCACCTATTGGAGAAGAAGGGAGTAAATCTAGAGAATTAGCAGACAAGATACGCTCCTTTTTGAAGTTTGAGGTTTTAAATGAACTTGATTACGATTGTGTGAGAGCGGATGATATAAATAAATTAGGAATGATTACCAGTGATATTATTGCACATATAATTGATTGTAATTTAGTGATAGCAGTGCTAGAAGATAATAACGCCAATGTTTATTATGAATTGGCATTAAGGCATGCAACGACAAAACCATGTATTTCTATTGCTTCTAGACAAAAAGTAGGCAATAGAGATGATGGTCTACCATTTGATACACATCAAGAAAGAGTATTCAAATATCCTTTAGAGGACATATTGAAGTACACATCTGGTAGTGAAATTGAGTCCAAAGATTTAGCAAAATTTAAAAATGATTTAATTAGTGTAATAAAAACATATAATGAAAAAAAATATGAATATCAAAACCCTGTTACAGCTGCAATTCATAAGGTAATTATTCCTAAAGGAATGACTATGCAAGGTTTGGTTAGTCATATAGATGAGAAAATAGATATGTTAAATCAAGATATTTATAATCGCTTGGAGTTAATTAACAATATCACAGATAGTTGGATTCCAAAGCATATTGAATCTCTTGTAGGAGATATGTATCGGAATGGTTCTGCGATGTATATATCAGGTGAAAAAGAGGCATTTGAAACTCTTTGTGAAATGACAGAAAAAGCCGAACATTCTATTAGAACTTCTCGCTTTGCGCCGCAGGCTATTAGTACAAGTCATAGTGATTTTTTTGAAGCAGTATGTAAATTTGGAAAGAGAGATAATGTAATATGTAGACGGATTATGTGTATGAATCAACCAGAAAAAGAATCAGATATTCTGAAAACGGTTCTGGATACATACGGTGGTTCAATGGAATTATACCTAACGGATCAAGATAATAATTTTGAGTTGGTAGTAATAGATACTGCTTGTGCATTTTTGCATTTCTATGATGACCAAAGGCACATTAAGTCAACATTATTTATTAGAGGGCAGAGTGTAGTTAAAGAATTTGAAAAAATATATGATAGATTTCTTGAACCAAGTCCCGAACACACACTAAAAAAAATTGATTGTAGTAAGTTTAATTCTCCTTCTGAGGTTATGAAGGAGATTCCTAAATTGATAACAGCATTTACTAAAAGCAATTAATTACTCAATCAAAAAAATATAAAGATTAAATAGCTGGTTGGTTTGCGAAACTTAAAATCAACCGGCTTTCTATGCTATATCTAATACGTTATACTTGCATAATATTTCTAAAATGAGTTGTAAATTTTAGGATTGTTATAATAAATGCGTTGTTGAATGAAAGTTATCTATATATAAAGTTGTGAAAGATACAGCAAAACTTGTACATTTATTGATTTTTTTGGAGGAAAATATGGAAGTATATGAAACTACGTTGCTATGGAAAAAGACACTAGGAAAAGAAGAATTTGTATTTAAGGAACAATTGGAGTGCTTGCTGAATGAATTTCGTATTTTTAGAAAAAATGCAAGTATTTTAGCAAATGATATAGCAAGAGTACTCCCCAATTATACAGTACATGATATATCACATATAGATGCTTTATGGGAAATGGCAGATATTTTTTTGCCTAGTAATTATAAAATAACGCCAGCAGAAGGATTTGTATTAGGCGGAGCGTTTATTTTACATGACTTGGGTATGGGGTTAGCTGCATTTCCGAATGGAATAGATGATATAAAAAAAGAATCTATATGGAAAGATACTGTTGCAGCATTGTCAAAAGAAAAGGGAAGGAAATATAACTACAATGATGATTCAAGTATAGATAATGAAATAATGAAAATAGCAACAGAAAAAACATTAAGAATATTACATGCGAAGAAATCTAAAGACTTGGCTGTGATGTCATGGAAAGACGGAAAAGGAAATGATATTTTTCTTATAGAGAATAAGGAGTTACGTCATGCATATGGAGATATAATTGGCAGAATAGCAGGGAGCCATTGGAATGAAGTTATGGAATTAAAAAACGAATTTCCCGCCATATTAGGGGCGCAAGGAGACTTTCCGAGTGATTGGGTTGTTGATCCTTTAAAATTAGCATGTATTGTTCGAATTGCAGATGCTATTCATATTGATGACAGAAGATCCCCCATTTTATTAAGGGCAATTCGAAAATTAAATAAAGAATCCGAACTACATTGGATTTTTCAAGAAAAATTGTACAAGCCAATTTTAAAAAATAGAAAAATAATGTTTACATCAAAATCTGCTTTTTCAATTGATGAAACGAGTGCTTGGTGGTTATGCTATGATACTTTAAAGATGATTGATAGAGAAATAAAAAATGTAGAATCGTTGTTACTTGAGGAACAAAAAGAAATTTATGGGGTTCGGGGAGTATATGGAATAGACAATTTGCAACAAATACAGCAACTAATTAAAGTATCTGGGTGGGAACCAATAGATGCTAAGATACAAGTAAATAATGTTACAAAGTTGGTTAAAACCATGGGAGGCTTCCAATTATATGGTTCGGACTTTTTGGTGCCATTAAGGGAATTGATACAAAATGCAGCGGATGCAATAAGGGCAAGAAGGATATTGGATAATGAGGATGAAGCATATGGTGATATTGAAATAATCATAGGGGAAGAAGAGGGAAAATGTTATATTGAAGTAAGTGATAATGGATTGGGAATGTCGTCTAAAGTATTAACAGGGGTTTTGCTTGATTTTGGAGAGTCATTTTGGGGAACCAATTCTATGCATGAAGAGTTTCCAGGGTTAGAACAAAAGGAGTTTCGTTCTACAGGCAAATTTGGTATAGGATTTTTTTCTGTATTTATGTGGGGAGAAAAAGTTAAAGTAATAAGTAATAAATACAATCAATCAAGAGAAAAGACGATGGTATTGGATTTTATGAAAGGTGTAGATACAAGACCCATTTTGCGTAAAGCTTCAGAAGTTGAGCTAGTAAAGAATGGCGGAACAATTATTAGAGTATATTTATCTTTATCAGTTTGCAACCAGCTTCTGAATGTAGGGTGTAGGGATAATATAAAGTTTGATGAAACCGTAGCTAGACTATGTTTTTCACTAGATAGTAATTTATTTTTGACAGTAAAGGGGAAAAGGAAACAGTTAATAAAGGCAAACGATTGGAAAAAAATATCTGCTGATAAATTTTATAAGAGGTTATTTGGGAAAAAAGTGGTAGCTTTATTTCGAGAAAGAAATCTGAATGATTGGGAATTATTATGCAATAATCTTAAGTTGTTGTATGAAAAAGATGGAGAAATTGTTGGTCGTGCATGCTTGTACGATAATAAACTGGAAATGCGAGGGGTATATCATTTGAAGGGTTTAGTAGTAACAGATGGATTAAAGGCAACTGAATTATTTGGAATTATAGGAGTAATAAAGGGAGAGACGAATTGTGCTGCAAGAAATGTTGCGATACCGAGTGTCACACAAGTGGCAATTGATAGGTGGATAATTGAGCAAGTTAAAGGCATGAATATTTTGAACTATGGATATGAAAAACAGTTTGAAATTGCGGATTATGTATGTGCATTATCTCAGGAAAAAACCGATATAAAATTAGCTAAATGGAAAGAAGAATATGTTAGCTATGATGATATTGTAAGAATTGTTAAAAAATATTCAAGTGATGTATATTATTTAGTGCAAGATGCGGCAGTTTCTGTGTACGAGAGGGAGAAAAAAGTAAAACTCAAATTAGCAGACAATGTTTTTATTTGTAGTATGGGGGTGCCGGGTATACTACAAACTAGGTGGTATGATTATGATTGTAGATGGCCTAATTTTCAAAAAATTAATGGAAAAGAGACAACGGAGGTTGTTTCAAAACAAATAATAAGAGCTATATCAGAGGCATGGGAAGTCGATTCTGAAAAGGTAGAGAAACAAGCCTGTTTTTCGAGTGATGATGAGGAATATAATGGTGTGATTGGAATGGTCGGGCTAGAAAAAGTTGAAATGAGAGTAGATATCTTGTATAAGGAGTAGTATTGCAATAAATATTTGTGTGTTTCATTGGAAACACTTTGGCAACAGAAAATCAAGTCGAAATAAATTGTGTAATTGAGGTATAAAATAGGCATTTGTACAGTAAAAATCAAACAAAACAGTTTAAGTTAAAAACTAATCTTTCTAAGTTCGAATAATGTGAAGGGGATTTCAATTTAAAATTCCCCGAATAAGAGAAGAACGCCAAAATGGTAGAAAGGAACAGATAAATGTTTCTTACTGATTCTGGCGTTCTTCATTTTCTATCAGAATGCACTGTTTGTCCTGAATCCGGTATATCCGGCTGCAGATCTTGAGGACAGCCTGCCGATGGGTAGTGACGATACAGGTTCTTGGGTAGCGGTCTTCTTGAATGTGCTGCAGGATCTGGCGCTCTACCTCGATATCCAGCGCGGAGGTGGCTTCATCCAGAAGCAGAAAGGCAGACTTGCGCAGCAGCGCTCTGGCGATGGAGAGACGCTGTGCCTGGCCTTCTGAAAATCCTCCGCCCCGTTCCTTGATCTTACTGTGGATGCCCTCTGGCAGAGCGGACACAAATTTCCATGCACATGCCATCTCCAGGGCATGGATGATCTCCTCGTCAGAAGCATCGGGTTTGACATTTCTCATATTTTCTGCGATGGTGCCGGAAAACATAGTATTTCCCTGGGGGACGTAAGAAAAAAGTTTGCGGCAGGAGGGGGATAATAAGAGGGTTTCCGTGGCTCCCGGACCTGTGCCCTGCAGTGTGATGGAACCCTCCTGGGGTGTCAGCAGTGCCAGGATCAGACGGAGCATGGTGGTTTTTCCCTCTCCAGAGGGTCCTACCAGGGCAATGATCTCATGGGGGCAGGCGTGGAGACTGGCATTTTCGAATACTTTTGTCCCCGCCTGATAGGAATAGGTGATATGAGATACTTTCAGGCGGAGCCCCTGTTCCCTGTGACGTTCGTAAAAAGAGAGAACGGCGTCGTCCTGGCTAAAGTCCTCCTTCGGCATATCCAGAATGTCCATCAGGCGGCCGGCAGAGGTGGTCAGACTGATGGCATTTGGAACCAGACCGATCAGGGCATTCAGTGTCCCGGTCAATGTGCCTGATAGGGAGAGGAACATGGTCATGGTACCATAGCTGATAACGCCGTCCCAAACCCGGTAAATTCCCCAGCCATAGGAACTATAGCTGACAATAAGGCCGACAACAGACATAAGGATGGAGGAGATCATGGACAATTTCTGGAAATCCAGCCGCATGGACAGATACTCTGTCTGAAGACTTTTTAAATATTTGATATAGACCGGAATCAGGTCAAAAGCTTTTATGGTCTGTATATTGGAAAAGGCTTCCTGGTGAAAGCCGGACATACGGGCATTCAGGGCGGCGCTTTTCTGGTTGTTGTGGATCATCCGCTTCATTAGTGTCCGGGACATAAGCAGTGTTACGGGAATGCCGATAAAGGAAAATATAGCAAAAGAAGCATCATAGTAGATGACGATGGCAAAGGCGCTGATAAATTTAAAAGTATTGATGATCAGACTGGGGATCCAGTTCAAGATGCCATTGGAGATATTGGAGGCATCGGAATTCCAGCGAGTAAGAAGGTCTCCGGTATGGTAGGTAGAGATGGATTCCCAGTCCGTCACCAACATTTTAGAAAAAATATCGGCTTTGATCTCATTATCCACCCTTATACTGATCCAGTTTGACATATAGCTGGAAAACTGGTTCATCACAGTACTGCCCAGCGCCAGACCGATCATGGCGCAAAATGCCTTTAGTAGCTCACCGGTCTGGTGTCCGGTGATGATGTCGATGAGATCTTTGGAAACCAGGCTGCTTCCCAGGGATACAACGGTTCCCACGAGTCCGATCAGGGTATAAAACACGATCGCAAGCCAGTAACGTCTGGCATACCGGTAGATCCATTTTGTCTGAGAAAGCATATCGGTGAGGATTCCCTCCCGGATGCGCTTTTTCATATGTTTCAGAGTATCAAGCATAATATTCTCCATTCTGGAGCGTATGGACGAGGCGAAGGAAATTCGCGAGGGCGCTCCTTAAACTGACATGCCGCTTTCAGCGGCACCACCAAATTGACGCAGATGGCCATCGATGCGGGCCTTCATGTATTCCGCTGCTTCCCGTTCCATGTTGCAGAACAAACGGGTGATATAGCAGGAGTTTGTGACTGCCGAGGCGATGTGGAGATTCTCATCCAGCATTTCCTCTGTCCAGGCAGGAGAGATACTTCGCTGCAGTACTAGAAGAGTTTTTTCGTCATCTGAGAGGTTCTGGCACAGGTTTGTGGTTGATTGTTTGAGAAGAACGATCCCGCCCAGTGGATAGGAAGCGGTATTGGAGATGCCGGAAGTCCCGCACCAGGGAATCCCGTGTATCATAGGAGTTCCTTTCTCGCAGGAGATCAGATTCAGATCCCCGTTTAATATCGGCGTGTGAAAATAGTGGTTCCACAGGTTTGTGTGAGTGGATTTGCCGGTGCCTGATGGGGCGGCAAAGAGCCACGCCCGTTCCCGGTAGTACAGGGAGGCAGAATGAATCGCCAGCCGTCCATGTTTTCCTGCCATGTACAGAAATACCAGCCGGATGGCATGGAACAGATCCGACAGAAGAGGTTCCCGGTATGGTGGAATCGCATAAAAGCGGGCAAGCGTTCCATCTTTTTGCAGTATGCACTCCTGCAGTTGATGAGACTGGGGGAACAGAATCCGGTATTCTCGTTCCTGTTCGCAGACCAAAAGATCCTCTGCCTGAATCCGAAGCAGTCCACCGGCGGGAGAGGCGGACAGGCCACTGGAGGGAAGGATCTCGATGGTCATGTCGGGGGACTGGGTCTCTCCGTTGCAAAAGTGTAGAAATTCTGAGGGTATCAGTTCTTTCGGGGCAGAAAGATGAAGGGCCAGTCCTCCGATCTTCATATCGACACCAGAACCTGACGGAGTCATGGGAGGCTCTTCCAGCATTCCCCAGGCGGTTAGCTGGTCCAGAAAGGAATTCATATCCTTTTTCAGCATATCTTTATCTTCCGAGGGGATCTCATAAGAATCTGCCAGAAGCGACAGTAGCTCGTTTCGATCCTTTGCGAATGGTATAAGATTCCAGATCTGTTCTCCAGTTTCATTTAATTTCATTCCTCTGCGCTGTTCGGCGATGCGCTGTCCCACTGGAAGGAGATAGGGAACCTGATTTATTTTTTTTAGTAGGAAACCTTCGGTTTGTTTCATGGAAAACCTCCCTTAAACAATTGATTTTATTATAGCATTCTTTATGAGAAAATGCTATAATTCTTAGAAAATGACACAAAAACTGGTCTGCGGTATAATGGAGATATGGATTCATCCGGTGAAAACATACCAAGAATGGAAGTTGGTAAGCGTGTTATGGCACATCAGCAGGAATTATCGGAAGAATCAACTTGTGCAAATTTTGCACAAGTTGCAGATAACGGAAAAACATATCAGTAAAATTTTATTCCTGTCTGCCATTATTGCGGTGGGATATCGGACGAACTCTGTCAGGGCAACGCAGTTTCGCCAGTGGGGCGACAAAGGTATTAGATACTTTTACAAAGCAGGGTTATGTATTGGATAAAGAAAAAGATTGCAGATATTTATGCAACAGCAGTGGATTATTCGCTGGACAGCCAGATAACTAGAGATTTTTTTGCTACCGTTCAAAATAAAATGCATTATGCGTTCATGGAAATACCGCAGCAGAGATGATCGTGGAGCGAGCAGACCATAACAAAGATCATATGGGGCTGACTAACTCGACGGTGCCAATTTGAACCCTGTTTCGTACTGCGCTAGCAGCAAAATAGCGTTGTTGCTTTCATTCGATGATGCCACCACATCACCTCATTCAAGCGCCTAGCTATTTTGTTGCTATCACAATCCGAAATCTTCGACCTCCGCTTGTGATTTTCCAATTTACAAGGAAACGGAATGAAACGTACTGGAGGTACGTTGATTGACGTTGACGTAGCAAATTGGAAAATCACAAGTCGGAGGCAGGGTTCAAATTAGCGCCATCGAGCTACATGGAGAAATGCACCGGAAGGAAAGATTGTAAAGACCGATGTATCCGTAGCAAAGAATTATCTATCCGTGGATGAAATGCAGGAACTAAATGGGTGCGCTATGACAAGGGAGGGAGCGATATGGACACCGGATTTGATCTGGAGCAGTTATTAGAGAATGGGAACCGGATTTGCGTCAAGCCGCAGGGCTACAGCATGTATCCCCTGCTTGTGCCGGGGCGAGATGCGGTGATTATTGAACAGCATGATTCCTATCGGCTTCGCCGGGGGGACATTGTATTGTTCCGGCGGGAGGGCAGTATCCTGGTCCTACACCGTATCTGCCGTCGGCGTGGAGATGATTTTTTCATGGTGGGAGACAACCAGAAGCAGATCGAGGGACCCATCAGGAGAAAACAGATCAAGGGAAAGGTTACGACGGTGATCCGTGGTGGCAGAACCATATCTGTCGAGAACCGGCTGTATCGGATGTACAGCTTTATCTGGCTGTGGCTCCGGCCGTTGCGTCCCGTGCTGTCGAAGATGGTTCATTGTTTGAAAACGTTGTTTCGGGGGAAATAAAAGGCAGAAAAGTTGACAAGAATAAGGGATTTTAGTACAATGAGTGAGAGAATCTGGATGGGTTAAAAATCTATTTATCTTAATATAATACGGGAAAACCCCGGGAGCAAATGGAGGATTGTATTGATGAATTATACAACGCAGATGGATGCCGCGAGAAAAGGAATTTTTACGGATGCGATGAAAGGCATCTGTAAATACGAAGGAATGGACAAGGATGTTTTGATGGAGCTGGTTGCCAAGGGACAGGTTGCGATCCCGGCAAACAAAAATCACAAATGTCTCAAACCCTATGGCATTGGAAACAGGCTGAAGACAAAGATCAATGTAAATCTGGGAACAAGCCGTGACTGCCTGGACCTGGATGTAGAGATGCAGAAGGTAAAGGCCGCTGTGGATATGGGTGCTGAGGCGATCATGGATCTGAGTTCTTATGGGGATACGAAGAAATTCCGTAGAAAATTGATCGACGAGTGTCCAGCGGTGATCGGGACGGTGCCGATCTACGATGCGGTAGTATATTATAACAAGGCATTGAAAGATATCACAGCGGACGAGTGGATGGATGTAGTTAAGATGCACGCAGAGGACGGAGTTGATTTCATGACGATCCACTGCGGGATCAACCGTGCCACAGCAGACCGCTTCAAGCAGCATCTGCGCCATACGAATATTGTTTCCCGCGGCGGGTCTATAATTTTTGCATGGATGGAGCTAACGGGAAATGAAAATCCATTTTATGAGAGATATGATGAACTTCTGGATATCTGTGAGAAATATGACGTGACCATCAGTCTTGGGGATGCCTGCCGTCCGGGGAGCATCGAGGACGCAGGGGATATTTCCCAGATCTCAGAACTGGTGGCGCTGGGCGAGCTGACACAGCGCGCCTGGGATCACAATGTTCAGGTGATGATTGAGGGACCGGGGCACATGCCTTTGAACCAGATTCGTGCCAACATGGAGATCGAGCAAACTGTATGCAAGGGAGCGCCCTTTTATGTGCTGGGACCTCTTGTTACGGATGTGGCACCGGGTTATGATCATATCACAAGTGCCATTGGCGGGGCCATCGCTGCTACTTATGGAGCATCTTTCCTCTGTTATGTGACGCCGGCAGAACATCTTCGTCTTCCGACGGTGGAAGATGTAAAGGAAGGAATCATAGCTTCCCGCATCGCTGCCCATGCGGCGGATGTGGCGAAGGGAATTCCGGGAGCGAAGGACTGGGATTATCAGATGAGTGAAGCGCGCCGTGAGCTTGACTGGGAGAGACAGTTCGAACTTGCCATTGATCCAGAAAAAGCCCGCCGGTACCGGGCAGAGAGCAAACCGGAAAAAGAAGATACCTGCACCATGTGCGGAAAAATGTGCGCAGTACGCAATATAAATAAAATCCTCCGAGGGGAAGATGTGGACATCATGGAGGACTAAAAAGACCCAGCATGTGCGCTGTTCGTAACATAAATAAAATCCTCCGAGGGGAAGATGTGGACATTATGGAGGACTAAAAGGTCTGACAGGGAAATCCAGTGTGAATCCCTGACTCCCTATAATTTCCATGGTATACCTACAGCCTGTCTTGCATAAGTTTTAAGGTGAAAAACTTTGGACTTGTGTAAGGGGGGCTTTTTTTGAAGAGAACTGGTTCCATATTTATAGTCTTTGCTATTATACTTCTCTCAACAGCCGGAATGTGGCTGTATCAATCCTGGAGAGATGGACGGGACATCGTGTCCGCCAAAGATATAAAGAATGCCTATGTGGTAAAAGAAAAGGGAGATAAGCTTCACCTGTACTCGAAAGATGGTGAGGCTGATTATAAAGTGAAAGGAGATTTCCAGGATCAGGAGTACCGGGGGATCGCCGATGTATGCATCCGGGAGGGGGAAGTAGAAAGCCTCATTTGTAAGCCGGAGATCATTCGGGGAAAGGTGTTAGCTGTGGAGAGTGGCTCGGTGGATGTGGCGGATTATGGGACACTTCCAGAGGAAGAAAACTGCAGGTGGTATGCGGTGAAAGATGGGATCTCCAGTTGCTCCAGGGACAATCTCTATATCGGGCAGACGGATGCAGAATTTGTGGTGGCGGAAGGAAAGATTTGCAGCGTTTTGTTCCGGGGAGATACGGAAGAGGAGGAGAGCAGCGAGACACAGAAAGAGCAGCGAATCCGGGTGATCCTGAAAACAGAAAATTTTAGCGGCTATGAACATTCTTCAGCGAAATTGCGAGGAACAAAGAAAATATACGTACGAGAGGGGAAGACCCAGAGGGAGTACCAGCCCGGTGAAACCTATGAGATCACTGCGGCTGGTATGAAGGAGAAGCGGATCACCGTAACCTGTGAGGAGGGAGGGCGCATTGAGTTGTCCAGTCTCAAACGGGGAAAGGAGGCGCCGATCTACCGGGGAGAGTTAGAGATCGTAAAGGCGGGAGACGGGCTTCATATCATCAATGAACTGTCTCTGGAGGAATACCTGTATGGAGTGATCCCCAGCGAGATGCCGGCAGAATACCATCCAGAGGCATTGAAGGCCCAGGCGGTCTGTGCCAGAAGCTATGCGGCGAGGCACATCAAAAACAACCGCCTCAAAGATATGGGCGCTCATGTAGATGACAGCGTATCCTATCAGGTATACAATAACACCCGGGAGGATGAGCGCTGCAATCAGGCAGTGGACGCCACGAAAGGACAAAAGGTATATTATAAGGATAAGATCGCTTCTACCTATTTCTTTTCTACCTCCTGTGGGGCAACAACTTCGGCGAAAGACGTAGATTTTAGCGGAAAAGAGCTACCTTATCTGACTGGCAGGCTTCAGGAACCAGATAGTCAGGAAGGGGACAAAAAAGAACGGGCGAAGTTGGTCTCTGGAACCTTTGGAAATGAAGACCTCTTCCGCAAATTTTTGGATCAGGACAGAAATGTGCTGGATAAGACCCAGTCCTGGTACCGCTGGAGTACTACCATTTCCCTGGGGGATATCGAAAACAATATCAATACAAAAATAGGCGAGAGATGTCAGGCGGCGGGAGAAAAGATACAGGTACGGCAGCCGAACGGAACCTATGTACCTCAGCAGATCAACAGCATCGGAAAGCTCAAAAAGATCAAGGTCAAAACGAGGAAGAGTGGTGGTGTAGTATACATGGCAGTCATCGTGGGGACAGAGGCAACGGTGCGGGTGTACTCCGAGTACAACATCCGAATGCTTGTATTTCATGAAAATGCCATTGTGAAAAAGAACGATGGGAAGAGTGTATCTGGCATGAATATGCTCCCCAGCGGTTTCTTTGTCATGGATAAGAACGGAAGCTCTTATGATTTCCGGGGCGGCGGTTTTGGCCACGGAACTGGGATGAGCCAGACCGGAGCTAACGAGCTGGCACAGATGGGAAAGAGTTTCACCGATATATTAGGTTACTATTTTGATGGTACGGAGGTGAGATGATGTTTTTTCTTTTCCTTTTTGACGAAAAAAACATTGCCTTCAGCGAGAAAGCGGTTGATCAGGGCGCCGGTAAATAAAATATCCATACATACATAGAGCCAGAGCATAATAAGTACGATGTAGGTCAGGCTGCCATAGACAGAAGAGAAGTTGGTAAAATAATCCACATAAATGGAAAAGAGGTAGCTAAACAGCATCCATAGCACCGAAGTAAACAGAGCGCCGGGGATCTCTTCCTTGATCTTCGGTCTGCGGTCCGGGATAAAGGAATAGAGCAGGAGAAAGAATAGGAAAAAGATGGTAAACCCAAGGATGGATCGCAGAGAAAAGATGCCGATAAATAAAGGTGTCTCAATGGAAAAAAAGGAATCTATGGCGAGCAGTATTTTGTTTCCATATACGAGTACGATCAGTGAGATCAGTAGGATCACAGCAAAAGAAAGGGTATATAACAGGGAGGAAACACGTTTCAGAAACCAGTTCCTTTGGTTTTTTACGCCGTAGATCTTATCCAGCCCATAGGTGATTCCCATAAATCCCTTGGAGCCAGACCAGAGCGTTGTGATTACAGTGATGGATAGCAGGGTACCGGATGCCTGGTGATACGCTTCATTGATCCATCGGGAGAAAATTGTATTCAGATTGCCGGGAACAACAGCCTCCAGCATTCGAACCATGTTTTCTTCTGACAATGGGGTGTATTTTAAAAGTGTGAAAAAAAACATGACAAAGGGAAAAAAGGAGACCATAATAAAAAACACGACATGGGCAGAATGGATGGACAAGGTGTTTTCACTAAATTTGTCTATAAACCACTGAATGACCTTTTTATAGTGTTTCATATGATAACCTCCACAGCAATATTTTTTTCTTTTACAGTTAAGTATATGTAAAAGTATGAGAAAAATCAAGATAAAATAAATGTTTACGGTCATAGGGAAGTAATTTCCGATTACAAGGAGAATTATGATGAGAAAGATAGAAAGAAAAACTAAAAAAGTGATTGTTATAATTGTGGTGGTTATTCTTTGTGTTGCTTTGGCATTTGGCGGTATTATGATATATGGAAAATATCAAATAAGTAAAATACCAGAACTGACCTTTATGGAAGCTCTTGAGTACACGACAAAGGACAATGCAGACGCCGTTATAACCGTCGGTATTATCAAAGACGGAGAGGGTTCCTACATGGTATATGGAGAAAACGGAAAAGAGCTTTCAGCAGAACCTCACATATATGAGATAGGTTCTCTTACAAAAACTTTTACTGCTGCTTTAATAAACAAAGCAATTACTGAGGGGAAAATCAATATTGATGATACGATAGACTGTTATTTGCCGCTTCCTAATGATAACCAATACCCAACGATAAAAGAATTATTGACACACACTTCAGGATATAAAGAATACTATTTTGAAAGTCCTATGATTTCTAACTTTTTTAAGGGAAGAAATGATTTTTATGGCATAACAAAAGAAATGGTGTTTCAAAAAGCAAGTGATTTGAGCATGGATAAGGAAAGTTATAACTTTACCTACTCCAACTTTGGTTATGCGGTATTGGGCCTTGTGCTTGAGACGGTATATGATACCAACTATACAACATTGGTAAATGACTTTTTACAGAATAATTTACAACTGACCAATACAAAAATTTCGGATAAAAGTGGTGACCTTGGTAATTATTGGGACTGGGAGGGAGACGACGCATATTTGTCGGCAGGTGCTATTACATCAAATATATCCGATATGCTTTCCTACGCACAAATGCAACTTGAAAGTAATTCGTATTTTTCGGAATGTCATAAAAGCCTTAAAACAATATATGCTTCTACCGAAAATTATAAAACTATGGGTATTCATATGGACGAGATAGGAATGTCTTGGATTATAGATAATGAAAACAACATTATTTGGCATAACGGAGGTACGGGGAATTATAACACATATATTGGCTTTAACCTTGAAACGAAAACCGCAGTCGTAGTGCTTTCAAACCTTGCACCGAACTATCGAATCCCTGCAACTGTACTGGGAGTAAAGTTGTTATTAGAATTGAATAATTTGCGTCGTTGAGCTAGCCTGACGATTTGGCATCGTCAGGCTAATACAGTATCAGAGGAAAACGCAATGAACAATGAACTGTACATATGGAAAATGCCGCCTAAGGCGGCATTTCCAGGTTTTGGATGGCAGTCATAGAGATGACTGCCTATTTTTTGATGCGGATTCGGAACACTGCTTTTTTACGACTTCCATCTCTGGCAGTTGCCGTGATCTTAACGGTATGTCCCCGCCCTTTCTTTTTGGCAGTGACAATTCCTTTGCTGTTTACCGTCGCCCATTTTTTCTTTGAAGAACTCCATTTTACTTTTTTATTTGTGGCATTCGAAGGCGAGATAAACACTTTGAGCTTTCGCTTTTTACCTGCCTTAAGGGCAGTTTTGGAGGCGTGAATCCTTATTTTTTTTACTTTGATTTTCTTTTTATTTGTCACAGTGGTAGAGCTTTTTTGTTCTGATGCGACAAAGGAAGGAGGTATCACGGATGAGTTGGCGGGAGGAATATAGCTGTCCATCCGGCTCAGATCCAGGACACCATTGGTAGAACATTTTCCGGTGACGCCTGCCGTGGTTTTCACACAGGTAAGAAGACGTTCTCTTCGGTGGGTGACACTGTCCTCCGGGTAAATTTCGCTGAGAAGCGCCACTGCTCCTGTGACCATAGGGGCTGCCATGGAGGTACCTTTCATTAATTCATACTGCCCAAATTGTGACGTATCCGGGTCTTGGACGGAGATTCCAATATGGTCAATATAATACTGGTTGGTTCCAGTGGAATTACCGGAGGAAACGATGCCCAAAATTTTAAAAAAGATCCGCCCGTCATCTCTTTGGTAAAAACGGTTATTTTCTGAACCGTAGGGGCCACTGGACTTCTTTACCACATGGCTCCAGGTAAAGCGGCCGTCGATATCGGTATCTCCTAAGATCAATGATACATAGTAATTCGCTGTGACGTCGGGATTGGTATCTGTCACATCAAGATACAAATAATTTTCCTTCTCTTTAAATGACATCGAATCATCGAGATTTATGGTCCATTGAAGACTTCCCGAATTCGGATCTTCTTGAAAATCTTTTTCACGGGTGTAATGTAAATCTGCTTTTGCCTGGACAGGTATCCCCAAATCTTTATCCGTATAGAGCTTCTGACAGTCGGTCTCGAAATCGAAGGTCAGAAAATGCTCGGTCTGATGCGGCGTCTTGTTCTTGGAACCGATGCCTGGGAAATAATTATCTTCGCAGTAGGTCGATAAAATACGGTCCCCAGGAGCGAAGAGATCCACATCCTCTTTTCCATAATCAGAAAAGCTGCAGGCATTGTCATTGGGATCGGATGCGCCGGTTATAATGATAAAATTGCGGTTGTCTGGAATGGCGTATTCTCCCTGATACAGATCGTAGGGACAGGAGAAATAGCTAATGTCATGGTTGACACTGTCATTGCCGGCGGCAAAGACAAAGAGGGTGCCGGATACACCGATCTGATGAACCAGAGCAGACATCGCATAGCTGGAGGTTCCGCCTCCCCAGGAGCAGTTGACGGCAACGATATTTGCCCCAGCCTGTTTTGCCTGAATGATATAATTCAGAGCTTCCACAATATCTGAATTTCTTGTTTTGCCCTGGGTATCAAATACTTTAAGAGCCATTAACTGGGCATTTGAGATCCCGGCGATACCTTTTTGGTTATCGGCTTCGGCCGCGATAACCCCGGCGCAATGGGTCCCATGCCCCAGGATATCCATGCAGTAGGCGTTGTTATTCGTAAAATCATAGCCATGGATGCCAGGAAGTCCTTTAGAGAGATAGGGATTGTTCCACATTCGACCGGCGAGATCTTCGTGTTCATAATTTATGCCCGTATCCATAACAGCGATGACGGGAGTACCTTTTTTGGTTTTTGACATCGTGGAGCGGTAGGAAATACCATTGCTGCTGCCCTGAAAATGGCTTCCGTTATCCAGATACCACTGTTCCTCTGAGTAAGTATCCTCGGTGAGTGATGTGAGGTTTTGGATATAATCTGGTTCCACAGAAACCACATATGCCTTGCGGTCCAGTTTATTCATCAACTCTTCCGTGGAATAGGTGTTGGAAGATATCTCCGACACATACAGCGTTTTGTCGGAGAGAAAATTCTTCTGCTGCCTGCTTTTCGCCAAGATGTCGGCATCTCCCAGGTCATAGGTTTCCTGAATACGGATCTTTCGATCAAAGGAAGCGGTACCTTCCCTGGTCAGAGAAGTCTCTTCGGGGGAGGCGATGGTCACAAGGACAGTCCCCTCTTCGTATTCGCCTTCTTCCAATGAAACCTTGTGTTTGCTGGTTTCTATCGGTTTCGATTCGGCAAGGGAAAAAGATGGTAAAAAGCTGAGGGAAAACGCCAAAATCAACAGTAGTGACAGAATTTTATTTTTCATAACATTCCTCCAAAAATATGTAAAAATTTTAATTTCATATTGTATTATTTTATCATAACTGTTATCATTATACTAGTATATAAGTGTGTCGAAAACGTGAAAGGAGAAAGATTATGCTTTTTGTAAAAGTAGATGATTTAAAGCCGGGGATGCGTCTAGGTAAGCCGATTTATAATAAGAATGGCGTACTTTTGCATGACCGGGACACCAAACTTACGATGCAGGCCATATTTGGAATAAAAAATTTCGGTCTGATTGGATTATACATACTGGAACCTGCAGAGCCGCTTCCCCCGATGTCTGAGGAAGATATCAATTTTGAAAGGTTTCAGACCATGGCAGTATTTAGCATCCGCGAAGATCTTGATCTGATCGCAGCGGGCAAGAAGGACAAGGGACTGGACTGGCTTTGTAGTCTGATCATTAAAAATTATTCCAATCTCCCTCATAAGATCAATTTTGTCCAGAGTCTTCGCAGCGGTGACGATTTTGTATATAAACATAGTATAAATGTAGCGATCCTTTCCGCGATCATCGCGGGGCGCATGAGTATGCCCGCGGCAAGGGTCAATTCCATTGTAAAAGCGGCGCTTCTGCACGATTGTGGCGGTGTTAAGGTGAGACAGGGAGGATCAGAGGATGAAGATGTACAGACTCGTGATCTTGTCCGTGTCAATACCATCGAGACGCTGAAAAACTATGGAGAGCTGGAGGATGATATACTTCGTATCGTACAGCATATGCAGGAAATGTATCAGAGTGAAGGAGACGAAAATGGGAAAGCCGCCGAAGCAGCATGGGCAAATGTCAATGCAGCGATCTTGTATGTGGCGGATGCTTATGACCGTATGACCGCTATGAAGTCTTTCGAAGAGCCTACCAGTGAGGTGAAAGCATTGCGGGCGCTTTTGGCAGATCCAGAGATTTACGATCCGGTGGTAGTGCAGGCTCTGATCAATGGTATCAACGTTCTCTATCCTGGTGTCTGTGTGGAACTGACAGGGCATCAAAAGGGACTTGTTGTCATTGAAAATGAAATGGACATTTTTAAACCCTGGGTACTCAGCTTCCGTGATAATAAACTTTATGATCTTTCCAACCCGTCTTCCTGTGAAGGACTGGAGCTGGTGGATATCATGAAGACCATGGACAACCGAATCAAGCTGGATCCAGAGCTATTGAAGCAATATGAACCATGCACCTGAAAACAAATTTTTGCAATTATACATTGACATTTTTTGAAAAAGTAATTATTATATAGGTTAAGAAAAAGACTTTGATGGGGACAGTAGCAGAGAGAAGAAAGTCACAGTGAGCCGTGGACAGTGGGAACACGGTATGAGTATGCTTATGTGAAGATCACCCCTGAGTTGTGATGCCGAACGGGTTATCAAGTAGGCTGATCCGGATTCCACCGTTATATGGAGATGATTCGGCGGTTATGGGTACTCATGGCAGCCCGATCTTACAAAATAGGTGGTAATTATGACAGCTTTGGGGCTTTCATCCTTTTTTGGGTGGAAGCCCTTTTGGGGCTATGGAAGGATTCTACGCCACTGATTCAAGTATTGTTTATGCCGCCTGCGGCGGCATGTTAGGATTTAGTTCTTTAATGCACAATAAGGCAAAGGTGAACTGCGTTCACCTTGCGAATGGAGGTAAAACATGTATGAGAAGGTTTCAACCGGTTTGAATTTTGTTGACCGGGAAAAGGAAGTAGAAAAGTTCTGGAAGGAACAAGATATTTTCAAAAAAAGTATCCAGCTCCGGGAGGGCTGTCCGACCTATATGTTCTATGATGGGCCGCCGACGGCGAACGGAAAGCCCCACATCGGTCACGTGCTGACCCGTGTCATCAAGGATATGATCCCCAGATACCGCACGATGAAAGGGTATCAGGTGCCCCGTAAAGCGGGCTGGGATACCCATGGTCTCCCGGTAGAGTTAGAGGTGGAGAAGCTTCTTGGGCTGGACGGTAAGGAGCAGATCGAGGACTACGGTCTCGATCCTTTTATCACAAAATGTAAAGAATCCGTATGGAAGTACAAAGGAATGTGGGAAGATTTCTCCGGTGTTGTCGGTTTCTGGGCGGATATGGATGATCCCTATGTAACCTACAACGACGATTTTATCGAGTCCGAGTGGTGGGCGCTGAAAGAGATCTGGGATAAAAAGCTGTTGTATAAGGGCTTTAAGATCGTTCCCTACTGTCCGCGCTGCGGGACACCGCTGTCTTCTCACGAGGTGGCACAGGGGTATAAGGCAGTGAAAGAGCGCTCCGCTGTTGTGCGTTTTAAAGTAGTAGGCGAAGACGCTTATTTTCTCGCATGGACCACGACGCCCTGGACGCTGCCGAGTAATGTGGCACTCTGTGTGAATCCAGATGAGACCTACTGTAAAGTCAAGGCAGGTGACGGATATACCTATTATATGGCAGAGGCATTGTTGGACAATGTGCTTGGCGCCCTGGGAAATGAAGAGACAAAGGCATATGAAGTGCTGGAGACCTATAAGGGAACCGATCTGGAGCGGAAAGAATACGAGCCGCTGTTTGATTATGCGAAGGGAATCTGTGAGAAGCAGAAGAAAAAGGGATATTTTGTCACCTGTGACAGCTATGTTACCATGACAGATGGTACTGGTATCGTACACATCGCGCCGGCATTTGGTGAGGACGATGCTCAGGTGGGACGTAAGTACGACCTGCCTTTTGTACAGCTGGTAGACAGCAAAGGAGAGATGACGGAAGAGACCGACTACGCGGGAATGTTTGTAAAGGATGCGGATATGCCGATCCTGAAGGATCTGGAGAAGAAGGGACTTCTCTTTGACGCGCCGAAGTTTGAGCATGATTATCCCTTCTGCTGGCGCTGTGACACACCATTGATCTATTATGCGAGAGAATCCTGGTACATCCGTATGAGCGAGGTAAAAGAAGATCTTATTCGCAATAACGATACCATCAACTGGATTCCAGAGTCCATAGGAAAGGGGCGTTTTCAGAACTGGCTGGAAAATGTACAGGACTGGGCCGTATCGAGAAACCGTTACTGGGGTACTCCGTTAAATGTCTGGGAGTGCAGTTGCGGTCATATGGAATCCATCGGAAGCCGTGCAGAGCTGGCGGAGAAAAGTGGAGATCCAGAGGCGGCGAAGATCGAGCTTCATCGTCCTTATATCGACGAGGTGACGATTCCATGTCCACACTGTGGTGAGACCATGCACCGTGTGCCAGAAGTCATCGACTGCTGGTTTGACTCCGGGGCGATGCCTTTTGCCCAACATCACTATCCATTTGAAAATAAAGAACTCTTTGAAAAGCAGTTTCCAGCTCAGTTTATCTCTGAGGCAGTGGATCAGACCAGGGGATGGTTTTACACGCTGTTGGCGGAATCTACTCTGCTGTTCAATAAGGCACCTTATGAAAATGTCATCGTTCTGGGACATGTGCAGGACGAAAATGGCCAGAAGATGAGTAAGAGCAAGGGAAATGCTATCGATCCGATGGAAGCGCTGACACAGTATGGCGCCGATGCCATCCGCTGGTATTTTTATGTGAATTCTGCTCCGTGGTTGCCGAACCGTTTTCATGGCAAAGCCGTTGTGGAAGGCCAGCGCAAATTTATGGGCACCCTGTGGAACACCTATGCATTTTTTGTACTCTATGCAAATATAGATAAATTTGACGCGTCAAAATATAAACTGGAATATGATAAATTGTCTGTGATGGATAAGTGGCTCCTCAGTAGGCTCAATACCGTAGTGGGAGAGGTGGATGAAAATCTTGCGGGTTACCGCATCCCAGAGACGGCCAGAGCTCTGCAGGATTTTGTGGATGATATGAGTAACTGGTATGTGCGCCGATGCCGCGAACGTTTCTGGGCAAAAGGAATGGAGCAGGATAAGATCAGCGCTTATATGACATTGTACACAGCCCTTGTGACTATCAGCAAGGCGGCGGCGCCGATGATTCCATTTATGACAGAGAGCATCTACCGCAATCTGGTGTGCAGTGTGGATAAAAATGCACCAGAAAGTATACATCTCTGTGATTTTCCAGAAGTGAATACAGCCTTTATCGACAAAGAGCTGGAGACAAAGATGGATGAGATCCTTCAGATCGTCGTACTGGGGCGCGCCTGCCGGAACGAGGCGAACATCAAGAACCGCCAGCCGATCGGAAAGCTTTATGTAAAAGCAGAAGGAAAACTGTCAGATTTTTACTGTGATATCATCTCGGAGGAGCTGAATGTCAAAGAGGTGGTATTTACAACCGATGTGAGAGATTTTACCACATATACCTTTAAACCGCAGCTCCGCACGCTCGGTAAGAGATTTGGAAGCCGTCTGAATGCGCTGAAGGAAGTACTCTCAGGACTGGACGGAAACCAGGCCATGGATGCGCTGAATGAAAAGGGCGAGATCACAGTAGAGGTAGAGGGTACCGATGAGATTCTGGCGAAGGAAGATCTTCTGATTGAATCAGCTCAGATGGAGGGGTATGTATCCCAGGAGGATCACGGCATTACCGTGGTGATCGATACCCATCTGACTGAGGAGCTGATCGAAGAAGGATTTGTCCGCGAGATCATAAGCAAGATCCAGAATATGCGAAAAGACTCTGACTTTAAGGTGATGGATCTGATCGAGGTTTATATGGTGGGCAGTGAGAGGATCACCGATGTCATCGTCCGAAATGCCGAGCAGATCAAGGCAGAGGTACTTGCCGATAAGATCATTATTGGAGACATGCAGGGACATACGGCAGAGTGGACCATCAACGGTGAGGATGCTACCTTTGGCGTGGCAAAGATTTCTTTCTAGGGTGTGTCTGAAAGCAGTTTTCAGACACACCTTAGGGAAGGAATTGATATAAAGTATTAAAAGGAAAGCGAGGAAGAATATGAATTTTTTAAATGAACACGATAAAAAAGCTCATTTGAAACAGGACATCGAGAATTATATGAAACTGCTGTTCCGTAAGCCGGTGGAAAACGCCACCAGCCAGCAGCTATTTCAGGCGGTTGCCTATGCGGTAAAGGATATCGTCGTGGACGACTGGCTTGAAACTCACAAAAAGTATGAGGAAAAGGATGTCAAGACGGTTTACTATTTGTCCATGGAATTTCTCATGGGCCGCGCACTGGGGAATATGATCATCAACCTTAAGCAGGATAAGGTGGTCCGAGAGGTTCTGGAGGAACTGGGTGTAGATCTGGACGTTCTGGAAGACGAAGAACCAGATGCAGCACTGGGAAATGGTGGTCTAGGAAGACTGGCAGCCTGCTTCCTGGAATCGCTGTCCACTCTTGGATATCCGGCATATGGCTGCGGTATCCGCTACAAATATGGTATGTTTATGCAGAAGATCGAGGATGGTTTCCAGATCGAGGCGCCGGACGACTGGCTGAAAGATGGCAATCCATTTGAGATGAAGCGCCCGGAATATTCCACAGAGGTCAAATTTGGCGGTCATGTGGCGGTCCGCAAGGATGAGAGCGGACGTGACTGTTATGTGCAGGAGAATTATCAGTCGGTAAAGGCTGTTCCCTATGATATTCCCGTTGTGGGATACGGCAACCGCATCGTGAATACCCTTCGTATCTGGGATGCTGAGGCCATCAATACCTTTAACCTGGATTCCTTTGATAAGGGAGATTACCAGAAGGCTGTGGAGCAGCAGAACCTTGCCCGTACGATCTGTGAGGTCCTCTATCCCAACGACAACCATATCGCTGGAAAGGAGCTGAGGCTGAAACAGCAGTATTTCTTTGTTTCCGCCAGCGTACAGAGGGCAGTTGCCAAATACATGGAGAAACATGATGACATTCACGGGCTGCCGGAAAAGGTATGCTTCCAGCTGAACGACACCCACCCGACGGTGACGGTGCCTGAACTGATGCGTATTCTTCTGGATGAGTACTTCCTAGAGTGGGAGGATGCCTGGGAGATCACCACAAAGACCTGTGCCTATACAAACCATACCATCATGTCAGAGGCATTGGAAAAATGGCCCATCGACCTGTTTTCCAGACTTCTTCCAAGAATCTATCAGATTACGGAAGAGATCAATCGCCGGTTCCAGAATGAGATCGCGGAGAAATATCCGGGCAATTTTGATAAAGTAAAGAAAATGGCCATCATCTACGACGGTCAGGTAAAAATGGCACATCTTGCTATCGCTGCCGGCTTTTCTGTCAACGGTGTGGCAAGGCTCCACACGGAGATTCTGAAAAATCAGGAACTCAAAGACTTTTATGAGATGATGCCTGAGAAATTTAATAATAAGACAAACGGTATAACCCAGAGACGCTTCCTGCTTCACGGAAATCCGCTGCTGGCAAACTGGGTGTCTGGGAAGATCGGACAGGGCTGGATCAAAGATCTGGCACAGTTGGATAAGCTGACCCCCTATGCAGAAGATGCCAGGGCAAAGCAGCAGTTTATGGATATCAAGCATCAGAACAAGATCCGTCTCGCCAAATATATCAAAGAGCATAACGGTGTGGACGTAGATCCGAATTCCATCTTTGATGTTCAGGTAAAACGTCTTCATGAGTATAAGCGCCAACTGCTTAACATCCTTCACGTGATGTATCTGTACAACCAGATCAAGGCAAATCCAGAGCTGGATATGGTGCCTCATACCTTTATCTTTGGCGCCAAAGCATCCGCAGGATACCGTCGTGCCAAGGCGATCATCAAGCTGATCAACAGTGTGGCAGACGTGGTGAATAACGATGCCTCCATCAAAGGAAAGATCAAGGTGGTATTCATCGAGAACTACCGCGTCAGCAATGCTGAGATCATCTTTGCGGCAGCCGACGTCTCCGAGCAGATTTCGACGGCAAGTAAAGAAGCCTCCGGTACTGGAAATATGAAATTTATGCTGAACGGCGCTCCGACTCTTGGAACCATGGACGGCGCCAATGTGGAGATCGTGGAAGAGGTTGGCGAGAATAACGCCTTTATCTTCGGACTCTCTTCCCAGGAGGTTATTGATTTTGAGCACAATAACGAGTACAAACCAAGAGACATCTACAATTCAGACGAGGATATTCGCAAGGTTGTTGACCAGCTCGTAGACGGTACTTACGGTGATCCTGAACTGTTCCGTGAGCTCTATTCCTCCCTCTTGGATTCCAACGGATATGAGCGCGCTGACCAGTACTTTATCTTAAAAGACTTCCGCTCCTATGCAGAGGCGCAGAAGAAGGTGGACGCTGCATACCGCGACAAAGAGGCCTGGGCGAGAATGGCGCTTCTAAATGTGGCGAAATGTGGAAAGTTCTCATCCGACCGAACCATCGAGGAGTATGCGAAAGAGATCTGGAAGCTGGAAAAAGTTACATTATAAATAAAGTTAAAAGGTCCCAAAGCCATAGAGCAGAGACGATAACTGTTTTGTGGTTTTGGGGTTTTTGTGATGTTGAAGAGAAAAGGAAACACTAATGGAGGAGAAAGAAAATGAAAAAAATAGTACAAAGGGTTATGGCATTGTTATGTTTGTTTGCTTTGCTGTTGTGCCCATTTCAAAACATTCAGGGAAAAGAAATGGCGGCAGAGCCAGAGAAGAATAATGAAAAAATCTTTCAAGGAGATGTCTTTGAAGTAGAGTTTCGCCTTGATGGAAAATGGGAGGGGGGATATAATGCTACAATTATTCTTCGCAATACCAGCGACAAAACGATAGAGGATTGGGCGCTTTTGTATTAGCTCGACGGCACGAATTTGAACCCGCCGTGAATGGCGTATTTTGGCGAACCACTTCGTTTTTCGTCCTTGTCTTGCGTCAGCAAGACTTCGTCCTCTAGCCTTGTTCTTCGCCAAAATACACCACACACGGTCGAAGATTTCAAACCAGTTATTTTGCGAATGCGAAGGCAGTTGAATGAGTCGTAGTGGTGGCTACGATGATTGAAACTAACGAACGCATTCGTAAAATAGCTGGTTGAGAAACGGGTTCAAATTCGTGCCGTCGAGCTACAGTGAGGATGAGATTCAGAATTTGTGGAATGGAAAACAGATGGATAATGAGTATTCGATTGTAATGGTAAAAAATGCGGGGTGGAATCAGGATATAAAGCCAGGCAGGGAAGTAAGCTTTGGTTTTACAGCGAAGTATGAAGATGAGATTCATATACCTCAAAGCTATAGTCTATCCACATGCCGCGTTAAGGTTCCAGAAAAAGATTATAAAATTACATACAAGACGAACAGTGACTGGAATAATGGTTACAGTTCTTCTATGGAAATAAAGAACCTTACGGACGAGGCAATTGAAGATTGGGAATTGCAGTTCGAGTTTGGACATTCAGTTACCAATATGTGGAATGCTGTTATAGAAAAACAGGTCAATGAAACATATCAATTAAGAAACAATGGATATAATCAAAATATACCGGCGAATGGGGCAATTTATTTTGGATTTAATGGAGAGCCTGGAAGTGTCTCAGAAGAACCCAAAGGTTTTGTATTACATAAATATATTAACAATATTAATCCTGAACTCGATAGCGATGGAGACGGGATGCCTGATATATACGAATTGAAGATGGGAACCAATAGTTATAAAAAAGATACCGATGGTGATGGGTTAGATGATTTTACAGAACTATTTAAAGTGGGACTGGATCCTTTAAAAAAGGACACAGATGACAATGGCATAGCGGACGGTGATGAGGACAGTGACGAGGATGGCCTGACTAATCTCAGGGAGATTCAAATCGGAACAGAACCGGGGGACAGTGATACCGATAAAGACGGTCTCAGTGACGGAGAAGAGGTAAGAAAGTATAAAACAGATCCGTTAAAAGAAGACACCGACGGTGATACCTTGACGGATGGTGACGAGATTATTCTTGGTTTCGATCCGCTGAAAAAGGATACAAATGATAATGGAATATGTGATGGTGAGGAAAAGGTCCAGCAGACGCTCACAGAGGAAATTCCAGCAGATAATAATAATGGTGGTGCAGTGACCGGAGTACAAGTAGATATGAAAGTGACTGGTAATATTAACAATCATACAGAGATCCAAAATGTATTCGGGGAAGATACATTGTCCAGTGAATTAGTGGGGTTGGTAGGTGTTCCCGTAAGTATTTCTACAGAGGGAAGATTTGATGAAGCCACTATTACATTTTCCTATGATGTATCCAAACTGGGAGCGACCAAGGAAGAAGATCTGGCAGTTATGTGGTACGATGAGGAGAATGAGGACTATGTGATTTAGCTTGACGGCGCGAATTTGAACCTGAACCCTGTTTCGTCCTGCGCTAGCGCCCAAATAGCGTTGTTGCTTTCATTCGTCGATACCACCGCATCGCCTCATTCAAGCGCCTAGCTATTTGGGCGCTATCACAATCCGAAATCTCCGACCTCCGTTTGTGATTTTCCAATTTACAAGAAAACGGAATGAAACGTACTGGAGGTACGTTGATTGACGTTGACGCAGTAAATTGGAAAATCACAGGCGGAGGCAGGGTTCAAATTTGCGCCGTCAAGCTATGATGAAGAGTCAGTTGTTGATACTAAAAATCACACGGTAAGATATACGACCACACATTTTAGTACATATATGGTGGTTAATAAAAAGACTTGGTATGACGTGTGGAGAAATGAAATTAATTATTACAAAACAGAGAGACCGAAAAAGAATACAGATATTGTATTTGCCGTGGATATTTCTGGAAGTATGGTGGGTCCGGAGATCAGACACGCAAAAGATGCCATGAAGGGAATTATTAAGGCGAAGCGAGGAAAGGACCGTTGTAGTATTGTGACATTCGCCGATAAGGCAAATGTTGTACAGAAATTTTCCAATCATTCTGAAAAGCTGGTCAAAGGTGTAAATGCCATTTCCGCAGAGATGGAAAACAAGACCAATGTGAGTAAAGGGCTTCGCAAGGCTATAAGTCAGTATACTGGGGATTCGTATAAGGATAAAGGGTATCAAAGGTATATCGTACTGATCTGTGATGGAGATACGGAGTATAATAAAGAGATTGTCGATCTTGCCAAGAAAAACGATATTGCGATTCTCACAGTACTGATCGGAACAGATAATGAGGCAGATCTAAAAAAGATGTCGAAGGAAACTGGCGGTAAATTTTATACAGTGGAAAAGACAGAGAGTATTGCTGATGTTTTGTTCAAACTGAAGAAAGATACAATGGGTGAATTAAAAACCAAAGACTCAGATGGTGATGGGTTGTATGATATTCTTGAGAAAGGCATGTTATGTCAGAATGGTAAAATTGAGGTGACAAATCCGTATGCAAAGGACTCAGATTTTGACTTTGTGAAGGATCTGGATGAGATGGGAGGAGAAAAAAGTCTGGATGAAGATGGACTTCCAAAGCGGAAAAAGAAAATCTTTGTAAAAGATACCGAAGAGTGGATCGAAGCACGTTATTTCGTTTATCGAAGCAGCCCAACGAGAAAAGATACAGATCAGGATGGTTATAGGGACGATGTGGATAAGCATCCAAAGAGAAATGATGTGAAGTTGACAGAGATTTTTCAAAAACAATACATTCCGATCGTATCCGGCGATTCACAATACTATGGAGGAGATCAGGGCTGGTGGGAGAAAACTGACAGTAAAATGGCAAATAAAGGGTGTGGAATAATTGGCGGATCAGACGTACTGCTTTATTTGAAGAGGAGAAAAGAAAATAATACTTTTAGTAAAATTTCGAAAAGCACCTATATCGATTATGTGAATTTCGTGCGGAAGCATTATATAAAGAAAATGCCAATTTTTGATGAAATGACAGCTTTTAATCTGCAATCTGGGATGAATAAATATTTTGATAACTACTCGTTAAAAATGAAAGCGGTAGCTTATCCATTTGCCTTTTCCGGTAATAATCGAAAGCGGTTAAAAGAATTAATCGAAAAGTCCATCAAAAATGGAAATCCGGTAATTATTTCAGTTGGTCCTCATCTTTGGAGAACCGTAGAAGAAGAGAATCAGGCTAAGATGTATGAATTACGTAAAGATTCCCTGTCTGATTTTGAATACAGCAAATTTACTTTATATAATCATTATGTGGTTATTACCGGAATACATAGAGACCGGCAAAAGAACACATTAAGATACCAGATTTCCTCATGGGGAAGCAAATATTTTGTTGATTATGATGAAATTTGTAAATATAATGATGAGTATGGAAGTGACTGCACCAGCGATGCGTTATTTGTGTACTACAAATAATTTAAAAATGTTCGGATTGCATGAGCAGTCCGAACATTTCCGATGGAAAGGAGCATTATGGGAAAGATAATAAAGCGAATCTTTCAAATCGCAGGAATCGCACTTGCTGCCTACATACTCTGCCAGATTTTCTATGACCGCATATATCTGAATATACCCAGTGCGGCGGCAAAAGGGCTGCAGAAAAAGATTACAGAAGAAATGGGAGAGGGGTTCAAGCTGACGAATCCTACACATGAGAATACGGAAATCAGCTATATTGATGTGGATATAGACAGTGAATTATATATGGATGAAAAGATCTTTTCAGACTGCAGCCGGTTAAAAGATATCATATATGATTATGCCAGGGAGCATCCGGAAAATTTTTCACTCATTCCCGCCAGTGATCGGGACATCGATGAGCACACTTACAATGCAAAAGGGATTCATGTAAATTTTACAGATGAGAACGGTGGAAAATTATATAGAGGAAGTCATATTGTTTTTGAGTTTACCAATTATCTAGATACGGAAAATAGATACGACAACAAGTTAAGCCATATGAGGGTAATCGCACTGGGAATGGAGCATTATGGCTATCGGTTAAGTGATTTTGTAAAGTTTGATGGGATAAAGGAGCTATACTGCGGTGATGAGATAGAGATAGATGATCCGGAGGCTCTTGGGAAGATGAAAGAATTGAAGCTTTTTGACTGGGAGGGGAATCCAGAGGTTGAAGAAAAGCTGGAAAAAGCGGCAGATAAGTATGGCATATGGTATCAGTACAACAGTTTTCTCCGATACAAATATAGATAGATGATCCCGATACTCTGGGAGAGATAGATTAGTTGAAATCCGATGGAAAGGAGCATTATGAAAAAGATAATAAAGCGAATCTTTCAAATCGCGGGAATCGCACTTGCTGCCTATATACTCTGCCAGATTTTCTATTACCGCATATATCTGAACATACCCAGTGCGGCGGCAAAAGGGCTGCAGAAAAAAATTACGGAGGAAATGGGAGAGGGGTTCAAGCTGACGAATCCTACACATGAGAATACGGAAATCAGCTATATTGATGTGGATATAGACAGTGAATTATATATGGATGAAAAGATCTTTTCAGACTGCAGCCGGTTAAAAGATATCATATATGATTATGCCAGGGAGCATCCGGATAATTTTTCGCTCATTCCCTCCAGTGATCAGGACATCAATGAACGCACTTACAATGCAAAAGGGTTTCATGTAGATTTTACAGATGAGAGTGGTGGGAAATTATACGGAGGAAACTATAGTGTTTTTGAATTTACCAATTATCTAGATACGGAAAATAGATACGACAACAGGTTAAGCCATATGAGGGTAAGTGGACTGGGGATGGAGCATTATGGCTATCGGTTAAGTGATCTTGTAAAGTTTGATGGGATTAAGGAACTATACTGCGGTGATGAGATAGAGATAGATGATCCGGAGGCTCTTGGAGAGATGAAAGAGTTGAAGCTTTTTGACTGGGAGGGGAATCCAGAGGTTGAAGAAAAGCTGGAAAAAGCGGCAGATAAGTATGGCATATGGTATCAGTACAGCAGTTTTCTCCGATACAAATATAGATAGTTGAGGGAATCGTAAGGATAACCAGGATATTGAGATTATGATGGATTATGAGACAGGGAAAGTAGTTACACTTGGAACTTTGACACCGGAATGGTGGATTGGAAAATAAAAGGATAGCTGGCACAGGATTGGAAAGGTGGATGATAACGGTATGAAACAAAATTCTATGCCCTTTGAAGTGGCAAAATATGATAAACAAATAAAAAGAACATTGCCATTTTATGAGGAAATGATGCAACAGATTGTGGATATTGTGGCATTGTTAGATTTGCAATCATTTAAGTGGCTTGATGTGGGATGCGGAACGGGGAAAATGGCAAGAACAGTACTTGGCATTTTTGATACTGAAAAAATGGTGTGCATTGACGTGGAGGAAGAAATGCTCGAGAGGGCAGAAAGATTTTGTGATAATGAAAAAATAGAATTTCTGAAATGTGATATTAGAGAACTGCCATATCAGGAGATGTTCGATATTGTGACTGCCGTACAGGTTAATCACTATTTTAAGAAAGATGAGCGTGTGGCAGTAATAAAAAAATGTTATAATGCATTAGGAGAAAATGGAATATATATTTGCTTTGAAAATTTTGCCCCAGACAGTGAGGAAAGCACAAGATTATATTTAGAGCATTGGAAGCAGTTTCAGATTGCAAATGGGAAGACGGAAGAAGAGGCGGATTTGCATATTGGAAGATATGGCAGAGATTATTTTCCGGTTACGATTTCAGAATCCATTAGGCTATTGAAAGACTGTGGTTTCCGAGTGGTGGAGATTTTGTGGGTGTCTTATATGCAGGTGGGGATATTGGCGAGGAAATAGAGGAGCAATACATATGAAACTGAAATACAAAAAAGCGACAATAGAAGATATCAATTTGCTGACAAAATCAAGAATTGAAGTCCGAATCAAAGCTATTTCTTTAGAGGCAACCGAAATGGGGTTATTTTGTTAGAGATTGGAGAGAGCGGATGATACGACTTGCAGAAATACCAGATTTGGAACGTGTTTTACAGATTACCCATGACACAATATCGGAGACATATTCTCATTACTATGCAGAGGGTGTGGTTGGATTTTTCTTGGGACATCACAGCAGGGAGCATATTTTATCGGATATCAAAAATGGGATTGTATGGCTGTTGGAAGAAGATGGAAGCATAGTAGGGACTGTGACAATTAAGGAGAATGCGGTAAACCGCCTTTTTGTTTTGCCAGAGTGGCAATCACATGGATATGGCAGTCAGCTTATGGATTTTGCGGAGGACAAAATTGCAGAACGATTCACGCATGTTCATATAGATTCCTCATTGGCAGCGAAAGAAATGTACTTGAAACGTGGGTATAAAGAGAAGAAAACCTGCAGGATTCCGGCAGATAATGGTGATACCCTTATCTACGATGAAATGGAAAAACGGGCTGATAAGCAGTGAAACAGAATAAATTATAATGGTAAAATTTTTATCTCTCATTGCAACAATCGGAGATTGAGGAGGTACATAACCATGAGAAATATGATTGCATACTGTGGGCTGGATTGTGAAAAATGCGACGCATATCTTGCAACGCTTAATGATGATCAAGCGTTGCGTGAAAAAACTGCAAAGCTATGGGCTGACTTAAATAATGCGCCCATTCTTCCTGAACATATTAACTGCCAAGGTTGTCGTGTTGAAGGGGTTAAAACCGTATTTTGCGATAGTCTTTGTGGTATTCGTCAGTGTGGATTGAAAAAAGGTGTGATGACATGTGGTGACTGTCCAGACATGGAAAAATGTCAGACTGTTGAAGCGATTATCTCAAATAATCCCGAAGTTCTGGAAAATTTGATAGAAAACAATGATTAGTGTGGTATTTTATAGGATAAGGAAAGGAGCCAGGGATAAATGTTTTTGCAGAATGGAATGGGAATTATTGTATGTGGCTTAAATGGCAGTGGAAAGAGTACAGTAGGTAAAGCCCTTGCGAAAAAGCTACATTTTCATTTTATAGATAATGAGGATTTGTACTTTCCTAAGACAGATCCAGATTATATCTATGCTTCTCCACGTACTCGTGAGGAGGTAGAACAGTTGCTTTGGAGTGAGATAAGGGAACATGAAAACTTTGTTTTTGCCTCTGTAAAAGGAGATTATGGAGAAAATATCTACCCGTTTTTTCAATATGTTGTATTAATTGATGTTCCAAAGGATATTCGAATACAGCGGGTTCGAGATCGTTCTTTTCAGAAATTTGGTGAAAGAATTTTAACAGGTGGAGATTTACATGAGCAAGAAGAAAAATTCTTTGATCTTATTAAATCGAGATCCGAGAATACTGTTGAAGAATGGGTGCAGTCATTAAAATGTCCTATTCTGCGAATTGATGGAACAAAACCTGTTGAAGAAAACGTAGATTTCATCATAGAGCAGATACAATAAAGGAGGAAGGTATACGAAAGGAGGAGTGAGAGAATGAGCAGAATCGTTATTTTAGTGGGCAGTATGCGAAAAGGTGGAAATACGGATCTGCTTGCGCAGGCTTTTGCAGAGGGAGCAGGCAAAAATAATTCAGTGGAGATCGTTTCCGTTGCCGATTACAAAGTAAATCCCTGCATTGGCTGTAATTCGTGCTTTACAAGAGAAGGAAACCAATGTTTTCAGAAAGACGACATGGTGGAAATATATAAAAAGCTGAGGGCTGCTGATGTGATCGTCATTGCCTCTCCAGTTTATTTTTATGGGATTAGTGCAGAATTAAAAGCGATTATTGATAGATTGCATACACCTATGAGAAATGAATTTCGGGTAAAAAAGCTGGCATTGCTGTTGGTGGGAGCGGCAACATTACCGGAATTGTTTGAGGCAATCAAACTGCAGTATCAGCTTGTGCTTAACTTTTTCCATTTGGAAAATGCGGGAATGGTGCTTGTAAGAGGTGTCAAAGACATAGGGGACATTAAAGGAACAAAAGCGTTGGAGGAAGCATATGATCTTGGAGTGTCAATGAAATAGTTCGCTGACAAAAACTATGACGGTGCTGCAAGCAGTAGTGGATTTGAAAAGGCAGGTGTAAGTTATGAGACAAAATTCTACACCCTTTGATGTTGTGGAATACGATAAACAGATAAAAAGGACACTACCATTTTATGAGGAAATGGTTCAGCAGATCATTGATGTTGCAAGATTGTTGGATCTGCGTTCTCTCCAGTGGCTGGATGTGGGACAGGGAAACTGGCGAGAACAGCACTTGAAAATTTTGCTCCAGACAGTGAGGATGGTACAAGATTAATTTTGAACCTGTTGACAAACTCTTCTTTATAAGAGACTAACATTGCACATTTTCCTTTAAGAAGAATAGAGGTTGGTAAAGCTGGTTACTCATACTGCTTTTACCAGCCTTTTTAGATTTATAAGTGCTTTTGTAGATGGATATATTGACATTTTTTTCATATACATGTATACTTTTTCTATAAAATATAAAATATTGACAAAAAGTGAGGGGTTAGAAGATTGTGAAGCGGATGGTAAAAATATCAGAGTTCTTACAAATGATTTGTTATTGCATAAAAATATTATGGAATACCTCAAAAAGATATTTTGTGACGCGTATGATTTTAAATATTGCCTCTCTTGTGATACCCTTTGTCGTAATCGCTGTTACCAGGCAGTTGATAAATTTCCTTGCGGAAAATAGTGTAGCGTCTGATGCAGTCATACAGACTTTTATAATGCTGTCAATATTGTTATTGGGATGTAATATACTCAGTAAAGCCATTGAAACGGCGAATACTTATTATATGGGACTGCACCAGGACATAATGGAGACAAAGACGAAGCAGCTTATTATGGAAAAGGCCGCGGAGCTGGATTTATCATATTTCGATTCCGCTGAATTTTACAATGAGATGCAGGATGCAAATGCCAACAGTTCCCTTATAACATTTTCTGCATTTCGGGCAATAGATTTTATCCGGTATTTTATCCAATTTTTGGTTGCCTTTGTATATTTGTTCCAGTTCAATTTTATCCTGCCTATTATTTTTGTGTTTGCAGTTATCCCATATACGATCGTGGACATTAAGCAGGTAGCAGAGGTCTATGGATTCCAGAGGAAGTATATGGCAGAAGAACGGAAGATGCAATATGCGGCGGATGTGCTTCTGTCGCGGGAGTTTGCCAAGGATGTTAGGATATACAATATCGCTTCTTTTATTAGTGGGAAATTCCATGGTATTTGGAACATGCTATTTTCAAAAAAGAGAAAGATTTCCCTGCGGTACACGAGACTTCTTTTGGCACTTCTGACTCTGCCTGAAATCGTTGCGGCATCGTTTTTGTTCTTCTTGGGATTGTCCGTAATCCGGGGCGGATATTCCATCGGGGATTTTACATATTTGCAAGGGCTTATGGGGCAGATTTTGGGAAGCATATATATGGTGATTTCCAGTTACACGCAGCTTATGGATGGCAAGATTCGCATACAGAATTTTAGGAAGTTTTTGGGATTCCAGAATAAAGTGTGTTCCGATGGGATGCTGCCACTTGTGGGAGATTCTTTTTCCATTGAGTTTCGTGATGTCAGTTTTCGGTATGGAGATGACCTTCCCTGGATCCTTAAGAACGTCAGTTTTTCTTTCCATAGTAAGCAGAAGATTGCTTTCGTTGGAGTAAACGGGAGCGGTAAAACGACCATTGTAAAACTGCTGCTCCGTTTTTATGAGCCGGTAAAGGGACAGATTCTGGTAAATGGAAAAGACTTAAAGGAATATGCGCTTGACAGTTTCCGCAGCCATTTTAGCACGGTCTTCCAGGACTACAGTAATTATGCTTTTACGGTAAAGGAGTCGGTGTCTTTGTCTGATATCGGCAGGGCAGATGATGGGAACAGGGTCATGGAGGCTTTGCGGCAGAGCGGGGCGGATACCTTTACGGTCGATTTCCCGTATGGAGTGGATACTTATCTGACCAGAAGATATGAGGAAAACGGGCAGGAGCTGTCTGGTGGACAGTGGCAGAAGATGGCGCTTGCACGTGCATTCTTCCGCCAGGCGGATATTTATATACTAGATGAGCCTTCCGCTTCTTTGGATGCCAAGTCAGAAGATGAAGTGTTTGAGATGTTCCATGAGATGTACGAAGGGAAAGGAGCTGTCCTGATATCGCACCGTCTATCCAATGTGCATTTGTCGGATTTGATATTTGTCCTGGACAATGGTTCCTTGGTTGAAAAGGGGACACATGGAGAACTGATGAAAGAGGATGGAGTGTATGCGCAAATGTACCGCCTGCAGGCTGAGAAATACCACTGTGCGTAGTATTATTTGACTGTTTTATAGACAGTAGGATATATGTTAGCTAATGTCATGGTAAATATTATGGTGAATGGGGAGGTTTTTGTATTTCTAAAAAATATATTCGTATGGCTGTTTTAGATGATGGGGTGCATCCGCAAGCCTGCCCGCTGGCAGGAAGCTTTTTGATTGATGATGATTTGAAGGTCACTGCATTAAAGGAAGCAGATGTTTCGCCATGCAGTCATGGCTCCATGTGTGCCCGCATTGTGGGGCGGTATACGGGACTGGATGATGTGGAGGTATTCAGCATACAGATTTTGCAGGGGGATACCTGGCGAGGGAATATAGGAAGGCTATTAGAGGCATTTAAATTATGTGTTTCCTTGGATATCCGTTTGATTCATCTTAGTGTTGGTACATATGTGTATGAGGACTTTGCAAAATTAGAAAAAGCTGTGAGACAGTTGTTGGATTCACACAGGCTTTTAGTGGCAGCCGCGGGCAACCGGGGAACGGTCACATATCCTGCTTATCTGCCTGGGGTCATTGGGGTGAAGTGTCATCCGGGGCTTGTGGATAATGAATATATCTATTGTTATAACCCATTTACAAGGATTCATTTTCAGGCTTCTGCCAGGCATAGGTTGATGATAGAGGGGCAGGAAATGGATACCCCGGTATCAAACAGCTATGCGGCGCCATTGGTTACGGCGAAAGTACTTTCTTATCTTAAAGGAAATCCAGAATTAGAAAGGAATGAGATACTGCGTATGCTGACAGGGGATGCTGGAAGAGGAAAAATGCTGGGAAACAGTGGAATAAGAGATTATCCTCCAGTAGAGATTCCGGTGGTCTTGCTGAGTGGTTTTTCGGCTGGAAGACTGTCTGAAGTGATGGAATTTTTGGAAGGTTGCCTGCAGCGGGATGATTATGATGTAAGGACAGCTACTAATCTGTCCGGGGAGCGCCCGTGGGAAGAAACCGCCTTGCCAGATTCAGCAGATTTAGATTTTTTTTCGGCCTGGATGGCATGGTATTTTGCCTGTGAAATTATTTTGCTGGGCAGCGCTTCTTATATTCCGCCCGACAGATATGGGAATGTCAGCTTGTGGATTTATGGGGATAGGGGTGTGGATTTTTTGAAAGGAAATGTAGTTACAGATGGGCAGGTTTTGGCAGTGGATGGATTGTCCAATATTGAGATATATAGATCTATGTTAGCTATGCTGACATAAATGAAATTTGATGCTAAACCATACAGCAGCAATGGGTGGCCACATGGCTAAGGTGTGTGTTTTGCATATAGTAACACAGAAAAGCTTTATTTAGGCTGTAGAAAACAATCAGAGAGGAGGATGTCAAATGAATAAAAAATTAGTTAAAACACGGAATGCCCGCTTGAATACGCTTGAGGCGATGGCTTGCGGTTGTGGTTGTGGCTGTGACTGCAATTGTGGAAACTGCAGTGCTGGCGGTTCTTTTAAACTTACAGAGAAGTCAAATATAGATGCAAAAAGAGACAGTACATATCGCAACGGGTCCGTTCAAATCGCTTTTGTAAGAGGTTAATATGGTATTTCTGGTGAAACCTGGCCACAGTTTCACCAGAAAAATATTGTGTAAAATTTTTTGATTTTATAAAGAATGGGGAATTAAATGGATATTTTTGAAAAACGAGAGGAAGATAATAGGCTTCAAAATATTTTGATGCAATCATATCAAGAGGTGGATTTTTATTCAACCCATAATTTTTTAAGTGAAAAACAAATGAATTCTTTGCAATTATCAGATTTTCCGCTACAGGATAGACAAACGATCCAACAGCAGCATGGGCGTTTTTTGAATGGCCGTTATCAGCGGTATCCTGATATTGAGAGTCTGCTGGTTCAACATAGTTTTGGAGTGTCAGGTATCCCTTTAGAGGTTTACTGGGACAGACGGGATGTTTCTCGTGCCCAGGAGGCTTTGTGGGCATTTCGGGAGGAATTCGCAGGTGTTACTTCAGATGACAAATGCTGTGTGTTCTGCACCGCAGAATACGCAGGAAATAAAATTATGGATTATATGCCAAAGCGTTTCAGCTGGGATAAGAAAATTTTATCAATTTCTATACGGGGACTGTCATTGAAACACTTAAAAAGATGTTTAGATGATATTTCTGCTTTTGATCCTGTATGGATGTGTCTTTCTCCTAGTACAGCCCTGATGTTAGCGGAGGCGATGGAGTCATTTGGAAGATTATTTTTGCCTAGTCTGCGTTATATTGAGTTGAGTGGGGAGATGTTAGATGAGCAGACGGAATCTGTGATACGGAATGCTTTTCATGTACAGATTGCCAATGTATATGCGACAAAGGAAGCAGGACCAGTTGCAGTTTCATGTGAACATGGAAATATTCATATTTTCCCTGGAAACACGGTGGTAGAAGTGATTCGTGATGGAAAGCCGGTTATGGATGAAGAAGGGGATGTATATATCACTTCTCTTCAAAATAATGCAATGCCCATTATTCGGATGAAGACAGGAGATCGCGGAATATTGCGGAGTACCCATTGTTCTTGTGGGCGTGGGACGCCAGTGCTGTGTTTGACCAGGGGAAGGGATTGTGGATATATCACTACAACATCCGGAAGGAAGATTAGTGCTCTCGTATTGAGAAGCATGGCGGAATATGCCAATGAAGAAGTATCACGGTGTTTGTCATATATCCGCTTCAGGCAGACAGGCCATGCAGACATGGATGTTATCCTAAGAGTCAAACCAGCATTTGAGGGTTGGGAAGAGGAGATAGCAAGGGTATTTTGCGGGCAGGTCAGTGATTCCGAACTTGAACAGATGAAATGGAATTTTATATTTGTAAAACCTGAATCAGCAGAAACTGAAATGGAAGATAAGCCGTTTTTTGAAGTATGTGGGGAGGTAGAATGATCATGATAGGCGAAAAACCATTTATACATGCGATGAAAACACCGTTGCGCAATTATATATACGATGTTAATACAAATATGTTCGTAGATGTGGACGGAGATACATACCAGTATCTGGAAAAAGTAGAGCGGAGTGATGAGGGGTTGGCCTCTGTTGCTGATAATCGTATCAAGCAGAATCTTGAGATTCTGCTTGCACAGGGGTTTCTTTCATCTAAGCATCCGAAGAAAATCCGACAGAGTCAAAGTGATTTTATGGAGTACCATTTGAATGAGAATATTGTACAGATGGCATTACAGGTAACCCAGCAGTGTAATTTTCGTTGTGCTTATTGTGCATACTGCGCCAGTGATTTTGAATTTCAGAGAGATCATTCATCCAAACGGATGTCAATTGAAACTGCACTAAAAGCGGTTGATTTTTTTGTTGCCAGATGTGGAAACCAAGAGGATCCGGTTATTGCTTTTTACGGAGGGGAACCGTTATTGGAATTTCCATTAATCCAACAGGTAGTGCAGTACGCAAGAGAAAAATTATATGGGAAAAATTTAAGGTTTACCATCACCACGAATGCTTCCTTGCTTACTCCGGACATTGCATATTTTTTTATGGAAAACGATTTCATGACTACGATAAGCCTGGATGGAACATCGGAAACTCATGACCGGTCCCGAAGGTTTGCCAGTAATGGGAAAGGAAGTTTTTCCGCAATTCGGCATAACTTAGAAAGTATAAAAAAGCAATATCCTGAATTTAAATTTACTTTTAATATAGTGATTGATCCGAGATATCCCTGTGATTCTTTACATGAAATGTTCAGCCAGGATGAACTTTTTCGAGATGCGCAGCTTATGTCAACTTTGATTGACGACCATTTTTCAATTGAAAAGACGATCCCTGACGAAGCTTTTATTCAGCAGGACAGTCAATATACCTTTAAAAGTTATTTAGCTGTTAGGGGGGTGTATCCCAGAGAGAGTGCTTCTAATATAGCGTATACGTCTTTGAACGCAAACTTTAGCCGTATTAAGACGAATATGAGGCCGAAAGTATCTTTGGCAGATATATCGGCGCCGGGGGGACCGTGTATTACAGGTGAGAGACGCCTGCTTGTTAGTGCGGAGGGTAATCTGTATCCTTGTGAGAGAGTCAGTGAGTCATCGCAGGCTATGAATATTGGGAATTTGTGGGATGGATTTGATTTTGAGAAAGTGGATAAAATTCTGAATGTTGCCCAGACAACGGCGGAGGACTGCAAAAACTGCTGGGCTTTCCGGCATTGTACACTTTGTGGTAAGTATAGTGACAACTGCGGGGAATTGTCAGCGGATTTGAGGCGTTCCCAGTGTGATGGCGTACGGGCGCAGGTAGAAGAAACATTTAGGGATTACTTGTGGATGAAAGAATTTGATGTTTTGGAAGGTATATGATTGAGGAGGTTGCAGTTATGCGTATGCTTGTATTTCCATATGGATTTGACTGTGAGCCGATTATTCGGCATGCTGGTTTGTTGGAACCATGTTATGAAATCGCGGCACTGGTTTCTCCCGGTGGCTGGGGGCTGTCTGCGAAAAATATAGCGGTGGGAAATGATGGAACTGTATTGCCTGTTTATGAGGATCTTGAGGAAGTGGAAGAAGAATTTGATAGTCTTTTTATTCCTGAGTTTGAGGTTGATGAGGTAGTAGAAAACCGATTGATAAATAAGATGATGACACTGATTCCAAATATATCAACGGTAATTTGTGCTGCCTCTCTCACTGCTGAGAATCGGAAAAGGCTTGAGGAATTATGCTACACTTGCGTTCCATCCTGTAAGTTTATTGATATCTCTGTGAATAAAAAGGTTGAGGAATACGGCCTGACGGTTTCCAGTGAGAAATATCCTTCTGTGAATCCGTTGAGTATTCCAGTAGTAGTTATAGCTGGAACATGGGAAAAGACTGACAAATTTGAGATTTCCTTATCATTGCGTGAACGTTTTATGAGAGACGGTTTTAAAGTGTCCCAGATAGGCTCCCGTCATGAATGTGAGATGCTGGGGTTCCATTCTTTCCCGGGATTTATGTTTCAAAAAGATTTGGATGGAATTGATAAAATCATATGTTTGAACCGTTGGCTCATTCAGATCGAAGAGAATGAACAGCCGGATGTAATCTTGATTACCATACCAGGTGCAATGCAGGATTTTAATGAGAAATTTACAAGGGGATTTGGCCTGCTGCATCATCTGGTATTTCAGGCAGTTATGCCAGATGTGATTTTGATGTGTACGTTTTATTTACGTGAGTCTGAAAAAGCCTTGGAAGAGTTATCTATGTCCTGTAAGTATAGATTTGGTGCACCGGTAGATATGTTCCATATGTCAAATCTGTTTATCGATTTTCAAGAATCTGAGGAACGTAATAGAATCGTTACGAACAGTATATATCGGGAAATGGTTTCAGAAACGGTTGCGAAGGATTTTTCAAACAGCTCTGTACCAGTTTTCAACGGGGTGGACTCCCAGGAGTGTGATCGGATGTATGAAATGTTGATGGAAAAATTAATGCCGAAGGATGTTCGGGCTGTTATATAAAGTTAGTGTTTGGAGGTGATAAGTTTGGAAAGCAGAAACAGGGCAGATGCTACAGTAGAAAAAGTAAGAAAAGAAATAGAGGGTCTCCTGCATGACAGATTTGATGTGTCTGAAGATTTTGCATCAAGGGAGAACGATAATTTCTTTGGGCTGCAGGGGTTATTTGGGCCCAGGGAACTGACCTATGTTTCATACATGCTAGAAGCACGGTATGGCATACAATTTAATAAAAAAGAATATGATGACCCAAAGTTCTATAGTATATCTGGATTATCTGAAATTGTTGCCCAAATGCTGTCTGAGGATTAAGAGGGAACTACGAGAAGAGTAAATATTTGCTTTAGTGTCTGAAAATATTTATCTTTTCCCTCCTAAGAAAATTGAAAATAGATACATATTGTGGTATGCTAAATAAGGAAAAAAGTTTATTCTTAAAATGAATTCAAAAAATGGTGGGGTTAGCGAACAAACTACTTTTACATATCAAGGGAAACCAGCGAGCGAATAAGAAATAGAGAGGAACAAATGAATACGAGATATTATATGATTATTATTAAAGGCGAAATAAAGACGTCTGAAATAATGTCATGTCAATACAATGAAGATACCAACAAATGGGATGTGAAATTTAATAATGGAAAAACATATTCATATGGATATTTGAATGTGGAAAAGTTAACACATCCAGAAGTTCATAATCCCAACATGTATCGTATTAGAAGAAAAGGACGCGAGTTTTTCGATATAAAAGCCATATATGAATTTAAAAGTATAAATGATTCTTACTGGCATATCTGTTTTGGTGATGGTAGTGAGAGAGATTATCGTCAGAGCGAATTAAATATTGTTGAGTCATGCCTTAATCAAAGCCAGTCTGTAAATGTATTTGAATATATAAAGCAGATTGCAGGTTTGAATGATATTAAAAATGAAGAAACCGGCGAAAAGTTATTGAAAAAAAGGTTTGAAAAGATCTCTTTTGTAGGTAATGATGTAGCATTAGCAAAGTATTTAAATCCGTCTTCATTGCAGGATGGTATAATGAGGAGTGAATATATACCAATTTTTCCGTTTGGATGTAATAACAGTCAATATAAGGCTGTTAAAAGTGCTATGGAAAATCAGATTAGTGTTATTTTGGGGCCGCCCGGCACAGGCAAGACACAAACTATATTAAATATAATTGCCAATATATTAATGCAGGGAAAAACGGTTCAGATCGTATCTAACAATAACTCGGCCACCGAAAATGTGTATGAGAAATTATCTTCTCCGAAATACAATTTAGGTCTTGTTGCCGCAACATTAGGTAGTTCGGAAAACAAGAAAATATTTTTAGAGCATCAGGACATAAATTATCCTGATTTTTCGTCGTGGAAAATGGAAGAAGATCCAAGTGTTGTGCAGAAGAGAATTTTAGAGCAATCTATTCAGCTAAAAATTGTTTTTGATAAGCAGGAAAGATTGGCGTGTTTAAGACAAGAACTTTCGCAGTTGGTTACAGAACTGGAATATTTTAATCAATATTTTGAAGAGTCAGTCATTAAAACAGAAAGCATAAAGTTTAAGAAAAATCTATCCTCAAAGTATTGGATGGCATTGTGGCAGGAGTGTCAGTCGATATCGGAAGAGAAAAAGGCAATCGGATTTTTGTTTAAGACCAAAGCCTTTTTAAAATATGGAATAGCGGATTGGAAATTCTACAAACAAGATATTTCAAAGATAATTACAATTTTTCAAGCTATGTATTTTCGTGCAAAGCAGGTGGAGTTATGTGCGGAAATTTCAGATATTGAAAAATATTTGAATAGTATGAATAAAGATTTGCTTGAGGATTTGTGTAATCAGTCAATGTATGCATTAAAAGATAAGCTGGCGAGAAAGTATGAGGCCAACAACAGTCGTAGGATATTTCATGAAGATAACTTATGGAAAGATCCATATGAATTTTTGACAGAATATCCAGTTATTTTAAGTACAACATTTTCGTCAAGAAACAGCTTGAATTCAGATGTGGTGTACGATTATCTCATCATGGATGAGGCATCGCAAGTAGATATTGCAACCGGTGCGTTGGCACTTTCGTGTGCAAGAAATGCTGTTATTGTAGGGGATACGAAGCAGCTTCCAAATGTTGTTACAGATGATATAAAAGCCAAGGCAAAAGCTGTATTTGATAGTTTTAATATAAACGAAGGATATCAGTATACAAATAGCTTTCTGCAATCCGTTTTGGATGTTATGCCAAATGTAACGCAAACCTTGTTACGGGAACACTATAGATGCCATCCGAAAATAATTAATTTTTGCAACCAGAAATTTTATCGTGGCGAATTGATTATTATGACAACAGATAAGGGTGAAGCAGATGTTTTGTCTGTGGTTAAAACAGTAGCAGGTGATCATGAGCGTAATCATTATAGTCAGCGTCAGATTGATGTAATTAAAAACGAAATTATGCCTAAATATGTTTTTAATCCAGAAGAGACAGGAATTATAGCTCCATACACAAATCAGGTGGAGGCGTTGGGTAGGGAGATTTGTAATTTTGATGCTGCTACGGTGCATAAGTTTCAAGGCAAGGAAAAAGATAACATTATTATATCTACGGTAGATGATGTCATATCAGATTTTGCAGATGATCCATACTTAATCAATGTTGCTGTATCAAGGGCAAAGAAGAAGTTAATGTTGGTTGTAACAGGAAATGAACAGGCTAAGGAACGTAATATAACAGATTTAATAGATTATATTCAATATAATAATTTTGAGATTGTCGATAGTAAAATTTATTCGATCTTTGATTACCTTTATAAGCAGTATACCGAGGAAAGAAAGGCATACCTGCAGAAATATAAAAGGGTTTCTACATATGATTCGGAGAATTTAATGTATTCTTTGATAGAGGAGATTATTGCTGATAATAAGTATTCAAGTTTGGATATTATTTGTCATTTTCCGTTAAATATGTTGATTAAGAATTCGGAACTGTTGAGTGAACAGGAATGTCAGTATGCAATGAATCCAGCTACGCATTTGGATTTTCTGATATACAACAGAATTGGTAAAAAGCCTGTGTTGGCGATTGAAGTTGATGGATACGAATATCACAAAGAAAATACCGTGCAGGCTTCACGAGATTTGTTGAAGAATCACATATTGGAGTTGTATGAAATACCGTTATTGAGATTTAAAACAAATGGCAGCGGCGAAAAGGAAAGAATTGTAGAAGTGCTGGAAAAGTTGGTTGTATAAGGAGAATAAGGAGGGTCCGATGATAATCTTGATTACAGGGGCGTCTCATACAGGAAAGACGGCGCTTGCCCAAAAATTACTGGAAAAATATAAGTATCCGTATTTATCTATTGACCACTTAAAGATGGGACTTATTCGAAGCGGAAATACGGAGCTTACTCCCATGAGTGCCGAGAGTGCACTGACAGCTTATCTATGGCCGATTGTGGCTGAAATCATTAAGACGGCGATTGAGAATAAGCAGAATCTTATTGTGGAAGGATGTTATATACCCTTTGACTGGTCAAAAGATTTTGAACCAGAATATTTGGATAATATAAAATATTATTGCCTAGTTATGAGTGATAAGTATATTATGGATCATTTTGATGACATTAAAAAGTTTGCATGTGTAATAGAAGATCGAATGGATGATGAAGATTGTACAATAGAAGCAGTGCGCAGGGATAATGCCGAGATATTGAAACAGTGTCAGAAGTATAAAATTGACTATCTTTTTATTGATGAGGAATATCGGATTGACATAACTGAAGATGAAGTAAATGTTATAAATAAAGGTATTGAAGAAATGGATAAAATAATGGATAACTGGTTTACAATAGATAAATAGACACAAAAACTTACATGATTAGTGAATATCGTCATTGGGAGGAAACGCATTGTTATTTGTTAAGTGGAGAGGAACGAAGTTTGCTTATTGACACAGGGCTAGGTATTTCGAACATATATGATGAGGTAGTCAAACTAACGGATAAACCTATTGTGGCAGTTGCAACACACATTCATTGGGATCATATAGGAGGACACAAATATTTTCCAGACTTTTATGCCCATGCTGAGGAATTGGATTGGCTGAATGGGAAGTTCCCTTTATCCATGAAAACGATTAAAGATATGGTTATTGATCGTTGTGATTTACCAGTTGGATTTGATGTTAATAACTATGAATTATTTCAAGGGGTGCCGACCAAACTTTTGGCTGACCACGATATAATTGACATTGGCGGGCGGCAAATAGAAGTGTTACATACACCGGGACATGTCGTCTATTGTAAAAATGCTTTGCAGATTTAAGAAGCATAATATATAATAGAGATTGAAAACATTCCAGGAGGAGATATTGAATGAAATATGCAGATCGGATTTCGGAAATTTTAAATGCTTTTTCCCCGGCGCCCTTGCGGGCAGATCAGATGGAGGAATTTTACTGCGAGAATACAATGGAATACCGTACAAGCGATAAGTACGACTCTCCCATCGAGGATATCTATGACAGCTGCAGAAGTGTTGACGAATGTGGTGCCTATCTGCTATTGGGACACAGAGGATGCGGAAAGAGTACGGAGTTGAACAGAATGTCCGAAAGACTGGCTGCCGACGGATATCCAGTGAAAACCGTTAACTGCAGTTTGGATTTGGATTTGTTTAATATTGTATATTCTGATCTTTTTATATTGATGGGAGAGGCACTGCTAAAGATTGCGGAAGAATTAGAATGTGAGATTGAGGACAATGTTCTTGAGAATATTAAGAATTTTTGGTTCGAGGGAACAGAAACGTTGATGTCCCAGGAAATAGGAGGAGTTTCTGTGGAGACAGGGATGTCAATCGAAACCGGAGGAATTCTGGCAGGGATATTAAATGTATTTGCAAAAATCAAGGCAGACTTGAAATTGAATGAAGAGACAAGGAAAGAGTACCGGAAAAAGATAAGCATTCGTTCTAGTGAATGGATCGGAATTTTAAGGCAGGTAGCGGAAAGAATCACCGAAAAAACTGGTGGGAAGCATCCGATCATCATTTTTGAGGATCTGGACAAACTGAATCCAGAAGATGCATGGACGGTATTTTATAATTATGCGGCGATTCTTTCAGGGATGACCTTTCCGGTGATCTATACTTTTCCCATTGGTCTTTCCTATGACAAAAGGTTCTCAGCGATGGAAAGTTATTTTACAACCAAAACACTTCCCATGATAAAGATTGAAACGATAGAAGGCGAGCTTTTTCAGGATGGTATAGATATCATACGTGATATCGTAAAGAAGCGTGCGGATTTAGACCTGTTCGATACTGGCGTTGTGGATTCACTGATTCAGTATACGGGAGGTTCCCTCCGGGATCTGTTTCATGTGATCAATACATCGGCAAACCGGGCAAAGCGCAGAGGGAGCGGTACAGTTTCCATGGAGGATGCAGAGCGCGCCCTGGAAGAAGTAAAGACGTTCCTTACAAGACGGATTGAGGAAAAGGATTATACGTTTTTATTGAATATATATAATGAGAACAAAGAGCGCATCGAAGATAAGGAGATGCTGCTGAATATGCTCCAGGCCTCCGTGGTGCTGGAATATAACGGAAAACGATGGCATAATGTACATCCGTTGGTAATTAAATTTTTCAGGGAACAGGGGTTGATTCAGGATGTCAGAGAATAGCCAGGATGGATTCCAGACACTGGGATGGATCATAAATAATTCGGAACAGGGGCTGTATCTGGTGGTGGCAGAGGAGCGGATGCAAAAGGAAATTGTCGGGATTTACCGGAGGGGGGCGATAGAGGTCTATGATTATAAGCAGCATCCAGGGGGTTATTCTTTTCGTGATCTGCAGGAGTGGGTTCTCGGTCTGCCGGAGACAAAAGTATTTATGATCGCCAATTTTCATCTCGCATTACAGGATGAGGAGAGTCTGAAACGCTTGAATTTCAGTAGGGATATGATCGATGGACTCGGAAAAAATTTCATCTTTCTTATCACACCTTACGGGGATGACAGACTGGTATGTGGAGCATACGATTTTTACTCTTTTTTAAAGCTCCACATTTTATTTGATGATTATGAGACGGAATCAGTAAAAGAGGAAAAAATGATTCCTGAAAAATATGAACTGGTGTTAGAGAATGTGGAGGAACCAGAGGCATTAAAACAAAAATTAGCAGAGGCATATGATTTGATCCAGCAGGCAAAAGAGGAAAAAGAAAAAGGGCATTATTCTGAGAGTGAAAAAATGTTGCTGTATGCGCGAAAGATAAAAGAAAAACTGCTTGGTCCAGAACACTTGGAGATGGCAGAGCTTGATTACGAATTGGCAGAGGTGTATGAGAGCCAGGGGAGGTATAAGGAAGCGGAGGAGCTGAATAAAAAAAGTCTAAGTGTAAGACAAAGAGTGCTGGGGGAAGAGCATCCAGAAACCGCTGAGAGTTACAATAATCTGGCAGGGGTGTATGAGAGCCAGGGAAGATATAGGGAAGCGGAAGAATTGTATCATAAAAGCCTGAATATAGAAGAAAAGGTGCTAGGAGCAGAGCATCCGAAAACAGCCACGGGTTACAATAATTTGGCATTGGTCTATGCGAGGCAGGGAAAGTATAAAGAATCAATAATTTATTATTTAAAAGCATATAAGATTGGACTAGCTAAACTTGGATGGAATCATCCAAACACACAAATCATTTACAAAAATCTGGAGATGGTATATACAGAGATTCACCCAGAAGAGGATTTTAAACAGTTTCTGGAAGAAGCTTTAAGAGATTAGATAGAGTATGGGAGGGGCTGCCCCTCCCATCTTTTGCCTCCTACCGATTCAATTTCCCCAGAAACTCATTCATCCGCACATGATCGGAATGGAATACCTCTTCTGGAGTTCCTTCCACTGCGATCACGCCCTGATCCATGAAAATGATCCGGTCAGAAATATTTTTGGCAAATTCCATCTCGTGGGTTACGATCACCATCGTCATCTTGGCTTCGGCCAGGGAGCGGATCACCTTCAGGACTTCTCCGGTGAGTTCCGGGTCCAGCGCAGAGGTTGGTTCGTCGAAGAAGAGAACCTTTGGGTTCAGCGCCAGAGCTCTGGCGATGGCGACGCGCTGCTGCTGTCCGCCGGAGAGCTGGTGGGGATAATAGTCCGCTTTATCGCTCAACCCCATTTTCTTCAAAAGATCTTCTGCCTCTTTCATGACTTCTGCCTTCGGGCGTTTCTGCACATGAAGCGGCGCGTCCGTAATATTTTTTATAACGGTATAGTGAGGAAACAGGTTAAAGTTTTGAAATACCAGTCCAAAAGATTCTTTGATGGTCTCAAGTTCTGCATTTTTGGCATAGACACAGGTGTTTCCCCAGATGAAGGCAGCAGTTTTGCCCAGATAGCTCAAATCCCCATAATCCATCTTCTCCAGCAGGGTGGCACAGCGCAGAAGGGTGGATTTGCCGGAACCGGAGGGACCGATGATAGAGAGCACTTCACCCTCTGCTACCTTTAGGGAAATATCTTTGAGCACTTCCAGATCCGCAAAGGATTTTTTTACATGATTCATTTCCAATAGATAATTCAAAGCCATTTCCTCCTCTATTTATAGTAGTTCATTTTCTTCTCCAGCTTTTCCATCACAAATGTCACCAGAAGGTTAAAGATGTAATAGAAGACAGCGGAGATCGCAAAAGGCATCAGAGTGGTCTCTCTTGCGGCGATCTGTTTTGCTATGCTGAACATTTCCATATAGGAAAGGGAGTAGGCAAGAGAGGTGTCTTTGACAAGGGTTATGACCTCGTTGGTCACCGAAGGAAGTATGATCTTGATGACCTGGGGAAGGATGATCTTCAAAAAGGTCTGAACCTTGTTGTAGCCCAGAATGGCAGCGGCTTCGTACTGTCCCTTGGGAATCGCTTCAATCCCGGAGCGGTAGATTTCGGCGAAATATGCCGCATAGTTAATGGAAAATCCAAGGATAATAGCGGGAAATCTCCAGGCTCCGATGGAAAGACCGAACAAATAATAAGGAAAAAAGTACACCACCATAAGCTGCAGCATCAGAGGCGTCCCTCGCATGATGGATATAAAGATGCGGGTAAAGCCACTGACCGGCCGACATTTTGACATTCTGCCAAATGCCACTACAAAACCGAGAGGCATGGAAAACAGAAGGGTGAGAATAAAGACGCCGAGGGTATTTAACATACCCTCAGACATCTGAGAAAGCATCATGGAAAAACTCATATGTAATTGCTCCTTATTCTAAGCAGGTCATTTCGCTTAATTCATATTTCTTTGCCAACTCGTCAAATTTACCATTCGCTTTCAGGTCGTGAAGAGATTTGTTCACTTTGTCGCGAAGCTCTTCGTTGCCGAGTTTGAATCCGATGGCATATTTTTCTGAATTGAGGTGCTCGTCCAGAATGATGTATTTGCCGTCTCCACGGTTTTTGATCTGGTACTGTGCCACACCGATATCCATGGCGATGGCATCGATAGAGCCTGCCTCCAGCTCCACAAAAGCGGTGTTATAATCAGCGAATTCCTGAAGTGCCTTGAAAGTGTCAGAAAGAGCCTTTTGTCCGCCCTCTTCGTCGCTCTTCAGAAGGTCCAGTGCAGCGGATGCGGCCTGAACGCCGACGGTTTTATCTTTCAGATCTGCTGGAGCAGAGATGCCGGAATCCTTTGCCACAACCACCACCTGGCTGTTGTCGACGTAAGGATCGGACCAAGTGTACTTATCCTCTCTGCCATTCATCGTGAAACCGTTCCAGATACAGTCCAGGGCGCCGGAATTCAGCTCGTTGTCCTTGTTGTCCCAGACGATGGGCTGTTTGACCAGTTCCCAGTTGTTTAATTTGCACACTTCGGCAGCCAGTTCCAGGTCAAAGCCGGTGTAATCCCCATTGTCGTCCATATAACCATATGGGGGATACTCGGCGTCAAATCCTACGGTAAATTTCTGCCCACTGGAAGATGTCTCTTCCTTTGCATCTTCCCCGCCGCAGCCGGTAAGGGATGTGAATACACATGCGCTCATAAGCAGTAATGCCAGTAATTTCTTTTTCATAATATACCTCGCTTCTTTTCTTGTACCGCCGGCATTTTGTCAGGTTCTCCATAAGACAAAAAACAGGCAGGCATGTAATATTATAACAAGAAATATCTTAACATAGGCAGAGGTTGGTGTCAATCGTTTGAGAGACCCAGAGTGCTGAAAACAGGAAAGGAGAGGGATTTTAGAAAAAGATGGAAAGCCGTAATGATTTATGATAGAATAAGTTCTGATGAACATAATAGCAAATTGGGAACATTGAGCCACGGAGGAAAAAATGAGGACACGACAAGAAGCCATCCTGTATTGCCTATCATTGGGCGGCTGTTATGAGGTGATCCCGGCTTACCATTTAAATAAGAAATATTGGAATTCGATTATTTTAGATGGCACTGTACCAGAGGAGGATGTTAGGCGGATGATTCGGGAGAGCTTTGGATTGACAGGGAAGTAGCAGGAGAAAAGCTTACGCTGGTAGCGCTACAGTTGTCAATTTAGCTCGACGGCGCCAATTTAGGCACATACATATTAAGTATAGAGGTGATACGATTGGATAATCAGTATGGGACAACATTTGAAGAAAATACAGAAGTCAATTATATTGGAATATTAGATTACTTAAGGGACAATGCGGGTGTTTCATATTCAAAACCAGAGGCGGATGGAATTGAGGAAAAAGAAAAACGGCGACTTTTAGAGGTGAGGCAAAGGGGACGAGATGTAATTGCAGAACTAAAAAAGATGGCGACGGTTTTTGCCCAAAAATATAAGTTAGATAAATGTATGCCCATGACATGGCTTGATAGCTCGAATATCAAGACGCGACGTTATTTGTGGGCGCAACTTAAGTATAGTAAATATGCGGATATTCCGATAAGTATTTCTGTTTTTGTGGAACGAAATAAGAAAAATAGTACGAGATATAGAGTCAGCTTGGAAATAAAAAATGATGGTACAGATAAGGCGGCGATGAGTCAGTATCATTCACATTTACATCTTCCGCTTAATATGGCAGCAGGGCTTGTCTATGTGTCTGGTAGCAATGAATGGGGAAATCCTGTCGTTATCAATGAATCTAAAGAAGAAATAAAACAGGATGTGGTTAGCGGCAAAATTAGGAAAGTGCAGATATGCAAATTTGTTGAACGCAAAGGCGATGAGACAAATCTATATTATCACACAGAAATATCAAAAGCGATAGAAGCTCTTATACCATACTATGAGTATGTACTAGGAATTGAAACAATGGGGTATTTTCCAAGCCTTTCTGAATATGATCCGGGGATTAAAGAAGAGGAATATGAGAGGATACTTGGTGACGAAAATCTGGTAAAACGTACCTGGTTGGATACTATATATTATTTGTATTTAATGGGTGGGGTTGCCTCTTGCAAACAGATAGCAAATAAATATGGAGGCGCTGCTTTGCATTACAACAGGAATGCGGTTCATGTGGCTAAGGCAGTACATAAGGAAACAAACTGCCCACTTCATACGAGAGAAACTGGGGAAGATCAGTATTGGCCGATTTTGTTCTTGGGCAAAGCTTTACCGACGGGGAGTGAAGGAACATTTAGCTATAAACTGAGAAAGCCATTGATGGAAGCAATCAAGACGTTAGAGGAAAGAGGTGTGTTCCAGGAAATGAAAGAAGCATATATGGCATATGATAAAAATTTAATATTGTATGGCCCTCCTGGAACAGGAAAAACCTACAATTCTGTAATCTATGCAGTAGCAATCTGTGATGGAATGTCACGGGAAGAGCTTACGGATTATGCTGCTGTAATGGCAAGATATAATGAGCTTAAGAAAGCGGGAAGAATTGCATTTACTACATTTCATCAGTCATACGGCTATGAGGAGTTTATCGAAGGGATTAAACCTGTAGTCGATGATGCAAAAGGGAAAATTGGATATACCATAGAACCGGGAATATTTAAGAAATTTTGTGAAGAGGCGGAAAAACATATCACCGAACCACATATCTTTATCATCGATGAAATCAACCGCGGAAATATCTCTAAAATATTCGGAGAATTGATTACCCTGATTGAGTGCACAAAGAGAGCAGGAATGCTAGAAGAGGCATCCGCAGTATTACCATATTCAGGTAAGGAGTTTACTGTTCCATCTAATGTCTACATATTGGGAACGATGAATACGGCAGATCGTTCCATTGCGCTGATGGATACCGCACTTCGTAGGCGGTTCCAGTTTATCGAAATGATGCCGAATTCACAGGTTCTTATAGACATTCATGCGGATAAGGTAGAAGATTTGGATGTGGCAGCAATGCTTGAGAAGATAAATGAGCGTATCACATTCTTGTATGATAGAGAGCATACCATCGGACATGCCTTTTTTACTGAACTTCGGGGAGAAAATGCCAAGATTGAAACGTTGCGGTCGATCTTTGAGAAGTCGGTCATTCCGCTTTTGCAGGAATACTTCTATGAAGATTATCAGAAGATACAACTTGTGCTTGGCGACAATGCAAAGAGCAGCAGCGATTTGAAGTTTATAGTTGATCATAAGGTAGTAGCAAAGGACATTTTTAGGGGAAACGTTGAGGATGTTATAGACCTTCCAGAGAAGAGATACTCGATCAATCAGGCGGCTTTTACGAACCTCAATAGCTATAAAGAAATTCTGTAAGGTGTGGTGACGACATGGGTAAACCTTTTGAGGTAAAAGAGTTTGACTCAATTATCTGTAACGAGGATTACAAGAATGACGAAAAATATAAATATTTGGATCGGAAAGAATTCGACAACTTGGTAGCATTTATTCGAGAGTTTTCTGGAGACGAGGAGAGTGCAGGAATATTAGATTTTATGACAATTGGCTGCCGACGAAATATAGGTGAGGTTGTTTCTATTAGAAATTATGTTGGATTGATACAGATGAACAATGGTTTTCAGATTCAGATCTTGCCAAAGATCTTTTTAGGTGATGGCGAAGACGAAGGAAATGCCCAGACAAAGAAGGTGTTCCTCCGAATGCTCCGCAGCATGAAGGACTTTCCGAGTAAGGTGTTTCACGATGCCTCTCTGAAAGTTGACCAGATGAATTTGTATGAGTTGTTTATCAATATGTATTTACAGGAAGTAAGACAGTTGGTAAAGCGGGGCATTCAGTCCGCTTATATAGAGCTAGAGGATAATCTGCGTTATTACAAGGGAAAACTTCTTGTAAGTCAACACGTGAGAGCAAATTTGGCTCACAGAGAGCGTTTTTACGTCGCATATGAGGAATTCCACCCGAACATGCCAGAAAACAAACTTGTGAAGGCAACATTGTCGAAGTTACAAAAGTTGACCTCCAGTGCCGAAAACTCGAAAGAGATAAGGCAGCTTCTTACTGCATTTGAAATGGTTCAGGCATCGACAAACTATGAGAAAGATTTTTCAAAAGTAGTAAGAAATAAAAACACAAAAGACTATGAACGGTTGCTACAATGGTCTAGGGTGTTTTTGATGAACAAGAGTTTTACAACATTTTCTGGCTCCACAACATCAAGGGCACTGTTGTTTCCGATGGAAAGGGTATATGAGAGCTATGTGGTACGGCAAATAAAAAAGGTTATGTGCGCGGACGGTTGGGATGTTTCCAGTCAGGATAGGGGGCATTATCTTTTCGAGAAACCGAGGCGACAGTTTGCACTTAGACCAGATATTGTAATGAGAAAAGGGGAACGGACTGTTATTTTAGACACCAAGTGGAAAAGTCTCATCGACGATGAGCGTGCCAATTATGGAATATCTCAGGCTGATATGTATCAGATGTATGCTTATTCAAAAAAGTACAATACATCTGAGATCTGGCTCCTGTATCCAGTAAATGATGAAATGAGGGGTCATACGCCTATTCGGTTTGAAAGTGGAGATGGGACTACCGTCAACTTGCATTTTGTGAATGTGGATAAGATCGAGGGAAACTTACAGGAATTAAAGAAAAAATTGGAAGTCGAGGATTGAGAAGGAGGATGTGCCCCTTCATTGACTTTTTTCTTCTGATATGATACTTTATTCATTAGGGGAACACACTACTTTTCAAGAGGATAAGAGGAGAATCAAAAGAAAATGAAGATTATCATTGTGGGCTGCGGTAAGGTTGGCAAGACGCTGGCAGAGGAGCTGAACAAAGAAGATAATGAGGTGACAGTGATCGACCGCCGGTATGCAGAGGTGGAGTCATTGTCCAATAAATTTGATGTGATGGGAGTTGTGGGAAACGGAGCTAGTTACAAGACACAGATGGAGGCGGGCATCGAGAAGGCAGATATACTGATCGCGGTTACGGGATCGGATGAGTTGAACCTATTGTGCTGTCTGATTGCGAAACGGGCGGGGAACTGCCAGACCATCGCGCGGGTAAGGAATCCGGAGTACAGTGAGGAAATTGGGTTTGTGAAGGGTGCACTAGGGCTGGCGATGACCATCAACCCAGAATTTGCGGCGGCGCAGGAGATCGCAAGGGTGCTGCGCTTTCCATCGGCGATCAAGATCGATACCTTTGCCAAGGGACGGGTGGAGATGCTGAAGTTCCGTGTGCCGGGAGAATCCCGCCTGAATGGCATGCTGGTCATGAATATTGCGCCGAAGCTGGGGGCAGACGTGCTGGTTTGTGCTGTGGAGAGGGATGGTGAGATCTTTATCCCGAAGGGAGATTTCCGGCTACAGGAGAAGGATGTGGTGTCCATTATCGCCGGGCCGAAGAAGGCCAGTGATTTCTTTAAGAAGATCGGGATTGAGACACATCAGGTCAAGGATACGATGATCGTAGGGGGAGGAGATACCGGGTATTATCTAGCGAAGCTTCTTCAGCCTATGGGCATCGGGATCAAACTGATCGAGCAAAATGAGGAGCGGTGTAACCTGCTTTCGGAGCTGCTGCCAAAGGCACAGATCATACATGCCGACGGTTCGGAACAGATCGTACTGATCGAAGAAGGTGTGGGACAGGCTGAGGCCTTTGTGGCGTTGACCAATATAGATGAAGAAAACGTTATGCTTTCGCTCTTTGCCAGAAGTCAGACCTCTGGAAAGATCGCGACAAAGATAAATCGGATGGATTTTGACCGTGTGATCAAAGAACTGGATCTGGATACCACGGTATATCCGAAGAAGATCACGGCACTGTACATCCTTCAGTTTGTGCGGGCGATGAAAAATTCCATCGGCTGCAATGTAGAGACGATGTACCGGATTTTGGATGATAAGGCGGAGGCTTTGGAGTTTGTAGTGAAAGATAGTTCGGAGCTGCCAGGAATTCCCCTGGAGAAGCTTAAGATCAAGGAAAATACTCTGGTGGCCTGTATCATACGCGGAAGGCAGATCATTATTCCGAGAGGAAAGGATGAAATGCGGGTGGGAGACTCGGTGGTGGTGGTGACTACGACACTGGGATTGAAAGATATCCGGGATGTGATCAGCGTGAGAAAGCAATAAAGGGGTAAGCATAAGATGAATATTCGTATCGTTATCTATTTTCTTGGCTGGCTTCTTAACTTTGAGGGAGCATTTTTACTACTGCCTTGTCTGGTAGGGGTGATTTATCGGGAAGGGGATGCCCTTTATTTTGCGCTGTCTTCTCTGATTTGCCTTGTGATGGGATTTGTTATTACCCGGTTCCGGCCTAAAAATAAATCTTTGTATGCCAGGGAAGGGTTTGTAATCGTGGCGCTCAGTTGGTTTTTGCTTAGTTTGTTTGGGGCGCTGCCCTTTGTGATGTCTGGAGTGATTCCCTCTTTTGTGGATGCGGTCTTTGAGACGGCTTCGGGATTTACGACTACGGGAGCGACGATATTGGCAGATGTGGGAGTCATGTCCAAGGCAGTCAACTTTTGGCGGACCTTTACCCACTGGATCGGCGGTATGGGTGTCCTGGTATTTATGATGGCAGTAGTTCCTTTGGCGGACGGTCGCAATATGTATCTGATGAAGGCAGAAAGCCCGGGGCCTACAGTGGGAAAACTGGTTCCCAGGATCAAGTCTACGGCGAAGATTTTGTATGGAATGTACATCGCCCTGTCGGTGATAGAATTTATTTTTCTGCTGGCGGGCAAAATGAGCGTCTACGATGCCATGACGACGACATTTGGAACCGCAGGTACCGGTGGTTTTGGTATTTATAGTGATAGCATCGCGGGATTTTCTTCCTATATACAGATCGTGGTAACTATATTTATGATCGCCTTTGGCGTGAACTTTACATTTTATTATCTGGTCATCATTGGGAGACGCTGGAAGGATGCCCTGCGGATGGCAGAAGTCAGAGCATATATTCTGATTATTTTTGTGGCAGCGGCGGCGATCAGTTTTAATATACGTCACATGTATGGGAGTATTTTTGAAGCGATAAAGCATTCAGCGTTCCAGGTGGCTTCCATCATTACGACCACGGGATTTTCCACCGTGGATTTCAACCAGTGGCCGGAGTTTTCCAAAACCATTCTTCTCATGCTGATGTTTGTCGGCGCCTGTGCTGGAAGTACCGGTGGAGGAATGAAAGTCTCCCGTATGATTATATGGCTGAAGACATTCTGTAAGGAATTGAAAGTCATGGTTCATCCCAGGAACATTTATAAAGTTTCGGTGGATGGCAGGAAGGTGGAGCACGAGGTCATCCGTTCTGTAAATGTATTTTTGGTGGCTTATATTCTTACCTATGCGGTTTCTGTTTTGTTGGTAAGTATGGATGGATTTGATTTTACTACAAATTTTTCTGGTGTGTCCGCCACTATTAATAATGTGGGACCGGGATTTAATGCGGTGGGGCCAATGGAGAATTTTTCTAGTTTCTCCCCGTTTTCTAAATGTGTTTTGATATTTGATATGATTGCGGGAAGACTAGAACTTTTCCCGATTCTGCTGCTGTTTTCAAAAGCGACCTGGAAAAAATAAAGTTAGCTCGACGGGGGGGGGGGGTGGGGGGCACAAAAAAGGGCGGGTGGAGAGAGCACCCGCCGCGGGGGGGGATAAAAA
>CANRYS010000020.1 GCA_947644305.1 uncultured Roseburia sp.
TTAATTATACATAATCTTACATTATCTTACAAGAACTACTGTTCAACATAAAACGTCAAAAATCGACAACACTGACCATACTTTAGAAGCAATCATAGCACTTCATACATCTCGTTTTAAATTTCCCCGAAAAGAATAGATCCTTTTTCCTGAATTCCATTCCGCAAGCACTGCCCCGCATTCCATAGTATTCTTGATCTGCACGCCAGTATTTCTGAATTTTTCTATCGTCTCTGGAGACGGATGTCCATATCGGTTCTTCTTTCCCGCTGAAATCACCGCATATTGGGGTGATACCATCGCAAGAAAATCCTGGGAAGTAGATGTTTTTGAACCATGGTGCCCCACTTTAAGAAGATCATAGCCGCCCCGCAGATCACCGATCGCTCTTTCCCCCTCCTGTTCCAGATCTCCTGTTGTCAGAATCCTCAGATCCCGATATGTAATATCCAGTGTCAGGGAGTAATCGTTCTCACTCTCCCATTCATAATCCGGGGTTGGATGGACACAGCGGATACAAAGTCCCCCATGAGACAGCCTCTCCCCCCTTCTCATTCTATTTATTTTTATATTACATGACTGAAAACTGCGGTATAACCTTTTATATCCATCGTCAGTTTTTTGTATTTTAGGCATAATTATTTTTTGAATCTTTATCCCCCAATCTTTCTGATTTATCGCCAGCTCCAGAATCCCATTTGTGTGGTCGGCATCGCTGTGGGTGATAAAAACAGCATCGACCTGGCTCCTTCCATAGTACTTGAGGCATTTGGAGATTACATATTTCCCCACTTCTTTTTGGGAGGTGCTCCCGCCATCGATCAGATAGGTTTTCTCTCCGCACATGATCACAGCACAATCCCCCTGCCCTACATCCAACTGAATATACAAAAAAGAAACACTAGGTGAAAAAAATAACAGCGTTTCAGCCAGCAGTATTCCTGCAACAAAGGCGATCCATATTTTCTCCCATTTTAAATACAAAAAAATGCCACCCACAAGAACCACATAATATAACAGGATCAATTCCAGCACCGGACGTCCGGTCACGACGCTGCGACCCGGAAGTTCTTCCAACGCCAGACAAACAATTTCATAAAATCTCAGGATATAGTGAACTGTAGATAGAAGAAAGCCCCCTGCTGCCTTCCAGAAAAATGATAGAATACAACCGAATACCCCCGCTCCCACCAGCAGAGAAAGCAGGGGGAGAACCACAAGATTTGCCAGAATGGCATAGGGTGATATTTCATAAAAAAACCAGAGCATCACTGGCATGGTAACCAAAAACACAGAGACAGAAGATAACACAGCCTGTAAAATCTTTCCCCTCACCCCATATTTCTTAAAATAGGGACTGAGTTTTTTCATCACAGGAGAAAACAGAACGATTCCAGCTATGGCCGTATAGGAAAGGATAAATCCACACTGGAACAGTTGGAGCGGCTGCTGCAATAACGTGATAATCCCGCTGAGCGCCATCGCCGAGAGCGCATCATAGCACCTTCCGGTATACCTGGCAAAAAGTCCACAAGCCATCATCAGTACAGCTCGTTCTGTCGCCACAGGAAAGCCCGTAAACTGCCCATATAAGAATAGAAAAACCACCGTAACCACCACTGCCTGTCTCATGGGAAGGCAGTAGCTGCGCAGAAAAAAGAACAATCCGGCGCCCAACAATGATACATGAAGTCCCGAGATCGCCAGCAGATGACCGATACCCGTCTTCTGAAACTGCTCTTTCCTGTCCGCCGGAAGATAGGACTTCTCTCCCAATATCATGGCGCCAAGCACACCGGCATCCCGCTCTTCCATCACCGCCAGAAGTTGTTCCATCGCCCGCTGACGCAATAGATACAGACCATGACGAAGAGGATCCATGCGATCATTGACAATCTCCAGTGAATCGGCAATAATTTTTGCGTTGATCCCCTGGCTTTTATAATATAAATCTTCATCAAAACCGCCAGGATTTGAAACGGTTTCAAAGGTAAAATAGGTTCCCTGAATATGGATTGTATTTCCGATTTTAGAAGATGAAAAAAGATGTTTATCAGAAAAATCATAGACAATACACCGATCTGCGTAAACCTCTCTGCTCTTTTCCTTATTTTTTGCTTTTACATCCGACAGTACCAGCACGATTCCAGATGCACCGATCCGTATCTCCTCCACACGCCCCACGCATTCCACCGGGATGTCTTCCTGCGGGGGCGTCTCTTCTCCACCAAATATATGATACCAAATACCGATAAAAAGTATTTGTAGTAAAAAAATTGCAAACAATGGTCTGCGAAACATGGTCCCCCTCACCCCTTACTTCCTCCGCTTACCAGATCCAGATTCCGCTCAAAAGGAATATTAAATTTTTTCGTATCTCCATAGGTCTCCTTTTGCTCTCCATCAATGGTAAACTGTACTTTATTCACATCCGAAAGCTCACACAGCGTATTGACAATACTGTAGATCACGATCTCGCTCTTTACTTCCGTCTGGATATTCTGAAACTCTCTGCTAAAATCCACGTAACAAACGTTATCACGGATGGTCAATGAATTCAATGTGGTGCCATTAGGTATCGTCTGCTTGAGATCTGAGGTATTCACATCCTTTAGTTCCTCCGGGCCATCCAAAAGCTGCTGAATTAGGAGCCTTGCCAACGGCACCGTCATATCATGGGTAAGTTTGGAATTGACCTCTTTCATCCCCATTCCAGAGTTATCTGAAAAATACAACGTCACATATTTATCCTGTGTATCGCCGTCCCCTCCAATGGAATCCAGAAACGAAAGGGAACTCATGACACCCACCGGCTCACCGTCGATCAACAGGGAGATATCCTCCACAAAAAATTCCACATATTCCACTCCCTCCACCTGACACAACGTTTTTACGATGGCAGCCCGCTGTAACACCTCTTGAATTCCATTTAAATTTCTATAAGCTGTTGAAAAATAAAGAGACAGCTGTTTTTCCTTGATCTGAAAATCTCGGATATCCACGTTCTTATATTTATCCAGCAGCTCCTTAACAACACCTACTGTGTCCTCAGACTCCGCCTGGACCTCGTATAGCGTTTTCCTCAGTCCACTTCCATCTTCCTCCACCTGGTATAGAATAAACTTTCCTTCTTGTATATCCGGCTCATTTTTCCCGCAACTGCACAGAATAAAGCTGATCAATAAAATACCCAGGATATATCTCACAAATCTCATGCTATCCCTCATTTCCTCCCTCTTTTTTGTCCAGATCACGCCTGATAAATCAGCGGAATACGAATGGCGAAAGTCGTTCCCTGCTTTTCCACACTGTGCACTTTGATCGAACCACGGTGTAGAAGAATCGCATTTCTCGTAATGGCAAGACCGAGTCCGTTTCCTCCTGTCTCCCTGGACCGCGCCTTATCCACCCGGTAAAAACGCTCAAAAATATGATCCTGCAATTCTTCTGGTATTCCCACACCAGAATCCGATACCCTCACATAGAAAAACTTATGATCGGCATTCAGCGTCACCTTGACCCAGCCATTATCAAAATTATATTTCACAGCATTTTCTATGATATTAGAAATCGCCATTCCCAGCTTTACACTGTCAATCTGTGCCGATACAGGACGCACACTTTCAAATATGATCTCGATATTTCGCTGGGCGGCAATTGGATTGATCCCTTTGAGAATTCCCTCTAAAAATTCATTGATATTAACTTCTTCAATGTTGATCTGAACAGCCGACTTGTCCAGTTTAACGAGAGATAACAAATCATTTACGATCTTATTCATTCTCTCCAATTCCTGGTTAATATCCACCATGAATTCCTTGTAAAGCTCCACCGGAACCTCTTCCTGCATGGTCAGTGATTCTGCCAAAACCTTGATAGAAGTGATTGGTGTCTTCAGTTCATGGGATACGTTTGATACAAACTCCTGTCTGGAATCCTCCATGCTCTGGACAGCGGTCAGCATAAAATTCACCGCATCAGAGATATTAGCCACCTCTAAATTGTCCTGTACCTCCATTTTCTCACTGAAATCCCCGGAACCGATGTGCCGGATGGAATCCACAACCTTTTTCATCGGCTTTACCAGCTTTCCCGACAGGATCCAGGATACGACAATAATGATAACAGCAAACAAAAGAATGACAGAAAATGTGACAGTGCGGATATTATCATACAGTGTATTGATGGACTGAAAAGAAAAATTCATCACCACCACGCCATTCACCGTCATTTCATCGCTTCCCATAATGGGAACAAAAATCTCTACATTGTCGTTGTACTGGTTGACTATTTTGACAGCGTCTTTTCGAAAACATTTTATCACTTCTGGAAGCACAACGATCTCTCCCTCTTCCAATCCATAGGTATCACGAACCACTTTTAGTTTAGAATCCACGATCAAAATCCTTCCATCGTACATATCAGACACCTGGGAAAGTTCCGCATTTACCTCGTTTTTCCGATCGCTTGTGAGATAACCAGAGCTGACAATAAGATTGGAAATCACACTTCCTCTAACCTGGATCTCCGATACCCTCTGGCTGATATTTCTTGCGCGGTACGTATTCAAAAATATAAGGGAAAATATAATAAGCGGCACGACACCGATAAGGATAAGCACACCCATACTCTGGATGTGCAGACTTTTCACTACATTCAGTTTGTCTCTAAGCTTGGAAATAATAGCCAACACCCCATTTTGTATGTATATATTTCGGATCACTTGGCGTTGATTCGATCTTCTCTCTCAGGCGGCGCACATGGACATCCACGGTACGGACATCCCCCAGATACTCATAGCCCCAAACATCATTTAACAATTTCTCCCTACTGTAGACCTTATTCGGATTATGAATAAGAAGCTCCAACAGATCAAATTCTTTGACTGTTAGATTTACCTCTTTATTTTCGATAAATACACGACGGCTGTCCACATCGACTTTCATGCTTCCAAAGGTGTGAATGGAAGAATTCTCCACAGGTTTCTCCTCTTTTTTGCTGCTTCTTCGCATGATCGCCTTGATCCTTGCCTTTACTTCCAGAATATTAAAGGGCTTGGTAATATAATCATCCGCACCATATTCCAGTCCCAGAATCTTATCCATATCATCTCCCTTTGCCGTCAGCATGATGATCGGCACATCCGAGTATTCCCGAATCTGCTGGCACACCTCAAATCCTGTAAATTTAGGCAGCATAACATCAAGAAGTATCACATCATACTTCTTTTCCGCTGCTGCATGTAACGCCTCTTCTCCATCGTAGGCACAATCGACTTCCATTCCATCCTGCTCCAGACTAAACCTCAGTCCTTTCACAATCAGCTTCTCATCATCCACTACCAGAACTCTCTTCGCCATTTCCCTATTCTTCCTTTCAAACAATACCTTTCGCACCCCCCTTGTGGTGCGTATTTCATACCTTAAGATACTCTGATCTGACTTTTGATCTTATCAAATACACCATTTTTAATCCCTGTTATATTCATAATATCTTCAATCTTTTTAAACTTGCCATGCTCTTCCCGGTAAGCAATGATCGCCGTCGCCTTGGACTCCCCGATTCCGCCAAGAGTCATAAGCTGTTCCTTGGTAGCAGTATTTATATCGATCAGGCCGGATTTCTCCTGCTCCGGCTGTTCTTGCCCCAGCGGATTCCCTTCGGAAGTTTTCGTATCTCCCCTGTTCTTGATCATGATCTGGGTACCGTCCTCCACAAGTTCTGCCTGATTGATCCCCGATGTGGCAGCATTTTTCTTAAATCCCCCTGCTTTTTCCACCACCTCGATCACCCTGGGCTTTTTCTCAAAAATGTAGACGCCTGGTTTTTTCACTGCTCCAGTTATATGCACATATATCTTTCCCTTCGACAGATCTACTTTTTCCTCTTCTCCAAAATCCGTCTCATTGTGAAAGATATCCGTTTCTTCCCTGCTGCCTTGATCCTCCTTCTGCCCAGTAAAAATCCATAAGACACCAAAAAGAACAACCGCCGCAGCCGCTATTATATATTTGATCTGATTTTCTTTCATTGTCCTCTCCCGACTTGATTTCACGGGATAAAGACCAGAGTGCATACTCTAATTGTATCAATGAAATATATTTTTGACAACCACAAAATTACATTTTTCATATAAAGTCCATCCAGCGGCTATAAACCGTCCGTGCTTGCACGGAACGGGTTATAGACATTGGATGGGCTAACCGAATGAGTATGAAGAGCGACAGCTCGTAATACGAATTCGGGGAGCTGCATGCGATCGAATGGGTCCCTATTTCCACTTAAAGGTAATGATCCCTGCTATGATCGCCGCCAGCCCGATCACCTTTCTCCACTCAAAAGGCTGTTTTTCCACGCCAAATAGTCCCATCAGCTCGATGATGTATGCCACAACAATCTGCGCTGTTACGATAAACACCACCGCTCTCGCCGGACCGCACTGGTTCATCGCCTGTATAACCGTATACGTAATAAAAGCACCGATAGCGCCGCCAAGAAGCATATATTTGGGCTGTACCCCCCACAGGCTGCTGATGGATCCATCCCTTCCTGTCACCAGCCAGGCCGCCACACAAACAACAAAAGCAGAAATCTGAACAAAAGCTGCTGCCAGCCAGATACTGCTTTGTTTTGTCACCTCAGAATTAAACACCCCTTGCACACTCATCAATGCACCGGAGATCAGTCCAATCACAATACCCCACATAAAAAATTGCCGTCCTTTCATAAATATGATGTCGGGAACAAAAGACAGTTTGCTCCCAACTGCTATTTTCTATTATGGGCATACTGAGGAAAAATATTCAATGTATACTTAGCTCAATCGCGCCATTGAGCTAGCTCGACGACAAAAGTGACTCAAGTTAAAACAGGGTTCCAAACTGAACCACAGTGTCACTTATAGAGAGCATAATAATCGCTCTCCAGATTTTCTACATTTCGCGTAAGCCACAGTTTCACATCATCCAATGCCTTATTGTAAATTCTTTCTCCAAGCATTTCGATAAAAAAATCAAGAATCATCTCAGAGCCGATGATTCCCAGTTCTTCATCTCTTTCCTCTTTGAAAAAATAAATAATATCCTCCTGCATTTTTTTCTTTTCTTCTGGAGAAATATTGAGGATATTTCTCTGTCCTTCGTTTCTCATATTTATGACCTCTTCAATTTTTTTGTATTAGTTCGTCTGGTTCATTAGTTTTACTTTTGAAGTTTTACAAAACCTATTCATGCTCAATGTTAATATACTCATCCAGCCGTTGTTCCTCCAGTGAGGCTATCATCTCAATAAATGGCTGCAATTCTCCATTTACTGCATAAGCTTCCAGTACCTCAAAGTATTCCAGACGTTTTTCCTTTGCGATAGATACAGGAAGAAAACCATTTGCCATCAATTGATAATTCATGATCATGCGGGATGTCCGACCATTACCGTCTACAAAAGGATGGATTTTTACAAACTCTGCATGTGTCCATGCAGCAAGCTCGATTGCATTTCTTTCTGCCCTGTATGACAACATATCAGTATAAAAATTTTTAATCTGTTGATACATCTCACTGGGTTCAGGCGGTTTATGTCCTGCTCCGGAAATACGAACTTCCACCCTACGATAGATTCCGCCAGTCAGAATGTTTTCCATCAGCAGGGCATGGATATCCTTTACAGTCTTTTCATCCAAAAGTTTTCCATCTAAGATACATCTTTTGATAAAGTTGAATGCCTTTTGATGATTTACCACTTCATAAATTTCACGAAGTGTTTTCCCACCAATAGAAATACCATCTTCCAAAACTGCTTTAGTCTGAATCAGACTCAATGTATTACCTTCAATAGCAGTAGAGTTATGAGTATACTCAACTTCAAAACTTTTATCAAAACTTACCAGTACTTCTTTGGGTAATTGTTTCCGAATCACATCCAGCCGTTCTTTTTTCTGACTTAGTATATCGTAGTTCATTCTGCTTTACCTCGATTCCTGATTTTAGTGTACCACAGCTTTTTTCAAATGACAACAAAAGAGACAAAATACAAATAATGCCATAAAACAACCCAGAAAACACCCATTTATAAGCATTTCCTGAATCTCGGCTTTACTTATAACTATTTAGTTTCAGCAGCTCTCATTCATAATGCCCATAGTTTAAAATATTGCAGCCCATCTCCCCATTGCTGTTTTCTCCCTTTCTCTAGTTTCATACCTGGGTTCTCAATACTTACTTCACCTTTACTTTTATCCTCTTTGCATATCCATTTCTAGCGTAAACATAAATGCTGCAGGAACCTCTTCCTACCGCTTTAATCTTTCCTTTTTTAGACACCGTCGCAATCTTATGATTGGTAGTTGCATAACGAAATTCCTTCGCATGTTCATTTGAAAGCTTCTTTTTGTTCCTGCTGACCAGTATAGTACCTGCCTTGATAACTGCAGTCCCGCCTTTCTTTAGATTGTAAGAACTTTTCTTTACCTTAACTGCTTTCACATTCGTAAACTTTGTGTTCTTACTGCCAACGACATGGGCGGTTATGGTTTTAGCAAGTGTTACATTTTTTCCTTCTTCTTGTTTGAAAGCAAGTACATAAACTTTAAATACCTTTTTTAAATCTAGATTTTTCCCATTGACCTTCTTTACCGTCAATTTTGTGGTCTTACCGTTCTTTACGGATGTGATGGACCTTGCGTCAAAATCCCTAGAACAATACTGCACATAAACATCATATCCATCTGCACCGGGCACCTTTCCCCAGGATATTTTGATTTTTTTGCCTTTCTGACTAACCTTCAGCTTTGCATTGAGTGCCAGCTCCCTTTTTTTCTGTTCCTTCTTTTCCCGCTCTGTCAGCTCCCTTGGTGGCGTTGGCTGTACCGGTTGTGTCTGATCCACAGACGGAGTGGGCACAGCTGCCGGCGTTGGCCCTGGGGTGGGAGCTGGTTCCTCAGTCGGTGTCGGCTCTGAGGTCGGCCTGGGTTCCACAGTGGGTGTCGGCTCTGGTTCTGTAGTCGGCGTCGGTGTTACAGACGGTGTGGGCATTATGGTGGGCGTTGGCGCCGGTTCTGCTGTCTGCACCGGCGTTTTGGTCGGCGCTGGCGTTTCCGTCGGCATCGGCGCCGCGGTAGGTTCCGGCTCTGGGGAAGGCGCTGGCTCCGCCGGTTCTTCTGCATCCCCCTTAACGGTTACCGGGATATCAATATCATCCACGATCACATACCGATCTGTATCCTTTGGAGTGTAGACAGCCTTAAACAAATGAGTTCCCACTGTCCCCACGTCCAATGAAGGCTCCTTCCATGTAAATTTTTCTGGCAGTGGAACATCGGCAAGGGTATTTCCCACAACCGCTGTCAGATTTTGAGGAACGGTATAGGACGGAATCCATTTCAAAAGAAGCCGGATTTTTGAATCCCTAAGTTTTCCATTCTGCACCGTTACATAGGCCGTTGTTACATCCGGCTGGATCATAAGTTTGGTTCCGTCGTCAGACAGACTGCAGTTTTCATAGCTCAATGTCCCCTTCAGTACATCATTCACATCCAGAACTCTTTTAAGCAATTCCGGGAGTTCTATTTCCCGCCCCGCAGCAAAATTCCCCGAAATAGAAATATCCTGCCGGTTTAGATCAAAATTCGTCTTTCCTTCAAGACCTGTAAAATCACATATTTTATTCATGGTAAAATCAATACTGATGTCATCCCTTACATTGGCAAATTCCTTCAGGGAATTAATCCTAAGAGATGACAGATCCAGGGAAACCAGCTCTGGAAAACGTTCTGGGATCAACGCCAGCTTTGCAGGATCTGTAAAATTATTCCCGCTGTTTCGATTTGAAATGGCGATTCCATCAATTTGATGAACCTTTATTCCAAGATCAAGGTTCTGCAGACCGGATAAATTCTCCTTACCCATATCAAACAATGCTTCCAAAGAATCATCTGTGAGTTTGTTATCCCCCAATGACAGGTCTGTCAGCTTCCCTGCGTTCTTTATAAAATCAGGATCTGATATGCTGCAGCCATCCATCCTCAGGAGAGTCAGAGCCGGCAGTTTATCACTGGTAAGGTTATCGCAGGCCCCCGCCGCAGACAGATCATTTTCTGAAAGATTCAAAGATCTTAAATTCTCCAGTGTCAGATCCGGAATCCTGTCAAGGCTGTCCCTGACAAGATACAGACCAGTCAGACTTTCCCTGTGATTGAGAAGGGAAAGATCAACCCCGCTGAGATCACAGCCCTGCAGACGGAGCATTTCCAGCATTGTACAGTCACGGAGCAATGTTTCAAGATGATTCCTGGAATCACTCTGTGTCATATCCACTCCCTTTATATTAATCAATTTGATCTTCTCCAGATTCAGCGTAATGGTCTGTTTTTCATCATCACTATCGATCAACGCGCCTTGATTATTAAATATGTTTGGTGCAAGGCATTTTTTCAGCTCTGTATACAATTTCGTGCTGGCTATCGTTAACGTCTGCTGAACATCTTCCCCCAGAGCACTTGACTGCCTCCAGGGCATCAGCGGATTAACCACGAGAGTCAGTATCAGCACAATGGATAAAAGTTTTCTTTTTGTATTCATAATGGTTCTCCCCTTTAACCTTAATCTTAGTTAATTTTAGAATACCATATCTTACTAAACATTTCCATATAAAATCCAGGCAGAAATACAAAAACCCCCTGAAAACACCTTTTTTCAAGGAGTTTTTCAGAGGATTTTATAACATAACTGATATTAATGTTCCAATTATACAAACACTTCAATACACTAGTGTACCATATCATTTACTATTGATATAGTTCATCAGCCCCTCGGCTTTGATGATCTTCTGCATAAATTCTGGAAATGCCTGCCCCTGGTAGGTCTGGCCTTTCGTCTTGTTCACAATGACGCCGCTGTCAAAGTCGATCTCAACCTCGTCGCCAGCTTCAATGTTCTCAGACGCTTCTTTGCACTCAATGATCGGCAGTCCGATATTGATGGCATTGCGGTAAAAGATTCTGGCAAAGGTCTCTGCGATAACGCAGCTCACCCCTGCTGCCTTGATAGAGATCGGTGCATGCTCCCTGGATGATCCGCAACCAAAGTTCTTCTCTGCTACGATGATATCACCCTTTTTTACGTTCTTCACAAAATCCTTATCAATGTCTTCCATACAGTGGGTCGCAAGCTCCGCTGGATCGGAAGAATTCAGATAACGTGCCGGAATGATCACATCCGTATCCACATTATCCCCATATTTAAATACGTTTCCTAATGCTTTCACAGGTACGTACCTCCATTCTATATCAATCATTCATTGCCAAGTTCAGATGGTTCCGAGATTTTTCCAGTGACAGCACTTGCGGCTGCTACCGCCGGACTCGCCAGATATACCTCCGATTCCACATGTCCCATACGTCCCACAAAATTTCGATTGGTGGTGGATACCGCGCGCTCACCGGCTGCCAGTATTCCCATATGCCCGCCAAGACATGGTCCACAGGTCGGCGTACTGACTACCGCGCCAGCCTTGATAAAGGTCTGCACCAGCCCCTCCTCGATGGCCTGAAGGTAGATCGCCTGGGTGGCCGGGAAAATGATACAGCGAATGCCTTTTTTCACCTTTCTGCCCTCCAGCACTTTGGCGGCTGCGCGAAGATCCCCGATACGCCCATTCGTACAGGAACCGATCACCACCTGGTCGATCTCTACCACACCTGACTCTTTGACGGTCTTTGTATTCTCCGGCAGATGTGGAAATGCCACCGTAGGCTCCAGAGTATCCAGATCAATGATGATCTCCTCGTCATATTCTGCGTCGGCATCCGGCTCATAAATGGTATATGGCTTGGTGGAATGCTCTTTCATATACTCAATGGTCTTCTCATCCACTGGGAAAATACCATTTTTTGCTCCCGCCTCAATCGCCATATTGGCGATAGAAAAGCGGTCGTCCATCGTAAGACTTGCCACTCCCTCTCCGGCAAACTCTAACGAACGGTACAAAGCGCCGTCCACACCGATCTTTCCAATGAGATGGAGGATAACATCCTTGCCGCTCACCCATTTTTGAAGACTCCCCTTCAAAACGACTTTGATGGCAGAAGGTACCTTAAACCATGCTTTTCCAGTAATCATACCAGCTCCCATGTCTGTGCTTCCTACTCCTGTAGAAAACGCTCCCAGAGCCCCATAGGTACATGTATGTGAATCGGCGCCAATACAGGTCTCCCCCGCCACGATCAGTCCCTTTTCCGGGAGAAGGGCATGCTCGATCCCCATCTCTCCTACCTCAAAATAATTGGTGATCCCCTGTGCCTTTGCGTAATCTCTGACACATTTGCAGTGCTCTGCGGACTTAATATCCTTATTTGGTGTAAAATGATCCGGTACAAGGGCGATCTTATCCTTGTCAAACACTGTCTTTTTATTCAGCTTCTCCACTTCGTGGATCGCCACTGGTCCGGTAATATCATTTGCCAGAACCAGATCCAGATCTGCCTCGATCAACTGGCCCGCCTTTACGCTGTCTAAACCCGCATGGGCGGCCAATATTTTCTGGGTCATTGTCATTCCCATTATCCTCTCTCCTTTCGTTTCATTTATCATGCCATCATTGTAGCAGATAAATGAGGAAAAGTAAAATACCCCTTTTGCATACATACCATAATTTGTAGTTATATCTCTTTACACTTCTATTCTATTGTGATATAATAAAGCAAATCTGGAGGACTTAAACTATGGAAAACTTATCCTATTATCATATCTTTTTTATAGCGGCAAAAACCGGAAATATCTCCCGTGCAGCCGAAGAACTTTTTATGAGCCAACCCGCGGTGAGTAAGGCCATTAAAAATCTGGAACGGCAGCTAAATACCACCCTGTTTTTCAGAAGATCCAGAGGAGTTTCGTTGACCAAAGAAGGAGAACTTCTATATCGGCATATCGCTTCGGCATTTTCCTCCATCGAAGAAGGAGAACTTCAGCTCAAACGAAATCAGGAACTGGAAGTAGGACACCTCCATATCGGTGTCAGTACCACTCTCTGCAAACACATCATGCTTCCTCTCCTGCAGCGCTACATCCAGCAAAACCCCCATGTCACCATTACCATCGACTGCCTCTCATCGGCGGAAACTGCTTCCAGACTAGTAGAAAACAAATTGGATCTGGGACTTGTGGCGGAGACAAACGCCGTCAGACATCTGACCTTCACTCCCCTGTCCCATCTATCTTATACCTTTGTAGCATCCCCGTCTTATCTGGAAAATCTCAAACTCCGGGAGAAGGTGGATCACAAAGAGCACACGGATCTGTTTTTCAAAGCTGCCACCCTTATGCTTATGGACGAGGGAAATATCTCCAGACAGCATGTGGAACAATACTTTCGGGATCATTCCATCGAAACCGGGCAGATCTTAGAGACGAGCAACATGGAACTCCTGGTAGAATTCGCCAGGATTGGACTGGGGGTCGCCTGCGTGATCCGGGATCTGGTTGACGCGGACATAAAAAAAGGCACGCTGACCGAGATACCATTAAAACAAAATATCTCACAGCGCACCGTTGGTTTCGCCTATTCACAGGAATCTGCCCTCAATCCCTCTGCGGAAAAGTTCCGCCAGATAATTCACGATATTACATCGTAAGATCAAAACTTTCGTACCAAGAAGCCTCTCCAGAAGCTGCTTCCCGAATCTTTTTTACCAGCTCATCGATGGTATCTGCCTTAACAAATTTTGATTCCGTCTCTCGTTCCCTTCTGGCGGCCTCTTCTGCTTTGGCTTCTTTTCTCTTTGCCTCTTTTTTTGCCTCCGCCTTCTTCTCCTTGGTCCGCTCTAACTGCTGGTTTCTGGACTCTGAAATCTTATCAAGCTCCGCAAAATAGGACACCTTTCCCTCTTTGTCAATGGAGATTCCAAAACTCTTAATCTGATCTGAATCCTTGCCCAGCTTTTCTTTCAGCTCTTCCAGACGGTTCCCCGCTCCGGCAAGAATATCTTCATACTGCTTTCTCACATCTTCGTCCGCAGCCATGGCCTCTAACGTCTCTGGATCGATCAGCACACTATATTCTTTGGTCCCCCGGCTCAAGTATCTCTGGGCTTCTGCCTCCGTAGAATAAGATTCTACAAAGAAATCCATATTGGAATATTTCCCTTTCAGTTGATTCAAAAGTTCCTGAGCCTTCTTGCTCAACTTGGTCTGCTTTGCTGCTTCTGTCTTGGAAGCCTCCGTTTTCTTCATCTGGTACTGCTCTGCCTCATTGGAAGGCACATAGCTTTCCCTGGAAAGCCCCCATAAGCTGTCCTGTTCTTTTTTTCTGTCTGCTGCCGCATTCGTCCCCCCACGGGATGTACGCTCATTCTTCTTTGCTGAATATTGATACGTTCTCCCAGCAGTTCCCTGATCCTGTAATGGCATCCATGCATTATAACTCATTCTACCATGACTCCTTTCATGTGTATTCATATACACTATATCTCGGCAGACAGGCAGAAAAACTTAACCTTTAGCTGTCACTGGCAGAGTTTCTTGACTATGTCATTGATGACCTTTCCCTCTGCCTTACCCTTTAGGTCTCCCATGACGGCTTTCATGATCTGTCCCATATTTTTTGTAGCCACCACATCGGCAAATTTTTCCTTGATGTAGTTCTCCACTTCCTCCCCGGACATCATCTGGGGAGCAAACTCGGCAATAATATCATATCTTGCCTGATATTCCGCCTGGAGCTCTGCGCGGTCATCGGGACAGGCATCGATCTGCTCCTTCACCGTCTTCATTTCCTTTATCACCACTTTAGTAACGATATCCTCCGATATATCATCCCGGCATCCCTCATCGATGGCGACCTTCTTTGCCGCGGATACCAGCGAAGATATAGCATCCTTTCTCACCTTATCCTTTGCCTTCATGGCAGCGATCATTTCTTTTTGTAAATCTGAAAACTGCATTTGTTCTCCTCCTTTTATCAAATTTTTCTCTCCCTCAAAGTCCGGCAGAATACCCGGTACGCCTTATCGTACAGGAACCATCCGACCTGTCCCGCCAGCCACAGCGCCGCCATGCCCTGGATAGAACTACCGGAGATCCCCCCCGGCAGCGTTCCGGTAAATAAAAGATTTTGAAAAAAAAGAACCAGAGGGATATATATTATATTAAACAAGATCCAGTTATAAATCAACTGAACCCGCATTTTTTTCTTTATGTCCTGGATCCGGTTTCCTTTACAGAATATTAGTTCGCTGAGGAAAATGTAAATCCCCAAGCAACCATACAGGATCCAGTGAAATTTGTCCGGGTTCAGCATCACATCCAATAACGTGCATGCCGCCAGCTGCATTCCTCCATAACGCAGTCCATAACGATGAATGGAAAAGCCGATGAAATATGCTGCCAGCGCTGTAAAAAACAAGGTATTCACCGATATAAAAGTGCCCAACATCTGTAAAAGGACACTGAACCCACAGAGCAGTGCCACTCCTGCCAATGCCTTCGTTTTGTTTACATACATGAGCAAAGATCTCCTCCCATACACTCACAGAGGGTGTCTGCACACCACAAATCACAGCAGAAATTTCCGGTACCGCAGGAATTATAGCTGCCGCCTCCGTAGTTTCCGTAACCACCATAACCGCCATAGCCACCCCCGTAGCCTCCTCCAAAGGGACTTCCATAGCCGCCAAAAGGGCTGAAACCGCCGCCATTTTGCAGTTGCTGGTAATACTGGCGAAATTCCATGTTATCCGGTTCGAGTTCCACCGCCTTTTTGGCATAATCCTGGGCCACTACGTTATTACCAAGCCCCATATTGGCCACCGAACTCAGATAATACCACCGTCCGCTGCGGTTCCCTATGCCATTGAGAACATTGATCGCCTCGTTATACCGTCTGGCACGGATATAATTGATCGCCGCCATCAGATGCTGGTCCTCCTCGGTATAGGACTGGTTGCCGCCATAGCCTCCATAAGCACCTCCATACCCTCCAGAAGTTCTGCCGGATCTCTCATTGACGATCTGATTGTAGGCTTCCTGAATCTGTTTAAATTTCTCCGCCGCTGCCTCTGCTTCTGCCGCAGAACTGCTGGCATAGGAATCTGGATGGTATTTTCGGCTCATATTTCGGTAGGCCCGTTTGATCTCACGGTCGCTGGCGTCCCGGCTGACCCCCAGTATACTATATGGATCGCTTATCATCATTTTCTCCTCTCATCAAAGGGAGTTTCACTCCCTCGTATAAAATATTTCTAAGGATCGGTAAATCCTGTTCCAGCGGAAGCTTTTCAAACTCTGCCACCGCCTGTCTTATCGTGCCCTCTAACATCTGACGGACGGTCTCTTCAAAATCTTCTCTGTCTGCGCTCTCCCGAAAGGGATTAAAACTTCCCTTTTTTAGATCCTTCTCCAGATCCATAAAGGCATCTAACAGGTAAATATACTTTCCCAGATAAAATCCAAACCTGCGCAGTACATCCTGAAATGCATCTTCCTTATATACAAACAGCTCTGACATAAGTTCGCCGAAAGGACGGCTGATGTCATCTGGTTCGGTGATCCCCTTTTGTTCCAGTTCTGCCAGCCTGCCTAGCTGTTCCCGGATCACTTTCGCCTGCCTCGGATACTGTCCTGCGATCTTCTTCGCCCGCTTTGCAAACACCTTCGCGCCGCAAAAGCCGGCAATGCTCTTTTCATCCTCCCAGTCATCCTGAAAATGATAACAGGACAACAACACATTCATATCCGATGCATAATCCGTGATCGAATTGTAGATCATCCATTGTTTTTTCCCCGGATGGATCAGGCAGTGATGCCTCTCCTGCTGCTCCCTTGGCTCGTACAGAGAGGACAGCAGCAGAATGAGAAAGGTCATATCATAGCTCAGCGTCAACCTGCTGACAGCTCCATTGGTCTTCCCCAGACGCCTGCAAAGACCACAGTAAAATGCCTTATACCGGCCAAACTCCCTCATTTTCAGTTCCGGCTTATTCGCCGTAACATATCCAAACATGGCTCTCTCCTTAGGTTAAGTCCTCCGAATAAATTCAAACCGGCATTTGGGACAGGTGATCGCAATCTTTCCCCTTCCCTTGGGAACCCGGATGATCTGATGACATTTTGGGCACCGAAACAATTTTTTGACCCCGTCCCTCTCTGTGAATTTCATTTTCAGATATTTAAAAAAGTTCTTAACACGGTTAAAGATCTGTAAAAATTTCTGGTTTTCCTGCTGCCTCTTATAAATATTTCTCGAAAAGAAGCGAAAAAAATAAGCGAGCACAAACAGATAGCTTACTGGCGTCAACACCATCATGATCCTCGTTCCGCGGAAAAACATAGACAGTACCCATAAAACCAGGTAAGCCACAAAACAAAATATCCCCAGTTGGTCACTACCGTACCTTCCGTACATCATCCGCTGAAATCTCTCCCTGAACCGCATGGCTCCATCTCCTTTATCAACTTTTTGCCAGGCAGGACCATAAATGTCCTGTCTTAATGTTAATGTATAGGCATGTCATGCACCTGTACTGGTTATTATCCTACACTACATATATGAACATTCCATGACCGGACTATTAATTTTCCTTATCCGATGCTGGCTGCTCCTCTGGCAGATGATGGGGATTTACATGCACCATACAGTGTTTCACATCAGGAAACTGATTTTCGATGCAATCATGGACATTCTCTGCGATCTCATGCGCCTCAAAGAGAGTTATACTGCCATCACAACCGATCTCAATATCCACATATACTTTATTCCCAAACATCCGGGTTTTCATATCATCTATGACATATACCCCTTCCATAGCCATGATTTCCTGCCGCATCTGCCCGGTCAACTGGGAATCACATGCCTCATCCGTCAGTTTTCCCACCGCATCCCGAAATATATCAAAGGCCGCCTTTAGAATAAAGGCGCAGATGACAATGCTGGCGATGGGATCAAGTACTGGAAAACCAAGCTTTGCCCCAAGGATACCGACAAAACTGCCGATGGATGACAGCGCATCCGACCGATGATGCCATGCGTCTGCTTTCAACGCACCGGATCGAATCTTCTTCGCCGCCAAAATCGTATACCAGTACATCGCCTCTTTGATGACGATGGAAAAAATGGCGGCAGCCAAAGGAAGCAGCGTAGGTATGGCGATCGCAGAAGTATCGCCCCGCCAGATCACCATAACCCCGCCATAACCGATACCGATGCCAGTTCCTGCGAGAATCACCGCCAGCAAAATCGCCGCCACACATTCCAGCCTCTCATGTCCATAGGGATGATTCTCATCGGATTCCTTGCCCGATATCTTCACCCCGATAATGACAATGATCGTGCTAAACACATCCGAAGCGGAATGAACGGCATCGGAGATCATCGCTGTGGAATTTCCCAGAATTCCTGCCAGCATTTTGCCCAGGGACAGCATCACATTTACCAGAATGCTGTTTCTAGAAACTCTCATAGCGATCTGTTCGCTGTTACAGTTATTAAATCGTTTATCTTTCATTCCCTTTTCCCGTCTCTGTTTTTTTCTTTATTATATTTTACGGTTTCATATACTGATATGCCCAGCCAAATCAAAATCAGGGCAAGAAAAATTCCGTCCACCATCCGGTTATTCATCCGAAGCATAAAGAGCCGCATAAGATTTGCTACTACCAGCACCCCTGTGCACACCCAGCAGGATATCACCCCATTTTTTGGATCTTTAACCGCACCCGTATTTGCCATATTTTCCCTCCACTCCTCTCTACTTGTTGATCTCCAATCCCAAATGCCCATAGGTCCGCTCAGTCACCACTCGACCCCGCGGCGTTCTGGCAATAAATCCATTCTGGATCAGATAGGGTTCATAGACGTCTTCTATCGTTCCGCTGTCTTCTCCGATGCTGGCTGCCAGTGTGTCCAGCCCCACTGGTCCACCGGCAAATTTCTCGATCATAGTCATCAAAATCTCCCGGTCCGTGTTGTCCAGTCCGAACTTATCAACCTCCAAAAGATCCAGAGCAAAATTTGCCACCTCCAGCGTGATTCTGCCATCGTATTTCACCTGGGCAAAATCTCTCACCCGCTTGAGAAGACGGTTGGCAAGCCGCGGCGTCCCCCGGGAACGCCTGGCGATCTCCAGCGCTCCTTTTTCATCGATCTCTACCTGAAATACCGAGGCAGAACGCCGTACGATGGTGGTCAATTCCTCCACGGTATAAAATTCCAGTTTATTCACCACACCGAAACGGTCCCTCAAAGGCGCCGTGAGCATGCCCGCCCGCGTCGTCGCCCCCACTAGCGTAAATCTCGGCAGATCCAGCCGAATGCTTCTCGCTGACGCCCCTTTTCCGATAACGATATCGATGACGTAATCTTCCATCGCCGGGTAGAGCACCTCCTCTACCTGCCGGTTCAGACGGTGGATCTCATCCACGAACAAAAGATCCCCTTCCTGTAGGTTGTTCAGGATCGAAGCGATCTCTCCCGGCTTCTCAATAGCGGGACCGGAAGTAATCTTTAGATTCACTCCCATCTCATTGGCGATAATCCCGGCAAGGGTAGTTTTCCCTAATCCCGGTGGACCATACAGAAGTACGTGGTCCAACGCTTCCTCTCTCGCCTTCGCTGCCTCAATAAATATTTTCAGATTATCCTTAGCCTTTGTCTGTCCGATATAATCACAGAGCAGCCTGGGGCGAAGGCTGTTTTCGATCTTATAATCTTCTTCCATCACATCGGTGGAAATAACGCGCTTCTCCATATGTGCCTCCTACAGATTTTTCAAGCCAGCCTTTAATATGTCCTCCACCGTCATATCCGCCGTGATCTCCACCTTCTTTACCGCTTTGACCGCTTCTGTACTGGTATACCCCAGTGCCACCAACGCCTGAATGGCATCGTTGGCGGCCATTCCATCATCGGGAACTCCTCCGGCGGCCTCTGCCTGTCCCTGATCCAGAACATGGGTGACTGCTTCCTCAAAGTCCATCTTATCCTTTAGCTCAAGGATGAGCTTACTGGCTGTCTTTGCCCCGATACCCGGCGCTTTGGAGATGCTTTTTGCATCATCGGCAAGAATGGCAAAACGCAGAGCGTCCGCATCCATCACAGAAAGAATGCCAAGGGCTCCCTTGGGGCCGATACCACTGACCGTAATAAGCAGCCTGAACATGGACAATTCGTCCCTGGTCAGAAAACCATATAGCTGCAGGGCATCCTCTCTCACATAAGTATAGGTATATATCTTTACTTCATTTCCCGTCTGAGGAAGGCCAGAAACGACAGACAGCGGCACCATGATCTCAAAACCGATTCCTCCGTTTTCCACCACTACCATATTCTCAGACACGGTGTCCAGTCTTCCCTTTACAAAATGTATCATCCTCTCATCCCTTCCTCCATGCCGTCATACAAGCGTAGAAAATACTTTCAAAAGATGCTGAACCATTTTTATTTTAAATGGCCGGTTCTTCCATTCCTCATAGGAGATCTCCCGGCTCACCCCAAAGGTATGAGTAAAATCGTCCATTATTTTTTTCAAAAATTCTTCGTCGTAGATCCACACACCATTTTCATAATGAAGATAGAAACTACGATAATCCATGTTGATCGTCCCCACCACCGCGCAATGTTCTGCCATCACTACCTTGGAGTGGATAAATCCCGGCAGATACTCATAAATCCGTATCCCATGTTTTAAAAGCTCTCCGTAATTATACTCTGTCAGCCACTTGACATGCTTTTTATCCGGTATGCTGGGCGTGATAATCCTTACATCCACCCCCCGGCTCTTTGCCTCGACCAGACTTCGTATCATTGTTTCCTCCAGAATCAGGTATGGCGTCATTATATACATGATCTTGCCAGCATAATTGATCATCTGTTTGTAGACACTTCCCACAAAACTGTTTGTACCCAGCGCCGGTCCATCACGCAGCACATGGCAGTACATATCAGAAGCAGGAAAAACTTCCGTAGGACGGTATTTTTCCACATCGATGGCTAGATCTGTCGTACATACCGACCACATTTCCAAAAAGGTTACGGTCAATCCCCATACGGCATCGCCCTGCACACGAATTCCGGCATCCTTCCAGATGCCAAAACGCTCGATGAGATTGGCATACTCATCCGCCAGGTTAAACCCTCCCGTATACCCGATATTTCCGTCGATGACCACAATCTTCTGGTGATCTCTGAAATTCATATATAATTTGCTGGCATATTTATGAATGGGGTTAAAAATCTCCACCTCAAAGCCTTCGGCACGTAAATCCGCCGCAAAATTTTTCCCCGTGCGGAACAAGGCTCCAAAATCATCATAGAGAAACTTAACCTCGACTCCCTCTTTGATCTTTCGCAGCAAAATTTCATGAATCTGGTCCCAGATCGCGCCCTCCGCCACGATAAAAAATTCGATAAAGATAAATTTTTGCGCTTTTTCCAGGTCCTCAAACAGATCCTCAAAGGCATCTTCGCCAAAGGCATAATATTCGGCAGAATTATTTTTAAAAAGAGGCGCCCCCATAGAGGTCATATACCGGGACATTCTCGAAGACACCGGATGCCTGGCAGCAAACTCTTCCGAGATCCGTTCATCCTGCACCAACTGGTCATCGGTTCTCTTCATCCGCTCAGCGATGGCGCGGTTTAATCTATTTTTCTTTCCCACTTTTCCCCAGAGATTAAACATGATCAAACCAGAGATGGGAAATAAAAGAATCACGCAGAGCCATGAAAATTTATAGGAAAAATTACGGCTGTCATTGGTCAGTGCAAGTATTCCAATCATTCCTGAAATCTCGATCAATATATAGAACTGTGTCGCATAATCACGAAACAAAAGCGGAATGATGACGATGATGGCAAACTGCAGCAAAACAAGAGCACCGACAATACATGCCCGAAAAAAACCACTCAGACTGCTCTGCATTCTCCCCTTTAACTTTTTCAATCGTCCCTTTTGTCTGTTTACCATTTGTTTTCTCCCCATTTCTTCCTGGCCAGCCTGGCGACACAGAACAAAACAGGGGTCAAATTCGCGCCGCCAGGCCAATTACACTTATCACATATCATAACACACTCGTATTTATTTTTCCACGTTAATTTGCTAATTTTCTAAAACCTTGTAGTTTGACAGAGATTTTTGTCTATAGTACAATGAGATGTGGTATCATTTAGATGAAATACTTTTGAACCCAGCATCTTAACATAACGAAAAGGAAAAGATGATATGCAGATCATAGATAAAACACTTCATTTACCAACAGAGTCTATCGAGTCTCTGACACTATATACTCAGCAATCCATCGAGCACTTTTGCGTCTTTGATATCGAAACCACCGGTCTGTCTCCAAAGATCTCATCTCTATATCTCATCGGAGCACTCTGGTACGACAGAGACCAGGAGCAATTCTGTATTCGCCAGTGGTTTGCCGATGACTATATCAGCGAGGCAGATATTTTGCAGGCATTTGGACAATTTTTGGAACCCTTTACGCTTCTCGTGCACTACAATGGTTCCGGTTTTGATATCCCCTATATTGAAAAAAAATGCAGGGAACTTGACGTAGATATTCCTTTTGATAAAATACATAACCTGGACATCTACCGGGAAATCAGACGTTTCAAATCCCTTTTTCCCGCCCCTGACCTAAAACTTCCTACCGTAGAACGCCTGACTGGATTTATGCGGAAAGACGTCCTGTCGGGCAGGGACTGTATTGACATCTATTCCCAATTTATGCAAAAAAAATACTTTCGGGACGAGGGAATGGAATTGGAAAAGCAAAAGCTCCTTCTCCACAATCTGGAGGATCTTATCGGCACACTGTATTCCGCCCTGCTCCTAAACTACAAAAACACCCGAAAGCTGCTACAGAGCGGAACGAAGATACAGATGCAGGTACAAAATGATCATATTTACATATCGATTCCTTCTCCCTGCCCCTTTTCCTTTCCCCTGACCTGGGAACCAGCTCCCTTTACTGTCCACTGGGAGGGACAGGAGATCTCCATCCAGATCCCTCTGTACCACGGCACCTTATACCATTTTTTTAAGAATTATAAAGACTATTATTATCTCCCGGCAGAAGATACCGCCATCCACAAAAGTGTGGGAACCTATGTGGAAAAGGAATTTCGCCAGCCGGCAAAGGCATCCAACTGTTACACCAAAAAGGAGGGCACCTTCCTGCCTGTTCCTGTCAGCCTGGATCTGACCGACAATCAGCCGCTTTTATTCCGTGCCGGTTACCGGGAAAAACAGAGTTATATGGTCTGGGATGACAAAATCAGACAAGAGGATGCACTGCTGCGGGATATTTTATGTGCGCTGCTGGAAAATCCGGGTTGAAAAGGGAGATACTATAATCATCAACATGCCCGCTGAACAATGGCGTTATCTATATACAAAGGTATTTCCTGATCCCCAATTAAGAATAACAAATCGGATAAATGCCAACGCTCAAAATTCCAAGAATATTAGATAATCGTTATACAGAAAATAATCCTCAAGAGTAGAAACGATGTCTGCCTCATCGTCTACGATAAAATCGTATCTCTCATTCTACCCTCCACTAAATCGTTATTTCAATCTGATTTTCTTCAAAGTCAACTTCCGTATCCGCTGGAAAAAACATTCCAATCCAATATTCCGGTATACCATCCACTATATGCACTGCGCCGATGTAAGCTATTTTAACAGCCATCAGCATATACCTCCATAATCTCCGATTTTTCCCAGCAGCTTCCCAATGCTGTGATACATTCCCGAGTAAATCACAGGGTCTAATTTTGTAAGGTCAATACCAAAAGTGTCTCCGCACATAAGCTGCTTGTCTATTTGAACATTTTTGATTTTACAGAAAAAGGTAGCAGAATCCCCTGTCTCAACAGTTTGCACCACTTCGCATTCATAAACCCATCTACTTGAATCAAGAATGGGAACATCCACGGCTTCCCCTCTGCTGACACTATAGGGAACTGCGTCTTTGAGTCCGTCTTCGGCACGGTGCGTCCCAAAATAGTCCATAAGTCCAAGTATATCCGTGCTGACGAGGTTGGCGCTTAAAACGCCTGTGCGAAGCACGTTCTCTTTCGTTCTTTTTGTACCGAACATACTAATGACCAGCAAATAATCATGATCCCTTTCGCATGTAACGCTGACCCATGTGATCGGGGCAAAATTATGTGTCCCGTCTTCATTGTTCGTGCCAATGATAAAAGCCGGCTGAACGCACATCGAAAAATGTGGTCCCATTGATTTTCTTTTTACAGTTTCCATATGTTTTGTTTCCCTCCTTCAATCCTTCGCCCAAAGTATGGCAAACTCCTCATTGTCCGTTTCCCACGTTTCGGGATTCAGTGGCGCATTTACGTTGTAAAGATAACCCGTCTCGCCGTAACGTCCCAATTTTTCAGAATTGTAATGAGCTTCGTCCATCCAGACATTTACGATTTTAACACAAAGCACGGCATGATAGCTTCCTTCAAAAAGCTCTTTTTCCCACACCGTTTCACATTCCAGATTTAGAAAGCATTCGTCAACCACGGGGGCATCCACCTTGCTGCCGTCACAATAATGCAGCCCTGACGCTGAAAGCTCGTCCGTTTCATACCCATTATTTTTCACCGTGTCCATACACCTGTCAATGCAGTTTTTATTAGGAAAGTTAATCACCATCTGCTTTCTCTTGGTTGCAATCTCATACATATGAGACCCTTTATTCACGCTTCCGAAAATACAATAAAATTCATTTTCACTGGAAAAGCAGAACCATGACTGCATCGTCGCATTTGCAGCACCGTTCTGCTTATATCCGGTTACAAGCACCAGAGGCGCAGGAATTGCCGTTACGTGTTCCAGCCAGTTAAATCCATACCATTCCCTTTCCTTCATTTCATCCGGAATATAAAAAAACTGTTTCTTGTTCATGATTATCCCCCATTTCTGCACTATAATCTTTTTTATTTTTCGCATTTACCAGTTCAATGACTGGTACTCAATGGCACGTTCACGCAATATAAGATCCTGCAATGCCTCATCCGCCGATTTTCCTTCAAACAATACGGCATTAATCTGCTCCACAATCGGCATGTTTACATGATGCTTGTTGGCCAGCGCCATCGCCGCCCTGGCACAGTTCACTCCCTCAATCTCCTGACGGATTTCTTTTTTTGCCTCTTCCAGCGTCTTTCCCTTTCCAAGCAAATAGCCGCAGTTATGGTTCCGGCTGTGTGTGCTCGTGCACGTCACAATGAGATCACCAATCCCGGACAACCCGAAAAAAGATTCCATTTTCCCCCCCATCTCCATGCCGAGACGGCTGATTTCCGCGATGCCTCTTGTCATAAGTGCCGCCTTTGTATTATCCCCCAGTCCCATCCCTTCCAAAATTCCGGCAGCGAGCGCGATCACGTTTTTCAATGCCCCACCGATTTCAATGCCAATCCGGTCTGGGCTCACATACACTCGAAAATGATTTGCCATAAACACATCCTGAATAAATACCGCTGTCTTTTCTGTCCTCCCACCGACTACAACCGTAGTCGGCATGCCCTTGGATATCTCCTCCGCATGGCTCGGCCCGGAAAGAATGGCAACATCCGCCTGAGGAAGCTCATCCTCCAATATCTCACACATCGTCATAAGCGTCTTATCTTCAATTCCCTTCGCCACATTGACGACAATCTGGCCGGGCTTAACAAACGGTTTCATAAGCCGCGCAGTCGAGCGCATATAAGGAGACGCCACCGAAACGGCAATAATATCCTTGTCTTTACATGCCTCTTCAACATCGTCTTCAATTTTTACCAAATCTGGAAACCTCGTCCCCGGCAGGCAGTCCACATGCTCCCGCTTTTTCCGGAACTTGTTTGTTGCTGACCACAGTACAACCCGGTGACCATTATTCGCACATAAAATGGCAAGTGCTGTTCCCCAGCTGCCTGCACCCAAAAAACATATCCGTTTCATTCTTCTTTATGTTTCCTTTCTCCAAATTTATTATAAGCGTCTAATCATCCCTCGCTCTTGTATCAGCCTGTCTTCTTCATCTTTGTCATAAGGAATCTGGTGCTGAATAACTGCAACTTTTTTTTCGTCATACTCAATAACAGTGTAATTACTCAAACTGTCATTTCTCCGTTGACCTACGGATGCACAGTTTATCAGTAATTTGCCGTTCATTGGTATTACGTGCGGCTCATGGAAATGTCCATAAACAATAATGTTTTCCTCCAAACCTCCATATGTATTCTCCAAAACCTCCAAATCTCTGTCAGATCCGCAAGTATAGGATTCCATATCGTTTAAAGCCGCATGGAATCCTATCAATGTGTACGCATTATTCAGTGTGATTCTGATTTCCGTTGGCAGGCTTGTTATAAGCCGGTAATACTCAGATTTCAGATTTTTTTTGAGCCAGCCATGAGTGAAATAAATTTCAGGATAGTAATCTCCGTTATCCTCTCCACGGTCAATCAGATTAAGTATTTCTTCATGTCCGCCCCGTATGAGAACTACATTATTCTCAAGGCATAAATCTATTATATCATTGCAGCCGGCTCCCCATCCAAAATAGTCTCCTAAGCCAATAATATTTTCCACGTTTTCCAGTTTTTTTACTTCTTTTATAACTTCTTTAAGCCCGGTTATATTACCGTGGACATCTGAAAAAAGCACTATTCTTTTTGTATCCATCCTCTTTCTCCTGATTCAAATTACCATTTGTTTTATTTTATCCTCCATTTCGAAGCGACACAAATAGTGGGGTGAAAAATAAGCCATCGAGCTTATTTTTCACACTAAGCTTCTTCATGCTTCCTCTCCCTTAACAGATCCTGACAATATTTTCTGTCAGTCTGTCATATTTCTCCAAAATACCCGCATCGTGGAACGGCAGCGGTATCCATCCTCTATCATATGCCTTCTGGATAAACCTCTCATTTTTCTCTCCGCAAACACGGATACCGATGGGAATATTTTGTTCCATATTGTCACACAAATAGCATTCGTCTCCCGTAATGCAATAGGTATCATTGCCCATTTGAAAATTGAGAACCGAAGAATCCGGCATATGCCCTCCGATCACTTCAAAGTAGAATCTGTTATAAAAACATTCCCTTTCCTCCACCAGCGAGATCTGGGCTCTCGTCTCCTGTAACCTGTCCCTCACGGCAGCGGTTCCCTCCGACACTGCCTGCTCATAAGTCAGCTTTGACATGATCAGCCGCACATTGGGATACAGGTCAATGTTGTTGATATGATCCCAGTGACTATGTGTCAAAAATATGGCGTCAATCTCAGGAAACAAACCGAAAACCTGTCTGATCTCCCCTTCTACTGAAAGCAAGGACACACCCATCTCCGCCGCTAGCTGCTCGTCCCTAAACCCAGTGTCAAACAGAAAATGCTTTCCGTCAGCCTCCGCAATGTAATAGAAGAAAGAGAAATCCGGTATTAGTTCACGATTTCCTTTCTGAGTGCGGAACACAGTCTCCATTGTTCCATATTGAAACCCTTTTGCAAAACGAATGCCATATACTTTCATAGGTACCCCTTTCTCAAAATAACCCCTGTGAATTTTCACAGACTATTTCATTAAATTGTACTGCCCCAGGAGCGTTTCATGGAGCACGGTGCCGCACCAGTTATTCCAGCTATGCATGCCGCTTCCGATATAACCGTTTGGTTTCACATACTTCTGAATTAACTGCATGTGTGGAAGTTCATATATTTCATCCATGAACTGTTTCTCTTCCTGCGCAGAAATATTGCCTATAATTTCTTTTCTCAGTCGATACTGAATTACCGGTCCCGAATGATTTAACAAAAAATCGATTGATTTATTTTTCATATCTTATTTTTCCTTCTCGCCTCTGTATGTAAACTCACCACCTCACAATTTCTTTGAAAGATATATGACAAGATCATCATCATTTATGCACTCCTCATATGGTGTGCATATTTTCTCTTGATACCAAACACCCGAACCATCCGGTATATAACCACGCTTCACATACATTCTCTGAGCATTTCCATAGCCACTATGAAGTCCGACACCCAGGTACACTATGTCCGCATATGTTGCAGCTATTTGTTCAGCTATATCCATTAAAACGGTACCAATACCCTGATTCCGGTATTTTTCCAAAACGCCAAAATCAACAATTTCCGGATAGCCTTTTCCTCCAAATGCTCCCCCTGCATGATCTGGATAAATATTTATATATCCAACTGGTTTTCCGGAGTATTCCGCAACCAATGAAATTGCCTTTCCCAATCTCTGGTCCTCTAATCTTTTTTCATATTTCTCAATCGACGCATGCCATCCCTGTTCGATTTCCGCATCCGTAATTACCTGTGCATCTTCAGGCTCCATGTTGCGAATCGTTAATTGTTCATTCGTAAAATAAATCATTTGAGTTCTCCTCCTTAACTTAGCTCGACGGCGAGCATTTTACAGACAGCGATATATTAAATCACTCGCTTTATAAAAGATCTCTTCCCCATCTTCTTTAGTAAGAGCCAGGGTGATTTGCATAGTACCTCCTCAAAATGGCACTTTCTCCCGGTTCCTATATTCTATTATTCTGCCGCATATCTAGCCAGTTCCAACGCAATGTCAAAATGCCCCGCATCATGCTGGGTGCCTTTCGTCTGTCCTTCTTTTCGCCTTGCATCCCATTTGGGGGCATCAAGCAAATCCCCGCTTGTAAAAAACATGTACAAATTCAGTCCTCTGAAATCACACATCGCCTGCAAGGCGGCGCATTCCATCTCTACGGAGATACAGCCGTCCGATTTATGCTTCTCAAAGTTATTGACGGTTTCCCTGTAGAAAGAATCAGTGGTCCATGTTTTTCCTTTCACATAAGGAATCCCGTTTTCCTCCATGAAAGCGGCAACAATATCCGCATTTCCTACAGTAACGTAATCCGATGCAGGCGCATAATGATAAGAAGTGCCTTCATCCCGCCAGGCCCTTGTCGGTATCATAACTTTTCCGCGTGCAATTTCCTTATTCAGACAGCCAGCAGCGCCAAATACAACATACTTATCCGTCTTTATTTCCGACAACGTATCCTCCACCGTTCCGACACACGCAGGCGCTCCCACATAGGTTTTATAAAATGCAAATTTCTTACCTTTGTAATTGATACAATAAATCGGTGTATTGCCCGTTGCAAACCAAAAAGATGCAATCTGCCTGCATTCGTAATTCTCCAAAACAAACTTTTCAATCACATGAGAAAAAGTCAGAATACACGCATCCACCTGCGGCGCATTTTCCTTTATCTGTGGATTGATGATTGCCGGGGACTGGTTGTCAAAAGCTTCTGTAATCATGTTTTTCTCTCCTCTCTTTCTGCATTCTTCAGGCTAAGCTCACAGAATATGCCAATACGTATTTTGTGTCATCACTATCATTAGCAATCTACTCTTTAATCTCTTCAGCAGTTGTTCCAAGTTCAATGTGTATCCTCCAGCCACAGGAATTATTGGCTTTCGGAACGTTCAACTATTAAGAACCACTTAAATCCAAATTTATCTTTTACTGCACTCATACAAGCTGCAAAATCTGTTTTATGAGGTTCTTCCAACACGGTTCCCTCCTCTTTTAATATGTCGAAAACTTTCCAGACTTCGGCAACTGTATCAAAATCTACAGCAAAAAATAACGAATCCGCTTGAATTTCCTTTCCGGTACCGCCATCAGATAGCCTAATTCTTTGATTTCCAATTCTTGCTTCTGTATGATAGATAAAGTTTGTTTTTTCATCCTTCCCTTGCCAATCAACTTCTAAATGAAATGCCTTTTTATATAACTCAATCACCTCTGCGCAACGACCGCCACAATGTAAAGTTGGTATTAAAAACATGTTCTTTGCCTCCTCTGCTTTTGACAACTTATTTCCTCAACTATATTCTTACTGCTTCACCGAATTCGGACATGTAATGATCCGGCGTGTCACAATTTTTTCAGTCCGATGTGACATCAATTTCCCCTTTCACCGATTCCCAGTCTATAAACAAGCTATAACGCTGGGTGGTGAAGCGAATCACACAGAGATTGGGATCATCGGGGCCAGAAAAATGATTTGCTAAACCATCGTACCACATCTCCCGACATGTTTCCGGGTCGGTGCAGACCTCGGCCGTACCAGTGAGGGAAATATGATAGGTTGGAGAATTCAGACACACGGCAGCCTTGTTATCTTGCCCAAGTCGCACAGGGCTTGGAGCGTACAGACCTGTGCAAAAGGTGATCCAGCGTATTCCCTCGCTGCGGGAAGGGCTGATAGTTGTAGGCACAGGGGAACCGTCCGGGTCGATGGTAATAAGAGTGGCAAAGCTGTCCTTGTCCTGACGCACAGTACGCTGGGCGATGATTTCAGCGGCACGGGCCAAAATATTTTTTGTGTTCATATAAATGCCTCCTTTGAGTAATGGAAATTCTAAAATAAAATACAATCACAAGACTTGTCAGTCCTGCATCTGACGGTGTGCGTTTCTGTTATCCTGATTTTAACATAAGCATCCCCCTCCGTCCAGTCCGGGCAATCACCATCAGCTCACCTGTGAATTCTCACAGACTAATCATATCCCACAACACCTCCTTCTGTGCCAGACCAAACTCCAATATCTTCCAGAGGGAGTCGACGGCATCATCACCATAACACTGCATATAGGAAATCTGCATATATGCCGCTCCAGACCACAGTGCATCATATTCCTCGCGCGTAATCTCTTCTTCCCCATAATATCCCTCCAAAAACGCCTTCGCATAATCAAACCGATACCACAGATTCATCTCATCGTCATGTTCTACAAACTGGCAGATCAGGGCGTATCCCGAATCAAGGCAGCGGCTCCCCAAGCCGGAATCATCCAAATCAATAAGTATCAGTCTACCGTCCGGGGTCATTATGACATTGTGCGGCCCAAGATCGGTATGTATCAAACACTGATCCAACTCACGAAAGTCTGGAAGCTGGTCAAGTATTCTGTCAAACGCAGACTTAAATGCCCTGTCCGTAAACCATCCGTAAAATCTCTGCTTATCCCCGGTTATACCCGCAGGGTACTGATACTCCGTATAGGCGTGATACCGCTTTGCAAGTCTGCCTAGAAGATATTCGTTTTCCACAGTAGCTTCCAATGGATGGCCATCGATAAACTCTAACAGATAAAACCAGAATCCGTTTTCTTTTACATAAAAACTGCCATTCTTCATGGCAATAACACAAGGTGCCATTCCCTTTTCATTTCCTAGAAACTGATGGGCAGTCACATTCCCTCTGATTACACATTCCGGCATTTCTGCTGGAATTCCTTTCAATATATAAAAAAGTTTCTCTGCCTTAATTTTATAAATTAATCTCGGAGAATTCTCATGTAACTGCTCCAGCACTTCTGTTTGGCAAAAGTCCCAATGTTTCAATACATGTTCCATTACATATTTCTCCTTTTCGCCTCTGTATGTAAATTTACCACCTCACATACCTCCTTTAACTGACATTGCATTTCCTCTCTATCATATTGAATCGTTCCAGCTTCTCCAACATAGCAAGGGTATAATAGGTTTCTTTAAGCATTGCCAGTCACTTCTCCTTTCATCTCCATTCTCATTGACAGGTTCAAGCATAATACTGTGCCTGCGCATTCCACATCTCATAATAAAGTCCGTCCTCATCCCTGACCAGTTCCTCATGGCTTCCCTGCTGCACGATCTGACCGCCGTCAAACACGAGGATCTGATTGCAGAACCGGCAGCTTGACATACGGTGTGAAATGTAAATGGCAGTCTTGTCCCCGACCAGTTTGTCAAAACTCTGGTAGATCTCATACTCTGAAACCGGGTCAAGCGCACTCGTCGGCTCATCAAGGATCACGAGCGGCGAATCTTTATACAGAGCGCGGGCAATCGCAATCTTCTGTGCCTCACCGCCGGAAATTTCGACTCCGTCCTCCTCCAGCTTATAAAGGCTCGTATGAATGTCCTTATCCAGTTTGCCGAGCCTCTCTGAAAATCCGGCTTTTTCCAGGCATTCCCTCACGTTCTTTTCATCAAACTCTTTTGACACTGCCACATTTTCCGCAATAGAGAACGAAAACAGTTTGAAATCCTGGAAAACAACCGAAAACAACCGGATATACTCATTATAATCATAATACCGGATGTCCACGCCATTCAGCAGGATCACTCCCTCAGTCGGGTCATACAGACGGCACAAAAGTTTGATAAAGGTCGATTTGCCTGCTCCATTTGGCCCGACCAGCGACATCTTCTTTCCCACCTTCAGCTTCATCGTAATGTGTTTCAGCACCGGCTCTGAACTGTTCGGATACGAAAAGGACACATCCCGGAACTCAAATTCGTATTCATTGTCGTCCCGTTTTTCAATCGGCAGGGTGCCATTATATTTTTCATTCTCGATGCCCATAAACTCCTCGAAATAGGCGAGGTACTGGGCACAAATTGAAATCTCCATATAGGTTCTTACGACGCTTCCCAACGCCGCGCTGAATTTTGTGAATGCCCCCACATATCTTGCCACACTTCCGATACTGATCAGACCAAGTCCTGCCTTCACGCCAACGTATATATAACTGGCAATCGTATAAACCGCACTGCCGCACTCATTCAGAAAAGAGTATTTCTCGATCCGCCTCCTCATCTCCCTGAATACATTCCACATACTGCCGATATCCTGTTTAAACCTCTCGATGATCGTGTCCGCAAGATCATACATCCGCACATCCTTTCCTTTTCCATAATTCGACGTATCCATCAGGAAGGACATGTAATAAAAATAGTGCCTGTTTGCATCCACATTGATATCGAACTCCTCCTTTTGGAGCGCTCCCATCCGCCGCTGGCTCCACCCGAGAAGAATAAGCTGGCCGACTAAAATAAGATTTAGCGCCAAACTCCCGAAATGTGACTGGATAAATCCAAAAAAGGGCGAAACCCGGGCATCTCCCACGGCAAAGAACACTGGAACAAATAACACTGCTGCGTAGATCATATCCGCCACGACACCGATCATATTGGCAAGTCTGTCGCAAAAAACAGTAATGTCTCCAATTGAATTCATCCCCTCCCTTGCCTTATGGATGCCCTCAAGGGTTTCTTTCTTTTCCAGTATTTCATAATCAAGCGTTAACCCTTTTTCAGAAATCATTTTCTGAATCTGTTCTGCCAGTAAATACTTCCTTACGTTGATAAGCTTGTCGAGACCCCAGCACAACATGTTCAGAATAAAATTCAATCCGATCATCCACAACGCATACTGGAATATTTCGTCAAATTGTTTTTTTTGCAACAGGGCATCAATGATAATACTGCTGCCAACGATATTTACATATGGGATTGCCGCACCGGATAATTTCATGAGTACGAGCAGCGGCAAAAAACTCGGACATAACCTGTGTACTGTTTTCAGTACAAGATGAACTGCTTTTCTGTTTTTCATATGGATCCTCCTGCTTCCTGAAGATTTGCCTGATGCGCGCTTTCTTCTTTCCGATAATAGTGGCTCTGTATTTCAAACATTTTGGCGTAAGCTCCTTTCCTTGCAAGCAGTTCTTCATGGGTTCCCCGCTCCGTCATCTTTCCATTTTCCAAAAATAGAACTTCATCACAAAAACGGGTACTTGCGAGCCGATGGGATATAAATATGGATGTCTTCTCCTTCGTCATTTCATTATATGTTTCGTAAATACGGCTTTCTGCTATCGGGTCAAGCGCACTTGTCGGCTCGTCTAAGATCAGACATCTCCCATCTTTGTACAGCGCCCGGGCGATCAGAAGTTTCTGGAACTCCCCGCCCGAAAAATTAACGCCATCCCGCTCCAGCGTCTGGGTAATATACGTTTCCTCTTTCTTCTCCAAAGAAACGATCTTCTCCCATATATCTGCTTCCTTCAGGCACCGTCGTACCCTGTCCTCGTCGATATCCGCTTCTTTTCCTCCCGCGACATTCATCGCCACCGTAAAAGCAGACATAAAACCATCCTGGAATACCGGTGAGATCAGCTTACCGTACTCATCCATATCATAATCCCTCGTGCTGATACCATTGACAAGAACCTCCCCCTCTGTCGGCATATAAAAACCACATAACAGCTTAACGATCGTCGTCTTTCCGGCTCCATTATTTCCCACGAGCGCGGCCTTTTTTCCTGGCTCAATGCGAAAACTAAGATGGGACAAAATGTCCTCCCCGTCCTCTTCATAGCGGAATGTAACATCGCGAAACTCAATGGAAACCCCGGAAGACAGATCAGGCTTTTTCCCGTTTCCATGCCGGAACACATCCTGGGTATCCATTGCTTCAACATAATATCCCGTTTCTACATTTGTCTCCATCACCTGTGATAAGTGCGTAACCGCCTCATTCATCCAGACAGAAAAACCTGCCACGACGCCGACATAAAACGTAAACTGCGCCACGGATATGCTGCCGTCTAACACCATACGGATCAAGATCATGTACATAACAAAATCCCGGATAAAATTTCCCACCTGCTCTCCCGCCGTCGGGAAGTACCAGTGCAGCTCCTGTTTAGCAATGACGCGGCCCATTTTCCGAATCTGTTCATCAAAAATATCCCGAAACCATTTTTCCACATGATAGATCCGGATATCCTTCCCATATTCAAGGGAAATCCCCTGATGTTCCAACATGGAATTGACGCGCGCTGCCTGATACCTCTCATCCGCCAGCTTACGCCAGAAAAGGATCGCATGCTTTTTCAAGAAGAATGTGGCAACCGTCGTAGCTGCTACGATGATCAGAATGCTCCAGTGCATGGAAAACATGATCGTTCCATAGGATAACAGGCCAAAAAAACCATAAAACAGCTCAAAGGAATAACGGGCGAACCCCTCGACGCCCCGTCCATTACCCATGACGCTTTGCATGCCCCGGAACATCTTTTTCTGCTGAACTGCCGGCTCCAAATTACAAAAATCCATCGTCAGACATTTCCGCAATAAACGGGCGCAGAATTTATGAAGACGCATACCCATGATATTCAGGTCAAACCGATTTCCTAAATAGATACGCATTCCTGTCAGCAGCGTACTGGCGGCAAGCAGTGCACTGATCCCAAATACATATGCGCCCAGATCATCCTGCGTCAGCAGCTCAATTGCAACCGCTGGTATCGCACTGAGTAAAAGAGGCGAAACAATACAGATCAGCGCATATAACGGCATCTGCCAGCAGCTCCGCCTGTTATATCGGAACAACTCCCGAAATACCATACTAAAGGTTTTCAATATCCGCTTGGTGCTCATGTTTATTCTCCCTTCTCACAGAACTTTAGTTCTGTTGGAACTATCTTATTGACAGTGTAACATTATTTTTTAAAAAAAGACGCTTTATGCACGAATGGTAAAAATCCGTACATAAAACGTCTTCTATTAAAGCGGCAACATGATTTCCGTGACAAACACTCCCGGTTCATTTTTCCGGTTAATAAAGCCCTGATTTTTTTCCACGATATTGTCGATCCTCTTTAGCCCGTGCCCGTGATTTCCCCACTTACCGCTCACAAATTCATGATCGTGTTTTCGTTCCTTCTCATTCGTAGAATTCATGACCGAGATGTATAGCTGCTCTTTAAAAAGACCGATATAGATCCGGAGAAACTTCTTCTCAGAAGGGCTCATCTTTTCACATGACTCCAGGCTGTTATCCACGAGATTCCCGATGATCACACAGAGATCAACATCACTGACCGAAAGTTCCTTTGGCACCTTTGCCTTGCAGTTGATCTCAATGTCCTTATCCGACGCCACGGAAAGTTTGCTGTTCAAAATCGCGTCCACACTTACATTCCCCGTCCGGTACGCGATGTCGATCGTATCCAGATCCTCTTCCAGCCGGTTTAAATACTCTGTTACTTCCTGAAACTGCCCGAGTGCCAAATGCGCCTTGATCGTCTGCATATGATTATGGTAATCGTGCCGCCACCCGCGCATCGTCTTATAAATGTTCTGTACTTCCTCTCGCTGGGTTTTAAGGATCTTATCCTGGTAGTCACCAAACGACTCCTCTTCCCTCTTTCTTACTACATAAGTAGTAATAATTACCGCCAGCACTACTGTCAAAATCCAGACAGCAATTCCAACGCCCATCTGCACGTTCCATCATTCCCTTCGGTTATTGTAATACCGGATAAACGCCTCATTTACCGCTTTATACTGACTTCTGCTGACCGGTACGTGCGCGCCGTTATCAAGTATGCACTCGGTCTTTCCGACACGCGAGACCCGGCATAAATTAACAAGTACGCCCCTCCTTGTCATCACAAATCCGTGCTCTTCAAACAAGGCCTGTACGCTGCCAAAGCTTGATTTCCACTGCACCTTCTGATCCCCGTAAGCCATTTGCACATAATGCCCCTGTGATTCTACGTACCAAATATCCCGAAACGGAATCTTCTGTATATTCGTCCCCGTTTCCAGCAAAAAACATTCTACACTTGTCTTATTCTGTTTTTCCGCCACCTCGTCCATAATGAGGAAAAACTCATTCTCTCTGACCGGCTTCAACAAATACCGGACAGCTCCCACTTCATATCCCTCGATCGCGTAGTCCTTTACACCGGTCAGAAAAAGAATGGCCGCCTGGGAATCCGCCGCCCGGATCTTTCTCGCCAGTTCCATGCCGTTCATTTTCCCCATCTGTATATCCAGGATATACACCTGATAGGGAAGATCCCCGTCAAACGAATACATCAGCTGTTCGGCGCTGACATATCCGGTCGTTTCACACGGAATCCCTTTTTCCTCCGCCCACTGTTCTACCAGTGCACAGATGTAATCCCGCTGCGCGTCCTCATCCTCACAAACGGCAATCTTCAGCCATTCCGGCATCCTGCATCCCCTCCGAAGTTCCTCCCTCAGTCTTTATACAGCGCATAATAATCCGCTTCCATATTGGAAGCATTTCTCTCATAAAATTTCTTTGCGTCATCCATGATCAAAAATGGCTTTTCTCCCGGATACATCGCATCGACGAACGCCATCCTCAGACAGATCCCCATCATATCCTGATACACCGTACCTGAATCCGTGGACTTAAATTGCCATGAACCTGTGTAACACTTACATTATAAGGGGATTTCCCGATATTGGCAACCATATTTTTTTGAACCATCAGGTGCCGATTTTTCAACCCTCATAGAAAGTAAGGTCAGAGGGACGAAATAATCCCCCCTTTATTGCTTACATTTCCACCAGTTGGGAATCATGCTTTTTAAAGAAATCTACTCTCGGTTCCAGATACTTGAGTTTGTGACTCTCCACGTCTGCAACATAAGATGAAATTGGCTCCAGTATATGACTCCAATCCCACAATTCTTCTCCTAAATTTAGATATTCCCGAAACATTTCACATCCTTCCGGTGCAATTGGATGAATTAGTATTGCCATAACCTTACAAGCATAAAAACAATCAATAACAAGCCGTTTTCTAAATTCCGCATTATTCGTGGCATCTGCAATCTTTACATTGTTTACCCAATGCTTGTTTACCCTCCGGATAAAATCATCTAAAACATAGGAGATACGATGAAACTCATGGTTATACATATAACGTTCATAATCAAGAACCGTTTTCTCTGTCATAAGCCGTATTTGTTCACTCACACCGCCCTTAGGAATCTTCCCGTCACAATTATTCTGAATCGCATAGAAGCAGGTCCGGATTAGCCGGTTAAATACATTGGTTATTAAATTACCATCTTTCAGAACCATATCTGCACCAACCCTGTCTTCCTCTTTCATAAATACCTGCGGTTTAAAACCTACACTTTTGGAAGACAGACCTAGACTCATAAAATGCATTCGCAACTGATCCTTGGTGTAATAATGAAGCAATTCATCTGCCGTAGGAGGCTTACATTCGGAACTGCTGCTGGCTTTTGTATCCATATACAATAAATGTCGATTGGCTATAATATGAGATAAGTATACTGTCTCCATATCCGGGACTTCCCCTCTGGGAACTTGTAATCCTGTAAATAACCCTGTCTGAGCGATGGCATAAAAATAAATGTTATCTTCTCCAATAAACTGATAAACCTTAGATTCCTCATCATACCACCACTTAGATAAGTCAGATTCTTTTCCTTGCTCTTTCAAATATGCCAAAGTAAAGGAAATCGGCGCCCACAGCGATTCCGGCCATACCCAGAAGGTGAGGTCTTTTAATTCTTCACACTCCGGGAATGGTATCCCCCATTCTACATTACCTGACAGCCGGAAGGGAACCAGTGTCTTTCCGGGAGTATAATGAATGTTGCTGGCCTCCAATACATTTTTAGCCTTGTCACGGTCATCCAGATTTTCAAATTCAAACACAACAGACGGTTTCTTTTCCTCATTGATACATTTATGAGAGGGGAGCTTCGCTGCCAATTCTGTCAGGTCCCCTACATACTTTCTTGGTACATATAGTAAGGGTTTTTTCAAAAATTCTTCTACGGTTTTTAACTGATACTTACGCGTATTCGTATTTTTCCGCAAGAAATCATTATATTCCTTTACTGCATCAATACAATATTCTAAATCGAAATACCAGTTTTCCACATCCCTGAGGACAGGTTTTTTATTTGACAAGCAACTGACAGGATTGATAAGTTCCGAAGGCAAAAACTGATGTCCTAATGAACACTCATCGGCATATGCTTTTTCCGAAGTGCATCCCGGTATAGGACATTTCCCTGTTACCTGTCTTCCGTTTAAAAATATTTTTTTCTCTTCATCATAAAACTGAGGCATGGACATTTTCTTTACATATCCATTTTTGTATAAAGTATGAAACACTTCCGCGGATACCTGTTTGTGAACCGAACCTGCTTCTCCCAGAGCCGATGCGCCAAAGAAATCTAAACTGATACCATAGTTTTCCAAGGTTTTCTTCTGATCCTCATGGTTGACACGTACATAATCTTCCAAAGTACCTTCATACCCTGCTTCCCGCAGCTTGCGATGGCTTTCCATGATAGGAGAACCATAACAATCTGTTCCTGAAAGAAAGATAACATTGTCTTTTCCGATTCGGTCTCTTAAAAATCGCGCAAAAATATCTGCATGTATAAACATACCACCTACATGTCCAAAATGTAAACTTTTATTTCCATAAGGCATACCTGCCGTAATAATTGCCCGCTTAGGAAATACCGGGCGTTCATTTGATGCTAACCGCTTACATATCATATTATTTTGTTCCTTTCTGTTATTCATTTTAGTTATCACCTGCTTCCCCTTTTGTTGGGGAAGCTCTGACTGTTCCGGCATAGTATACCTCCTTTCCTAATCCCTTAAAATATGACAAAATAAAAGCGGTCAAAAACTCGTATCGAGCTTTCGACCGTTTGGTTCATATTAACTAGGATAAGCCACTTATTATGAACACAATCCAAAAAGCCCGTTATCAATTTTGACAATAGGCTGCTGTTGCTGGTTCATTTTGTTCATGGTAATTAAAAGTTTAATCATGGGCTTATCTTTCCTTTGTTTTGTGTAATTTATTTTAACAGTATATATTTTAGTTGTCAATATGAATATTTTTTTCAATACTATTTACTTATAATTACTACAATATCATCACTTTCCTTTACATCTGTTTCATATACTCCGCATATCCCATCTGATCCAGCTTCTCTGCCTTGGCAGTCACTCCATCCTTCATCTCTACCTTGTACTCCTTCAGCTTCTTACGCAGCTCCATATCCGATACGGATAATATCTTTGCCGCCAGGATACCCGCATTTGCCGCGCCGTCGATGGCAACGGTGGCTACCGGAATACCCGATGGCATCTGCACGATAGAATAAAGGCTGTCCACGCCTCCTACGGATTTGGTATGGATCGGGATGCCGATGACCGGAAGGTCAAACAAAGCGGCGCACATGCCCGGGAGGTGTGCAGCTCCCCCAGCGCCGGCGATAATTACCTGTATCCCACGCTCTTCCGCCTTTGTTGCATAATCCACAAACACATCTGGCATGCGGTGTGCAGAAATGATTGTCATCTCATATTCGACACCAAACTTCTCCAACATCTGAGCTGCCTTCTGCATCACCGGCAGATCTGAATCGCTTCCCATTAAAATTCCAACTTTTGCCATTTTACTCATCCTCTCTTTCTTATTCCATATCATTTAGTATTTCTGTGCCCTCCAGCACGAATCTGCCCTCCCGGATAATGGTGATCTCTTTACCATCTCTAGTGTTCACCACGATATCCCCCAGTTCGTCATAGGGAATGGTGATGTCCGTGTGGCAGTTAAAATAAGCCTTTTCTATCTCTGTTTTGCGCAGTGCAGAACATTCATTTTCCTTCGCAATGATTTCCTTTCCATCGGGATTATGAAGAACAATATCCTCACTCATGGAATAACAAGTATCCCCAACGGCAAAGTGTGGTCCCGTCTTCTCAGCGATTAGAATCGGCAACTTTGCCTCAATCCCAAAACGACGTCCCATGCGGTAGGCAGTGGTATTGGTCCCAATGGCAAACTCTCCCATGGGAAGGGTATCTCTGTTTTGAAGGACATTTTCTTTTATATATTTGCGGTTCTCCGCATCCTCTTTGTAATTACTACAGTTGTAGTCTTTTATCATTCCATCTTCAAAGGTCATCCGCAGGTTCTCATATCTCAGTTGGTTCAGATATACTTTTGTGACATGAAGCACACCATTAGTTCCCTTAAGCACCGGGGAAGTAAATACCTCACCCACGGGAATATTCACATCTGCCAGACAGTTCTCAAAATTCGTCTCTTTCTCCGGATTCTTTAGCTCATGAAGCATCACGGTGATATCTGTCTCATTCTCTCCTCTGCCGGTGACATGAACCGATTCTCCCTGATCCAGCGCATCGATAATGGCCTGATGGACCTTCCGGTAGAGCTCCATATCCAGCGTATTGATCTTGATGGTCTCGTCAAATATTTTTTCAAAATCACTGCCGATCTCTGGAATCGGGAAAGCAATGATCGTAAAGCTCCGCTCCTCCTCACGGATATAGCGGTTCTGAATCAGCATATAATCCCGGCGGTAATCCACTGAAAGTTTCTGCTGTTCCGGCGTGTAGGAGGGGCTCTCGCTCTTGGTCTCCGGCGCAAATAATTTTTCCCCGAAGATCTCGATCACTGCCGGTCCTGCAAAAGTATATGCCAGTTCCTTATAAGTTTCAAATACCTCTTCTGCATGGGAAAGTTTTTCCTTCACGATGGCATGGTTCAGCGTAAGGGCGTCGTCAAAACGGTGGTCATAAATATACTGCTTGCTCGCCGGCGTCGTACTCACTCCCATCGGCCTTGTATTTCCACTCATAAAAATAACTGGGGTAAGGCCCATCTCTGCAAACTGCCGGACAGCCTCTCTTACCACTGCCTCAAAACCGATATTGTAACGAATATTTACCGTTTTCTTCTTCGACAGATCTATGCCCGCCGCCACAAATCCCTGACGGTAACCCTCGGTATATGTTGTGGCGATCTTCTCAATCTTTTCTTTCGGAAGGGAAGAAATATACCGCGCTGTGGCGATCTCATTTTCTGTGATATTTTCACCATAATAATACAGGTACTTCTCATCTGACAGATCGCTGTCTGTCACGATGCGCACAAGCCGGTCCAGGGAAGGATCGAGAAGCCTTCGTATTCCTTTTTCCGTATAATATTTATCATAGTCGTGAACGTAATAATACAGGGTTTCTTTGAGCCATCTCGGTTGGTCTTCTTCGGTAGTAAGCACCGTATATACCTGTAAAAACAACTCCATCAACAGAAGAAGGGACTCTCTGTCGCCGCCGTAGGCATCCAGGATGCCATCCCGGAAACGGCTGTAGAAATAGGCCATTAATTTTCCCTGCTCCTCCCCAAATTTCTCTGTGCAGTACCGGGGATTTCCATAAAACTTCTCGTAGTTGTCCTCTCTCAACGGATCATAAAATTGCGTATTCCATGTTTTCAGATGTTCTAGGGACACCGTCTGCAACCCGTCCCCCTCAGCCAGCACCAGCACCTGGTCCAAACTGGTTAATAATACAGCGGTCTCCTGGCAATACGCTCGGTACACCTCCGGAATATTTGTTTCTGAAATAATTTCATGAATCCTGTTATAAGCAAGCTCATATCGCTCTTTCATATATCTCTCCTATTTTTTATAAGTATGAGCAGCACGATAAGCCGAGTTCTGTCGTTGGATGATCATCTATCTGGACCTGCTGTTGCCAACAGGCTCTAGCGACCTACCCGAAAGCACGACGGGCCGCCGTATCGCTCTCTGTTCGGTCTTGCTTCGGATGGGGTTTACATCTGCCCTTTCTGTTACCAGAAAGGCGGTGAGCTCTTACCTCACCATTCCAACCTTACCTGTCCTGCCGCCAAATGGCGGTGGTTACAGGCGGTATATTTCTGTTGCACTAGCCTGGGAGTCACCTCCACCGGACGTTATCCGGCATCCTGCCCTGTGAAGCTCGGACTTTCCTCACCTGGGACCTTTCGGTATAGCCAGGTGCGATCATCTGTGCTGCTCATATAATCAGCATCATACAATGGAGCGGTACAAACTCAATCAAGCAGAATACCGCCCCCGATAAATTCCCTCAAAATCGAATTTAACGGAACCTCCTCGGGATTGATCCCAAGAAAATAGTCTAAAAATTTTAATAGCCTCTGTGCCTCTGCGTACTCATCGCTCCCCCTGGGAACCCGGAACAAAAGCGGTTCAGCATACTGCTTCAACACTGCAAGCTCATATACCAGTGAAGAATTAAACATTTCATCGGCTTTTTCCTGGAATGGAAAAATATTTTCACTCTCTCCATTTCTCACGGATTTCCACATGGAAATGGTTTTCTGTGCCCCATGTCCTCTCGTTCTGGCATCCCGGATGATCCTCCGCAGAAGTCTGCCATCCGTGGTAGGAATGCGGTTATGCTCATCAATATTCAATGACGTCAAAGCACTGATATACACCTTAAATTTATTCTCTGCCGGAATCTTTTCTGTCAATTTATCATTCAGTCCATGAATCCCCTCGATAACAAGAATCTCTTCCTCTGAAAGTTTCATCAAAGGTTTGTTGTATTCACGCATTCCTGTGATAAAATTGTAGGTAGGCAGTTGAACCTCTTCTCCTGCCAGCAAGTTTCCCAGATCCTCATTGAATTGAGCGGTATCAATGGCCTCGATACACTCATAATTATATTTTCCGTCGGGATCCTTCGGGGTATCCACCCGGTTTACAAAATAGTCATCCATCGCGATAGGATGGGGTTTTAGCCCCAGCGTCTTGAGCTGTGCCGACAACCGGTAAGAAAATGTAGTTTTCCCGGAAGAAGAGGGGCCGGCTATGGTCACCACCCGGATCTTTCCAGAGGCCGCGATCTGCTCGGCGATATCCCCAATTCGCTTTTCGTGCAGCGCTTCCTGTACCATAATCAGTTCCCTCATGCCGCCATTGACAATCACATCGTTGAGTTGTCCCACATGTTCTGCCCCTAGCCGCAGTCCCCACTCAGAAGTCTGTTTTAATTTATTATGCAGTTTCATACTGGGTGCAAACTCCGGCAATTCATCCGGCCTGTCAGCTCTGGGAACGATAAATACAAAACCATCATCAAATTTTTGCAGACGGAACCATTTGAGCACTCCTGTGCTGTAAGGCATGGGACCATAGAAATAATCCATCACCTTGCCGAGACGATAGAGATTTACCTTGGAACTTCTCCTATATTTCAACAGACTGCATTTATCGAACATCTTGCGCTCCCGAAAGAGCTGAATCGCCTTATCCACACTTATGGACTTCTTTTCAATTACCATGTCGTCCTCGACGTATTTGCGCATCCGCGCCTCAACCCGCTCTAAGAGTTCCTCTGTCACCTCAGTCCCCCGAAGTGTACAATAAAATCCAGTATCCAGACTATTTTCCACTGTGATCTTTTCAAACTGATCCTTGGGTACTTCTTTGTAAAAGGCTTTCAGCATCATCATGGTAATTCCCCGAACATAGGCTTTCTTTCCCTCTTCCTCCGCATAAGTACAAAAACGTACCTCACTGTCCTCATGAAGATCGGAAGTGAGCTCCTTCACTACCCCGTTCACCTTGGCAGTGATAATATCCCTCTCCTGACAGGTTCCATACTGCCTCGCCAGCTCGTACAGAGTGGTTCCTTTTTGACATTCCATCGTCCTACCATCTATCGTAACCTGAATCATATCCATCTCCTTCTCACCCTTCTTTCATATTGGCTAGACATGCCTCGATTTCCCGGATCTTTCTCACAATTTCTTCCCGATCTTCCCGATTTGCAGAGGCAAACTGAGGATTCTCAAGAATACGTTCAAAGGTGTTTTTTTCTTTGTTCAAATAGCTCTGAAATACGGGATCTCTCCTCTGCGCCAAATATGTACCATACCGGAACTGCCACTCTGCCTCCGGTTTTTCTTCATCTTCTGCCTCGCGTCGCTCCGCCCGTATGGCAAAATAGTATTTACCATCCTCCAGACAGATCTTCTCCTGACAGATCGAAAACCCATGCTCCCAGAGGTAATGTCTCACGGCTCCGATATCCGACTGAGGCTGCAGGATCAGAGTACGAACCTGTTGAAGTACTGCCCTTCCCTCGGAAAGTATATGAATCATAAGAGGGCCGCCCATACCCGCGATCATCAGCGTATCCACTTCTCCAGGAAGCAGCCTCTCTGTTCCGTTTCCCTGACGGCATTCAATCTGCCGCTCCAGACCGGCCAGGCGCACATGTTCGATCGCCCTCTCAATAGGCCCCCGATTCACATCAGAAGCAATAACTCTTTCCGCGATTCCCTGCTGGACGAGCCAGATCGAAGCATACCCGTGATCGCATCCGATATCCGCAATTCTCGCTCCTCTTGGCACCAGTGATACATTCATCTTTAGACGTTCTGACAACTGCATCAGTCCAAATAATCCTTTAATTTTCTGCTTCGGCTCGGATGGCGGAGTTTGCGGAGCGCTTTGGCCTCGATCTGACGAATACGCTCTCTGGTGACATCAAACTCCTTGCCCACTTCCTCCAACGTCCTGGCGCGTCCGTCGTCCAACCCAAACCGGAGTCTGAGCACTTTTTGTTCTCTCTCTGTCAATGTATCCAATACCTCCGTAAGCTGTTCCTTTAACAGAGTAAAAGCTGCCGCCTCCGCCGGCACTGGTACATTGTCGTCCTGTATAAAATCTCCCAGATGGCTGTCTTCCTCTTCGCCAATCGGCGTCTCCAGAGAAACCGGTTCTTGGGAAATCTTCTGAATCTCCCGTACTCGGTCCACCGGAAGCTGCATCTCCTTTGCAATCTCTTCTGGATAAGGTTCCCGTCCCAGTTCCTGTAAAAGCTGTCTCTGCACCCGAATCAGTTTATTGATGGTCTCCACCATATGCACCGGAATACGGATGGTACGCGCCTGGTCTGCGATGGCTCTGGTGATCGCCTGGCGAATCCACCAGGTGGCATAGGTACTGAATTTATAGCCCTTGCGGTAATCAAACTTTTCCACTGCCTTAATCAGACCAAGGTTGCCCTCCTGGATCAGATCCAGAAAAAGCATCCCCCGTCCCACATACCTCTTGGCAATGCTTACCACAAGACGCAGATTCGCCTCTGCAAGCCGCTTTTTCGAGTCAGCATCCCCTTCTTCCATCTTCTTCGCCAGCTCTACTTCCTCGTCAGCAGACAACAATGGCACCTTGCCGATCTCCTTCAAATACATGCGGACCGGATCCTCAATGCTGACGCCATCGGGAACAGAGAATTCAATATTTTCCAACTCCTCTTCCGTCGGCTCATCGTCTACATCAAGGATAATATCGTCGTCGGTATCACTGTCTGGAACCATTGCCACGATACCGTTTTGTTCAAGATAATCAAGAATCTTTTCGGTCTTATCACCGTCCAGATCAATTTCCTTAAACTGGGCGTTGATATCACTAAATTCCAGGATCCCATTTTTTTTCTTCCCAAGCTCCACAAGTGTATTTAGTCCTTCTAAAAATAACGCTCGCTCGTCCACTGTATTCTTATTATCTTTCATGTCTTCCTCCTTCATTCTATCGACATCACTGTACCGGTAGTCTCAGACTCAGATGCTCCAGTTTCTTTTTCTCTGCAATCAACGCCTGCAGTTGGGACAAATCTGTGATCTCCCTGCTCTGTTTTTCCAGACTCGCTTTCTTTAGTGTCTTTACTACTTCATTCAGCGCCTTTTCCCGCTCCGTGTGTTCTCTGACTTCCTTTACCTGGCGGTTGAACAGTCCCGCTACCACCGATTGTTCTTCCTTGCTGTCAAATCGGCTGATGATCGCCGCCGGCGACATGCTTCCTGTCTCTGCCTGCTCATACAGCAGTTTTGCCACTTCCCGGTATGGTTCATCCAGAAAATCTTCCGGCAGGATCGTCTCTTTGACAATGGGATATAAAGACAGGTCTTCGCTGATCCATGTCAGCAGAATTGCCTGAATCCGCCCAATGCCATCCTCTTTCCCGTTGTCTTTCTTTTTCTGTCTCTCACTCTTTATCTTTTCATATTGGATTCCCACTGCTGCCGCCGCATGATGCTTTACCAACTGTCTGAAATCTTCACTGCGAATCCCATATTCTCTGGAAAACGCCTCTATATAATTATTTCTCTCTATTTCATTTTCAAACGTCAGGCATTTTTTTGCGGCCTCATTCATAAACTTTGTCTTTTCTTCGGGGTCCCCCATATCGTATTCTCTCTGCAAAATACCAATTTCATAGAAGAAACTGTTTTGCGCGGAATGAATACGGCTCTGGAACTCCTCTGCCGACAAACCTTTGATAAATTCGTCAGGATCTTTATAAGGCTGCATGTCTATAACCCGCACCGTCAGTCCCGCCTCTTTCAACAAAGGAATTGCCCGGAGTGCCGCCTTGACGCCGGCACCATCACTGTCGTAGCAGAGATAGACGGTATCCGTATATCTTTTTAAAAGGCTGCTCTGTTGGCTGGTAAATGCTGTGCCAAGAGATGCCACTGCATTTGTAAATCCCGCCTGGTGAAGAGCAATCACGTCCATATACCCCTCACAGATGATCATGCCCTGGTCCTGCCTCCCGTGTACAAAATTCAAGCCATACAAATTCCGGCTCTTATCAAAGACCATTGTCTCCGGCGAGTTCAAGTACTTCGGTTTTCCATCTCCCATCACCCGTCCGCCAAAGGCGATCACTTTTCCCGATCGATCCATAATGGGATACATAACCCGGTTCCAGAACTTATCATAAACGCCCTTTTTCTCATGAAAGGTAAACAATCCTGTCTGGTTTAATATAGTATCGTCAAAACCTTTCTTTTTCATGTATTGGTACAAATCATCGCTAAACTTGTCCGAATATCCTAGACCGAACCGGCGTATCGTTTCCTCGGAAAGTGCTCTTTGCAAAAGATATTTTTTTGCCTCTTCTCCCCGCCCAGAATTGAGTTTCGCGTAAAAATAATTGGCGGCCAGCTTGTAAATCTCCAGAATCCGCTCCCTCGTATTGCGCCGTCTCCGGTCCTCTTCGGAATTGCTTTTTTCTGGTAGCGCCATGCCGGCGCGGCCCGCCAGTTGTTCCAATGCTTCTGGAAATGTCAAATTCTCATATTCCATAAGAAAGGTAAAAACATTTCCACCTGCTCCACAGCCAAAGCAGTAATACATCTGCTTGCCTCCTGAAACCGAAAAAGAAGGTGTCTTTTCATTATGAAACGGACATAGGCCTGTAAAATTGCTCCCGCTTTTTTTTAAATTGACATAGCCGGAAATCACATCCACAATATCATTTCTCTGACGGACTTCCTCGATAAACTCCTCACTATAATACATCTGCCAGCCTGTCCTCCTGTCAATAAACCCTCCATGTCTTCGGTATCATCAGACTCTGGTAGGTGGATACGGCATACCGGTCTGTCATACCGGCAATATAATCACACACCACACGCTCCACGGTCTCCCCCTGCTCCCATATCATTCTTGTGTATTCCTCAGGCAATTCTTCCATATGTTTTACATAATACTCAAAAAGCTGTCCTATCATTCGTTCAGCTTTCCCCTCTTCTACCTTTGCCACAGAATTTACATACACATTGGCAAACATATATCGGCGGAGATGGAGCAGCGCCTCGTATTTTTCGTCGGACATAATGATGTCTTCTTTCCCCATGCTGTTGCTGACGATATCATGTATCAGTGTATTCAACCGCTCTCTTAGCGTGGCGCCAAGTACCTGGACACACCCGTCGGGAATATCCGTCTCTCGTATGATCCTTCCTCGTATGGCATCGTCGATATCTGAATTGACATAAGCGATCTTATCACAGAGCCTTACGATCTTTCCCTCCAGTGTCGATGGGCTGCCGGAAGTAGAATGATTCAGTATCCCATCCCGGACCTCTTTCGTAAGATTTAAGCCCCTTCCATTCTTCTCCAACCTTTCCACCACCCGCACACTTTGGAGCTGATGATGAAATCCATCGGAACAAATCCGGTTCAGCATTCGTTCTCCAGCATGTCCAAAGGGCGTATGTCCGAGATCATGTCCCAGCGCCACTGCCTCTGCCAGATCCTCATTCAGACGCAGCGCCTTGGCGATGGTTCTCGCATTCTGTGAAACCTCCAGCGTATGGGTCAGTCTGGTGCGGTAATGGTCTCCCTCTGGCGCCAAAAAAACCTGAGTCTTTCCTTTCAGCCTGCGAAATGCCTTGGAGTGCAGGATCCGGTCCCGGTCCCTCTGATAGACTGGACGCAGATCACAGGGTTCCTCTGGATGATCTCTTCCCAGAGATTGGTCGCTGAATGCAGCAAAGGGACTGAATATATCATGCTCTCTCTGCTCAAACTCTTCCCGTAATGTCATCTATGTACCCCTTTTTTTCTTAAAAAAACACCTACACTTTATTATTTCAACACGAAAGAGGAATTTCCTTTTTTCTTATTGATTATTTTTTCACGATGTTGTACACTTACTTTTAGATAGATAAACGGCACGTTTTTGGACCTTATTGACCATGTGTCAGCACACTAGATAACAGATACATTATATTCAGAAGGAGTATTACATATGGCAAGAACTGGAAAAAATACATGGGCACTTTTTTTACTGCTTTTGGCAGGCATCGTTTTGGGAAGTTTTATCGCCCAGATGACAGCCGGGATTTCTGGCCTCTCCTGGCTTTCCTTCGGGAAAACCTTCGGATTGGATAACCCCATTACATTAAATCTTGGAGTTCTCGTTCTCACTTTTGGCCTCAAGATCAAATTTACCATCGCCAGCATTATCGGAATTGTGATCGCCGCTATTATTTATCGTTTCCTATAGTAAAAGTATCAACCTTTATTGTAAGATCACCGTACTCGAAGACTTTTTTGCTTTATGGGTTGATTTTCAAGAAACACCTTTCATTTACACCTTTGCTCAATCTCCTGCGAAAACAAGGAATTCTTACCTTTTATAGAACAGATGAAACACCTACCCAGGCAATCAGCAATAGTGACCATCCAAACAGTAAGTTTTGCATGTGGGTACACCATTCCAGAGAAGTCGATTTGTCGAAAGCATATTGACATTCAACTTCAGCTTCTCCAATTATAAATCCAACACCCATATATGAAACAGAGCATTCTTCATAATTTACCAGTACAAAAGTAAAGCCATCAAGTGTATGCGAAGCAGAAGTTAAACATTTACATCTCTGTGCTTTTTCTACATCTCTAATAGTAGTATGTAATATATAGAATATTTTGATGTAACTTAAATTCCACACTGTGTACATATTGCAGGTACTGATGACATAATACTAATCCCTCCATAAAATATCAACATCTATTATTTAGATTTTATGAATTCATAAGCAAAATCTTTATTTGCTGATTAATCGCATCTTTTAACTCATCAGAAAATTCAGAGCCATTTTCAAAATATTGATCTTTAATACTAATAAAGTTCTCTGTATGAGTTCCATCTGGTTTTTCAGTATCATGACTTTGTCCACTTAATCCATGTAAAAAGCAAAACCATCAACCTTTTTAGAACATAATCAAAATTGATGGTTTTCATATCCATTACTTTCTTTCTACTTGTATCAGGGCTTATGGTAATATTGTCAGTGCTCCATTGTGCACCATCTAGTGCACCATTTTTCAAAAACCAATATGAATCTATATGGAAATATATCAGAGTAACAAAGCCACACAAGCCAGTATTCAGGGGATTTTATGGAATTACGGAAAAATTTATGAAACCGGCTCGCAAATTACGATTCCGAGCCGCATAACATTTCTTACCTTTTCAGAAACGCCGTATTTCCATGGGTTTCCTCCTTTCTCTTTATTTTTATCAATTTTTGTGCGAGCTTTTTACACACAGCATACTTTTGATCTATTTTCAAATTATCTTTTGTTCTCACGTTCACAAAATGCAAACAACAAAAGAGATTGACACCATGATAAAGTGTACCATAAAAGGGTTCAAAAGTAAACGGTAGAAATCAATCACAGTACGGAAATCACTCTATACTATTTTTAATTTTAACTTTTTGAAAATTACTTCTTAAATAATTTCCAATCCACCTATGTGGGATGTTCTTTAAATCCCTTTTGTCTCTAATTGGAGTATTAATCAAATCCTTATTGTACTACTATCTAAAACGGTTCTTATTACCGTTTTAGCTGTAATCTATTTAATATTTATGCATTTTATAGAATCGGATGTGAAGTATCCCCATCCTCCTAACACACCATTAAAATTATAGCCCTTTTTCATATTTCCGCTTCTTATGCTTTTCAGATAAGTTCCATCCAAATCCAACACGCAAAAATTATCTTTCTTTTCAGTATCAGACCATTTAATGCAATAAATTTTATTATTTTGAATGCAGAATTCTGATACACCGGTACTTAATAATGTTGTATCCAAATTGTAAATATCGGTTTTATATAATCTTCCATCATCCACATCCAAATAATACACATCTTTTTCCTTCAGAGACACCCTGTCCATTCTTCCACTCATCTTTTTAAAAGTAGCTAATTTTTGAACTTCTCTACCACCTTCTCCAATATCCAATTGGAATAAATCAACATCATCATCTTCTACTGTTAATTCCCCTAAATCCATACAATATATTTTTTTATTATAGATTTCAAACCAAATATTCTCTTTATCAAACAACAATTTAACATTTTTTCCATCCATATCCATATTAAAAATTCCTGTTGCTCCTTCCTTGCTATACTTAGAAAAATATATATTATTACCGTACACCCACATATCTTCAATTCTTGTCTCATATATTCTTTCAAAGCAAGATCCATCTATTTTCAACTTACATATATTATATTTATAAACATCTTGTTTTGTTTCAGTAAGAGCAAAAATAATCCAATTACCACTTACATTTATATTTGAGATATAACCTGCCTTATGTTCATAAAGAATCTGCTGATTATCCCCTTTTTCACTACACTTATTCAACGTCCCTCTCCCGTTCATATTTATGGCAAATATTATCTCATTTCCTGCCATACCAACTTTTCTATTACTATACAATAAACTTGCATTACCCACAGAATAATCACAAAATTCTCCTGAAGAGAGATCTTCTGTTGCTATTATTTGATTATTGGAAATATCATTTTTTACCACACAACCAGTAAGAATTAAAGCAAGCATTGTATTAAATCCAATTATGACTTTGATTTTGAACATATTTGCCCTCCTTATTTCTTATCTTTTTTATACTTTATACCATTTATTATTGCCTGTCTCTTTCCCTTAGACTTAATATCTTCTACTGTCCATGGGTATTCTACTTTTTTATTAAATATGTATACATAAAATTTATCACCTTTTGCTCCAAAATAGCTTTTCTTCCCATCTCCCCCAAGATTTTTTAATAATTTAGAAGAGCCTTCCCCACTATTGTTACCAGTAGTATCACTTGGAGTGCCAGAATTATAATCAGCAACAATAGCAAATGAATATGATTTTACTTTCTTACCTTTCTTTTTTACAACTAAACATACCCTTCCTAGTTTTGCCGTATCATTTGTTACTATATATGGTATCTTACTAGCATTAACATATGAATTCTGATCTTTATCATCTCCTCCTGGACGTTTTAGACTAGTTGCCGAAACATAATATTGTACAGCTCTCCCCTTTTTATCAATTTCATCACGAACAATCGGATTTCCCTCTCTATCAGTCACAAGTGCCCACCAATTTCCCGGTTTCCCCGCATTTCCAAGCTTATCTAATGGTTTTGCATAATTTTTCTTTCCCTTATTTTCTCCACTTTGCACTTTTTCAGGTGCATAAGCATGTGGAGATCCATCAAAATCAACAGTAAATCCCGAATATTTCATAAAAACATACTTATACCCACTTGGATCCCAGGTATTCACCCCATCGTTCCCACAGTACGTATACAGATGCAGGCTCAGTGGATCATCCTCTTTCCCAGTATAGGTATCCCTCGTCAGAAACCTCCCCACATTGGGCTGGTAGTACCTCGCCCTTAGGTAGATCTCCCCCGTCTCCTTATCATAGTACTCCCCACAGTAACGGAAGGGGTTATCATCCTTACTGTCCGGCTTTACTTCATTCCCAAAAGAATCATACTCATAAGTTCTAACAACCTTACCGCTCTCATCCGTCAGCTGCACTACATTTCCATGGGGATCCGTCACATAATACTTCTTCTCGGTATTATTCCCCTTATCCGTATAAACTAAATCGTTTCCACGAATGTATCTGTTTTTTACTTTGCCGCCCTCAGACAGCTCCAGCACCAGCTGGTCGCCGTCCCAGACAAAGACCGTCTTTTCCCCGTTCACTGTTTTGCTCGTGCGAAGCCCCTCGGCATCATACGTAAAGCTTACTTTATAGTTCTTTGTAAGCGTCTGGGTAAGCTGGTTCAGAGCATTGTAATGGTTCACCACATTTTCATTCAGGCGGTTGTCCCCCAGGGTCACATCGATATCGACGTAAGCGCTGTCCTTTTTGTCACTGGGGATCTCATAGCGGTTGATTGTCGCCAGCTGGTTTCCGTTCTTATCATTTTTATAGATGACAACGGAATCCTCCTCCGTGTCGGTATTCAACGTATCGGTGCGGAGCAGCTCGTCGTTTTTGTTGTATCTGTAGGCAGTTACTTTATTTCCAACCCTCATCTCTTTCCGGTTGTTGCTGCTGTCATAGGTGTAGGAAATGTCCTCACTGCCGGTTTTCGTTTCTTTCTGAATCCGTCCTAAAAGGTCATAGATGTAGGCAGCAGTCTTTGTGGACTTCTTTCCTTCTTTATCCTGGATCGTGGCAGTTTCCCTGGATTTCTGTCCATTGGCAAGATATTCGGAATGGTACTCCGAGACCACCCCGGCGCTGCCCGTCTGGTTTTTTTCTGACGTCAGACGGTTCTGGTAATCGTAGGTGTACATCGTGGTCAGGTTATTCCCCGGTACGGTTCTCTCCGCCAGGTTCCCATCCGTATCGTAAGAGTATGCCACAACCTGGCTGCCCTTCCCATCGGTAACAGAGGTGAGTTTCGATTCCCCATCATAAGTATAATGCAGGGAAAGTTTTGTGTCATCCCCCACCTTTACGGAAAAGGTAGATTTATTTCCGGTGCTGTCATAAGTGTAATGTTTGACCACATCCTTATGTTTCATCAGTTTTGTGGTTTCCTTTGTAACCTGACCGGAAGCATCGTCATAGGCAAAGATGGTGCCGTCCTGCTCCGCCACATCTCCGTAGGCATTGTAGGTATAGGTATGTTTCGTTTCTTTCCCTGTCTTTTTTTCCTGCCCCTTCTGTGAAGGGGCGGCCACCATTTCCGTCAGACGATTCTGGTAATCATAGGTGTTTTTCTGGATGTTGCCATTCTTGTCTACGGTTTTCGTTAAGTTGCTGTTGATATCATAGGTATAGGTTTCTCTTCTGCCTTCCGGGTCAGTAAAAGCCACCAGACGATTTTTCCCATCGTATTCGTACCTGGTTTCAGCAACGGTATCAGATTTCTTTTTTCCACTGACCACAACAGCATATGTTTTGCCGGCATAAGTAAAGGTGTCTTCCTGCCCTTTTCCACTCTCCGTATCATCGGAGGTACTTTCCCCATCCGCATAATTTACAGCATCCGCCACCTCCGACACCGTCAGTGTCAGCGGGCTGGTCATGCCGGTAAACTGACGCACCTTATTTCCCTGGACATCATAGACATACTGGACGTAATGCGCCTTTTTATCTTCCAGGCAGCTTTTTACCATGACAAGGTTGCCGCGCTTATCATAAGTATACTCGGTTCTGGCGGTCCTGTCATTATCGATCTGTTCCTCTTTTTGTGTCACGTTTCCCGTATTATCGTACTCTGTCCTGATTTTCTGGTATTCAACATTGCTATTCTTCTTTTCCCGAGGAATCTCTGACTGGATCATCCGGCCGAGAATGTCGTACTCATACTTTGTGGCTACATTTTCTTTTGTCCCCCTGGGCGTGTATTCTTTTGTGACCTGACCCTGCTCATTATAATCGGTCTTAACGATCCGGGACTGCCAGCCACTCTCCCCCTCCTTCCGGCTCTTCGTCTCCATCTGGCTCACGTTCCCATTGTCATCATAGGTGGAGAGTTTTTCTGTTTCATAGGCAGGAAGCCACTTTCCGTCCTGCTGTTTTCTGATGACTGTGTTTTCTTTGGTGGTTCTGCCAAAGTCGTCGGCTTCATAGGTCGTCACCGTTTCTATTCTGTTCTTTCCCCGGATGGCAGTACTTGTCCGGGATAAGATGTTCCCTTCCGCATCGGTTACAGTTTTTGTGATATTTTCCCTTAGAACCGCATCGTTGAACTGGTCATAATACCCCTCTGCATCTGCCTCCGGCTGGTACTTCGCGGGATTCAGGGTTTTGCTGTAGCTGGTGGAGATGGTCTGTGCCTCATCTTCTTCCCCGGTTACTTCTGTTTCATTCTTGCTAAAACTCCATGACGTGCAGTGGGCGGCATCCAGTTCCCCGTTGCTGAATTGGGCACTGCCTATCTCATTGCCCAGGTTATCATAGAAATGCTTGCTGCCGCTCAGAATCTCCTTCCCTTTTCCAGTAATATAAAAGTTGGGGACGGTTTCTCCATTTTCATTGACAATGAACCTCTTTTCATCCGGTTCAAAGGGAAAGGTCCGCTCTTCTAACAGCCGGGCCGTCTCCTCTTTTTCCGTTTCGCTGCCGGTACTGTCGGGATCTTCCCCGTTTTCTCCATCCTCTGCTTCACTGCCATACTCATAGATACTTTCGGTCCAGGTGCCGGCCGCCTCGTCTTTGCTGATGATCGTATTGCCAAAAGCATCCTGTATCGCAATGGATACACGCCCAAAATCGTCCACTGTCATGGTTTTCAGTCCGTCAGCAGACCGGTATTCCTTTTCCCTGGATTCGTACTCTGTCCCTACCGCATGGATGGTTTCTGTCTCTTCCCCTGTCTCCGGGTCATAGGAGGTTTTCGATACCAGACCATTCTCATCGGTATAAGATAACTCATTGCCAAAGGAATCATAGACTACTTCCTCTTCCGTGTAGGTACGGTTGTCTGCCGGACGTCTGGCAGAAGTGAGGGTTACGTTCTTCTTCGTCTGCTGTCCAAGGCTGTTGTAGGTGTAATCGTTCTGGATCACCTCTTTTTCCCCATCGGTGCTGTAGGAAGGATATACTTTCCCCCGGGTCTCGTTTCCCTGTCCATCATACTGGAAATCCGTTCTGGATATGGTTTTATACTCCCCGCCCTTTATACTCCTCTGCAATAAAATACTGGAATAGTCAATGCCGTTGGCTGCCACCTGGCTGACCATCTTATTTTTTGTTGCTGCACCAGCATAGGATTCTTCTGTCACAAGAGGCGATACAAAGGCAGTGTCCCCTATCTGGTATCCGCTTCCCGTCCCCTGATAGGTGTATGTCGTCGTATACAGATGTTCCTTCCCCTTGTTTTTTGCCAGATATCCTTTCGGGGATAGTTCCGTCAGTATGTTCCGGTAGTTGTCATAGGTATATCCCTGCTTTGTCGTAACTGCCTTCTCCCCTTTCTTTCCGTAGGATTTACCGGTTTCCTGCACCACAAGGGAACCCGTTCCGTTCTTATCATAACGGTAAAGGGTTTCTTCTTTTTCCTGCCCGTAATTCACTTCATCCGTCAGCAGTTTATTCTCATTATATAGGTATAGCGATACATTCTTTTTTGTATCCTTTTTTAACCGCAGTGTTTTCGGATCAATCTTTGATTTCTTATAGGTATAATCATAGTACTTCCCATTGGTTTTATACTTGTTCGGATTAAAGGAACTGACCACCGTCACGGTCTTTAGTCCGCTGTTTCCATACTGCCAGGCTTCATAGATGTCACCGCCGTCTTCTCTCTCTCGGAAGTCATCATAAGACCGAAGAGCGTCACTTCCTTTTTTCTGGAAGTAATCATACTTTATCCCCTCTGATTTTTTTCCCGTTTTCGTATCTTTCTCGTATTCCCTGGTGACATAGAACTGCTCCGTCACCACATCACGGGTCTGTCCGGAACCTGCATCCTTCGACCCGCGCAGGGAACAGGCACGGTACTCATAGTGGGTTTCACTTCCACCTTCCGCCACTTTTGTGAGAAGGTAACTCTGGTTGGTGGAAACACGCTGGGATGCCACCCCGGCACCAGCGGTGTTGACCAGTCTCTCCACTGTTTTATAAGAATACTTTTCTTTTCTGCCATCCACCGTGGCACTGGTAAGGACCACACCATGCAGCCGGTCCCCATAGTGGGGAGTGTAGGATTTTTCCTCGGTTTCATAGGTGATGGTCTTTTTTGACACTCCTCCTTCCATACTCTGTCCCTGGACCGTTACCGAGGTAAGGGTCTTTTCCCCATCCTCATCCTTATAATGGAATACAATCTCCCGTCCTACGGAATCTGTGATTTTACTGAAATAGATCCTGTCTGTGTAGGTATAGGTGATCCTGTTGTTATGGGCGTCTTTCTGCAGCACCACAACCCCGTCTTCATTGAAATAGGTGCGGAGGCCGGTTTTATCACGAAGGAGGTACTTACAGGCAATCCCGTCTACGGTCATGTCCCAGTCCTCCAGTTTTATATCATTATAATCATAGCCTTCCAACCCCTGGATGCGGTAGCTCTTTGTTGCCTTGTCGGCTGTTGTTTTGATATTCATTACCCCAGCGCTGCCGTAATGCAGATAGGCGGGATTTTTCCCCCAGCCTTCCTGTTCTGCCAGTGTCACCGTCTCGATCCAGGGAAAGTCATACCGCCAGCCGCTTGCCAGACCGTACACGTTATGTCCCTCGCTGCTGACGATCTTTGTCCTCTGGGTGCCCTCGACCACCCCGTCGCTGCGGTCCCCGCCCTTCGTATAACTGACCAGCAGGTTTTTCAGGGCATTCCTGTGCTTTGATAAAATGGCCGCATTGACTATAATTCTGCGGTCGGTTCCATCCTGTGCTTTATAATTTACCCATACCGTATCCACCTTTAGTTTGTCCACATATTCCACAGTGGCATGGCCGAGATTGGCTTCGTTGCTGTCATAGTAACGGTTCAGTTCAAAGTCCATGCCGCCGGTTCCCTCCAGATAAAGATCGTTCCGGGAGAGTATCAGATGACCGGTGGCGGTGTCCACGCCATCTGCACTTTCTATTTCCAGGGGAGATCCGACAAGGCGGTTTTCATAGACGCTGCGGAAGGTGTCACCGTAGGCTGCTTCCAGTGCCGTGTTATACACCTCACCAACGGTGAGGTTATCTTCTGTCGCCTGACAGGTACTGCCGGCACATAAGATTGTTCCCCCTATTATGGTGGCAGCTATTACTCCAAATAAAGTTTTTACTATTTTTCTCATAAATTACAAACCCCTTCCTCTCACAACATTAGTCCATATTCCCCAGTATTCCACTAATAACCACATTTTCATATCTATATGAAAGTTTGACTACTTATTTTCTGTTTTTTCAAATCCGCTGCTGTCTTCCCCTCACCCAATTCCTCTATCACTTCATCAAATGTATACATCTTATAAGTCTTTTTCTTTGTGTTGATTAACTTCTTCAAATCAAAAACCCCCGTTCAGGAAAATGCCTCTCCTTTTCCAAACATAAAACGACAAAAACACAAATGCCTCTTCGTAAATTAGGACCTACCAGCTATGAAATATCATAACTGGCAAATCC
>CANRYS010000021.1 GCA_947644305.1 uncultured Roseburia sp.
ACAGCTTATTCAAGTGCGCCAATTTAGGGTTTTCCTCTACTTTCTTTCACACTATCCCTTCTTTATAAAATTGTAGTAATAAATATATCAACAATATTTTACAAGATTTTTCCTATTTTGTCAAATAGCATCTACTTTAAATATTGCATTTATATTCTCGCTATTCAGAGTTATCCTTATCTTAGGATAAGCAATATACCCATCAAAAAATAATCACAAAGGAAATATTCAAGAAAGCGAACGAGACCTTTCATTTTCCCAAATAATTATAGTATATATGGAACATTATGGCGCCAAAACAAACGCGAACGTCATAAATGTGTAAACCGTGTATAATCATGGTGCAATACGGCGTCTTTGTATCATTCGTGACGTCTACACACAGGACTAGAACATTGCCTCCTCCCCCCTTGACAACCACTTCCCTCCTATTATAAAATTATCTCGACGGCAACAAATCTTACTGGAAAGAAGGGTATTAGATGTCAGAAGAATATAGCATAAAGAAAAAAATTTCAGATATTATTAACGGAGAATCCGACTCCGAACGAGCCAGAAAAGAAAGCATGAAGGGGAAAATTGACCGAGCTGATGATATATTTCAATTTTTCTTACTTTTATTTGGACTTGGCTTCTGGGTCGTCATGATCCTTAAAATGTTTTTGTAAGTATAAAATGACCAGCGCAATGAAAGGAGTTCACAAAAATGGATTTTGAATTAGGGCAGATTATAAAAATGAAAAAAGCACATCCATGTGGCGAAAACCGCTGGGAGATTTTACGAGTAGGCATGGACTTTCGCCTCAAATGCATGGGTTGTGGTAGGCAGGTCATGGTGCCAAGAAAACTGGTAGAAAAAAACTTCAAAGGCTTTTTATAAAAACCTAGCTGGGCGGTGCCAATTTGAACCCTGTTTCAGACTGACGCCGCCTAGCTTAATTTACATCACTTTTTCCTTGCATTTCCAACTTATCCATGCTATAATGATATTCCGTGATGTTAAAAATCATATTCCTTGTTCTTCCCTAAGAAGGTTTTACATCAGAGCCACATTTCTTTTAAGGAAGAGCCAGAGACCAAAAGGAGGTGCAGGCAACTATGAATAAGTATGAATTAGCTTTAGTTGTTAGTGCAAAAGTTGATGACGAAGTAAGAAATGCCACTGTCGAAAAAGCAAAAGAAGTTATTACTACTTTCGGCGGTACAATCACAAACGTCGATGAATGGGGCAAGAAAAAACTTGCTTATGAGATTCAGAAGATGGGCGAAGGCTTTTATTACTTTATTCAGTTCGACTCTGAGCCAGATACACCAGGCGAGATCGAACAGCGACTTCGCATTATGGACAACGTGCTTCGATACTTATGCGTAAAACAGGAAGCATAAGAATAGGAGGAATCCTTCCATGAATAAAGTAATTTTAATGGGTAATTTGACAAGAGACCCTGAGATCAGATATTCCCAGGGTGAAAATTCGTTGGCAATTGCTAGATTTAGTATTGCAGTAAACCGCAGATTCGCTCGTCAGGGTGATACTGACACAGATTTCTTCAACTGTACTGCTTTTGGCAGACAGGCTGAGTTTGTAGAGAAATATTTCAAACAGGGATCCCGTATGCTGCTCACTGGGCGCGTTCAGAACGACAACTACACCAATAAAAACGGTGAAAAAGTGTACAGTGTACAGATCATTGCAGAAGAAGTTGAATTTGCCGAGAGAAAGAGTACTGCCGATGCCAATGCAGCCACAAGAAACAACGGTGGTTTTGGTGGTGGAGCTCCAGAACCAGCTATGGCGGCGGATGATGACTTTATGAACATCCCAGATGGCATAGAAGATGGTTTACCATTTAACTAAATCCTTTGACAACTCATATTCGTTTATAAGGAGGCAATCAAAATGGCTTATAACAAGGGAAACGGTTCAGATTCTCCAATGAGAAGAAGAGGCCCTCGCAGAAGAAAAAAAGTATGTGCATTTTGCGCTGACAAAGAGCACGATTATATCGATTACAAAGATACAAACAAGCTGAAAAGATACATGTCCGAGAGAGGTAAGATCCTTCCTAGAAGAATTACCGGTACATGTGCAAAACATCAGCGCGCTCTTACAGCAGCGATCAAACGTTCTCGTCACGTAGCATTGATGCCATATACATTAGACTGATTTGAATAATAGCTGATTTAGCCCGACGGTGCCAATTTGAACCCTGTTTCGTACTGCGCTAGCAGCAAAATAGCGTTGTTGCTTTCATTCGATGATGTCACCACATCACCTCATTCAAGCGCCTAGCTATTTTGCTGCTATCACAATCCGAAATCTTCGACCTCCGCTTGTGATTTTCCAATTTACAAGGAAACGGAATGAAACGTACTGGAGGTACGTTGATTGACGTTGACGTAGCAAATTGGAAAATCACAAGTCGGAGGCAGGGTTCAAATTAGCGCCATCGAGCTAACAAAGGGACACCGACAGGATGTCCCTTTTTCTGTGCCGATTTCTCGATCTTCTATCCCAAAAAAGTAAACCAATATAAAAAAGGGAGATCCTTTGAAAAAGAATCTCCCTCTAAATTTATCCTATTCGTTCATTATACGGCAGGACCTGGTACTATTTCTTTGCTAAATCTCCATGTGTCAACCAGAATACCCTCTGCTTTGAATACAAAGAACAATCTGTGTGTTCCTGTGATCGGAGCTGCGAAATTCACTGACATGTCGGCGAATGTTGTATCACTTCCAGTTGATGTAACTGCAAGTTCGCCAACCTTGTTTTCCGCTTCCATATTATCGATATAAACCTCAACAGTTCCTGTTTCACCAGCATTCGCTATACTCATTGTAAGAGACTTTGCTCCATCCGTGCCAAATGCCACTTTCTCAAGACCAACATAATCACCAGAGTCGATAGAAGAAAGAACACGGTTATTTCGATTGTTATCCTGCTTTGGTCCTACGATCGTAGATGTTCCAACTGACCAGGCAAAGGTCTCAGCCTCTACCATAGCATACGGATTAAAGTCAAGAGTTGACTCCACACCAGTTGTTGTCATCTCAGCGGTAAGGTTTCCATCCGCATCGATCGTCACCATATCTACTCCTGATGTACGGTATCCCTGTGTAAGTCCCATATCCACTCCCGGTTTCTGGGAATGATAGAACATATAGAGCTTATCACCTCTCTGCAGCATGCAGTGATGGTTGTTGTTAAATTCGTTGCTTGGCACATCCGGGAAGAAATATGTTGGATTCTTCAGCACTACTTTTGCCTCAGACCACGGTCCCATCGGATTGTCACTTACCATATAAGCAATGTTGGCAATACCAAGCTTGTTTGTATCCGGACGCTTATCTGCGCCATCCCAGTTTGTACAGTAGCTGTAATAGTATTTTCCGTTGATCTTATTGATTCCAGAGTCCTCAAACATAGCCGGTGCATCGATTTCAACTGGATCACCCTTCAGGCTGATCATATCGTCACCAAGTTTAACTACTCTTGCACATTTCGGATGGTCTCTGTCTTTTGCTTCACCAATTCCACCAAAATACAGATAACCCTGTCCGTCGTCATCTACAAATACCGCTGGGTCAAACAACCAAGGAACTTCAGCTCCTCCACAGTTCGGCGTCTCACGGCTGATCAGCTGTTTTCCGATCGGATCACGCCATGGACCTGTCGGGCTATCTCCCTCAAGTACACCGATACCACTTCCATTGTCTGCAAAATAGATAAAGAACTTATCTTTTCCATTGATCTTTTTATATGTCACCGCAGGTGCCCAGCTGTTTGCTGCCCATTTTGCAGGACCGTTCTTACCAGCCACCTGGATGATTCCCTCATCGGTCCAGTTCACCATATCTTTGGATGAATAACAGTTCAGTGTTTTTATGTGAGAATAACTGTTCTTTGGAATCTCTCCATCCTCACCAATGATCATCGCCTGGCTGTCATTGGTTCCATAAACATAGACAGTCCCCTCATACTCGATGGCAAATGGATCTGCCATAAAACGCTGGGATGCAATTGGATTGTTGTTTCCAACCGGCTTATTCGCCTCAGTCAATCCGTCCGTATTGACCGGCGCATCTCCACCCTTTAATGTAATTGAAGTAAGATTAAAGTTCACAGTTGGTCCCTCGCTTCCTTTCGTACCAAGAATCAGAAAATATGCATAACCGGAGCCATCAAATTTCCATTCCCCTTTTCCGTCAAATGCCGATGGATAATTCCATTCATCCGGCTTTTCCGGGCTGGTTATGAAGAATGTACCAGCATTATCTTTGAAACATATACGATAGTCACCGGATATGCTTCCTTCAAACTGAACGCTTGAGAATTTCGACACATCAACTGGATGATCAAAAGCGATAGCATAATATCTCCAGCCGGATTCCAGATCCACACTTCCGTCTTCTTTTAAAGTCCCGGAAGCATTCCCATCTTTATCAGATGGCTTAAGCTGATCACCTGTCATAGTGAAGGTCTCAGTCAGAGCATCCTCCGGAGCCGGTTCTTCAATCTCCGGTGTCATCACTGGCTCCTGCTCCCCATCCTTCAATATTCTGGCTTCCATCTTATCAATGCCAAAATCAGCAGCCGTACAGATCACACGAACTTCACGGAATTTACCAGCAGGAACGGTGATCACTTTGAGGATCTGCTCCCACTCTGTATTCAGCTTCCGGCTGACGATCGTATCATATTTCTCTGCGAGGTAAGCACTGTCGTCGTATGTATTTCCTCCATAGAAGATCGCCTTTTTATATTTATCTGCTTCACTTTCTGCCTTTACATAAGCAGAAACCACATATTTCACAGATGACTTGCCAAGACGGTTATCCAGGAATACTACTGGACCGCTCCACTGGCTCTGCTTGATCACCGCATATCCGCTGTTGTCAAGTCCGCCTTCTGGCATGTAAATCGTCTTTCCTTCTGCTGTATCGCTATTTTTGATCACCGCATCTTCAGCGCTCTCAAAATTCTCGATCAGCGGCAGATCCGGCCACGTCACACCGTATGTCGAATCATTTGGATCAATCGGTGGTTTCGCTGTCGGGCTTGCCGTCGGCTCTGCCGATGTTCCTGGCTCGTCTGTCTTATCTGCCGGCGGATTTGTCGGTGTCCCTGGCTGGTCTGTATTTCCTGCTGGCGGATTTGTCGGTGTTCCTGGCTGAGTAGAAGGAGCCGGCGGATTTGTTACAGGTGGTTTTTGTGTAACAACAGGAACTTTCTTTTTTGTTACTGTAACCTTAACAGTACCTACTTTACGTTTTTTCTTACCTTTTTTCTCTGTAACAACAATGGTAGTCTTTCCAGCCTTAACGCCTTTTACAACACCTTTCTTTGTAACAGATGCAACCTTTTTCTTCTTACTTTTAAAGGTGTATTTTGCTTTTTTCACCTTGTTTTTAATGACAATCGTCTTCTTTTTGCCAACTTGCACAGAAATCTTTTTCGTCTTCAGCTTGGCTTTTTTGGCCGCCTCAGCCGTCTGACCATTTCCCGGTGCGAATACGCTGACACACATCAGTGCAGCAGCTGACAAAAGGGATATTGCTCGCATTCCCATTCGCCTCGTCATAAAAAATACCTCCTTTAGGTTTGTGTTTTATATATCAAAAGAAACAAAAAAGGAAACGCTTTCTTGATATATATGTGATTAATTTATATAATTTTAATAATATATGGCAAGCAATGTTTTTTCAATGATTTATCCCGAAACAAACTTGATTTATTCCGCAACCTGGTGTATAATTTTTGATATATTATCATCTTGAAAGGGGGAGGAATTATGATCAAAATTATTTATGCCATGATGGAAGACCATAAAGCTGAGGACTTTGAGGATAATTTGGTTTTCGGTCCGGGGGAGTACGAAATTATGCTTTTTGAAGTTCCTGTAAAGATAGAGGTGAACGGGGTCATGGAACATTGTCCAGAATATACCTGTATCCTGTATAAACCTGGCCAGCGCGTCCACTACTATGCCGCTTCCGGTGAACTGATCTATAACTGGATCCGCTTTAACTGCAACGAAGCCCTCTATACAGAATATTTCCTGCCTTATGGTATCCCCATCGTATGTCCAGACTTTGGCTGCTATGTCACTTACTGGCAGATGGTCGCCAACGAGAACTACTGGCAGTACAACAGTTCCAGTTATGTGAATGAACAGTTGATGCACATTATTTTCCATCGTCTGCATGATTACGCCATGTCCTCTGACCCTTTTGTCTACCGGGATGTATTTATCAAATTGAGAAATTTGATCTATCAATGTCCAGAAGAAGCTTGGACCCTCGAAAAAATGGCTTCTATTGTAAATCTGAGCACCCGCTCCCTGCAGAAATTTTACAAAGAATTTTTTCATACCACATGTATTAACGAAGTGATTAACAGCCGAATCAACCAGGCAAAATTTCTTTTGGCACATACCAGCAGCAGTATACAAGAGATCAGTGAACACTGTGGCTATAACAGCATTGAGCACTTTTGCCGTCAGTTTAAAAAAAGTGAGGGGATGTCCCCTTCTGTCTACCGGAAACAGCCAGAGATTCTGGATCAGGCCGATGAATGTTAGCCAGACATAAATAATTGTTGTCGTGCACCATCGAACCAGACGGAATTTTTTTGTGGGAAAAGAGAGAAAATGTTCCGAAACAGACGCAAAATGTTTTTCCTTATCGTGACGGTCTTCGTTTAAATACACTGGCACAACGGGCTCCCGAATCTTCACTGCTACATATATCAAGTTTTGGGCGCAATTAATCATTGAGCCCTTGTCTGGTGTTTTGTATAATAATTTTTAAAGATTAATAAATAAGAAAAACGTCCATAGGAGGATTACATATGATTAAACACACAAAATCATCCCGCGTTTTATCAGGTCTGGTACTTGGTTCCCTTGTCATCGGACTTATTAGTGCGCCAGTTTCTGATGCTGCTAAAAAAGCTGCCTTGAAGACAAAAAAAATCACATTAACAGTTGGACAAAAGAAACAAATTCAAATAAAAAACAAAAAGAAAAAAGCTGTATACAGTTTTAAATCCAACAAAAAAGCCTTGGCATCCGTTTCCAAAAAGGGTGTCGTTCTGGCAAAAAAAGCGGGAAATGTTAAAATCACCGTAAAAGAAAAATACAAAAAGAAAAATAGATCCCTGGGGACGGTACAGATTCAGATCAAACAAAAGACGAAACCGATCCAATCTTCAAAACCGACACCGGCGGTGCCAGCGACTTCAACTCCGGCAGTCACAAATACTCCACCGGCAAATGTCACGGCATCACCTGAACCTACGATTACTCCAACTCCAGAGCCAACTCCGACGCCGATCGCGACTCTTCCCCCAAGAGAAGAGGATGACAATTACGACACTCCAAAAGGGTTTGATCAGAAGAAAAGTGGTGTGACATATGGCAGTCTGCGTCAGATCAGTTATAATTCCACCACAACGGGAACGAAACGTATCGCCAACGTAATTCTCCCCGCTAATTATTCCGAAGAGAATGAATATCCTGTTCTTTATCTTCTTCACGGAATTGGCGGCGACCACACCGAATGGCTCGGCAGCAATCCGGTCCAGGTGATCGGAAATCTGATCGCCGAAGAGATGGCGCCTGAAATGATCGTTGTTATGCCAAATGTCCGCGCCCGCGCCGACGATAAGAAAGATCCAGATGACCAGTTTACTGTTGAACACTTTAAAGCATTTGACAACTTCATCAATGACCTGCGAGATGACCTGATGCCTTACATGAAGGCCAATTATCCTATCGCTGAGGGACGGGCAAACACTGCCATTGCCGGACTCTCCATGGGAGGGCGTGAATCAATTTACATCGGACTTACCATGCCGGATACCTTTGGCTATATCGGCGCCTTTGAGCCCGCTGTCGGGGTACTTCCATATAACCACGAAGGGGATGATGGGCTTTTCACGGAGGACACCTTAAAACTTCCAGATGAATATAATGACAGAACCTACATTTTGATCTGCAAAGGCACGAAAGATACTACCGTGGGCGACGCTCCATTAAATTACCATAATGCCCTTACGAAAAATGGAACACCTCATGCTTATTATACCGTAGATTTCGGTCATGACCATTCAGCATGGAAAAATGGTTTGTACAACTTTGTAAGACGGATATTCTAAAAACTCTTTTTCAGTAAAGGGTAATATAAAAATAGCTATACGCACTTGAAGACAGACCTACATAGAAGAATAGAAAATATTTTAAAACTCTTTTCAACTAATTTTTATATGAAAATACCACTGCCCACCAAAAAATAGGTATGTGCAGTGGTGTTTTTTTGTTGTTTCAAGGATTTATTTTTCTTTCCTTTTCCTTTGAATGATGGTATAATGACTTTATATAGCCAGATTTGGGAATGGAGGGAAAGGATTGAAGGGAAATAGAATTCAGGGGACATTACGTTCCTACCTGAGATGGCCGCTGCTTCTTTCACCACTGCTGCTCGCCATGAACATTCATATCTATACGATGAGTATAAAAGCCGGTGCTCTGATGACCGGATATGTTCTTCTTTATATTATATTAGCATTCTTGCTATTTTACTTTAAACGCCGGGAACTTCTTCGGGACATCGTACAGTACGCCGTTCGTTTTAATCAGACTGCCGAGCGATTGGCAGGCGATCTGGCGATTCCCCTTGTGATCACCGATTGGGCTGGTTCCTGTCTCTGGTGCAACAAGCGTTTTCTTTCTACTTTTTACCCGGAGGGTGCAAAAAAACGATTTGCGATAGATTCTGTGATCTCAAATCTAACCGTTGACACTTTTCCAAAAAGTACCACAGAAAACTCAGAGATTCACTTTCATACAGAAAATGAATATTTTAAGGCGGTGATCCAAAAAGTAAATGTGGCTGACACCACAAAAAATATTGCAGAAGATGCTGCTACCATGGGGCTGGGAGACAACTTCTATGTGTTCTACATTTTTGACGAGACTGAGATCATCCGTTACATGAAGGAAAATAACGAACAACGACTGGATGTAGGTCTGCTCTATATTGATAACTATGATGAATCCTTGGAGCCGATTGATGAAGTCCGTCGTGCCCTTTTGGTGGCACTGATCGACCGTAAGATCAATAAATATATGATGCGGATCGATGCCATTACAAAAAAACTGGAAAAGGACAAATATATTTTTCTGTTCCGCCACAAATACCTGTCTGAGCTTCAAAATGATAAATTCTCTCTTTTGGATGAGATCCGAAACGTAAATGTGGGGGATGACGTATCCATCACCATAAGCATGGGAATCGGCATTCAGGCGGACACCTACAAGAAGCGCCAAGAATACTCCCGCAGTGCCATTGACCTGGCTCTTGCCAGAGGCGGGGATCAGGTTGTGATAAAAACAAAGGACAACATTCTCTATTATGGCGGGAAAAGTATCCAAAAGGAAAAAAATACCCGGGTCAAGGCGAGGGTCAAAGCACATGCTCTCCGGGAATCCATCGAAGCAGCGGAACAAGTCATCATTATGGGACATCAACTGCCGGATGTGGACGCCATGGGAAGCGCCATCGGTATTTACCGTATCGCCAATGCACTTGGAAAAAAAGCTCATATCGTCACAAATAAAGTAACATCCTCTCTGCGTCCTGTCCTAACAATGCTCATGAAAAATGGGGATTACGATGACGATCTGTTCATCACCGGAGACAGCGCCAAAGGACTGATGACCAGCGGAACTCTTCTGGTAATCGTAGACGTAAATGTTCCATCCTACACAGACGAGCCGGAACTGGTACATCTCGCCTCTTCCCTGGTGGTTTTCGACCACCATCGTCAGGCAGGCGAATCCTTTGAAAACCCTACCCTGTCCTATGTAGAACCCTTCGCCTCCTCAACCTGTGAAATGGTGGCAGAAATCCTACAGTATGTAGGGGAAGAAATACGACTCAAATCTTACGAAGCCGATGTATTGTATTCGGGTATCATGGTGGACACAAATAATTTCATGAACAAACCTGGTGTGAGGACTTTTGAAGCGGTGGCGTTCCTGCGCCGTTCTGGGGCAGATATCACGAGGATTCGTAAACTCTTCCGCGCCGATCTGGATGAATATAAGGTGAAAGCAGAGGCAATCCAGAACACAGAAATTTTCATGAAAAGCTATGCCATTGCGCTCTGTAATGCAAACCAGTGTGAATCTCCAACGATCGTCGGGGCAAAGATCGCCAACGAACTTCTCGATATCGACGGTATCAAAGCTTCTTTTGTCTTGACGGAATTTGACGGAAAAATATATATTAGCGCCCGATCCATCGACGAACTTAATGTACAAGTCGTCATGGAAAAGCTAGGTGGCGGCGGGCATATCACCAGCGCTGGTGCACAGTTGGAGGGACGTACCCTTCAAGATGGCCGGACCGTGATCCGAGATATATTGACTAAAATGAAAGAAGAAGGTGAACTCCAATGAAAGTAATACTTTTAGAAGATGTAAAATCCCTTGGAAAAAAGGGTGAAGTTGTAAATGTAAGTGATGGCTATGCCAGAAACTTTATTTTCAAGAAAAATCTTGGTCTGGAGGCCACTCCAAAAGCACTCAATGATCTGAAGCTCCAGAAGCAGAACGATGAAAAAATCGCTGCTGAGAACTTGGAAAAGGCAAAAGCACTTGCCGGAGAGCTTTCCGGAAAATCGGTAACTCTCTCCATCAAGGCTGGTTCTGACGGACGTGCTTTCGGTTCTGTCTCCACAAAAGAAATTTCCGCTGCCGCAAAAGAGCAGCTTGGCTATGATCTGGATAAAAAGAAAATGCATCTCGCAGAACCGATCAAAAACGTGGGCAGCTTTACGGTTCCGATAAAGTTACATCCAAAAGTAACAGCAGAACTAAAAGTAATTGTAAAAGAGAAATGAGACCAGCATGGAAGAACAAATGATCAAGCGAATCCTTCCCCACAGCACAGAAGCAGAACAATCTGTGATCGGAGCCATGCTTCTGGATCAGGAGGCGATCATCACCGCCTCTGAGATCTTAGTGGCGGAGGATTTTTATAATCCTCAATTCAAAACACTGTATCACGCCATGATCACTCTGTATCAGGAAGGCAAACCGGCAGACCTGGTTACTCTGCAGAATAAATTGAAAGAGCAGGAAGTTCCAGTTGAGTTATGCAGTGTCGAGTTTATCAGTGGCATCATTTCCTCTGTTCCTACCTCTGCCAATATCAAGTATTATGCAGATATCGTAAAGGAAAAAGCTGTGCTCAGAAGGCTGATACGGGTATCCGAATCCATCACCAACGAATGTTATCAGGATACAGAAAATCTGGATCAGCTTCTCGAACAGACAGAAAAACAGATTTTCGACGTGGTACAGAATCGTTCTACCAGTGATTTTGTCCCCATTCGCCAGGTAGCATTGGAGACTCTCGAAAGCATCCAGAATGCCGCCAAAACGGTGGGGGCGGTAACTGGCATATCCACAGGCTTTTATGATCTGGATGCCAGGACTGCGGGACTGCAAAAATCCGATCTAATTCTAATCGCCGCCCGTCCTTCCATGGGGAAGACGGCATTTGTCCTGAACATCGCAGAGACCGTCGCCATAAAAAACAACGTTTCCACAGCTATTTTCAGCCTGGAGATGTCAAGAGTCCAACTGGCAAAACGACTGATCTCCATGAACTCAAAGGTAGATTCCCAGCATATACGTGTGGGAAACCTGGCAGATGAGGAATGGGGAAAGCTTACAGAAAGTACGATTCTCCTCGGAGAATCCCCTCTCGTTATCGACGATACACCCGGCATCAGTATTGCACAACTGCGCTCAAAATGCCGAAAGCTTAAACTCGAAAACAATCTCGGATTGGTGATTATCGACTACCTGCAACTGATGTCAGGCTCAGGAAGCCGGAAAAATGAATCCCGCCAACAGGAGATCTCCGATATTTCCCGCTCCCTCAAAGCACTGGCAAGAGAGATTGACTGTCCGGTCATCGCTCTCTCCCAGTTGAGCCGAGCAGTAGAGAGCCGGGAAGACAAACGCCCCATGCTTTCCGATCTCCGTGAATCCGGTGCCATCGAACAGGACGCCGATGTTGTTATGTTTATTTACCGGGATGAATATTACCACAAAGATTCTGAAGAAAAAGGTGTGACGGAGATCATCATTGGAAAACAACGAAACGGTCCCACCTGCACCATCAAACTAAAATGGCTGGCAGAATACACGAAATTTGCCAATCTTGAGACAAATTAGCAGTTTTATTCCCTATTTTGTCATATCACGGCGAAAGCCGTCGGACGAATCTCGCAAAATATGCGGACCACTACTTGAAGTCCTTATCCTTAATGCTATACTTAAATAGAACATTAAGGAAAGGACTGATTTTATTTTATGAAAGAACCAGTACAGTTATGCTACTCCATATCGGAAGCCGCCAAGCTCATGAACGTGGAACCCCATGTATTACGCTACTGGGAGGACGAGCTTTGCCTTAACATTACACGCAACTCCATGGGACACCGCATATATACAGACGACGACCTGAAGATTTTTAAATCCATACAAAATCTCAAGGCAAATCATATCTCTCTCAAAGATATCAAGAGCCAGATTCCATCTTCGGGACAAGTCTCTGACACAGCAGTCAGTCCCTCCGGACAAAGTGGAATAAAAACAAATGATGATGCACAACATGGCGACAAAATGACACAATTTAAGTCTATACTTACTAATATCATAAAAGATGCCATGAGTGAAAATTCAAGAGAGCTTAGCGATCATATCAGCTCAAGGGTTTCTGAGGATGTGCGCAAGGAAATTGACTATTTGGTCAGACAGCGTGAGGAATCAGAAGAGGCCCGGTTCAAACAGTTGGACGAGACCATTCGAAATTTTCAGAAGGCGAGACAAGAAGCTGCCGTAGCTAAAGTGAACGAAAAAAATAAGGGAAAAAAGAAACGCATATTCCATAAGAAGAAGTAAAAATTCCCATATTAATTTTCCATTAGTACTTGCATTCCCTTTATGAAAATGTTATAATGTCTTCACAATATCGCTTTGCCTATTAGTGATTTTTCACAAATATGGAGGCAAATTAAAAAGGAGGAAGAATGTTTATGTTCTCAAAAGTTTCAAAGAAAATCGTAGCAGGAACATTGATTATGGCAGTAGCTGTATCCTGCGCAAGCGTTTCTGCACCGGAAGCTTCCGCAGCTCCTAAGTTGAACAAGAAGAAACTTACTCTTACAGTAGGTGGAAAAGATGCTAAACTTACAGCAGGCGCTAAAGCAAAATGGTCAACCAGCAATAAGCAGGTAGCTAATGTTAAAGGAAAAGGGAAATCTGCTACTGTAACAGCAACAGGAGCAGGTAGTTGTACAATTACAGCTAAAGTGGGAAGTAAAAAACTTAATTGTAAAGTAACCGTTAAAGCAGCTAAATCTGGTACTGTTATTTATGATCTTGCAAAGGAGACTGGATCCAATTCTGAGACCGGTGAGTCTTTTGCAGCACCAGTAAAATGTCCTTACAGCACATTTAAGTATGACAGCTTCAGCATGTGGCTTTGCCGCGCTGTATTCTATGATCCAGCAAACGGCGGAAAAGACTTTAGAGGAAAGAAGATCAATATCTCTGTAACAGTTAAGAACTCTGGTAAGAATGACCTTGCCGAGCTCGGATTCTGCTTCAATTATACATCTGGTGGAGCTGCTTCTTATCCATTTGCTTACCATGTAATTGACTCTAAGCTTCGTACTCAGATCGCAAAGAAAGCAAATCAGAAATGGAGCCTTGCTTCTGTAAAGAAGAACAAGTCACATAAAGGTGCCGTAGTTAAAGAAGGTAAGATTAAGAAGGGTAAGACCTATACATACAACTTTAGCTACACCATTCCTAAGAACGCTATGAACGGCGACAAGGATCCTGATACCAACATCAACTACCCAATCATGTTCTACATCCCGAACCTGAAAGACAATTGTCCATATCAGACAGGTGATGAAATTACAGTATTGAAAGCGAAATTCACTGTAGCATAATTTGTTATGATTGAGTTTTTAACAGACATCTTCTTTGGAAGATGTCTGTTTTTTTAAACAATAAAAGAAGATTATGTGCCCAAACACTCTGTGCTGTGTAACTCTCACAGTCTTTGCCTTCTTGATAGATATAAAAAACCGCGTATCTGCTGATCTCTCACAACAAATACACGGTTCATAGACCCTGTGCTCAGTGCAGTTTTTCACCGCAACATATTTATCTCATATAGACGTATTCAACGTCTCTTATGCTTTTTCCCATCCTTTTCGTTGAAGCTGTCTTCTAGCTGCTGTAACAGCTTCTTCTGCTCCTTACTTACCGTTGTGGGAACATCAACCACAATATCTACATAGTGATTTCCTCGAAGCTTTTTGTTTCTGAGAGAAGGAACTCCCTTGCCTCTCAGTCTTACTCTCGTTCCATTCTGAGTTCCTGCTTTCACAGTATAAGCCACTTCGCCATCGATGGTTTTTACTACAATCTCTCCTCCCAACACCGCCTTAGGATAAGATATCTTAACGGTAGAGAAAATATCATAATCACGTCTCTCAAAGTCTGGATTACGCTCCACAAATACCTCTACCAGTAAATCTCCTCTTGCACCACCATTGGTTCCAGGCTCTCCCTTCCCGCGGATACGAACGCTCTGGCCATGGTCGATCCCGGCTGGTATCGATACCTGAATTTTTTTGCGGCTTGATGTATAACCCGTTCCATGGCATTCTCCACATTTATCTTTGATCACCTTTCCGGAACCATGACAATGAGGACATGTCGTCACATTTTGTACCATACCAAACAGGGATTTCTGCGTTGTAACCACCTGTCCCTTACCACCACAGGTAGCACAGGTCTCCGGCGTAGTTCCTGGTTTAGCCCCTGTTCCATGACAAGTGCTACATTCATCTTTTAAATTTAGCTCCAGTTCCTTATCTACACCGAAACAGGCTTCCTCCAGAGTGATCCTTACCTGAGCACGAAGATTGGCTCCCCTGGTAGGTGCATTGGGATCACGACGCCTTCCACCGCCAAAAAAATCTCCAAAGATATCCCCGAAGATATCTCCCATATCCATACCAGAAAAGTCAAAACCGCCAGCTCCACCGCCATTTTCAAATGCCGCGTGTCCAAACTGGTCATACTGCCTTCTCTTTTCCGAATCACTCAGTACCGCATACGCCTCCGAAGCCTCCTTGAACTTTGCCTCTGCCTCGGCATTCCCTGGATTTGTATCAGGATGATATTTTTTCGCCAGCTTACGATAAGCACTTTTTAATTCGCCGTCGCCAGCATTCCGGTCGACGCCTAGCACTTCATAGTAATCACGTTTCTCAGCCATTTTCTCTCCTCCAAAACAAAGAACTTTGACTCGTGCCAATACAACAGCACGAGCCCCAGTTCCATATTATCAGCCCAATTTTACAGTTCTCTGAAATCTCCATCCACAACGTCGTCTCCGCCGTTATCCGGCTGACCTGCTCCGGCAGCCGCTCCCATATCAGGTCCTGCACCCTGAGCTCCGCCTGCTGCCTGCTGTGCCTGCTCATAAACCTTTGCAAACACTTGCTGTGCGCTGTTCATCAGTGATTCCTTAGCTGCCTTCAGCTCATCGATTTCCGCATCCGACATGGATTCTGCCTGCGTCCTCTCAAGGATCGCCTTTACCTTCTCAATCTCTGCCTGAACCTTTTCCTTTTCTGTGGCATCCACACCTTCTCCAACATCATTCAATGCCTTCTCGGTCTGGAATACCATACTATCCGCCTCATTGCGCACATCAATACCTTCCTTGCGCTTTTTATCCTGGGCTTCAAACTCCGCAGCTTCTTTCACTGCCTTATCGATCTCATCATCCGATAAGTTGGAACCCGCTGTAATGGTGATGTGCTGTTCTTTTCCTGTTCCCAAGTCCTTTGCGGATACGTTTACGATACCATTGGCATCGATATCAAAAGTAACTTCGATCTGAGGTACTCCACGCATAGCCGGTGGAATTCCATCCAATCTAAACTGTCCCAGTGATTTGTTGTCTCTGGCAAACTGTCTCTCTCCCTGTACCACATTGATATCAACTGCGGTCTGATTATCTGCCGCGGTGGAGAAAATCTGACTTTTCTTCGTAGGAATCGTTGTATTTCTCTCGATGAGCTTTGTAGCGACTCCACCCATAGTCTCGATCGCCAGTGAAAGCGGTGTTACGTCCAGAAGAAGGATATCTCCTGCACCAGTATCTCCTGCCAGTTTACCACCCTGAATGGAAGCTCCCAGTGCCACACACTCATCTGGATTCAGAGACTTATTCGGCTCATGGCCTGTAAGCTGTTTCACCTTATCCTGTACTGCTGGGATTCGAGTAGAACCACCTACCAAGAGTACTTTACCAAGCTCAGAAGCACTAATTCCTGCGTCCTTCAACGCATTGGTTACAGGTGTGGCTGTTCTCTCCACAAGATCTGCGGTCAGTTCGTCAAATTTGGCACGAGTGAGGTTCATATCAAAGTGCTTCGGTCCCTCAGCCGTAGCGGTAATAAACGGTAGATTGATGTTGGTGGTAGTAGCCGAAGAAAGTTCTTTTTTCGCTTTCTCTGCTGCCTCTTTCAGACGCTGCATCGCCATCTTATCGCCAGAGAGATCAATTCCTTCTGTATTCTTAAACTCATTTACCATATAATCGCAGAGCTTATTATCAAAATCATCACCACCGAGACGGTTGTCCCCAGATGTAGACAATACTTCGATAACTCCGTCACCGATCTCGATAATGGATACGTCAAAGGTACCTCCGCCCAGGTCGTATACCATGATCTTCTGCTCTCCCTCGTTGTCAAGTCCATAGGCAAGGGCCGCTGCTGTCGGCTCATTGATGATACGTTTTACATCAAGGCCAGCAATCTTTCCTGCATCCTTTGTCGCCTGACGCTGTGCATCATTAAAATATGCCGGAACCGTGATCACTGCCTCTGTTACCTTTTCTCCCCCTAGATAATTCTCAGCATCAGATTTTAACTTCTGGAGAATCATAGCAGATATTTCCTGCGGAGAATATTTCTTATCGTCAACTGCTGCACGGTAATCCGTACCCATATGTCTTTTAATAGAAGAAATGGTATTGTCTGCATTGGTAACTGCCTGACGTTTTGCCGGCTCACCGATCAGACGCTCTCCATTCTTTGTAAATGCCACAACAGACGGTGTGGTCCTGGCGCCCTCTGCATTGGCGATTACTACAGGTTTACCACCTTCCATCACTGCAACACAGCTGTTGGTTGTACCTAAGTCAATACCGATAATCTTACTCATGATAATCTCTCCTTTTATTTCTTAAAATTTATATGAATGATATAAAATAACGCTTTTCAATGTGGCCTAATTAACCACCTTGACCATGGAATGTCTTACCACACTCTCCTTGTACATATATCCCTTCTGGAATTCTTCAGAGATAATGTTGGCTTCCATGGAGTCATCCTCATCATGCATCACTGCATTGTGTAAATTGGGATCAAATTCTTTTCCCACTGCTTCGATGGGGACAACCCCAATCTCTTCAAGCACCGTGGAAAACTGCTTATATACCGCTTCCATACCTTTGACAAAGGCATTCTCTTTTTCCTCTTCCGTAACTGCCCCCAGACCTCGTTCAAAATTATCCACCACGGGAAGAATTTTTTCAACCACGGACTTGGCACCGATCTCAAACATCAATGTTTTTTCCTTTTCTGAGCGGTTTCTAAAATTCTCAAACTCTGCCATATTTCGCAGAAGTCGATCATTTAATTCTTCGATTTTTTCATCTTTTTTATCTTTTCTCTTTTTCTTTTTTTCCTTTGTCGAAGCTTTGGAATCTTTTTTTTCCTCTGATTCCGGCGCCGTCTCCCCGCCAGAAGTCATATCCTCTTCCTTTTGGATATCCTCTGCCTTTTCTTCCGCAGCGATCTCTTCTGTATCGTTCTCGTTGTCTATCTGCTCGTTTACCTTTTCTTCTTCCACGTTCTCTACCGCCTTTCCATCTATCTATTCCTTAGCTTTAAAAATATCATCCAACTGCTGCATACAGTTCTCCAGAGTCCCGACCACCTTCTCATAATCCATACGTTTCGGTCCAACGATTCCGATCTTTCCATAAACGCCTTCTTTGATCTTATAAGTAGCGGTCACCACAGAACAGTTTTTCATGGCTTCCACTGGCGATTCGTCACCAATATATACCTGAATCCCATGTTCTTCTGGATCTGCCTCATCGTTGACCCACGCTTCCAGTCTCTGCTTTTCCTCAAAAGTGGATAATAATTCTACCATCTTCTCTTTATCACTGAGTTCTGGATATTTCAAAATATTGGTAGCACCGGATGTATAAATCTCTGATGTTTCCTCATCCTTCAGCGCCTCTCCAACGCAGTCGAGAATACTAGAAGCAAGATCCCCGTATTCTCCTGCCTTCTCTTTGATGTCCTGCATGATCGCCAGATTGATCTCTGTCACATCCAGACCGTTTAAGGCTGCATTTATCAGGAAATTCAACTGTGAGACAATATTATCGTCAATCGGGTATGCCAAATCAATAAACTTGTTATTTACATGGTTATTATCCAGAACAACAATGACAAGAAGCTGTACGTCAGATATCTGATTCAGTTGAATAAACTTAATCTTCTTATGTTCATATCTCGGTTTGGAAACCATGGTGGTATAATTCGTATTCTCAGCAAGCAGCTTCGCCACCTGTTTCAAAAGCAGATCAATCTTATCCGCCTTCTCGATCAGCACTCCCTTCATATCGTCTACTTCTTTTTCTTTATTTTTCAGAACTGTGTCTACATAAAGACGATATGCTTTGTCTGAAGGAATCCTTCCCGCTGAAGTATGGGGCTGGAGAATATATCCCATTTCCTCCAGATCTGCCATCTCATTTCGGATCGTCGCGGAACTCAGATTCAGATCCGTATACTTGGAAACAGTTCGTGAACCAACCGGCTCCCCGCTCTCCATGTAATTATGGATGATCGCTTCCAGAATCTTCTGCTTCCGCTCATCCAATACCATGTAATCACTTCCTTTGTTAGCACTCAACAATATCGAGTGCTAATCATTGACTAAATTAAAGATAACACCCTTGCACGCGTTTGTCAAGGGTGTTTTTTAGATTTATGATGAAATTTCCATTATATCATTGGGAAATCAAACTGTTTCAAAAAATTTGGAATCGGGTTGCATTTTTGAAACCACATCACTCTGTCACTGCCTCTGGCTGCCTTGACAATCTCTCCAACCCATTCATATTCTTGTAATGCTCCCAGTAGCGCCAATATACTCCAAACAACAAAAAAACCTGTGATAATACCAAATAGCGCGCCCCCCAACTTATTCAGCCCTCCAAGAATGGGTGTATCACCAATAATCTGTAGCAAATGGTCAATGATATTGAATACGATAATGGCCACCAAAAGCGCTATGATATATCCAATCCCTTCCCTCGCTGTAAGCGTGTCGGGAAGCCGCTTCGCAACAACCGGTGCAATACCGATGGTTGCGGCGATAATAAGCAGATTTTTAATCACATGGTACAGGCTGAGAAGCAATCCATGTTTGGCTCCGATCAAAATACAGCAAAGTATGACCACTAATAAAAATATTTCTAGCACCCGTCCTTGCAATTCTACTGACATATGCCCTTTCTCCTTTCATTTCCCCGCAGCGATCAGGCGATTTTTATCTTCTTGATCGTTGTCCCATCCAAAAGAAAGTACTGGTTGTCGCTCTGCGCAGGAAAAAAGTATTCATATTTCTTTCCAAAATCAAAGGAAAACTTATCTTTTCCATTCTTCCTCAATATATGACAGCTCTGATCATCTGTGAAAATAATTTCTTGATCTGCCATTATAATATTCGTATATTTATAGCCAATCTTTTCTGACATCTCTTCCTTCCCCCGAAAAGAAAAGAGATGTGCAAACTGGTCTTCTGTACTTCCGGCATTTCCCGTAAGCACTAAAATATGATCTTCATCGTATGCCAGGCTTTTGATGTCTTTCTCAAAGGTTTTTTCAAATACCATCTCCGGCTTTTTCATATTTTCAAAAAAGGAAAAACCATTTTCATAAAAGATAGCTACCTCATCCTCTGCAATAAATTTGATGCAGGATATCATATTCTTTTCAAAAGATTTTCCACCTACAAGAGTATTCTGGTCTTGACCGACTTCAGTAAAATTATAAAAACAGACTTTATTTTCCATGCCTCCGTCAGCAAGCATATAAGCAGCCACCAAGCTGTCACCATCTGGAGAAATATCAAAATCCAGTGGATAGCCATTGTCCGTCACATTGGTGGGCACCTCTACCATCAATGGCTCTACCGTATTATAGGGATCGTATATATTGATCACATCCGAATCCTCATCGTGGAGCAGCACCGCCACCTTTCCGTTGGCTGCCACCTTCAGACGCCCAATAGGAAAAGCCATCTCCATATCCACACCCGAATCCTTGCCATTGTACACATAAAATTTCTTGGCGCCGATATCCGCCACAGCCACATAATCCCCACATACATCTACCATGGGATTTTCCATCTCATATCCGCCGTTCCACAATGTCTTTCCATTTCCATCGAGAAGGGAGATCCCATCACGGCTGTACTTCAAAAGTTTATTTTGAAAGGAACGATAGGTCACATTGTTGCTGTCTGCTCTGGCAACCTCACTCACCACATCATACCCAGAAAAAGATCGGTTCATGTAATAATAGGATACGGTAACGATCGCCGCAATTCCTATAACCAGCGCCGCCCCTATGAAAATAACCAGCAACCGGAACCGGCGTCTCTTTTTTTTCTTTCTCTCATCTTCAAAATCCTTTTCCGAAAAATCATACATCTGCCAGCTTCACCCCGTTCCCGATATCCAAAACATCATCTATTCGACAGTATACCATATGAAATCTTTTTTTTCAATCGGATTCTACCATATACGGCTATTGCGGCGGCTGGCCTCCTTCTATTCCGCCCTGGGAGACTGCCGCTGCTGGCACCTCTGGAACAGCGGCCGTTCCAGAAACTGCAGCACTGCTCGTCCCTGCTACCGCATTGCCACTGACTACACCGCTGCCGATGGTCTCTACTGTGGTCTTTTTATCCTTATCTTTGCCCCCCAGCACAGCGGTTTGAAGCCCCGTGATCTGATTTTTTAATTCGGTAAGGCCGTTTTTATTTCCCCAAGCTACCACTCCTAGAGCCAGTCCTAGCACAACCACCATCGCAGCCAGTCCATAGGTCCATTTTCCCTCTTCTTGCTTTTTCTTTTCCTCATTTTCCCGGAGAACTCCCCGGATATTCCGAAGCACCCGGTCATCCTCCTGCTCCACAATATGCACGAACCGATTTGCTTCCTCCATCATATAATTGCGCATCTCAGGATTTTTTTCATAATATATGTAGTATCCCTCCTGGCGGCAAAAGCTACTATTTTCATAGAGGTAGAAGTCGTCTCTCGCTCCATTTTCTTCATATATATATAGTAGCTTATCCCCCTCCGAAAAATTCCGCCGATGTATCTCCAGAAGTCTGTCCATCCCATCCCTGCTCTGTCCCTTTCCAGAGTAGTACCAGCCCACGATGTCCAGATCTGTGAAATTCTCTTTAATATCCGTATAGATGCCTGTCCACATTTCCTGTGAGAATGTATCACTATCCCGCTTATGAAAGTCCTTGATGGAGACCATTCCCGATATTAGAAATACCTTTTCTCTGGCATGATAAAAACGATGTCCCAGAAGCACACCGCCCAACTCTGTACCTTTTCTCTCTTTAGACATCCTTCTGGCAAAAGACATCACATAGTCCTCTACATATATCTTTGTCTTCCCTTTTGTATCACCTATCTGACGTACGCTTTTTGGTGCTTTCCAGTCCATGATTTCCCTCCGTTTTATTGGTTTTGCTCTCATTATAAAACAAGGAAAATAAAATTTTTGTCGCATTCTGAAAAGAAAATCAGATTTTTTATTTTTCATGAGTATTTTTCGTTTATCTGCCAATACTTTTCTTAGATAAGCAGTTATCATGGTAGTGCCGTCGTAGCGGCATGTCCATTTAGAAAGGGAGTACGCAAATGATTTATTATTTTAATCCTGCCGACCGGCACGCATTAAGTGAATTTTCTAGAACTTTGTCTATTTTAATGAGAAAACATGATATTTCAAATAGAGAAACTGTAATTGTATGTATCGGCTCCGACCGGGCAACCGGGGACTCACTGGGGCCTATCGTCGGACATTTTCTTGCTATGCACCAAAAAAACTTCCATCTTTATGGCACTCTGGAAAATCCAGTCCATGCCAAAAATCTGGAAGATGCTCTTGAATTTATAAGAAAAAATCACAGAAACCCCGTAATCATCGCCGTTGATGCTTCTCTTGGCATCGCGGAGCACGTCGGTTACATCACCGTGGGGGAGGGATCTCTCGCCCCTGGTGTGGGAGTCTCCAAAGAACTTCCCTCTGTGGGAGATCTGTTTATCACTGGCATCGTCAACCTGTCAGGGTTTGGTGGACAGATGCTTCTACAGACCACCAGACTGAATCTTGTCATGCGCTTGGCAGATTTCATCTACCGCGGACTGAACCGTAGCTTGATTCGGGAATACGCCTCGTCCTCCTCAAGCCATTCAAAGCTCAGTCCTGCCCTGCAGCGCGCGGAATAATGTCACTTCATCAATATATTCCAAATCACCGCCCACCGGCACTCCGCTGGCGATTCGGGTCACCTTGATACCAGCCGGCTTCAAAAGTTTACTGATATACATCGCCGTAGCCTCTCCCTCCAAAGTTGAATTGGTGGCGATGATAACTTCATCCACATCCGTCTGAAGGCGCTGCATCAGTTCCTTTAGGCGGATGTCTGCCGGTGTCACTCCCAGCGTCGGATTGATGGCTCCGTGAAGCACATGATATACCCCCTCATACTGCCCAGTCTTCTCATAAGCGATAAGATCTCTCGTATCCTCTACCACCATAATGGTTTTCTTATCCCGCTTGGGATTTGCACAGATAGGACAGATCTCACTGTCAGTCAGGGTAAAACACTCTTTACAATACCGTACATTCTTTTTCGCTGAGAGAATGACAGACGATAGTCTCTCGGCCCGTTCCTCCGGCATGTTTATGATATGAAAAGCGAGGCGCTGCGCCGATTTCGCACCTATACTTGGCAACTGTGCCAATTCTTCAATCAACTGATTGATTGACTCCGAGTAGTAATTCATCAGAATGGAAATCCTCCGCCCAGATTTAGACCGCCAGTAAGTGCCTCCATCGCCTTTGCATTATCTGCTTCCATCTTACGCAGAGCCTCATTGGTGGCTGCCACGATCAAATCTTCCAGCATCTCAATATCATCTGGGTCCACGACCTCCTCCGAGAGTTTCACAGAAAGAACCTCCTTTTTTCCGGAGACTTTTACAGTCACAGCGCCACCGCCGGCAGTCGCTTCAAATTCTTTATCTTCCATTTCTTTCTGTTGCTCTTCCATCTGGCGCTGCATTTTCTGCGCCTGCTTCATAAGATTGTTCATATTTCCAGGCATTCCTCCCTGGAATCCACCACGTCTAGCCATTGTTGTCTTCCTTTCAATTTGAATCTTTTATTTTTTAGTCCATAGCCTCGATCTCAATATCACTGTCCGCAAACAACCCTCTCAATTCAGGAAGCGCGTCGTATTCTCTCTGATCTGCCACTAGACGAAATTCAATGTTTATACTCTTTCTAATAAGTTTCTCTGCCACATGACACAGCTTCTCTTTGTGGTCCTCTTCTCCTGTAAAATACGCATATGCTGTATCTTCTGAAAAGGCGATTACCAACGCACCAGCATCATCTACTGTCAGAGTCACATGATTCAGCATGTTTTTGCTGACCGGGTCCAGTTGATTCAGAACTTGATGCCAGTTTCCCACCAGAGATTTCACCTCGGCCGGAACCGCACTCTCCAGAATCTTCTTCGAGGGGACTTCTACTGCGTTATTGTCAGGCGTTGCAGGTGTTGGTTGTAAGTTCTGTACCGTCTGTGTCGCCACAAGCCCATGTTCCAGCTTCTCTTCTATATTATGAATCCGGTTCACGATGGATTCATAATCCTTCTCCATCTCCGGCCGGCTAAGCCGAATCAACGCCACCTCAAACAGTACTCTTTTCTGATCGGAATATTTCATCTGATTTTCCACATCAGACAGTACCCGGATGTAGCGGAAGATCATATCCAGCTCCAGTTCCTTCGCCGTCCCGATCAGGGTGTGCAGATTCTCCTGAGACATATCTATGATTTCCTCCGGATGCTCTGTGCTCTTTACGATCATCAGATTTCTCATATACCAGATCAGCTCGTCACAAAACCGTGCCAGATCCTTTCCCGCGGATATGATCTCATCAATGATCTGCATCATTCCAGCCACGTTTCCCGCCGCCAGCGCTCCCGTAAAGGAGGCATATACCTCATTGTCCACAGCTCCCAGCACTTTGAGGACTTTTTCATAAGTCAGTTCCTCACCAAAATAAAAGGAGATGCACTGCTCCAGAAGGCTCAGACCATCTCGCAGGGCGCCGTCAGCAAGTTTGGCGATATACGTCAGAGCCCGTTCCTCTGCTGCGATCTCCTCCTGATCTAACAACTCTCTCAGTCTCGCAGCGATGGTCTCCACTGAAATTCTCTTAAAATCATATCTCTGGCACCGAGACAGAATAGTCATGGGAATTTTATGAACTTCCGTCGTCGCCAGTATAAAGATCAGATAAGAGGGCGGCTCCTCCAATGTCTTTAAGAGCGCATTAAATGCACTTGTGGTAAGCATATGCACTTCGTCAATAATATATACTTTATACCTGCCCTGTGCCGGAGAATACTGAACCTCTTCGATCACCTGGCGGATATCGTCTACTTTATTATTGGATGCTGCATCCATCTCCACCACATTCATGGAATTTCCCGCCGCGATCGCCTGACACATATCACACTCACCACAAGGTCCCTTTTCCCCAGGGTTTTCACAGTTTACTGCCTTGGCAAATATCTTTGCCACCGTCGTCTTTCCGGTTCCCCGGGTTCCACAGAACAGATAGGCATGTCCAACATGGTCGGATCGGATCTGGTTCTTTAGAGTGGTTACGATATGATCCTGTCCCTTTACCTCCTCAAAATTGTCCGGTCTGAATTTGCGGTACAGCGCCTGATAAGACATGCCTTGTCTCCTCCTCACATTTTTCCAGTCTGTTTAATCACCAAAACAGATGCCAAGATTTTTTGCTTCTTGAATGATCGATGAATCTGGATCTACCATTTTCAATTTCCCCGCCACTTCACTCAAAGGCACAGGAACGATCTCATTTCCTTTAAAACCTACCATATAACCATATTTTCCCTCTAGAATCAGATCTGCTGCCGCTGCTCCGAGCCGACTAGAAATCACCCGGTCATAAGCACACGGACTTCCTCCCCGCTGGGTATGTCCCGGCACCGTAATCCGAATCTCCTGCCCGGTCCGCTCCTGAATCTCCGCTCCGATTTTGTAGGAAATACTTGGATATGGATTATTCTTTAATTTCTCTTTATATTCTTTTTTGGAAAGAGCAGCATCTTCTTTGGAAATAGCTCCCTCTGCCACGGCAAGAATAGAAAATCGTTTTCCCGCCTCTGTTCTCTTTTCGATGGCTGATATAACAGAATCAATGTCATAGGGAATCTCTGGGAGCAGGATCACGTCTGCCCCACCTGCGATACCAGCATGAAGTGTGAGCCAACCTACCTTATGTCCCATTACTTCCACAATAAACACCCTGCCATGAGAATACGCTGTAGTATGAATACAATCAATGCAGTTTGTCGCTATATCCACTGCACTCTGGAAACCAAAGGTCATATCTGTACCCCAGATATCGTTGTCAATGGTCTTAGGCAGTCCTACAACATTCAGTCCTTCTTCTCGCAGAAGGTTTGCTGTCTTCTGTGTTCCATTGCCCCCCAATATGACAAGACAATCCAATTTTAGTTTTTGATAGGTATTTTTCATAGCAAGTACTTTATCCATGCCATTGGCATCTGGCTTTCTCATATGTTTAAACGGCTGTCTGGAAGATCCGAGAATCGTCCCGCCTTCCGTTAGAATCCCTGAGAAATCAGACGGTTTCATTTTCACGTATTTTTCATACATGAGACCCTTGTACCCTTCTAAAATACCCAGAATCTCCACATCCTTATCCGCCTCATAAAGAGTCTTTGCCACTCCCCGCATCGTTGCGTTCAGTGCCTGGCAGTCTCCGCCACTGGTCAAAAAAGCTACTCTTCTCATATGCACCTTCCTCTCATTGCCCGTTTACAAGCATTTTTTATAATCTACATCGTCTAAACTCTATGATATCATATTTGCAAATGGTTTTCAATTCATTTAACAGGGAGGTGCAGCTACTTTCACAACCCCCACCTGCACGCGGTCCCTGCCGCTTTCCTTTCCTTCATAAAGTGCCTGATCCGCTGCTTTGATCAATTCATCCATATTTCTTTTTGGATTCCCCTCTATGATACCTATGGTTACCGTTACCCCTAGTTCTTTATCCCCATAAGGAATCCTAAGTTTTCGTATCTTTTCCGAAATCTTTTCGGCTTCTTCTAATGATGTATCCAATCCCTTCTCGGAAAAAACGAGAAGAAATTCTTCCCCGCCCCATCTGGCGGCGCACCCCTGCTTTTTCATATTTTTCCTCATAATATTTGACACCTTCCGCAGCACCAGATCCCCACAGTCATGTCCATAATTATCATTAAATTTTTTAAAAAAATCGATGTCTGCGATCGCCACAGAAAATGCAGAGTTCCTTTCCTTCGCACCATCTATCACCTTTTTAAGCCAGTTTTCACCGTAATGGCGATTATATAACCCCGTGAGTGAATCCCGTTCTACCAGCTCCCGCAGCGCACACTGCATCTGCACAGCGGATTTTCCAATCCTCCCCAGCTCATCCTTTCGTTGTTCCACGACCTCTCCTAGCTCCGCTGTAAAATCTCCCCGTTCCACCTTCATAAGAAATGTCTGAAGGTTCCTCATCGCCCCGGTCAACCGCTCCGAATACTGCCACATAATCACACTCATAGCTAACACCGCTAAAATAATAATCGTCACGATGGGAAGCACTCCCTGTAGCACAATCTCTCTGACATAGTAGGACGGTTTTCCTGCAAATATCATGCCGGTACACTTTTTCTGGGAATCATACATGGGACAATAATACGCAAAATAATCTTGGCCATTGATACTTGTCTCAGCATAAAAGCGCTCTGTTTCTCCTTTATATACATCTCTGATAATCACGGCATTTGCTTTGGATCCTACAATCGGCTTATTCTCTTTGTTGAGAATCGTGGTAACGACACGGGTGTCTTGATAAAAAATGCTTATATCTGCACCGGAAATCTCTTTTAATGTCTCCAGAATCTCTGCCGCCTCCTCTGTCTTCCTGTCCCCCTTAAATATCCCTGTACTCCCAGAATTTTGCTGGTACTCTCCCGGAAACTCTTTTTCAAAAATATAGGCCGCTGACTGCGCCACATTTTTCAACCCGGATTCCACTTCTTGATGGACGGATTTCGCCAGTCGGTTGCAACTGCACAATATGATCACGATCCCGAATAAAAGAATGGGAATTAGAGTGACGCCCAACAGTCTTTTTCTCAAACCTAAACCTGCTCTCTTCTTCATAGTACCTCCCGATTTTATGTATATATATGTCTAATTATACTATAATTTATGGAGAGATTTCAACAAAAAAAACATTCTATCATTCCTCGATTTCATTCGACATCATTCGACAAAAAATAACCGATTTACGGGATTTACCTCTGTTAGTTTCCATGGAAAATTCCACAAAAAAACTGCCGCCTCGACTATGCGATGCAGCAGTTTTTATCTCTTATAAATAATGATCCCTAATTGCGGTGGAAAATGCGTCGAAGGAAATTATACATTCCCGGCTTATACACACTGCCATCATGACCACCCGGCAGTTCAAAGTAAAGGTGGGGAACCTGATTCGCAGTCAAAGCATCCGTGTAATCTTTCGGGAAGTTCTTCACCGTCCCATCATTTGTTCCTTTCACGATCATCACAAGGGTATCATTCATGTACTGATCCTGCAGAGTAAATGTCTCAGAGGTAAATAATCCATCTTCGTGAACACCATTGTCATTGTGTTCAAAGATGCCAGGAGCCGGACAAAAAGCCCCAATGTACCGGAACGTATCCTGAAGGGTAAATCCGATATGCAGGCTGACGCGTCCTCCCATGGAAAATCCGCATACTGCCGTATTCTCACGCCCCGTCATTGTGGAATAATGCTCGTTGATATAAGGCATCAGACACTCTTTCAGGTCATTCAGAAAATTATTATACGCCGCATAGTGTTCCACGCTAAAGAAAGCATTGTCCCCTTGATTGCCTTTTTCATTGGCACAACAGCTTGGGAACACGGCGATCATTTCCTCCGCATCTCCATTTGCGATGGCATTCCAGATCAGATTCTGAACTTTGTCGCCGTAAAATACTTTTTCATCCCCGCCGATACCATGATTCATATATACCACCGGATATTTCTTATCCTCGGTATAGCCCTTCGGCAGAACGACCTTTGCCTTTCTCGTAACAACAGCATCTTCTTTGATCACAGTGGAGCCGTATGTAATATCCTCCACCGTTCCCGCCACCTCGTCATTCACTTGATCGAATCCGTCAGGCACACTGGAATCCGTATCCTCGATATAGGGACCGATCGGCTTCATGACAGGTGCTGGCGTCTCCGTCTCAAGGGGAGCTTCTGTCTGTTTCGGCTCCTCTGTCTGTTTTGGACCCTCGGTGTTCTGTGGCTGGCCGCTTGGCTGTGGAACCGGTGTCACCACTGGCGTCGCGGCTGGACTTGAAGACGGAACTGCTGTAGGCAACGGTTTCTTCCCATCGTCTTTCTTTTTGATCGTAACTACCGTCTTCCCAAGCTTCTTCGTCTTTTTCTTATAAGTTTCTTTTACCGTGATGGTAACTTTTCCTGCTTTTTTAGCTGTGACTACGCCGCTCTTAGACACACTTGCCTTTGCCTTTGAAGATGAAACAAAACGGTAAACTGCTTTTTTCTTTTTTCCGTTTATCGCAATCTTCTTTTTCTGGCCAACTTTCATTGTGATCTTTTTTGTCTTGAGCTTTGTCTTTTTTGCCGCCTGTGAATCCACAGGTAATGAACTTGAAAAAGCAAGTCCGAGGATAAGCAGCATACAGATCACTCTCTTACTTGAACTTTTAAACAATGTAAACACTCCCTTCATCTATACTTGCGCCGGCGTTCCGGCTATTATTATTTACTTTTAATATACTCATCGATTGCCTTGGCTGCTGATTTGCCCGCTCCCATAGCAAGGATCACAGTAGCTGCGCCTGTCACGGCGTCCCCACCGGCATAAACGCCCTCACGGGTCGTCTCACCCTTGTCATCCTTTGTGATCAGACATCCATGATTATTGGCATCCAATCCTGGTGTGGTAGAACGGATCAGCGGATTCGGGCTGGTTCCGATAGACATGATCACAGAATCCACATCGAGAACAAACTCACTGCCTTCCTTCACGATCGGACGACGGCGACCGCTCTCATCCGGCTCACCAAGTTCCATCTGCACACACTTCATACCGGATACCATGCCGTCCTCATTGCCAAGGATCTCCACTGGATTGTGCAGTGTCTTGAAGATGATTCCTTCCTCTTCTGCGTGCTCAACCTCTTCTTTTCTCGCTGGCAATTCTTCCATGCCGCGACGGTATACGATATACACTTCCTCTGCGCCGAGACGCTTTGCACTTCTTGCGGCATCCATCGCCACATTTCCGCCGCCCACGACAGCTACTTTTTTCGCATGTTGGATCGGTGTCTTGGAATCTTCTTTATATGCTTTCATCAGATTGATACGGGTCAGGAACTCATTGGCAGAGTACACGCCTTTCAAACTCTCGCCCGGAATATTCATAAAGCGTGGAAGCCCTGCTCCAGAACCTACAAATACTGCCTCATTTCCCATCTCAAACAGCTCATCTATGGTAAGCACTTTACCGATGACCATATTGGTCTCCACATCAACTCCGATGGCTTTCAGATTGTCAATCTCCTTCTGAACGATCGCTTTGGGAAGACGGAACTCTGGAATACCATAAACCAGCACTCCTCCAGCGAGATGGAGCGCTTCATAGATCGTTACTTTATATCCCATCTTGGCAAGGTCTCCCGCCACCGTAAGTCCGCTTGGTCCTGCTCCGATCACTGCCACCTTATGTCCATTCTGCTCTGGCATCACTGGACTGTCGGTGCAGTGCTCTCTGTGATAATCCGCCACAAAACGCTCCAGACGGCCAATACCTACTGGCTCACCTTTGATTCCCCGCACACATTTTCCCTCACACTGGCTTTCCTGCGGGCACACACGTCCGCACACTGCTGGTAGGGAAGTAGACTTGGAAAGGATTTCAAAAGCTCCCTCCATATCCTCATTTGCCACTCTCTCGATAAAAGCAGGGATATCAATCTGTACCGGGCAGGCACTAACACAAGGCTTTTTCGGACAATTCAGACATCTTCTCGCCTCATTTACCGCCATGTCATAAGTATATCCCAGCGCTACCTCTTCAAAATTTTTATTTCTGACGTCCGGATCCTGTACCGGCATCGGACATTTGTTCATATCCATATTACGTTCTGCCATTTTACTCTGCTCCTTTCTTCAGCAAGTTGCAGGCTTCTTCGCGTGCATGCGTCTCAAATTCCTTGTACATGGTTCCGCGGTGCATCGCCTCATCAAAGTCCACCAGATGACCATCAAAGTCAGGGCCATCCACACAGGCAAACTTCGTCTCGCCGCCCACGGTCAGACGACAGCCGCCACACATGCCGGTACCGTCGATCATAATCGGGTTCATGCTGACCATGGTCTTGATTCCATATTTTTTCGTCGTAAGGCATACAAATTTCATCATGATCAATGGTCCAATGGCAATCACTTCATCGTATTCGTTTCCTTCATTGATCAGTTTTTCAAGCGCATCGGTAACCAGCCCTTTTTCCCCATAGCTTCCATCATCTGTCATCATCACAAGTTTATCACTTGCGTTCTTAAATTCTTCCTCCAGGATGACCAGATCTTGATTTCTAAATCCTACGATAGAATGCACTTCTGCACCCATTTCATGCAGCTTTTTTGTCACCGGATAAGCAATGGCACAGCCGACACCACCGCCGACCACAGCGACCTTTTTCAATCCCTCTGTATGAGTAGGAACCCCAAGAGGTCCCACAAAATCGTGAATATATCCCCCAGCTTCCAGAGTATCTAACTCCATGGTAGATCCTCCAACGATCTGATAAATAATCGTAACCGTTCCTGCTTCCCTGTCATAATCCGCAATTGTCAACGGAATTCTTTCGCTGTCTTCTTTGGCGCGAAAGATGATAAACTGTCCCGGCTCAGCTTTTTTTGCGATCAGCGGAGCCTCCACAACCATTTTAGAAACGGTAGGGTTCAGGGACGTTTTCTCTACAATTTTGAACATAAAAATGCCTCCTGCCTTGTTTTTAGATAAAAATCGTCAATACTTCTATTTATTTTATCATATTTTTAAACCTTAATCAAGAATTTCCTTCCTCTGCCGGGTCAAACAGCATATGATCCAAAATTTCACAGGCCTGCCCCACCAGTTCTGGGCAAGGTCTCTTTTTGTAATATTCAGAGCTTCGTGGTTCGGGAATAGCCCCTGTCCGATATTCTTCTGACACCGTGGTCTGCCCGCCATCCAGTCCCAGCAGTTCCCGACAGATAATGCTGCCATTCTGTTTTTCAAACTCTTTGGTCAGCTTCTGTATCATCTCATAGTTTTCCTTTTTCTGTTCTTTGTCCTTTGGATCTGACGATGCCGTGATCATCCCCGCAACCATAGCCATACCGGATACGGTACCACACACATGGCGGAGCCTTCCCAAACCTCCCCCAAAGGAAGCAGACATTTTTGCCGCCACATCCCAGTCCAGCCCCAGTACGTCCGCATATGCCAGCACCACCGACTGAGAGCAGTTATATCCCTTCTTAAATAATTCTATCGCTTTTTCTTTTCTGGATTCCATTTTTTCTCCTCCTTTCACGCACAAATCGCACAATAATTCGTGAAGAACACTGCTTTTACATTCTATTCACACTTCCAGACATGCCGCCACAGGCGGCACAAATAATACTTGAAAAGCGTGTGACCCTGTGCTTCGCACAGGCACAAATAATACTTGAATTAGTGGCGTAGAATCCGCTTTGCGGATTCTACCAGTGTGAATAGGCAGCTTTGCTGCCGTAGAACTTCTTAGCTTTTGTGTTTTAAAAGCTTAGAAGTTCTATTCACACTTTATCCTGCCACATTTTATTGACAAAATCAAGGTTTCGTAATAAAGTAAATTTATAATGGTTGTTGCACAACCATATATTTTGTGAAAGAGAGGCATTATAGTTCTATGAGTGAATGCAATCATGATTGTTCCAGTTGCAGTTCAAACTGCGCGGACAGATCGCCCGAATCTATGCTGGAAAAACCACATCCCGACAGCAGTGTTAAAAAAGTAATCGGCGTTGTCAGCGGTAAAGGCGGCGTGGGAAAGTCCATAGTCACTGACCTTCTCGCAGTGGCATTTAGCAGGAAAGGATATCACTGTGGTATTCTGGATGCGGATATCACCGGTCCCTCGATTCCGAAAGCCTTTGGGATTAAGGAAAAAGCCATGGGAAATTCCACGACTATATTTCCGGTTAAATCAAAAACGAACATAGATATCATGTCCATCAATCTTCTATTGGAAGATGAGACCGATCCTGTCATCTGGAGAGGACCTGTCATCGCTGGAACTGTAAAACAATTCTGGACCGATGTTCTTTGGGAAAATGTAGATTATCTCTTTGTGGATATGCCTCCTGGAACGGGAGACGTTCCGCTGACCGTATTCCAATCTCTGCCCCTGGATGGCATCGTTGTCGTAACCACTCCTCAGGATCTGGTATCTCTGATCGTAAGCAAAGCAGTAAAAATGGCAGAAATGATGAACATACCAGTACTGGGAATTGTAGAAAACATGAGTTATGCTTTGTGTCCCGACTGCGGTAAACATATTTCCGTATTTGGAGAGAGCCATGTGAAGGAGATCGCCGATCAGTATGGGCTGGTCGTCCTCAGCCAGCTTCCCATCAATCCAGAACTCACCAAAGCCGTGGACCACGGAAATATTGAAGATTTTTCCTTTGATTACATGGATGACGCGGTGAAAATCATCGAAAACCTGGAGGTATCATAACATGGATACTCCTGTCTGTTATATTTTTGGCGCAGGGGAATTTTCCTCCTGCGACATATCACTTACGGATGAAGATCTGGTCATTGCTGCCGATGGTGGCTATGACCACCTGATTCAAATTGGGCTTCGGGCAGATATTGCCCTGGGAGATTTTGATTCTATTCAATCCCATGATATATGGGAAGATACGATCTGTGAAAAGTATACCTATCCTTCAGAAAAGGATGATACCGATATGATGCTTGCCATCAAACTGGGGCTCTCCAAAGGCTACCATACTTTCGAGATCTATGGTGGACTGGGTGGACGATTAGACCACTCCATAGCCAATATTCAGGCACTGTCCTACCTTGCCGCCGAAGGGGCCCGGGGAGTTCTCCATCACGCTCAGTACGACCTGACCGTGATTCAAAATTCCGGTTTTACAATCCCAAAGAATTTTATCGGTTATGTCTCCGTATTCTCCCTCAGTGACAAAAGTCAGAATGTAACGATCAAAGGCTTAAAATATGAAATTGAAGGAAGCACCCTGACAAATCACTTCCCCTTAGGAATCAGCAACGAAGCTATTGGAAAAAAAGGAAGTATTAGTGTAGAAAAGGGAACCCTTCTGATCTTATGGCAAGGAAAAAATTTATCTTTATAACTGATATATTTCCCGCTCTCTCTCAAGAAGCGCTTTATAATTATATACAAGAGTTTCCTGATCTGCAAAATCATACTCAAAACTACCTTTTAGAAAACGATATGACATCAGAGTCCAGTCATTGCAAAGCTGGTTCATTTTTATGTAATAATCTTGTTGTTTCTTATCTGCAAACAAATTTATAAGCATCTTTAACTGAGGAACGTGGGTGTCTGTCATAATATTATGGGAAATTTTACGAAGTTCAAATCCCCTTAACAAGGATAAATCCGAGTAAAGATATTCACAATAATCCAGTCCTGTCCTCAACCTACTGCCCTGCTCTAATTTTATATTCTCTTCTATATGATTTTTCTTAGCCTGTACCCAGTTAACCTCTTTCTCTTTTTTATCCCAGGTAACTTCCCCTTCTATGTAAGCAATGGGAATTGGCTGATGCTGACCAATTTCAAGAATGTTCTCAAAAGGAAGAATCCCCTTATGTGTCGTCGGCTGAGAAGATGAAGCACAGGCATCCACAATGTGCAGCCCCTCCTTATCAACTCCTGTCACCAGTGCGCAATGCTGTATCCCATCATTGACAAAGGCCTTATAATATCCATAATCTCTCGAATTCAATGAAATCATAAATGCACCATGTTCCGACAGAATCTCATATGCCACTTCTCCGATGTGCTGTGGCAAAATCTCTCCCGTCTTATATGCAATCTGATTTTCCGAACAAAAATAATGTATGCCCTGAATAAAGTTAGCACTCAGACTGATTCCATCCTGATATGACAAACTGAGTCTGACACCAGCATAGGGAAGCTGCACTTCTAATTCACTTAATCTCACTCCCTTATAGCGCATCATTTGAAGAAATGATCCCATAAAGCAATTATTGCATTCGCACATTGGGAAGTTCGCTTCCAATACCAGTTCCATACCTAATTCCATATCCATAATCAGTTCCTCCTTAAAAATTCTTTTGTTCTTTAACTATTATACAGTAAATGAGGAAAAGATGGTATAGTTTTGCGCGAATCGTGCGATTTCGTGTCTGAAATAACGATGCTTCGTTGTTTGCGGCCATTTTTTATGATTTCAGACACGAAATAACACAGTTCGCGCACTCCCCCTTGTTTTTGTCTTTTTTTGCGCTATACTATTACACAACAAGTCGACTGCACCGGTGCATTGCATATTTTTCTTAAGGAGGATATTGCAATATGGCAGTCATTCATACAGAACAGTTTCTAAAACAGATCCAGTCATCCTATCAATTCACGGATCTGGAAATGAAGCGGTTAAAATACACATTAAAGGCTGTAAGTTCAGAACTAATCAAGACATTAGTGCTTTCTGTTTTATTTTATAAACTGGGACACCTCCCTGAATTCTTTATCGGGGTTTTAGTTCTTATAACCATCCGGTGTAATTCAGGTGGTCTTCATATGGAGCACTTTATTACCTGTCTATTGTTTACACTTACATTTATGTTGTTATCAATTATTATACTGCCGTCTTGTGTACCAGTCCCGTATCCGATCAAACCCGTGATTCTGGCTCTATGCATCCTGATCACATTTCTGATGTCACCAGTGGCATCAAAAAAAAGACCCCCCGCAGCACCAGAAGCCAAACGTCGGTACCGCAACAGGGCAACAGGACTTTTGTTAATCTACGCTGTTGTTATAATCATTTTGAAAACAACTCCAATCGCAGAGATCTGCTTCTGGATTATTGTTTTACAGACATTACAACTACTTTGTGCCGCTGCCGCACAGAAAGGAGGGAACAATGAAAAAATTCAATAGCAGTCTTTTATTCAAAATCTGCAGTTTATGCATTGCCATGGCTGCCATGATGACCACCGGTGTTATCAGCTACTGTTTCTGGGGCGAGCCAGAATATCCGACAGAAGGCTAAACACAAACCATTAAAAAAACGAATTAAACCAACCAGACACTAAAATAAAAAGGCTTATTAACATGTAAGCCTTTTTATTTTGATCCGCACTGCAAACCAGTCCGTTTCTTCGACTGTGTACTTATTCATATACAGTTCTCCCTTATAATGATTCATTGTATCCAGCACATTATACAGTCCGAGCCCCCTTAATTCTCCATTTTCCTTTGTACTGTATCCCTTCTTTGAAAAATTAGTGATCTCATGCAAATCTGTGTTACGGATCGGATTACATATAAGAAATTCATACCGATCCCCCTCTTCATGCAAAGACAGCCGGATCTCCTTTTTGAGATAGTTGGTCTCAACCTCCTCAATGGCATTATCGATCAGATTGCCAAAGGTACCGATCAACTCTGTTAGAGGAATATTAGTATTTATCTTCTTCACAGATATCTCCTGTGAAATATGGATGCCCCGGTTTACCGCCTCCGAAAATTTGACTCCAAGAAAACCTGACAGCACTGGATCCTCAATCTTAATCAGGCTGTAAAACGCATCCATTCTCTGAATCTTAGACATATAATCTTCCAGCGTCGCCGCCAAACAGTCGTAGGTTTGACAACGGTTAATTATCCCATAGATCGCCTGCAAATGGGCATCGAACTGATGTTGTTGCTGACGGATCCTTGTGATCACATCCCGCATAGGCTTTTCAAATTTGCTGCGCTCCTTCAATTCGACCTCATTTTTGATAAACTGTGACATCATTGGAAATATAATAACGATCAAAAGGAGCAAAAAGATAAAGCTGTACATAGGCATACTTTCCAAAACCCGAAAATATGACACAGCAAAAAGCATGATACTCCCCACCGCTGCACAGATATAGCACAACATCTTGTAACGGCATTTCACAAAATCCTGAACCATATTCCAGTTGATCCACCTCTTTTTGCAGGCGACACACACCACAAGCAGCGTACCACCGGTTCCGATAAGCCCAGCCCGAAGATCTCCCACCATCTCCTTCCAGAAAAAGGCGAAGGGAATATAAAGCATAAGCTCAATGGCACTTACCATCAAAAATGCAATAATGCAGTACAGAACACTAATACTTATGTTTCCGTGGTAGATCAGCTTCACACCTGCGATCATAATGGCATATACTAAGAACATCCACAATCCGGTCAACTGATACATATTAAAAATGCTCAATACCAAAGTCTGCAGCAATGTCAATCCTAATTTCTTTCCTATATCCTTTTTCAGCTCACCTCCAAACAGACTGTCAACAACCATTATATTAGCCGCCTGCTCTATACCTACCATTAATATACTACTAATCATGCTCAATTACTCCTTGTATTTCTGAAAACCATTTCGTTCTTCCAAAGTCGATCATTTGGTCTTCTTTATATACTTTCAGATATTTATTTACTCTGTCGATATGTTCCACATGATCCAGATTCACCAAAATCCCGCGACGGCACTCCACAAAGGGATTGAATCCCATGTCATTCAATTCTTTCTGGATCTGTTTTAGAGTTAACTTGTTCACATAAAATTTATCCGATATCGTATGGATAAGCAATCTTCTGTTAATACAGCGAATCGTAATAATTTCATCTATTTTTATCGGATAAAACACGGAATCGACCTTAAAGTAAAGATACTGCTCCCTACTTACAGACTTTCTATCTCTGAGAAGCTTGTCTATTTCTTCAGCAAGCTGTTTTTGCTTCACTTCATCAATCGGTTTTAAAATATAGCTATAACAGGAAACTTCACGATAAGAATGGAGTTCAAGATTGGCAATAGACGTCACAAAGATAATCGGTGTAACCTCGTAATATTCAATATTACGAATCTGTTTGGCAAATTTTACGCCTGACACATCATTTCCCTGCAGGTCATGTAAGGAAATGTCAACCAAAAACAGATCCATATGACATTCGAGTGCAATCTGCATCGCCTCCTTTTCATCAAAAGCCGGATAAACCGTTACACTTTCCTTGCTTGTAGTAACAATATCACATAATAGCTGGTTGCACTCAACTTCATCTTCAAGTACAAGTATGTTTTTCAATTTATCTCACCTAACACTTTCACTGAACGTATCAGCTCAACGTTTCATCTCTAAAAGCGGACGGAGCGAGCTGTCCCCCTGACCATATTATACCTGTATTGTGATAAAATGTAAACAAAGAGAACGGATATATTATCCACATTATTTAGGACAATCTATCCGTTTCGTCGTTCCCTTGATATTTTTGCGCTTTCAGCGTCATTTCCAAAATATATTTCTTCATGTTCTCATTCAGTTTTGAATAATACTTTAACAACAAAATCTCCCTGTTTCCACGCACCAGACCCTCCATCTCTGCAAAGGGATTCTTTCTTGGGCTGATCTCTAGCACATAATCTGCAGACACATCAAAATACGTAGCGTACTTTGTAATCTCGATGGAATTTGGATAACTTTTGCCTTGTTCCAGTAGACTGATTCGCTGTTGTGTCAAATCCAGAGCTTTGCCAAGCTCTTTCTGTGATAATTTATTTGAAATACGCAATTCCAGTAATCTCATAAGCACACATCCTTTATACAATATAGCATAAATGTAAATATGAGACTTTTTCACATTAAATATACGTAACCGGGTACGTATTCACACTATTTCAAAGTAGATGGTACTTGTATTGCATGTAAATCACTATTTTTTACCTTTTATCCCAGAAAAATAATGTCACGGGGCCAGATAAAAACTACGTCGAGCTAGGAAAACCGCTCAGGAAATTAACAAAAGAGACAGTATAAATACCGCCTCCTTTGCTTTTCGTACAAAAATTCTAAATCTGCGGTTAACAGGACTTGAACCTGCACGGGATCCCCCACTAGAACCTAAATCTAGCGCGTCTGCCAATTCCGCCATAACCGCAAGCATAGATATTATAACAGAAAAGATAACCTCATGTCAAACACAATTCAATTTTTTTAGCCCAATGGCGCTATTAAGTCAGGCTAACAGCATTAAGGAGTTGGCCGGGCGGCACTAAAGCCCCAGAAACCGCCGAATCCTCTTCATCTTTTCTTTTGTCATACGATATCCATGCCAGTATGCGGTCTCCAATTTCTGTACATTGCTCTCAAAGCTGTTCAGCAGATAATTGGGTCGCAGGATCATAACCTTTCCCTCCCGCTCCCATTGTTCACAGAGGCGGACAATCTTATTATAGCGGTCCGGCCTGGACAGAATCGTCTCTCTGACAGCCGGGTACTTGCGTGCAAGAATCCTCGCCCCCAGTTTGTCATATTTTCCAAGACGTTTGACAAACCCCTTCGGCTGGGTCAGCACCACCAGAAGCTTTTCACATCCGTCTGCAAATGCCTTCTCCAGTGGAATAGGATCCGCAATTCCACCATCGTAATATTTTTCACCATTCAACTCAATTGCCGGAAAAAAAAGGGGCATGGCACAGGTAGCACGAAGCATCGAATACCGCTCATCCATATCCATCGCATCCATATATTGCGCTTCCCCTGTGGACGCATTTGTCACTCCAACCAGACAGGTTCCTTCGTATTTTTTAAATGTATCCATGTCAAAAGGAATCAGGTTATTGGGAATCTCTCCAAACACAAAGTCCAGACCGAACAGACTTCTATGCTTCCGATAATTAGATCTTCCCATATATCTCTTATCATTTCTATATTTTTGCAGAATCTCCAGATTTCTTCCCTTTTGACGCGATATATAAGACACACCATCCGATATTCCCGCGGACACCCCGATACAATAGGGCAGCATAATATCCTCAGACAGTAATGCATCCATCACCCCGCAGCTAAATACCGGGCGAAACGTCCCACCCTCTAAAACCAATCCATTCATATCGCTTTCCTCCTAATTCCAACAAGCCTTCCCTGATCATTTCTACTACAATATATTTATGGTTAATATCCCTTACAGCCAGTAAGGAATTACCCATCTTGTTGCTTAAACTGCTATAATGATGGAGCAATCGGTATATCGGCTTCATTTCTGTGAATTTTTAATATTTATTATACTAGTATGAGAGTATCACAAATTTTTTATGATGTCAATATAAATACCCCAAAACATAGTTTTTAATACTACTTCCCAACTTTTTACATGTTCATATGGTTTTTTCCGATAACCTGTACATGAAAAAAAGCCGCAAAGCCTCTCTTTTAAGACTTTGCAGCTCAAATATAAACCAATTTAATTCAATATGGTAGTTTCTATTATAAATAATAAAATAAAGTAGCCCAATGGCGCTAACATTAACAGTAGGAATTGAACAACATTCCAGTATACACAGACGAAGCATAGGCATACCCGATATCACTCCGGTGAAGATGTGCATAACTGAACACCTTTTTCTCCACATATTCCATCGGATTCATACTCATATATTCACATTTGTCTTTCAATTCTTTCATAAATTTAGTAGGAATCTTAAACTCTTTTTCTTTATTAATGCTGAGAAATCCGTCCTCTGCGACGGTAAATCCTGCCGCTTCCAGATCTTCTTTATTGGCTGCTACCAAATTCCGAAGCTCGCATCCCGGACGAGAAGGTTTGTGCTTTAACTCCCCATACTCATCACTTCTCGATAAAAGTTTATTGAACAGATTGAGTGTCTTCTCTGCATGTTCTTCTGCCTTTTCCGGTTTTCCATCGAGAGTATTCTGTGCAGCCTCCCCCATCTCCATCGAGATCTCTTTTACATCAAGAGCATAAATCTGTGTGTCCGGGGAAAGCCGGATCATAGCAAGCGGATTTGCATTATTCAGTGAAACAATGCTCTTATATTTATTTTTCAGCTCTTTTCTATCATGTACATTGGTCTTCGGAGATACCTTCGGAATATATCCCCCTATAAAATAATTGTATGCTTCAACCATGAAATCACCTCTTTACTTATTAAATATCCTGAAGTAAAGTCCTACCTCCATGTAAAGTGAACTTAAAACTCTGGTTATACAAATTCATTATACTACGAAACCATTATTTGTGCAATATGTACACTGCACAAATTTTTTTTATAAATATGATGCTTTTTATTGATTTTTTTTTATAAATGCTTTAAAATAAAGTTACTGATTTTGATTAAATTTTAACAGAATAAATGAAAGGATGGTTTACAAACATGAACAACATGCCAGAAATGAAAATCGGAATTGTTGCAGTAAGTCGTGACTGTTTCCCAGAGACGCTTTCTGTAAACAGAAGAAAAGCTTTAGTTGAGGCGTACACAAAGAAATATGATGCCGCTGACATCTATGAGTGCCCGATCTGTATCGTAGAGAGTGAAATTCATATGGTACAGGCTTTGGAGGACATTAAGAAAGCCGGATGTAACGCACTTTGTGTATATCTCGGAAACTTTGGTCCTGAAATTTCTGAGACTCTTCTTGCAAAGCATTTTGACGGACCTAAGATGTTCGTTGCTGCTGCTGAGGAGACCGGAAACAGTCTGTTAGACGGACGTGGAGACGCTTACTGTGGTATGCTTAACGCAAGCTACAACCTGAAGCTGCGCAATGTAAAAGCATATATTCCTGAGTATCCAGTAGGAACTGCTGAGGGATGTGCTGACATGATTCATGAATTCCTTCCGGTTGCTCGTGCCGTATATGCACTGGAGAATCTGAAGATCATCAGCTTTGGTCCTCGTCCACTGAACTTCCTTGCTTGTAATGCTCCGATCAAACAGCTTTACAATCTTGGCATCGAGATCGAAGAGAATTCAGAGCTTGATCTTTTCGAGGCATTTAATAATCATGCAGGCGACGAAAGAATTCCTGAAGTTGTAAAAGATATGGAGAACGAACTGGGTGCAGGTAATAAGAAACCTGAGATCCTTGAGAAACTTGCTCAGTATGAGCTGACTCTTCTTGACTGGATCGAAGATCACAAAGGCTACCGCAAATATGTTGCTATCGCTGGCAAATGCTGGCCTGCATTCCAGACACAGTTTGGTTTTGTACCATGCTATGTAAACAGCCGTCTGACAGCAAAAGGCATTCCGGTATCCTGTGAGGTAGACATCTACGGAGCACTTTCTGAGTTCATCGGAACTGCTGTAAGCCAGGATGCTGTAACCCTTCTCGACATCAACAACTCCGTACCACAGGATCTGTACGATGAGGATATCAAAGGCAAATATGCTAACTATACACTGAAAGATACATTTATGGGATTCCACTGCGGAAATACCGCTTCCAGCAAGCTGTCCTTCTGTGAGATGAAATATCAGAAGATCATGGCTCGTTCCCTTCCGATCGAAGTTACCAACGGAACACTGGAGGGAGATATCGTTCCTGGAGACATCACATTCTTCCGTCTTCAGAGTACCGCAGATACCAAACTTCGCGCTTACATAGCACACGGTGAAGTACTTCCGGTTGCTACAAGAAGCTTTGGTGCCATCGGTATCTTTGCAATTCCTGAGATGGGAAGATTCTACCGCCACGTACTGATCGAAGGCAACTATCCGCATCATGGTGCAGTTGCATTTGGACATTTCGGAAAAACATTGTACGAAGTATTCAAATATATCGGCGTAGATGTAAATGAGATTGGATATAATCAGCCAGCAGGCGTTCGCTATCCGACAGAAAATCCATTTGCATAAGCACGTGCAGTTGAATGATCATTTGTAATTGACATGCCAGCGGCCCTGAGGTCGGCACCTCGCCCCTCTCTGGCCGCTGCTTTTTTATAACTGTCTGGCATTATGATTGCTCACTGCCGGCAGTTATTTCTTAACATAAAGTTTATAGGAGGATTGACTGTGAAAAATTGCATTGATATGCCAATTTATCACAAGGGTATTTGTGCTGAGAACGTCACAAATACCTTCCTTATCCGACACGAGAAAAGTTTTTCTCGTGCGGTTCCTCGAACAAAAAACGTTCTCGGAATGGAGGATATATATGTATTACATAGGTGTTGACCTCGGTACATCCGCAGTAAAGCTTCTTCTTATGGAGGCAGACGGATCGATCAAAAACATTGTCTCAAAAGAATATCCCTTGTCTTTCCCAAATCCAGGCTGGTCAGAACAGAGCCCTGAGGACTGGTGGAATGCTGTCGTTGCAGGGATCAAGGAACTGACAGATGGTTTCGATGCTTCCAATGTGGCAGGCATCAGTTTTGGCGGACAGATGCACGGACTGGTTATTCTGGATCAGGATGACAACGTGATTCGTCCGGCAATCCTCTGGAATGACGGACGTACCACAAAAGAAACCAATTATCTGAACGATGTCATCGGTAAAGATAAATTGTCCCAGTACACAGCAAATATCGCTTTTGCCGGTTTTACTGCGCCAAAAATTCTGTGGGTAAAGGAAAATGAACCGGAAAACTTTGCTAAGATTGCAAAGATCATGCTCCCGAAAGATTATATCGCCTATAAAATGACAGGCGTTCATAGCTGCGACTATTCCGACGCTTCCGGTATGCTTCTCATGGACGTAAAAAACAAATGCTGGTCAAAGGAAATGATGGAGATCTGCTCCGTAAATGAAGAACAGCTTCCGAAACTTTTCGAGAGCTATGAGATCACAGGTGCTCTCACAGAAGCTGCTGCCGCTGAGCTGGGACTTACCACAACATGCAAGATCGCTGCCGGCGCCGGAGACAATGCCGCTGCTGCTGTCGGAACGGGAACTGTAGGCGACGGCGGATGCAACATTTCTCTCGGAACCTCGGGAACTATCTTTATTTCCAGCAAGGAGTTCGGTGTGGATAAATTCAACGCCCTTCACTCCTTTGCCCATGCCGACGGAAATTATCATCTTATGGGCTGTATGCTCAGCGCTGCTTCCTGCAACAAATGGTGGATGGACGATATCATCGGCACCAAAGATTATCCGGCAGAGCAGAAGCCGATCACCGATGACAAACTGGGCGAGAACAACGTGTATTATCTCCCCTATCTTATGGGTGAGCGTTCTCCTCATAACAATCCAGATGCCCGCGCCCTCTTTATCGGTATGTCCATGGACTCTACAAGAGCGGACATGACTCAGGCAGTTCTGGAAGGTGTGGCATTTGCCATCCGTGATTCTTTTGAAGTGGCTAAGGATCTTGGCATCAACATCACGGAGACAAAGATCTGCGGCGGCGGTGCAAAAAGCCCGCTCTGGAGAAAGATCATTGCTAACGTTCTCGGAATCAAGGTAAACATTATCGAGAGCGAGGAAGGTCCTGGTCTTGGCGGCGCCATGCTGGCTGCCGTTGCCTGCGGAGAATACGCTTCTGTGGAAGAGGCTGCTGCTAAAATCGTCAAAGTCATTGACTGTGTGGAGCCGGACGCTGCTCTCACAGCTAAGTACGATGCAAAATATGCTAAATTCAAGGAAATCTATCCGACAGTGAAAAATCTGTATGATACGTTAAAGGCCTAATGTAACGCCCCTTTTTTCACAACAGGAATCTCCCACAGAATCCAGTTCTTATCTGGGTTTCTATGGGAGATTCCTGTTTCATTGTGTTTCTAAGAATTCTTCTTTGCTAATCTATGACCATCACAGTGTTTTGATCTTTACCTTTTTTTCCAGTCCGCTTTTTCGCAGCATCTTCGTGTACTTTTTCTTTCGACTTTTCGGAACTTTGATCACTACTTTAGAAGACAGACCGGAAAAGGAGCCTTTGGCAATGCTTTTTACCTTTTTTGATTTTATTTCGATCAGGCGGAGGTCTTTGGTTGGCAGATCCCAATTATAATTTACGGCAAAAACTTTTCCTCTATAAGACAGTCCTTTTTTTATCGTTGTTACATTTTTCGGCAGCGTAATCTTTTTCAGTTTTGTACCGGAAAACGCGGACATGGAAACAGTTGTCACAACTTCCGGGATTTCTAAAGTTTTCAGGTTTTTACAATTGGCGAAATCACGTGGTTTGATTTCCTTCATGCCTTTTGGCAACTTGATCTTTGAAAGGGATGTACAGTCAACAAATAGCGCCTTATATGTCCTGGATACACTGTCTGGTATGATAACTTCTTTCAGTTTAGAACATGACCCAAATGTTCCCAGGGTTTTTAGAGTATCTGGCAGTGTGAGGTGTTCCAATTTGGCACAACGATAGAATGCTTCCCGTTCTATAGTTGTAACATTCGCAGATAATCTGATAGATTTTAGATTTCTGCAAGCTGAAAAAGCTCCATAACCAATCCGTGTTACTGAATCAGCCATGACAACGGTCTTCAATTCTACAAATAAATAGAATGCCCATTGTCCAATTCCTGTAACACCATCGTTTACTATAATATGTTCTGCCTTGTCATGCCAAACATACCAGCCTGGCTCCGGACTATGCCCATCAAAAATGTAATCTTCTATGCCTTTATTTCCTGAAAAAGTGAGGGTTTTCGTCTTAACGTTATACACCCAGGTGTTTCCGTTCCCATCTGTTCCACTGGTCTTTTTGGTTGCAGCATTACAGGGGATAGGGATACTGCCTGCACATAAAATAATACAGAGCAGTATCGCTGTCCATTTTTTTATTTCCATGCTCTTACCACCTTTATGCCATCACAGTGTTTTGATCTTTACCTTTTTTTCCAATCCGCTTTCCCGCAGCATCTTCGTGTACTTTTTCTTCCTGCTCTTTGGCACCTTGATCACTACCTTGGAAGACAGACCGGAAAAGGAGCCTTTGGCAATGCTTTTTACCTTTTTTGATTTTATTTCGATCAGACGGAGGTCTCTGGTTGGCAGCTCGGAATCATTATTTACTGCAAAAACTTTATCTTTTCCACAATAAGGCATCCCTCTTTTTATCGTTGTTACATTCTTGGGCAGCGTGATCTTTTTCAGGTTTGTACCGGAAAACGCAGACATGGAAACAGTCGTCACAGCTTCCGGGATTTCTAGAGTTCTCAGGTTCTTACAATTAGCAAAATCATACTGCTTGATTTCCTTCATACCTTTTGACAGCTTGATCTTTGTAAGGGATGTACAGTCAACAAATAGCATCTTATATGTCTTGGTCACACTATCCGGTATGATAACTTCTTTTAGTTTTGAACATGCTCCCAATGCTCCCAGTGTTTTTAGCGTATCCGGCAGTGTGAGGTGTTCCAATTTGGCACAATGATAGAATGCTTCCCGTTCTATAGTTGTAACATTCACAGATAACTTGATGGACTTTAAACTTATACAGGATGAAAAAGCTCCGTACCCGATCCTCGTTACCGAATCAGCCATAACAACGGTCTTCAATTCTACAAATGAATAGAATGCCATGTCTCCAATACCAGTAATACCATCGTTTATTATGATGCGTTCTGCCTTTCCATGCCAGACATACCAGTCTGGTTCCGGTATATGACCATCCATCATAAAATCTTTTATGCCTTTATTTCCTGAAAAAGTCAGGGTTTTCGTCTTTATATCATACACCCAGGTGTTTCCATTCCCATCTGTTCCACTGGTCTTTTTGGCTGCGGCATTACAGGGGATACTGCCTATACATAAAATAATACAGAGTAGCATCGCTGTCCATCTTTTTACTTCCATCCTTCCACCACCTTTTTGATATTCGCATTCCCAGCATTGTTTACGACCGCATTAAGTTTCGTATTCTTTCCTGGTTTTAGGAACTTTGTTAAATTCAGTATTCCATAGGATTTTATCACATAGTTTTTCTTATCTGACTCTTTTTTGATCTTCATTGCCTTTTTTACGGATTTATAAAAATAAATGTTTTCAAACACCTTTTTATTTCCCGATTTATATTTCGACACAGCTTGATTTATGATGGCACTACATACTCTTTTTGCACTTTTGTTATACCTGCTTGATATACATTTCGTGGAATCTGCAAAGTTTTTATCCACATAAAAAGTCCCATCTTTCTTTTTCGGGCCGTGTTTTAATACTTTCCACTGTTTGCAAAGAGAGGTTAAGGACTTTTTCTGTAAGCTCTCCCGATTATTTCCTTTCGCTCCCGCTGTGCTGTGGGAAAATATATCAGCCGCCGTATGCAGTGCCATTCCATATACAAAGTTTGCCTTATCTTCTTTCTTTTTTATCTTAAAGTTTTTAAACCCGGTATTAGCTGTCATTTTAATGTTATTATAAAAAGCGTTTTTGTTTTTGGGAAACTTTCCATCTTTATATAGTTTTGCCGCCACTTTTGTCATGGTGATGTAGGCATTTACATAATTCTTTTTATAATATCCATGAAATTCCGGGTGGTCTTTCATTCCCCCCACTGTGGATTCTTTGTTATCTGGCCATACCGCACCTTCTTTTACAAAATTAAAACCTCCTTTCGCAACGGCTGCTTCATGATTTACACCACTCCAGTACCCCCGAACCACTTCGTCGTCCGTCAGCAGTAATGTATGATCATTATCTGCCAGCAGGGACATCTTCTCCGCACCTGATCCATGATATCCTTCCGCAAATGTTCCGTACTGCTCTAGGGCGTAAGCGCAGTCGATCAGACCATATCCATACTTTGCAGGTTCGCCGAGGGGATGTGCCGAAGCACCGATCAGCTTCCGAATGAAATCGGCAGACTGGGAAGGGTCCTGCTGCCACAAAATAGCGGCCAGGGCGGACACCTGTGGGGCCGCCATGCTGGTCCCCGACTGGTTTGTCAAGATCTCGAAGGGGCCGTAGGTGGTTACGTCTTCCCCTGGTGCGACAACTTCAATCTCGTTTCCGGTGGGGGAGGACCCGGTCTGTTCTCCATTGCATTTCACTGAACCAACTGCCATTACTTCCTCATACTTCGCCGGATACTGGACCGTCTTTCCATCCCCCGCTGCGGCAACGATCAGGGTCCCCTTGGCAGAGGCGTTTTTGATGGCGTTGTGCAGTTTGGCTGAATCTTTTTCCACTCCGCAGCTGATGTTCAGGATCTTAACCCCCTTTTCCACGGCCCAGTTAGCTCAATGGTGCCAATTTGAACCCTGTTTCGTCCTGCGCTAGCACCAAAATAGCGTTGTTGCTTTCATTCGGCGATACCACCGCATCGCCTCATTCAAGCGCCTAGCTATTTTGGTGCTATCACAATCCGAAATCTTCGACCTCCGTTTGTGATTTTCCAATTTACAAGGAAACGGAATGAAACGTACTGGAGGTACGTTGATTGACGTTGACGAAGTAAATTGGAAAATCACAGGCGGAGGCAGGGTTCAAATTGGCACCATTGAGCTTATTCCATTCACCAGCTGGTCCACGGTGGTTTTGTTTGATTCGTCCAGGACTTCGGCGGAGTAAAGTTTCACATAGGGATTGATTCCGCTGACTTTTTCTGTGGTCAGTTGTTTCAAGTATTTGTTATCAAACTGGTACGAGTCTTCATTCCGGGATGGATCCGAAGCGAGGATCCCTGCCACGGCTGTCCCGTGTCCCGATAAGTCCCCAAAGATCGGGTTCTTTTCGGTATAGGAGGTCACAAAGTTTTCTGCTGCTACCACTTTTATATTCGAGGAATAGTCGATTCCTGAATCAATAACGCCTATTTTTATCGTGTTCTTGTTTTTTTGAAGCGCTGCCAGTACTTTTTCATCGTTGGCACGGATCATGGTCCGGTTCCATTCCTTGTCAAAGTCAAGATACCAGTCATCTTTCCGGTACTGGTATAATTTGATGTCATAAGGTTTTTTGAACTCTGCCCCCTCAGGAAAATGGATCTGCATGCCAAAGGTTTCACTCTCTCCGGGCCGGATCACCGAATTGTACTCACAGTTGGCTAATTTATACGTATTTCCGTTCCGGCTTTCTATTTTAGCCCTCCAGATGTTCTGTATCTCAAAATCAAAACTACATTCCATGGACCAGTTTTCGATATTTTTATCTGAGTTGTTGTTCAGGGTGGCGTTCATGATACAGCCGTCATGCCATTGGTTTACCACATCAAATTGGATCTGGCATTCCTTATTGTTTACCACAAGCCTGTCCCCAAGAATTTTATAGGACCGGGGAATATCCACGGATTCTCCTTTGTATGCCGCCTGAAAGCCAAAGGAAACAGACTCCCCCGAATGAATGTTTTGATTATGTCCTGCATTTTTTATATTGTAATAGTTTGCCCCGCGATAGTCAACACTGGCATTCCAGATATTGACGTATTCATCCGAGGATTGATAGGACAATTCCCAGTTTTCTATCGTTGTACTGCCTGTATTGAATATGGTCACATTGGCTATGTAGCCCTGGTTCCACTGGGATACGATCTGATACTCGATCCTGAAATTGTCTCCGGTATAGGTGGTAGTCTGCTGATTTGTTCCTGCATAGCAGGCTGTTTTGTTGAATGGCTGGCATACCCCCGACAGCAGCATTCCCATAAACAATAGGATTGCTAAAGCTCTTTTCATATTTCACCTTTTCCTTTCTGCTGGTTATTTACAACTCCTTCTGTATTTTTGCATTGGTATTGTAGTTGTTATTTACATTATACATAATCAGACATAAGACAACAAGAACAACAGTTCGACGCATATCGACAGAATTCGACAAGGAAAATGTAACCTTTTAAGCCACGCCCTCCCTGAATATTCTTAAAAATGAAAAAAGATGGCCAAAGGGTACTTCACATGAGGAAGTGCCTCTTGTGGCATTTTAGGAAATTTGTAAAGACGATTGGCTATGATGAATTTGTAGGAATAATTAAATATACTGGAGGAAACTACAATGAAATCATTATTTGAGCAATTCGGCGGTATATACCTAAAAGAAAGCAATTATGCAGTTCCTAAGCTTGAAACACCAGACACAGGAAATTTTTAAATCGGTATTTATGGACAGCGACATTTATATTTTCTACAACATTACCTTAGAATAACTTATAAAGACTTATTAGACAGAGATTCTAATGTCATTTTGTTAGATGAATTTGATAAAGCAAATCCTGTTTTTCATAGTGCTTTTTATCAATTATTTGATGAAGGCGTTTATGAAGACCAAAATCACAAGGTCAATCTGGATTATGTTATTATTATTTGTACTTCAAATTACAAAACAGAAAGCGAAATAAAGGAACAATTAGGCACTCCTATTTTTAACCGCTTTGATGCAGTTATCCATTAAAGCGAATCAAATGATTAGAAATAGACTAGAGGTGATGTAAAAATATCTCTTAAAATATTGAAAGGAATTTATGAATATGGTGTGTGCGTATCGCGGGACAAAGAATCAAATAAAATTGAACTAAACCGTACGGGTATCCCTCACTGCTTACTGGCTCTATTTTTTATTCCGCAATTTTTTACAATTCAAATTTTGTGCTTATTGTTATGATATTAACAGGCAGGTACACTGTCAAAAAATTTGAAAGGAAGTGCTGAGAATGGATTATAAAAATCTGTTTGAAAAATTCA
>CANRYS010000022.1 GCA_947644305.1 uncultured Roseburia sp.
CGTGAGACAGTTCGGTCCCTATCCGGCGCGGGCGTAGGATATTTGAGAGGAGCTGCCCTTAGTACGAGAGGACCGGGGTGGACTGGCCGCTGGTGTACCGGTTGTACTGCCAAGTGCATAGCCGGGTAGCCAAGCCGGGAAGGGATAAACGCTGAAGGCATCTAAGCGTGAAGCCCCCCTCAAGATAAGATATCCCAGATCAAAAGATCATAAGACCCCTTGAAGACGACGAGGTAGATAGGTCTGAGGTGTAAGCATGGTAACATGTTAAGCTGACAGAAACTAATAGGTCGAAGGCTTGACCTTAAGAGGTTTGAGAAGGTTAGGAAGCAGTGTGTAGTTTTGAAGGTGCAGAGAAAGAGAGCGCCGAAAGAGAGGACTCCGTTGGGGTTCTTTCTGTAGGTTTCCATAAAAGGTAAGAGAGTTAAGGAAACCTGTAATCCTCGATAGCTCAATGGTAGAGCACACGGCTGTTAACCGTGGGGTTGTTGGTTCGAGCCCAACTCGGGGAGCTAGACAACTAAAAAGCAGTTGTCCGAAAGTCCTGTAAATTTAATGTTATAGGACTTTTTTGCATAGTTTTATTTTAAAGCAGATCAAGAAAACTGGGTTACAGATGAAATGTGACTGTGAATCGAAATGCAGTTAATTACGGAACACATAAAGATTTTCATCCTGTGACCATAGCAGCTATTACTAATTAAATGGGAAAGTGGCATTGAAAAAAGGGTAGGACAGTTATGGGGATAAACAGTATGTGCCTCATGTCCTACGGTATTATCTGATGGGACAGGTAATCAGGCGGTTTTACGAACGCACTTGCAAAATTGGGAAACAGTGGGGATTTTCAGAGGTAGCGCAGTTATCCGGTTGAAGATAAACAGATATATGGTTATGGTATATATTGATAAAAGAGGGGGGACTACTTCTGTAGTCCCCCCTCCCTAGCTGTAATGCTATTTTTTTTCCGGCGGGTAGAAGATAAGCAAATCTTCAATTTTACATTCCAAGACGGTACAGAGTTTGCAGAGAACAAAGACATCCAGACGGGTGATCTTGTTGGTGCAGAAATTATCAATCTGTTTCCAGTTCATCTCAGCCTTATGGGAAAGTTTGTTCTTACTCAGGCCTTTTTCTTTTAATAACTTATCCAATTGTATAACGATATGTCCATAATCTTCATCCACGTTCTCACCTCATATGTTCATTTGCTTATGAATTATGATATTATTTTATACTTGTTATAGAAATTTTGTAATCCTAAACATATATTATAACACTAAATGAAGAAACGTATGTTTATATACGCGTTTTATTTATCATCTGTATCAACTAAAATATGAAAATTTTGTATTTTGCATGGTGGCTATATTGAAGCTATCAGTGAGGTAAATACGATTATATTTCTGTGTGCTGTCTAAAATTAATTATTGATAAAATATATGGAAACGAGCTTTTATTATGACTATGACTAAAAAACAAATGAAGAGCAGATTCAGAAATAAGAAGAGAGGAAAGAGGAAAATAGTTAGTTTAATTACTGTATTTTTTCTATCTTAATTCTTAGTTTTGCGTGGAAGGCAGGTATTACAGAAAGACTATCAGCTCTCCCACGCGTTTCTGTAGAGAATAGTACAATTGAAGTTAGCTCGACGGCGCGAATTTGAACCCGTCGTCGAGCTAAGAAGCAGACAAGTAGTCTGATTGATAACAAGCAGGATGATATAACACAGGATTCAAGTTTCGGAGGCAAGGGTAGCCAAGATTTGGAGCCTCATACATCTTGGTATTTAACTTTAGTAAATAAAATGAATGCTCTTCCAAAAGACTATAGGCCAGATTTGGTAGAGGTACAGGGTGGTGAACGTGTAGATAAACGCATTTATGATCCATTGATGCAGATATTAGAGGCTGCTAAAGAAGGGAATTGTGGGTTTATCTATGGCTGCAGAAAAATAGTTATAAATACGGTTTTATCTTTCGATATCCTGGAAATAAATCACAGATTACTCATGTTGCGGAGGAAGTCTGGCTTTATCGATATGTTGGAGTGGAAGCGGCGACAGAGATGTATGAACGGGGGCTTTGCTTAGTAGATCAGTTACGAGACTTCGATATATTTAACAGTTAGCCGTTTATAGATGCATGATAATAGAATACATTCATTTTCTATGGCAGATATTAGAAAAAAGTTCTTGCAAATTGTGAATTTATGTGATATACTCGTAGATGGACTTTCGCTAGACGGAAGTAAATGGGCCTGTTTTCCTGGCTCAAAGATAACATGTCAACCATGTGAAAGGAGGTTATTACTGTGAAAGTTAGATCATCAGTAAAACCAATTTGCGAAAAATGCAAAGTTATTAAAAGAAAGGGTCGTATCAGAGTAATCTGTGAAAATCCAAAACACAAACAAAGACAGGGCTAAGAATATATCAGAGAGACCTAAAGGAGACTTTAGGTTCTTTTCGTGCTTATATAAGTCTTGCTTTCTGTGTTACAGACTTCTCATTCCGTCATTATGGGAAGCTGTGATATCATGACGGTAAGCGCCGCAGATTTCTCCACAAAGTTTCATCTTATATATTTTATAGAAGAAAGTGGTTCTTGGTCTGTGACGTTGTTATGGTTTAAAGCGGCTGCAAAGAATTTTCATATGAAAATAAAGAATTTCCATACGAAAATTCTTAGAAGGAAGCGTTGCTTCTTTCGGGTGGAATCCAGAGGGGATTCCAGAGAAACATTTTATTTAAAATTTTTATGGAGGTGTAAAGTACACATGGCTCGTATCAGTGGTGTAGATTTACCAAGAGAAAAACGTGTAGAGATAGGTCTGACCTATATTTACGGTATCGGCGTTGCCAGTTCAAGACGTATTCTGGCAGAAGCAAACGTAAATCCTGACATTCGTTGTAAGGATTTGACCGACGATGATGTTGCAAAGATTCGTGATGTTATTGACAGAACTCAGGTCGTAGAGGGTGATCTTCGTAGAGAGATCGCATTGAATATCAAGAGATTACAGGAAATTGGATGCTACAGAGGGATTCGTCACAGAAAAGGACTTCCGGTTCGTGGTCAGAAGACAAAGACAAACGCGAGAACTAGAAAAGGTCCTAAGCGTACAGTAGCAAATAAGAAGAAATAATTCTGTAAATCAATGAAGAAATAATTTAGGAGGTTTTGTCATGGCTAAGAAAGTTGCAAAAAAAGTGACAAAAAGGCGTGTCAAAAAGAATATTGACCGCGGACAAGCGCACATTCAGTCATCTTTTAATAATACAATCGTAACACTGACCGATATGCAGGGAAATGCTATTTCATGGGCAAGTGCAGGTGGATTGGGATTCAGAGGATCTAGAAAATCGACTCCATATGCTGCTCAGATGGCTGCAGAGACAGCAGCAAAGGCAGCATTGCCACATGGACTTAAGTCGGTAGAGGTAATGGTAAAAGGACCTGGTTCAGGCCGAGAAGCTGCAATCCGTGCGATCCAAGCTTCTGGTATTGAAGTTACTAGTATTCAGGATGTAACGCCAGTTCCACACAATGGTTGTAGACCACCAAAACGTAGAAGAGTTTAATCATAGGAGGTATTAAAAATGGCTATAGATAGGACGCCTGTTCTGAAAAGATGTAGATCTCTTGATCTGGATCCAGTATATCTGGGAATTGATAAAAAATCAAAGAGAAATGCAAGAACTGGAAGAAAACTCAGTGAGTATGGTACTCAGCTGAAAGAAAAGCAAAAAGCGAAATTTATATATGGTGTACTTGAGAAGCCTTTCCGTAACTATTTTGCGAAGGCTCAGAAGTTAAAATATGGTACCGTTGGTGAAAACCTGATGATCCTTCTTGAACTGAGACTTGACAATGTTATGTTCCGTCTGGGATATGGTAGAACAAGAAAAGAAGCAAGACAGATCGTTGATCATAAGCATGTGCTTGTAAATGGCAAACCGGTAAACATTCCATCTTATCAGCTGAAGTCTGGAGATGTGATTGAAATTAAAGAAAAATTCAAAGGAACACAGAGATATAAGGACATTCTGGAAGTGACAGGTTCTCGAATGGTACCGGCATGGCTGGAGGCAGACCATGAAAATCTCAAAGGAACCGTATCTCAGATACCGACAAGAGCAGAGATCGATGTTCCTGTAAATGAAGTGCTTATCGTCGAGTTGTACTCCAAGTAATTAAGTAAACCCAAAAGGAGGGTCCTAGAGTGTTTGAATTTGAGAAGCCAAGAATTGAAATCGCTGAAATTTCTGAAGATAAGAAATATGGACGTTTTGTAGTAGAACCACTTGAAAGAGGATACGGAACAACTTTGGGTAATTCTTTGAGACGGATTATGCTTTCGTCTTTGCCAGGTACTGCGGTAAGTCATATCAAGATTGATGGTGTTGTGCATGAATTCAGTGCGATTCCGGGAGTAAAGGAAGATGTCACGGAGATCGTGATGAATATCAAGAGTCTTGCCATCAAAAACAGCAGTGATAACCTGAATGAGACGAAGATGATGTACATTGATGCAAACGGCGAGGGCGTGGTAACGGCCGCTGATATCAAATGTGACGCTGATCTTGAGATTATAAATCAAGATCAGGTCATCGCCACATTGAACGGTGGAGCAGACTGTAAGCTCTACATAGAAATGACTGTGGTAAATGGTCGTGGATATGTAAGTTCTGATAAGAACAAGAGAGAAGAAATGGCAATCGATGTAATTCCGATTGATTCCATATTTACTCCCATCGAGCGGGTAAATATCTCGATTGAAAACACACGTGTCGGTCAGATTACTGACTTTGATAAGCTTACACTGGATGTATATACAAATGGAACTCTTGAGCCAGACGAGGCTGTCAGCCTTGCTGCAAAGGTTATGAGTGAGCATTTGAATACATTTATTGATTTGTCAGAAAAGGCCAGAATGGCTGAGGTTATTGTGGAGAAGGAAGAAGATGACACCGTCAAGGTATTGGAACTCAATATCGACGAGCTGGAGTTATCGGTACGTTCCTATAACTGCCTGAAGAGAGCGGGAATCAATACAGTGGAAGAACTGACAAATAAGACAGCTGACGATATGATGAAAGTTCGTAACCTGGGGCGCAAATCATTAGAAGAGGTGCTCGCCAAGTTGAAAGAACTCGGTTTGTCACTTAAGTCAAGTGAAGATTAATCAAACTTTGTTTTACTAAGTATCAAGGAGGAAATAGAAATGGCAGGTTATAGAAAGCTTGGAAGAACTTCCAGCCAGAGAAAAGCCTTGCTTCGCAATCAGGTAACGAATCTTCTTTATCATGGTAAAATCGTTACTACTGAGGCAAAAGCAAAAGAAATCCGCAGAATTGCTGAGCATATGATCGCTCTTGCAGTTCGCGAAAAAGATAATTATGAGACAGTTACAGTCAAAGCCAAAGTGGCTCAGAAGGATAAAGACGGAAAACGTGTAAAAGAAGTCGTAGATGGCAAGAAAGTTACCGTTTTTGATATCGTTGACAAGGAAATCAAAAAAGAAGCTCCTTCCAGACTGCATGCAAGACGTCAGATGAACAAGATGCTTTATGGTATCAAGGAAGTTCCGACGGCTACAGCAGGACGTAAAAAAGGAACCAAGACAATCGATATTGCAAGCAAGCTGTTTGATGAGATTGCACCGAAGTATGCTGACCGCAAGGGTGGTTATACAAGGATTATTAAGATTGGACCTCGTAAGGGCGATGCGGCAATGGAAGTTGTAATTGAACTTGTGTAAAGGTTTTTGATATCATTATGGCGGTATGACGAAGGTCATATCGCCATAAATATTTACGCGAAGGTAAAGTGAGAATACCTGTGAGCTTGGTAGCGCAGAAATGGAGGGAAAGATGAGAAAAGCAACAAAATTATTATGTTTGGTATTGATATTAGTTCTAGGAATTACTGGATGTGGCGGCTACGCGAAAGAGAAAGAACAGTCCGGCAAAACTGGTTCGGCGGATTCCGGGAAACAGCAGGAGTCACAGACTGGTGAGACACTTACGGGAAAACATCATGTGGAGATACAGATAAAAGATTATGGTACCATTAAGGCGGAACTGGATGCAGATGTGGCGCCGATCTCCGTTTCAAACTTTGTATCCCTGGCAAAGAGTGGGTTTTATGATGGTTTGACTTTTCACCGTATCATTTCTGGATTTATGATTCAGGGGGGAGATCCCAAGGGCGATGGAACAGGTGGCTCTGACAAAAACATCAAAGGAGAGTTCTCCGCCAACGGAGTTGAAAACAGTATTTCCCACGTGAGGGGGACGATCTCCATGGCACGCGCCCAGGAATACGACAGTGCAAGTTCCCAGTTTTTTATTATGCATCAGGATTCCGCATCCTTGGACGGCCAGTATGCAGCATTTGGTAAAGTGACAGAGGGAATGGAAATTGTGGACCAGATCTGTGAAAAGACGCCAGTGGTGGACGGAAATGGAAAAGTGGAGGCAGACAAGCAGCCCAAGATTGAGACCATTAAGGTGATTGACTAATGGGCTAGCATGGTTTCGGAAGGGAGAAAAGATGAAAGTATATGACGAACTGGAAGCTCGTGGGCTGATCGCTCAGGTGACCGATGAAAAAGAGATCAAGGAGCTGGTGAATAACGGTAAGGCGGTATTTTACATTGGATTTGATCCGACAGCGGACAGTCTTCACGTAGGACACTTTATGGCGCTTTGTTTAATGAAAAGACTGCAAATGGCTGGAAATAAACCGATTGTGCTGATCGGAGGCGGGACAGCCATGGTGGGTGATCCGTCTGGCAGGACAGATATGCGTCAGATGATGACAGAGGAGACGATCCAGCATAATGTGGACTGTTTTAAAAAGCAGATGAGCCGGTTTATCGACTTCTCGGAAGGCAAAGCCATTGTTGTAAATAATGCGGACTGGCTGAAGGACTTAAATTATATGGAAGTCCTCCGGGATATCGGACCGCATTTTTCCGTAAACCGCATGCTTGCAGCGGAGTGTTATAAACAGCGTATGGAGAAGGGATTGACTTTTCTGGAATTCAATTACATGATCATGCAGAGTTTTGACTTTTATGCCCTGTTTCAGAAATACGGCTGCAATATGCAGTTTGGCGGGGATGACCAGTGGAGCAATATGCTTGGCGGTACGGAACTGATACGCCGTAAGCTGGGTAAGGATGCCTATGCCATGACCATCAATCTTCTCCTGAATTCTGAGGGAAAGAAGATGGGAAAGACGCAGTCTGGGGCGGTCTGGCTGGATCCTGAAAAGACCAGTCCCTTTGATTTTTACCAGTACTGGCGAAATGTCAGTGATTCGGATGTGTTGAAATGCTTGCGTATGCTTACCTTCTTACCATTGGATCAGATCGACGAGATGGATCAGTGGGAAGGAAGCCAGTTAAATCAGGCGAAAGAAATCCTTGCTTATGAGCTGACTAAGCTTGTGCATGGTGAAGAAGAGGCAGTGAAGGCACAGGAGGGTGCCAGGGCCCTGTTTGCCAGCGGAAGTGCGGCACAGATGCCGGAGGTGGAGCTGACAGAGGCTGATTTTGAAGAGGGAAGTATCGGAATTCTTAATCTTCTTGTGAAGGCAGGACTGGCGCCTTCTAACGGTGAAGCGCGGAGAAATGTTCAGCAGGGAGGCGTATCTATCGACGGAGAGAAGGTAGAGGATGCCAGGTTGCAGGTGGCAAGAGAAAGTATTGGCCCCGAAGGCGTCGTGCTGAAGCGTGGAAAGAAAAAGTTTATGAGGATCATTGTGAAATCCTGAAAGTTTGCCGATGCAGCAGGAAAAGAAATATAGTTATTGCTGGGGAAGCAGGACGAAGACCTAGTAGCTCGACGGTGCGAGTTTGCACTGTCTAGCTATCGGAGACTTCGTCCCGTTTTTTATGCCAGAAGAGGCTTGACAATGTATGACTATTATGATAGTCTATATGTATCCAGAGACGATATGTGGAAATAAAATTATAATGGAGGGAGAACATGAAGCGAAAATATTTGTTGCAGGTACTTTTTTGGCTATTCGTTACAGGGATTATGGTACAGAGTGGAACTGCTCTGGCAGCAAATGTTTACCGGGTCAACAGATATGGTGAACTTACCTATTATTCTGGAAGTCCATCTGTCACCATTCGCAGCGATACATCTGCAATATACCAGCATGCCTTCGATGGTGTTCGCACCACTGGATTCTCAGTATCATCGGGAAATCCATATTTCAAGACAATTGGGGGCGTGTTGTATAGTAAGGATGGAACACTGCTGCTCAGGTGCCCAACGGAGAAAACAGGAGCTATCACCATACCGTCTACTGTAAAAAAGATAGCAGTAGGAGCCTTTAAGGATTGTTCTAAGCTGTCTAGGGTATTCATACCAGATTCTGTGAAGGTGATCGGTGAAGCATGTTTTGATAATTGTTCGGCTCTGCGAAGCATAAGAATATCTGGACAACTTGAAAAGATCTCTGATGACTGTTTTATGGGCTGCTGTAGCCTGACAAGCATTGTCATCCCTACATCGGTTCGCGAGATTGGAGATCGTGCATTTTATCGGTGTCAGAGTTTGAAGAATGTTTCTCTGCCAGATTCAGTGAATCGTTTTGGTAACCGGGTATTTACGGAGTGTGTTGACCTGACAACGGTTAGGGTTTCAAAAAACATGGATACCATTGGGAACCGCAGTTTTGAGAATTGTACCAGTCTTAAGACGGTGAACAACACAGGAGGCATCGAGGAGATCGGCAATCGCGCATTTTACAACTGTGTAAATCTTAAGACCATGAATTTCCCGGATAAACTGGACCGGATTGGATGGCAGGCGTTCCGAAACTGTGTGGCACTTGGGACGGTTCTGATTCCCAGAAAGACAGAGCATATTAATAAAGATGCGTTTATGGGAGCAGCGAGTCGGTTTATCGTGGATGGATCAAATCCAAACTATTCCAGTACAAATGGAATGTTGATGTCAGAATCCAAGGAGACATTGATACAGGCACCAGCGATGGAAATGGGAGATCTGAAGATTCCCAACGGTACGAAACGCATTATGCCCAACGCATTGGTGAATGGTCAGTATAGCAGTGTTTCTCTGCCGGAGAGCATCACAGAGATTTACAGAAGGCAGTTTAAGAATTGCGATAAGCTTAAGATCTTATATTTGCCCGCTAGTTTACAGCAAATCAAGGGGTCCAGCTACGATTCTACTAATCTGGGACTTGATCGTCTTGAGAAGATTTTGGTGTCGGAAGGCAATTCTGCATACCAGAGTGTAGATGGGGCGGTTTACACAGCAGATGGAAAAGTACTGGCATTCTATCCCTATGGCAGAAGAGGAAGCTTGCGTCTGCCAGATGCCTGTAAGAAAATAGGAAATCAGATCAAGGAAAATAAACTGAGTTCCATCCGTGTTTCTTCTGAGAATAAATATTTTACATCCGTTCATGGAGTACTATATGATCTGAGGGGAAAGAAAATAAAATGTTTTCCAATGAATAAGAAAACATATAAAATACCCAAGACCTTAAAGAGTATTGATTATCTCTATCGGGTTAAGGAAGATATGAAATGTAAGGCGATTCAGGTAGCTTCCGGCAATAAGACGTTTTATTCCAAGGGGGGCGTAATCTTTGAAAAGGGATCTCATACACTAGCATTTTATCCGACGAAAAAGAAAGGAAGCTACAAAGTACCTGTGTCTACGCGATATATCAACGCTCGTGCATTTGAGGAGGCTCATTATATCACGTCCCTTACGATCACTAAAAATATAAATCGAAAGGGGGGAACTACTTATTATTTTAACAGGTGTCATAGCCTCAAGAATATTGATGTTAAACAGGGAGAGTTGAATTATATCAGCATGAGTTTTTCAGGCTGTAACAAACTGAAAAGTATTTCTTTCCCATCAAATATCATGACGACAGATCTTTGGGGACTTCCAGAAGGAGTGACTATTCGTGGATGGCAGAATACCCAGGCGAAGGAATCCGCGGAGAGAGCCAAAGGAAAATTTGTGAGTCTTGGTACGATTCCACCGGTAATCACTGGAGGAAGGGTGAGAAAGATTATTGACAAATATCAGCTTTGCTGGAATGCCAGCAGAGGGGTAAGTGGCTATCAGGTCTACACGGTATATAATACCATTGCGGATTTGAAAGGTTCTGGAAGCACTTCCTGCTTTATCAAGGACATATATGAGTATGATACCATTTATATCCGGGCATACAGGATCGTTAAAGGCAAAAAAGTCTATGGAAAAGCGAAAGCAGTTTCGATCAGTTGATCAGTAACCATAATATAACAAAAGACCAGAGAATGTTTTGTGGAGTGGAACATTCTCTGGCTTTTTTATTGCATGGATTAATTCCCTCCGGGACCATCTCTGCGTTCTCGCTGGTCATCTTGGACTACATATTTTGTAGTGGAGGAATCTTGATCTGAATTGTCATTTGCTCCGGATTCCGGGACAGGACGTTTTTTCGTTCTGTGGCAGTTGGTTACACTATTTTTGATGGGATCATTGATTCGATCATTCATTTGATCTGTGGTTTCGTTATTTGGCATATAATCTGCTCCTTCTATTTCGCTCGTTTGTGCTGTTGTAGCTGCACGCTGTACCATTTCAATGGTGGTATCGAGCTTTTTTCTAGAATAGTATTTCCCATATTGTTCAAAATAATCATAAAAAGTCGAGATCCAATAGGAAGTGAGGGTACTATGGGACAATTTAAAAATATTAAACCAGAATCTTTTTGGAGCAGAGAGGTGGAGATTCCTTCAAGAAGACCGCTTGAAGGAGATAAAGAAACGGAGATAGCAGTGATCGGAGCAGGGATGGTAGGCTTACTTACTGCATATTCTCTCAGGAAACAGGGCAAAAAGGTGATTGTTCTTGAGGCAGACCGAATCGCCGGGGGACAGACAAAGAATACGACAGCCAAGATCACAAGTCAGCATGGACTTATTTATTCCTCGCTTATTAAAAAGCTTGGAAAAGATAAAGCGAAACTTTATGCTATGGCGAATCAGGAAGCGGTGAGACTTTATGAAAAATTGATCACGGAGCAAGAGATTGATTGTGATTTTAGGAAACTTTCATCCGTACTCTACTCTTGTCAAGAAACTGACAGCTTGAAAAGGGAAGCAGAGGCAGCAGAAAACCTCGGATTGAAAGCTGCCTTTTCAGAGAAAACCGAGCTTCCCTTTCGAGTGGAGGGAGCAGTTTATTTTGAAGATCAGGCCCAGTTTGAACCGTTGGCATTTGCAAAGCATATTTCACAGGAACTTGAGATATATGAGGATACCAGAGCGCTCTCGGTGAGGGGGAATGTAATTGAGACAGATCATGGGAATGTGACAGCGGATCATATTGTATTTGCCACGCATTATCCTTTTATCAATGTGCCAGGTTTTTATTTCTTAAGGCAGCATCAGGAACGGAGCTATGTCCTCGCACTGTCAGGTGCAGAACAATACGAGAATATGTATTATGGAATGGATTCAGGAGCTCTTTCCTTTCGGAATGCCGGGGAATATCTCCTTCTGGGTGGTAGCAGTCACCGCACTGGGGATAAAACATGTGGGGGTGCGTATGAGAAACTTGCTGAAAAGGCGGCAAAGTTCTTTCCTGACTGTAAGATCGAGGCGAGATGGTCTGCACAAGATTGTGTAACCCATGACCGAATTCCGTTTATAGGAAAATTTTCTCTCTATCATTCAAACTGGTATGTGGCGACGGGGTTTAAAAAATGGGGGATGACCTCTTCCATGGTCGCCGCTAGGCTTATTACGGATCAGATCTGTGAAATAGAAAATCCTTATGAGGTATTGTTCCGTCCTGCTAGATTTTTGGTGCGAGCCTCTACCAAAGATCTGTTGAAAGATATAGGAATCAGCACGGCGGGATTGATCCGGGGTGGCCTTTACAGGAACAGACGGTGTCCGCACATGGGATGTGGCTGCCGTTGGAATCCGAATGAACAGAGCTGGGATTGTCCCTGCCATGGTTCGCGGTTTGAAGCAGACGGTAGTTTGGTCGACAATCCGGCACAGCTCAGCAAAAAAGCAGGATTTCGCTAGAGTGTGTCTCGGTGAAATTGTAGCCATACCGAACCAAAAGCCAGAACCGAAGGATTTCCGGCTCTGGCTTTTGAGATTATAATAAAGTTTAAAAAGTTATTTTTTGCAGTCAAACATTTTTTTGTCAAATTCTGCATTGAAATAATAAAAATTGTTTGAATCCAGCTTGGATTTGGTCATTTCCAGGGCTTCTCCAAAACGCTGAAAATGAACAACTTCTCTGGCACGCAGGAATTTTAATGGAGCTCGCACGTCTGGATCATCGATGACCCGCAAAAGATTTTCATAGACGGTACGTGCTTTCTGCTCTGCGGCGAGGTCCTCATAAAGATCTGCAAAGGCATCACCTTTGGATTGGAATTCCAAGGAAGTGAAGGGGACACCGGCTGCTGCCTGGGGCCACAGTCCAGTCGTATGATCGATATAATAGGCATCGAATCCGGCAGTTTTTGCCTGTTCTGGAGTGAGATCCTTTGTCAACTGGTAAACGATGGAGCATATGATCTCCATATGATTGATCTCTTCGGTTCCGATATCTGTTAGCAGACCGCCTACTTTCTTCACTGGCATGGAATATCGCTGTGCCAGATATCGCATGGAAGCAGAGAGTTCACCGTCAGGACCACCATATTGACTGATGATGAGCTGTGCTGTTTTCGGGCAGGTTTTTTTGATCTTGACCGGATACTGCAAACGTTTTTCATAACTCCACATTTAGACCAGCCCCCCTTCCCATGGTGCAGGGCCCTCGCCCCAACCGTAGTCCGAGGTTTCGGGATTACCTGTGATCATAGAGATCTGTGTCAGGGGATTATATTTTTCTGCGTATTCTGCCAGAAGATCCAGACGACGCTGGAGCAGTTCTTTAAAGAGCGAAAGGCCATTCTGACATGTAGGATGCGTATCGAGATAGAGCGTCAGATCATTGATGGCAAAACTGACGGTGTTAATCTCATTCATCAGACATTCACGTTCTGAGGCTTTGTCTAGAGCAGAGCCGGATTTCAGGGAACTTTTGATATCTTCTGCTTTGAAAAATTCTAGATTTAGGCTGGGAAAGACAGTACCTTCTCTGAGTGCAGTTTCCAGGTCATAAGGTTCACACCATTCCTGCATGGGAACAGACGCCATCGCTAATGTTTCCGGGCAGGAACAGCAGGTGCTTGGATTACTCATTTGTATCATCTCCTTCTTTCGTATTTTGGGCTCGACAGTGCGAATTTTATCGAACAGTATTATTTTTTGTAAAAATGGGAGATAATATTCGGACAGTTATTTCCATAATGAATATTAATTAGGACTGGTAGACCTTGTGATTCTTTTATGATAAAATAAGTCCTGGTGGACTTATCCACAAAAACCGTGTGCAGAAATTATGATAAAAGGATGAAGTTATTGATATGACGTCTAACAAGAGGTGGGCGATCAAATCTTGATAAAATCATAAGAAATTATCTGCCACAGTATGTTATACTGTACAAGGAATGGAGGTCGCTATGTCAGAGCATATTTTGATTGTGGATGATGAAAAAGAGATCGCGGATCTTCTGGAAGTATATCTTAAAAATGAAGGATATCAGGTACACAAATTCTATCATGGAAAGGGAGCTCTTGAGTGTCTCAAAGATACGAAGATTGATTTGGCACTTTTAGATATTATGCTTCCAGATATTGATGGGTTTACGTTATGTCGGAAAATTCGCGAAAAATGGTTTTTTCCAGTTATCATGCTGACAGCAAAGTCAGAGGATGGAGATAAGATCATGGGGATTACGCTAGGAGCGGATGATTATATTACTAAACCGTTCAATCCTTTGGAGGTGACAGCAAGAGTAAGGGCACAGCTCAGGCGGGTGAATATGTATAATACCAGGCAATCAGAAGAAGATTCAGATTATTTTAATATTGATGGACTTGAAGTAAACGGAAAAAATCATGTCTGTTTGTTGTACGGAACCGAGATCGCTCTGACTCCGCTGGAGTTTTCTATCCTTTTCTACCTTTGCCAGCGTAGAGGAAACGTGGTGAGTGCAGAAGAGCTGTTTGAAGAGGTATGGGGAGAACGATATTTGGACAGTAATAATACGGTAATGACTCATATCGCTAAACTTCGGGAGAAATTGAAAGAAAATGCGAGAAAACCTAAATTTATAAAAACTGTCTGGGGAGTTGGATATAAGATTGAGTGAACATTACGATAATAATAAAAGATTAAGAATGGAGCTGACAGAGCAGCTCATGAGACGTTTTTATCTTCAACTGTTGATTTATGCGATCCTGACGGCTCTGTTGTTTGTAGCTGCCTACGTGATTTGTTCCAGGCGGATCTGGTATGAAAGTGATCCTTTTTGGTCATTGATCCACTTCATTCATGAACATTGGTTTGGATGTTTTATGATCTGTATTGTTGCTGGGTTTATTCTTTTATCCTTTTGGAATTTCAGGCGTACGGTGTGGTTTATGGAAAATATCCTTGGAGCAGTAAACCGTATTTACCGTGATACCAATGAACTGGTGGAACTGCCTCAAGAGCTGCATGAGGTAGAAAAAGAACTGAATCAGGTGATGTTGAATGTGCGTGTCAGTAGAGAAAAAGCGGAAGAGGCAGAGCAGCGGAAAAATGACCTCATTATATATATGGCACATGATCTGAAAACGCCGCTTACTTCTGTTATCGGCTACCTTTCTCTTCTCGATGAAGAGAAGGATATCTCTGATGAACTGAAACAAAAATATCTTGGCATTGCGTTGAAGAAGTCACAGCGATTGGAAGAGCTGGTCAACGAGTTTTTTGAGATAACAAGATTTAATCTTTCCACCATGACCCTGGAACTGTCCACCGTCAATCTGACCCGGATGCTGGAGCAGATATCTTATGAATTCATTCCTGTTTTTCAGGATAAGGATCTCACGTATCATCTGGAACTGGAGCCAGAACTGAAACTTTTATGTGACATAGACAAGATGGAGCGAGTATTTGATAATCTTTTGAAAAATGCGGTAAATTACAGCTATAAGGGGACGCAGATCCGTATTTTGGCCCATTTGGAGCAACAACAGGACTCCAAGGAAGAAAAACTTCACATACAGATTATCAATCATGGAAAAACGATACCAAAGGAAAAGCAGGAGCGGATTTTTGAACAATTTTTCCGGCTAGAGTCTTCCAGAGATTCAGGAACCGGTGGAGCGGGACTTGGTCTTGCCATCGCCAGAGAGATCGTAGAACAGCATGGTGGAGAGCTGACCTGCGAAAGTGAGGATGAGCAGATCATCTTCCATATAAGAATGGCCTGTGGATGAAAGCCGGTTGCTCCGTGCGTTGCACTCCCCAACCGCCGCTTGAATTCGCATTTCAGGCATTCGCCTTTCATGCTCATTCCGTCGGCGCGCCAAATGTCCGGGTCTGCGCTCATGCAAGCATGGCGCCGCCCCGTTCGCTTGGCTTTGCTTATGAAAGCCGGTTGCTCCGTGCGTTGCACTCCCCAACCGCCGCTTGAATTCGCATTTCAGGCATTCGCCTTTCATGCTCATTCCGTCGGCGCGCCAAATGTCCGGGTCTGCGCTCATGCAAGCATGGCGCCGCCCCGTTCGCTTGGCTTTGCTTATGAAAGCCGGTTGCTCCGTGCGTTGCACTCCCCAACCGCCGCTTGAATTCGCATTTCAGGCATTCGCCTTTCATGCTCATTCCGTCGGCGCGCCAAATGTCCGGGTCTGCGCCTATGCAAGCATGCCGCATCCCCGGCCGCTTGGCTTTGCTTTCATAAAAATAAGAAAATGTTAAGAATGATATAAGAAAACATTCAGATACTATGTATTGTGGGATTGTATAATGAGGTTAAAATAGTATCTGGAGGGATTTTTATGTCAAAAGTCAATGTACGTTATTATCAAAAAAGAGCACGGAGAAGAAGACTGCTGGTTTCACGAACGATAAAAATAGTTTTTGTCCTGGCAGTGACGATTGGTATGCTTTTATTCTTGAGGCATATGTATCTTACAGAGGCGAAAGTACTGCTTGGCAGAGATGAAAAGGTGACCCAGACGTTAAGTGATGAAGTGATTCCAGGACAGATTCCAATGTTTTTTCAATATGACAATCGGTGGAAGGATGAGGTTTATGGGGATGGAACTATGGAATTTAACGGCTGTGGTCCTACCTGCCTGTCAATGGTATTGTGCGGTCTGAATGGAACAGCAGAGTATGATCCAGTAACTATAGCGAAATTGGCAGATACAAGAGGTTATTATAAAGCAGGATCAGGCTCTTCGTGGACATTGATGTCAGAGTTGTCGGAAGAGCTTGACCTGAAAGTGCATGAGGTGCGTTTTGATGAAAGTCATATCCGGCAGGAGCTTATGGAGAAGAGACCGATCATCTGTGTGGTGGGACCTGGAGATTTTACAACTACGGGACATTTTATCGTATTGTGCGGGCTAGATTCGGATGGGAGAGTGATCGTTCATGATCCCAACAGTGAGGAACGAAGCCGAAGGACGTGGGAAATTGGAGAACTTATGCCTCAGATAAAAAATTTGTGGTCTTATAGTTGAGGAACCCAAACGTAAAGGGATATTTCACTGTTCAGCCAGAAAGCCAGGTTTCGTCAGCGTCTACATCTCGCTTTGGCTGAGGAACCCAAACGTAAAGGGATATTTTATTTCACTGTTCAGCCAGAAAGCTCGATTTCGCCTGTGGCTACATCTCGCTTTGGCTGAGGAACCCAAACGTAGAGGGATATTTTATTTCACTGTTCAGCCAGAAAGCTCGATTTCGCCTGTGGCTACATCTCGCTTTGGCTGAGCGCCATATACAAGGGGAGGGGACTTTCTGTTCGCAAGCAAGCTTGCACAGAAAGTCCCCTCTCCTTGTGCATGGCTGAACAGTGAAAAAGTACTTGACCTGTCGTAGTAGTTGTGCTAAGATATAACTACGACAGGCGTACTACGATAATCGTAGTATAAAAAAATATTGTGAGGAGAGGAGGCGCGGGCAGGAGGATATGCCTAAAGAGTTATGATAAGCAGTGATGTGATCCGAGGTTATAATGATACCATTATTTTATATCTTCTGAAGCAAGAACCATCCTATGGTTATGAGATTTCCAAACAGATCCGACAGATTTCAGAAGAAAAGTATGTTATAAAGGAAACTACGCTGTATTCTGCATTTACAAGGATGGAGAAAAATGGATATATTGAGTCTTTTTTTGGAAATGAGACCGGGGGAAAGCGAAGAACATATTACCGTATCACGGAGGAAGGACTTCAATATTATAAAGAAAAATGCGAAGAATGGGCAGTGACCAAGGAAGTAATTGATAAATTTGTGCGATAAAATAAGTTTTGCACAAATATACGATAAAATGAATGGAGGATATTATGGAAGCGATCAGGGAATATCTCAATAATCTGTTTATGAGTCTGCCGGAGACGCCGGAGGTGCTTCGGGCAAAGGCGGAGCTTCTTGAGATGATGGAGGACAAATACGAGGAGCTGATCCAGGAAGGCAAATCTGAGAAGGAAGCCATCGGTACAGTGATCTCAGAGTTTGGCAATCTAGAAGAACTGGCAGAGGAGCTTGGGATTGATATTTATTTGAAGAAAGAAACAAAAGATAAAGAAACAAAAGATCCGGGAACCAATAAAGAAGAAACCGGGGCGGAGCCAAAAAATAGTGAGCCTGCTAGTGCAGATAAGACCAGGGCGGTATACTGCTGGGGGCTTGAAGAGGCGAGAGATTATGTATCCTATGCATGGAAGCATGCAGAATATATTGCCATAGCGGTATTTCTTTGTATCTGTGCGCCTTATGTGGATTGTATTATGGATGGCGCCTGCGCCCAGGGTTACATTTCTCCTATGATCGGAAATATAATAGGAACCAGTGGTCTCTTTGCTATGGTGGCGGTCGCAGTCAGCTTGTTCTGTGGGGCTTCGGGGCTGAAGAAAAGATATGGAAAGCTGTCCAGGTACTGTGTATTGTTGGATGAAAAGGCAAGTAGATATGTGGGGCAGAAGCAGGCAAAGGATGCCCAGAGCAGACTGACGATGCGTATTGTTGGAATCAGTCTCTGCATATTGAGCGTTGTGCCTTCCAGCGTAAATTATTTTACTAATTTATTCTTGCAAGAGATTTTTGACAGCAGTGTGCTGCCGATCGCAGGTGTGGGAGTTCTCTTCCTGGTCCTGTCGGCAAGTGTGGGAAATCGATATGAAGAACTGGACAAAGCGGTAAAAAATGCTGGGAAGGTACAGGGAAAAACTTTTCAGGGGGCGGTATGGGAAAGTGCACCCAGAAAAGGAATGTCCCCCGCTGTTATACTGATTCTCGTCTTTATAGGATTTGTTGTACTTGGAGGAAATCTTCTGGGAAGTCTGTTATTTGGAGCGAATGCAAAATATGAAGAAATAAGTTCAGTCAAAGAATATGATGTTGTAGATATCCGGTCATTGTCAGTGGATATGGATGCAGGAAACGTGGAGATCCGAAAAAGTGAAAATGCAGGAGAGGAAAAGCTTCGTGTGGAATATAGCGGGGATTCCAGCCGAAAGCCCCAGGTAACATGCTCCGGCGGCAGGCTCCAGATCAAAGAACCAGGAAGATTTCGTTGGTTCAACTTTGATCTCAGTTTTTTCCGCCGGGGATACTGGGAGCGTAAACTGATCATTTGGGTGCCAGAGGGTCTGAAAGATCTGGATGTTCAGATTGACTCAGATGCCGGCAGTGTCATCTGTTCTGATATTTTCATGAAAAACCTGACAGCGGATGTGGACGCCGGACAGCTGGAAGTTGAGGGATGTACGGTTACGGGAGAAGCGTCTCTTGAAGTGGATGCTGGCAGCGCTGATATAAATAACGCATCCATCGGATTTCTCAAAGGGGACATAGATATGGGAGATATCAACTGCCGCTTGACAAGTGGGATCCTTGCTGGGTATACAATGGATCTGGATGTGGATATGGGGGATATCACCATTAATGGAGAAAATAAGGGTGGTTCCTATAAGCAGACCGCTACTCCAAATCAAAGCGGAGGTGATCAGCCGCCACGGATCCAACTGGAAGTTGACATGGGAAATATTGAGATTGAGGCTCCTGTGCAGTAACAATTTATAGAAATGATGATTGGAGGATCAGAATGAAGAAAGACAATGTGTTTTGGGGAGTGGTACTGATACTTGCGGCAGTATATATTATCATAAACAGTCTCGGTTTTATGCCAGATGTAAGTGTGGTGCGTCTGGGAGTGGCGGTGATCTGTAGTGTTGTATTTTTCAAGTCGCTGGCGGGGTTAGAATTTGGAGGAATGCTGTTTTCCCTTGCGATACTTCTCATCCTTTTTGATGAGCAATTGGGGATCACAGCGATCACACCCTGGCCGGTATTGATGGCTGCTTTGTTGGGCAGCATTGGACTGAATATGATATTTGGAAACCGCGTCACAGAAATAAAAAAAAGTAACCATGGTCCGGCAGAGTTTAAAGAAGCAGACTATGTGTCGGGAGATGAAATCCGCATCGGTGGAATGTTTGGTGCTTATAAGAAAAACATTTCCTCTGATAATTTTACGAAAGCCAATGTAAGCTGCAGATTTGGCGGTATGGAGATCAGTTTTGACGATGCAGTGATCCAGAGCGGCAGAGCGGTGGTACAGATGAACATATCGTTTTCCGGAGTGGAATTTTACATTCCCCAGTCTTGGAAAGTGGAAAATCATACGCAAGGGATGTGCGGTGGGTTTCATGAACACCGTTCTCACAGCAGTAATGATGGACCGACTATTGTATTTGAAGGGAATGTAACATTTTCCGGTGTGGAAGTCTACCGGATCTGATCATCTGGGGCTGTCAGAATGACATATCTGACAGCCCCTTTCTCAGTGAAAAATTGCATTTATGAAGAAGTTCTGATAAAATAAGTTCTGATAAAATAAGTTCTGATAAAATATTGAAATGTAGAAAAATAATAAATGTGTAACAAAATATTATTTCATATTAAGAATGTTGATTTGTGAGGAAAAATATGGAAATTGAAGGGGTATTGGGAAAAATTGAAGAATTACAAGAGATGCTTTCTAATGTTTCTATGTCAAATAGGATAGCAGTATTATCTGTACTTGTTTCAATAAGTGCTTTGATTGTGACAGTGATATTTAACGTGATAACAAGAATGCAATATATAAAAAGTTTAGATCCTTTATTATCTTTTAGTTTGTTTGAAGATCAGGGTAAACTGTTTTTGCAAGTTGAAAATACTGGAAAAAGTCCAGCAAGTTCAATAAATATTAATGTGAGATTTATAAAGGGAAATACTAAAAAGCAGGAGAAGTATGAGAGAACGATTACATTTACAAATGAATCTAATAGTATGGGTAACATAATTCTTTTTGGTGAGATAAATGCATTAGTAGAAGAGATTAGATCTGTTTCTTATTCGATTAACCGCATGACAAATTATTTTGAAGGAAGGTGTTTGTATAAAAATGACAATGGAGGTAAATCTATGCCAATGAATGAAATAGAAGAGCTAAATAAACAATTTATTGCAGAACTTTCTCCGGTAAAAATATATTTATTTGGCTCGTTTGCTTATGGGACAAATACGGAAGATAGTGATTTTGATTTCTATATAGTTGTGCGTGATGACGTTTTGGATTTGGCGGGAGCAACAGCACAGGCATACCGGGCAATCCGAAGAATAAAACAACGGCCTGTAGATATTATTGTAGGTACGGAAAGCAGGTTTGAGCATAGAAAAGAGATTCCATCTGTGGAAAGTGAAGTTTATCAAAAAGGAGTATTGTTATATGGAGCAAGTAATCAGGGAATGGCTTGAGCTGGCTGAAATGGACTATGGAGTCGCAATGCATTTGTTTGGAAATTATAACCCGTTTTTCAGCAAAGGTGAGAAAATAACCCCTGTCGAATTTAAAATAAGTTCTAATAAATATACTGGCAGGTAGCTCGACGGTGCGAATTTGAACCCGTTTCTCAACCAGCTATTTTGTGAATGCGTTCGTTAGTTTCAATCGCCGTAGCCACCGCTACGACTCATTCAACTGCCTTCGCATTCGCAAAATAACTGGTTTGAAATCTTCGACCGTGTGTGGTGTATTTTGGCGAAGAACAAGGCTAGAGGACGAAGTCTTGCTGACGCAAGACAAGGACGAAAAACGAAGTAGTTCGCCAAAATACGCCGTTCACGGCGGGTTCAAATTCGCGCCGTCGAGCTAGCTACGCAACTTGGGATATGCAGAAAGTTTTCATGCAAATCATGAGAAATATTTAATTTTTTTAAAAATTTTCTTGGTATCCCAGGGCAATTACAACATTTCCCTTGACTTTCCCTAGTAAACTGTGGTATTCTATTCTAGCGATGAAATGGAACAAAATGTTCCCTAGGTCTTTTTTTTATGCCTAAATTTTAACAAGAATAAAACAGAAATCACGGAGGTGACGTAATGCGTACTAAAATTACTTTGGAATGTACAGAATGCAAACAGCGCAACTACAACATGACCAAAGACAAGAAGAACCATCCGGACAGAATGGAAACAAAAAAATATTGTAGATTTTGTAAAACACACACATTGCACAAAGAGACGAAATAATTGTTTCGTGTGATGTTATGGAAAGGATGTGTGTCGCATGAGCGAAGCAGAAAAGACTTCGAAAAAGGGCAGCTTCTTCAAACATGTCAAGGCTGAGTTTAAGAGATGTACATGGCCCAAAAAAGATGAACTTATTCGTCAGTCTTCATTAGTAATCGTAGTTTCAGTAATTCTCGGATGTGTGATCGCAGGGATTGACTGGCTGATTCGTATGGGGATGCAGGTCATTGGACTTTGATTAGATGGAGGGTGCTATGACGGAAGAGGCAAAATGGTATGTAGTGCATACTTATTCCGGTTACGAGAATAAGGTAAAGGTTGATATTGAGAAAACGATTGAGAATCGTAATCTTCAGGATCAGATCCTTGAGGTTATGGTGCCGATGCAGACAGTTGTGGAGGACAAGAATGGTGAGAAGAAACAGGTTCAGAAGAAAATGTTTCCCGCATACGTTCTGCTCAATATGATCATGAATGACGAGACCTGGTATGTAGTCCGCAACACGCGGGGTGTGACAGGATTCGTCGGACCAGGATCCAAACCGGTACCGCTGACGGAAGAAGAGATCGCCAATATGGGATTTCTGGCACAGGCAGAGGAGGCACCATACAGTATTGGAGACCATGTTGTGGTTACCAAAGGTGTGTGGCAGGATACCCACGGTGTCGTTCAGGAGGTCCACCCGGCAAAACAGATGGTCGTTATCGAGATCGATATGTTTGGGCGTGGAACACCGGTAGAGATCGATTTCTCAGAATTAGAAAAGCTATAAAACAGGAGGAAACTTGAAATGGCTAAGAAAGTTGAAGGATATATCAAATTACAGATCCCAGCTGGAAAAGCAACACCGGCGCCACCGGTTGGTCCGGCACTTGGACAGCATGGAGTAAATATCGTAGAGTTTACAAAGCAGTTTAATGCAAAGACAGCAGGACAGGAAGGAATGATCATTCCGGTTGTCATTACTGTATATGCAGACAGAAGTTTCAGCTTCATCACGAAAACTCCGCCGGCAGCAGTTCTTCTTAAGAAGGCATGCAAGATTGATTCCGGTTCTGGAGTACCGAATAAGCAGAAAGTGGCTTCTATCTCCAAGGAAGAGATCCAGAAGATCGCTGAGCTTAAAATGCCGGATCTGAATGCAGGCAGCCTGGAAGCTGCCATGAGCATGATTGCCGGAACTGCAAGAAGTATGGGAATCACAGTAGAAGAATAAAACAGATATAAAATTTAGACATCGCAAAAGACTTATGTCAATTGAACGTTGTGGGAGACAGAGAACTTTAAAAGTTCTTTCATTTGTTCGCTAATACCACCAGGAGGTTTTTATCATGAAAAGAGGTAAAAAGTATTTAGAAGCTGCAAAGTTGGTCGACAGAACTGTGCAGTATGAGCCGGAAGAGGCTATTGACCTTGTAAAGAAAACAGCAGTTGCAAAATTCGATGAAACGATTGAAGCGCATATTCGTCTCGGCGTAGACGGACGTCATGCAGACCAGCAGGTTCGTGGTGCGGTAGTACTGCCTCACGGAACTGGTAAGAAAGTTCGCGTTCTCGTATTCGCTAAGGGTGATAAGCTGTCAGAGGCAGAAGCAGCAGGAGCTGATTTTGTCGGTGGCGAAGAGCTTATTCCGAAGATCCAGAACGACGGATGGTTAGAGTTTGATGTTGTAGTCGCTACTCCTGATATGATGGGTGTTGTTGGTCGTCTGGGACGTGTCCTGGGACCAAAGGGCTTGATGCCAAACCCAAAAGCAGGAACCGTTACAATGGATGTTACAAAGGCTGTTAATGATATCAAAGCAGGTAAGATCGAGTATCGTCTGGATAAAGCAAATATTATCCATGTTCCAGTTGGAAAGGCTTCCTTTACAGCGGAGCAGTTGAACGACAACTTCAATACGCTGATGGATGCGATTATCAAGGCGAAACCTTCTAGCGCAAAGGGTCAGTACTTGAGAAGTGTAACCGTGACCAGCACAATGGGACCTGGCGTGAAGGTAAATACCGCAAAGCTTGCATAATTCGGACGGATTAATAAGTTTTTATGGCGCAAAATTGGCGCTATTGAGCTAGATAAAAGGTCGGGAAAAAGAATTTAATTCCTTTCTTGACATCAATTATATATTTGTGTTATTATATCATTTGTTAATAACTGCCGTAGACAGTAAGTAAAGAGAAATCTTTGTAAGAGCGCAAGCCGCTTACCGAGGAGTAAAAGGATGAAATTATATTCGCCCTCTCTTTGTCTTGGCAAAGAGAGGCGTTTTTTGTTTTGCTGCAGAGACTTGCTGTGAAGAAAGAAGGTAAGACGAGGCGGCAATATAGAATCATCTCCTTTCAGGCAGAAAAAATCTATAAGGAGGTAATAACCAATGGCGAAAGTCGAGTTAAAACAGCCGATCGTTGAGGAAATCAAAGGTTATGCAGCCGACGCAAAGGCAGCTGTACTTGTTGATTATCGTGGACTTACGGTAGAGCAGGACACAAGACTTCGTAAGCAGCTCAGAGAAGCAGGTGTGGTATACAAGGTATACAAGAACACAATGCTTGTCCGCGCATTCGAGGGCACAGATTTTGCACAGTTGGAAAAGGATCTGGAAGGACCTACAGCGATTGCATTTTCATCAGAGGATGAGACGGCACCGGCAAGAATTCTTAATGATTTCGCGAAGGAAGCAGAAGCTCTTCAGTTCAAGAGTGGTATCGTAGCTGGGACATACTATGATGAGGCGGGAATGCAGGCACTTGCTAAGATTCCGTCAAGGGATGTGCTTATTTCCAAACTTCTTGGAAGTATGCAGTCACCTATTACCAATCTTGCCCGCGTTCTGAATCAGATCGCAGAGAAGGGTGGAGCGTCCGCAGAGGCAGAGGCTGCTGAGGCAGCGGAACCAGCAGCAGAGTAAGCTGGAAATATAGAATAATAAAAAATAAAATGGAGGAATTTAAAATGACTACTCAGGAATTTATTGATGCTATCAAAGAGATGAGCGTATTAGAGTTAAATGATCTTGTAAAAGCATGTGAAGAGGAATTTGGTGTTTCTGCAGCAGCAGGTGTTGTTGTGGCAGCAGCAGGTGACGGTGCAGCAGCAGGCGGCGCTGAGAAGGATGAGTTTGATGTAGAGCTTACAGAAGTTGGACCAAACAAAGTTAAGGTTATCAAAGTAGTACGTGAGGTAACTGGTCTTGGACTGAAAGAAGCAAAAGAAGTTGTAGACGGTGCTCCTAAAGTTGTTAAGGAAGCAGCTGCAAAAGAAGAGGCTGAGGATATCAAGGCTAAGCTTGAGGCTGAGGGCGCAAAAGTTACATTGAAATAATTCAAAGTGACAGATCAACAGGCGAGTGTTGTACTGCCTGAAAATAAAGAGTCCATTTTTAGATGCATGGTATGGCATCTGGGATGGGCTCTTTTTGTGTGCAATTGGGTTTTGTCGATTTATGTCGAAAAACATCGAACGGTATTTCTTGTTAATTTTACTATTAAATGCTAAAATTAATTTATAGTTTGACATAAAATTGACAAAAATACATTGAGATAGGAAAAAATGAAAGTATTAAAAAGTTATGAATGTATAATTCTCTCCTTTCGTTTCTTGAAAATTCTGCTGCCATTACGATAGGGATGGTTTCTGACTTTTTGACGTATGATCCGGTATTTTCCCAGACAAGCGGCGCTTCCCATTTTATCAACATATTGAAATATGACAGTGATAAAATGAGATTTTATATTGCAGATGGAGATGTTCCCTCTGCAGAAACAGGAACTTATTTCGGGTGGCTGGAAGAGAGTGATGTCTTGAAGGGATGGGAGATAAAGTGTGGTGAAATTTTTGTTCTAAAACTGCCAGAAGGCCTGGATCGGGAAAAGTTTTGTCAGCGCGTCCGGGAAGAGGCGAATTCTCAGGTAAAGCGGTCAATTAAATGTTATTTAGATGGTACAGATCATTTCTGGCTAAGCCGCTCAACTGGCGAGAAAGCGATTTCCTGCATGGTGAAAGAAATGGGAAGATATGTAGAAAAAAGAGACTTTAGAGATATAACAATAGATGCCAATTTTCGTCTGAGGGTAGATGGATATATGGGGGCAAAGAAATTTTTATTAGAGAAGCTTTGGGAACAGGGAAAAATTAAGTTGGCAGAAGAATATAAAGTTCTCATCGATCGATGGTCAAAATGGTGCATGTTGCTGTTAAAAAGCGGATTAGTAGCAACGCCGGAGAATTTTTCCTTTGTAAAACAAAGAATGGAGGAACTGGTTCAACAGGAGCATCAAATATTGGAGAAATATTAACAGGTGATAGACATGACAGAAGATATTCAAAAGAAAGCCATTCAGGAATATGGTTCCCCATTGTATCTTTATGATTTGGATCAATTCAGACTCAATATAGATAAACTTAGAGAGAATCTGTTTCCTGAAAGCGGTTTATTTTTTTCTGTGAAGGCAAATCCATTATCTGCATTTTCCAGCATAGCCTGTGAGAAAAGTTGTGGCGTAGAAATAGCATCTGGAGGGGAGCTGGAGCGGGCACTAGATAGTGGTGCTGCTCCTGGAAATATCGTGTTTACCGGACCAGGGAAAACAGAAAGTGAGTTACTGCAGGCCATCGATGCACAAATTTATATGATTCATGTAGAATCTCTCCGGGAGATACGAATCATCAATCAGTTAGCGGAGGGGAAGAACCGCAATGTACCCATTGCACTTCGTATTAATCCCGATGGAATAAATCCATCGGGGAGAGTGCAGATGAGTGGAACTGCTTCGCAGTTTGGAATCGAAGAGACGGATCTTGATGATAGTTTGTTCGAAGAAATAAATTCCTTAAAAAATGTTAATTTATACGGCGTACATATTTATATGGGGACATCTATATTAAATGCGGAGGAGATATGTCGGAATACGGAGTATTCGATTCGGCTGGGAATAGAACTTTCTGAAAAATATGCTTTCAAATTAAGATATTTAAATGTAGGTGGGGGATTTGGCATTCCTTATTTTCCAGGAGAAAAGGCATTAGATTTGACAGCGATGAGAAACGGAATGGAGTTGTTAAATGAAAAATACCAGGAACAGTTACGGGAAACAAAATTGTTTTTTGAGAGTGGACGTTTTCTTTTGGCGGAATGTGGATTGTTTATGGTTCGTGTGTTATATCGAAAAGAATCTCGCGGGAATACTTATCTGGTTTGTGACGGCGGTGCGAATTTCCATGCTGCCTCTGCCTTTTTAGGAAGGTTCGTTCGGGGAAATTTCCCTATGTATGTATTAGGCAAAGAGGGAGCGGAAAAAGAGTTTTATGTGACGGGACCCTCCTGTACGCCAACGGATCTGCTGGGGCAGAAGGTTATGCTTCCATCGGATACAGATGAAGGTGATATCATTGTGATAGAAAAGTCTGGAGCATACGGACTTACCTACAGTCCTTATGGTTTTCTGAGCCACAAACTGCCATTGGAGATTGGATACGAAGAAGAAAGTGGGTTTCATATTTTGTAAATATCTGAAGAGACTTAGCTCAACGGTGCGAATTTTAACCCGCCGTTGAGCTAAGAAGAGGTGATAATGAATTTTTGCTGGCTGTTTAATATTGGAATAGAAGATAATTGGTTTGTAGACCGGTTTAAGATGAAAGATCTGGAAGAGGATCGTATTGTGCAGCACATGGAAGAAATTATGTTGATGATGGCAGATAGAGATGATACTCTGCTCTTACGCAGGAAACCAAATGACACGTTTTTATGCCAAATGAGATCCTATGGATTTGAAGTGCCAAAAATAATCTGCCCTAAGAAAGAAGATACAACAAAAACAATTACCCAGCTTGTTCTCGAAGATAATAAGGTACTTTGGGAATTAAAAGAGTTATCTTATAAAAAGGATGTACATCTACTTCCCTATGGTGTTACCGAGGATGAGGAAATACTGGCGAAGGAATGTGGTATGGGGTTGATTGGACCGGATTCGACGGTATCTCGTGTTTCTAATAGCAAATTATATGCAAAAGAACTTGTTAAAAGGCTTCATCTGTCATCGCCAGATGGAAAAGTATGTGAGAATTTTGACCAGATCCGGGAAGAGTGGGATCGTCTAAGGAATCAGTTTCGCCGTATCGTCATTAAAAGACCATATGGGGCATCTGGAAGAGGATTATATCTGGTGGAGGATTTTGAGAAGCTGCAAAAAGTGTTGTATATTTTGAAGCGTTCTGGCAGTGAAAATCAAAAGTGGATCGTAGAGGGTTGGTATGAGGACAAAAAAGATTTAAATACCCAGATGTATATATGCGATGATGGCAAAATTAAAATACTTTCAGTAAAGGAACAAATCCTGGAGGGTACTGTATACAAAGGTTCAATTTTTCCAATTGAATTGTCAGTTGATATAAAGAGTAAATACTTAACTGCTTTAGAAAGGGCAGGGAGCTGGTTGTACAGGGATGGCATAAGAGGAATTGTCGGCATTGATTCTATCGTGACGGAAAAAGAAATTTTTCCGATCATTGAGATCAACGTGAGATTTACGCTTTCTACCTATCTGTCTATGTTACCATTGCGATTTCCAGATAGATATTTTTGCTCTATGTATTATAGGATTTTTTTGTCGGAGAAATGGAACTGCACAGAAATAACAAAAAAACTAGTTCGAGCCGGGCTGGCGTTTGATACGAAAACAAGGGAAGGAATATTTTGTTATAATCATGCCTGTGTAGACCGGGATATTTTAGGTAAAGCTGGACGCTTATTTGTCATAATGATTGCAAAGCAAAGGACGGATTTACAAAAACTGCGTTTTAAGTTAGAGCAGTTATTGGAGGAGGCAAAATATTGACATGGAGCTGGAAAAAACGATACGGAACAAGCTGGCAGAAGTGTTAAAGATCGAGAATCCAGAGGAAATATCTTTGGAAAAGGATTTGAAAGAGTATGGTATGGATTCATTAAATGCCATCGAACTGGTTGTGGCATTAGAAATGGAATTTGGGATTGAATTTGCCGAGGATGACTTACTGGTAGACAATCTCTGTACCGTGCAGAAATTAATACTTGTGGTGAGGAAATATTTAGTGTAATCAAAATCATTTATATATATAAGCAGTGGTAAATCAGTCTGTATTTTTCATCTAAGTAAAGGAGGGCAAAGAAATGAAAAAAATATTAAAAAGGAAAAAGATATTAATCACATTGGGGACATGTATTGTTATTTTAGGCTTAACTTTTGGAACCGTAAGCATTGCTCAAAATTATTATAAGAGCTCTGGTTCTAGTGAAAAGGAAAAGGCAGTATATCAAATGGCTGAAAAAGAAAAAGAGAGATTAAAGGATAGAGGAGCTTATAATCCCAAAGGTCATATTAAAAAGGAAGATCTTGCCCAAAAAGCTGAAAATGTTGCAGATGTGTTTGATATGAGCGTCAGTGAAGCAGAAAAACGGATTACGAAAAATTCGATTGAGAAAAAAGCTTTATATCTGGCAGCGGAAGAGGCGGGGATTACCGTTGATGAACAGGAAGTAACAGAAGCAATTGATAAAATAAGGGCCACTTTTGTATCGGATCCAGAAGGTAAGAAAGAGCTTGAGGCTGAGATCGCAGGTATGGAAATGGATGAAGAGGAGTATTGGAATTTTTTACGTCCACAATACAAGTCAAATATGATAGTCAACAAGTATTTGAATAAAATGTATGAAGAGAAATGTAAAGAAGAAAAAATAGATTTATATTCTGAAGAATATATGGAAAAGCGCAAAGAGTGGCGGGATTCCATCGCACAGGAGGCAATTAAAAAATATAATGTCAAGGTAGAATAAACATTGTTATAAGTAATAATGAATTTAGTGCTTATTGGTCAAATTGTTGTTTCAATAAAGTGGCAATTTGACCAAAAGTACATTTGCATAAATAGTTATTTTGCGAGGAGATACACGGATGAAAAAACGATATTTAGTATTGATAATTAGCATTTTGGTTTTACTATTTGGCTGTGGAGAAAGGAATACTTCAACTGAGACAAAAAACACGTATCCGCCAGAAAAAACGGACATAGCAAAAGAAATATATTGGGAAAAAAAAGAAGATCTGGGGTTTCAGAAAACCAGTACTGTTCATTTGGAGTCTAACAAAGATAATACAGGGTTGAAAATTGTAATAGACGGATACCCTGTCAGTTTGGAAAACGAAAAAGAGCTCACATATCAGAATTTTGACTTTACTAAAATGATAAAAAAGGATTTTGATGAAGATGGAATTATGGAAATCGTTATATTATTTTATGGGGGGGCTAGCGGGACTTTTCAGAATTTCAGAGTAATAAAATATGATGGGAAAACATGGGGGATGGTAAATATGGGTCAGATAGAAGATACGTGGTCAAATTTCGTAGAGGTGAAGGCGCTGAAAAATAGTTCAGTGAAGATTGAGGTTAAAAAAACAGAGTATAAAACTACAGTAAAGCTTCCAAACAATAAATATCTTAAAAGAGAAGGAGAGAAAGCAATTTCGGGTACAGGTTATCATTTCTTTGAATTGCAGAATAATGATATCATTGTGGTCCATCAATTATATCTGAATAATGTGGGGGATGCCTTTGGACAGGTCAGGCAAAAGATTCATCTCGATGAAAAAGGAACAGAGCTGATACTGGGAGAGACCAGTTATATGTCCCAAAAAGATGCCAAAGGGAGAAAGTATGAGATGTATGAAGAATTCGTAAGGAGGAAATAAAATGCAGACGATACGCAGACAGATTATCGATATCATAGAAAAATATGCTGGTAAGGAAGTTGTAACAGACGGAGATATCAGCCTGATTGATGATTTGGAGTTTGATTCCCTTCAGCTTGTAGGAGTATTGACAGAGATAGAGGAAAAGTTTCAAATTTCTTTTGAACAGGGGGAAAAACTATTGGATATGGTGGACAGTCTGGATAAAATAACAGAGTATGTGGAGGAATTCAATGAAATATCGTAAGGCAATTATGAGATGAAGACGAGAGAGCTACATGACTTATGGAATTTTAAAAAATACGCAGACCTGCCAGCAGTTCTGACAGAGGACGGAAAAGAATACCGCTATTCGGAAATTGACCTGCTTAGGCAGGAATTTGCTTGCCACATTCAGCCGCATACACTTGTGTTGCTGCTGGCAGATAATGATATCGGAAGTCTGATTGGATATGTGACCTGTCTTACACATGGCAGTGTACCGATTTTGTTTCCGCAGGAGAGAGATAATACTGGTTTTATCTGTATGGCAGAACATTACTCTCCAGATTATGTGTGGCTGTCAGAATTACAGTATAGTAGATTGAGACAAGGATTAGATGTTGGATATGAAAGCTGTTTTTTCTTCCTGGGGTACATATTATTGCAAAAGAAGGAAGGAAAGAAAATCCAACTCCATCCAGACCTGGCGTTATTGCTGCCGACGTCGGGCTCTACCGGCAGTCCAAAACTGGTACGTATAAGCGCTGAAAATATAGCGGCTAATACGAGATCCATCTGTGAATATCTGGATCTGACAGAAGCAGACAGGGCAGTTATGTCTCTGCCTATGAGCTATACCTATGGGCTTTCTGTCATAAACACTCATCTGTTCGCAGGAGGAAGTATCCTTCTGACAAAGGCAAAGGTAATACTGAGACGTTTCTGGGAGATGGTAAAAAAGTACCATGTTACATTTTTTGCGGGCGTCCCCTATACCTTTGATTGTATGAAGAAAATACAGGCGGATAGGCTAGAATTAAAGGATCTGCGGATATTGACCCAGGCGGGAGGTAGGCTGTCAGCGGAGCTGCAGCAGTATTGGGGTAAGTATGCAGAGAAGAAGGGAAAGGAATTTTATGTGATGTACGGGCAGACGGAGGCAACGGCGAGAATCAGTTATCTGCCGTCAGAGGATTGCTTGAGAAGGATTGAGAGTGTGGGAATACCTGTTCCGGGCAGCTGTATCCAGATAGAAGATGAAGGACATCATATCATTTCCATACCGAAACAAGAGGGGGAAGTCGTCTGCATGGGAAAGCAGGTGAGCCTGGGTTATGCAGAAAGTATAGAGGATTTATCTCAGCCAGATCAGAATAAGGGGGTACTCCATACTGGAGATTTAGGATATTTAGACGAAGAGGGGTATCTTTATATCACGGGAAGGAAAAACAGGTTTGCCAAGATTTATGGAAAGCGGATTGACTTAAATGTTTTGGAGAAGCTGGCTAAAGAATATTTTGGCGGAGAGACAGCAGCATTGGCGGATGATAAAAGAATTTATTTATATACCGATGCGGATGTGACTGAGGATAAGCTTGAGAAATTACGAAGGCACCTGCCTTTTAGCGTGGATGTCTTTGAAATCCGGGACATGGAAACAGTGCCAAGGAAAAGTTCGGGCAAGATTGATTACAGAGGAGAAAAGTTATGTTTACAGAGAAACAAAGAAAAATAATTCGGCATGCCTATCAGACGGTGCCTTTTTATATGGATATTAGCAGGGAAAAGGGGATTGACTGTGAGAAGTTTGAAGATCTTGCGGACGTTCCTATCGTCAGTAAGGAAGATCTGGTCCTGCGGAATGATTCTTTTATTTCAGCAGGGCATATGGCGGAATATCTACAGGGAAAGCTGCTACAGACCCATACTTCCGGTTCAACCGGGAAATGCGCCAATATGTTTTGGAATCTAAAGGAATGCAGGCGTTCTCTGCTGCCGTTGTGGATAAAGAGAAAAAAGTATTATGATATTAATCCACATGACAGGTACTGCTATTTTTATACGGGGAGAAGTGTTGGAGAGACTGATATAGAGATAGAGGAAGGGGGATTTGCCCTCGGTTTTTGTAAATGCAATCTGACAGATGAAAAACTGGTACATATATGGGAGAAAATGAGAGAATTCGGGCCGGTGTGGATGAACCTGCAGCCAAGTATGGCGATATTATTGTGCCGGGTCATAGAAAAAAACGGGTTGGATCTGATACCTACTCTGCGATATGTGGAAACAACTGGTGAGATGCTATTTCCGCAGATGCGAAAATACATACAGGAAAAAATGAATGTAGTGCTTGCGGATCAGTATGGCTGCAATGAATTAAATTCTCTTGCCTTTGAATGTCCGAAAGGACATCTGCATTGCATGGAGGAAAATGCAGTGATTGAAATTCTTGACGAACAGGGTAATCCACTGCCGGATGGGGAGGAAGGAGAGATCGTTGTTACCTCCCTGAGTAATTTTGCAATGCCGCTTATCCGTTATAAGATTGGTGACCGGGGATGTTTTTTGAAAGAGACTTGTTCCTGTGATGATCCCGGGAAAATACTGAAACTGACAACCGGGAGAAGTAATGACTGGGTTGTGGACAGGGAGGGTAATCTGTTAAATGCCTATATTTTTGTCAGATGTGTTGAAAATATTAACAGGATATTTGAACATGCAATTCTGCAGTTTCAGGTGATTCAGCATGCAGTGGATAAGTTTACAATAAATCTTGTAATCGATGAGGAATGTGAATCGGATGAAATATGCCGATACTTTATGGAAAACCTTTGGCAAGGCACCCTTTTGGGGGCCGATTTCCGCATACGGATTTATCCGGAATTGATACCAGAGGATAGAAGTGGGAAGCTGAAATGGTTTGTCAGTGAGATGGAGGATAATGTACAAGGAAGAGGAATGGGGTATCATGTTTGAGAATATAGCTGTTGGCATTATAACTTTGTTAATCTATGGAATTATCATAACGGGATGTATTATTCCATTCGTTTTCATAGTAAGGACAAAACATAATATTACGAAATTTGGTTATGGAAAATATATCTTTATCATTGTAGGGTTGGGGGCTGTACTTCTTTTGGCTGCAGTGCTTATATTGTTCCTGTTGGCAAACTCGTTTTACAATTCTAACGCATGGAACAAGCGGGGAATCAATATGGAATTTTTTATCATGTTGTACCAATTGATGCTGAAATATATCCTGCCAGTGTATTTGTTGGTAATCGCATTGTCAGGGGTGTATGCGAAATGGAAGGAGAAGCATTCAACTTTAAGATGACCTAAATGGAGATATATTATGGGTGAGTATATAAAAAGAGAAATTAAACCATTTAACGAATTTTGGATAAACTGTGAATCTACAATGCTTCATTCTCTGTTGATCACACTTGATGAAAAATACCGCGTCATGGCATATACGAATAATTATGTATATGAAGTTCTTCATTTTCCAACGCTCAGCCGTAAGTGGGTCAATGAGGTAGCTCGACGGCGCCAATTTGAACCCTGCCTCCGCCTTGTGATTTTTCAATTTGCTACGTCAACGTCAATCAACGTACATCCAGTACGTTTCATTCCGTTTCCTTGTAAATTAAAAAATCACAAGAGGAGGTCAGGGATTTCGAATTGTGATAACAGCAAAATAGCTAGGCGCTTGAATGAGGCGATGCGGTGGTATCGCTGAATGAAAGCAACAACGCTATTTTGCTGTTAGCGCAGGACGAAACAGGGTTCAAATTGGCGCCGTCGAGCTAAGAGTAAAACCTGAAATAATAGACATTTTTCATGTGGTTCTGAAAAATAAACGTGAAGTGCGGTGGAATGATTATGATAAGGCAGTCTGTGAGATAAAGGATTTCCTTAGACAAGGGAAAATAGTTATGGCTGGCGTGGATTTATTTTATTGGATACCGATGAATATGTGTTACCACAAGCACCATGTGGATCATTATGCTATAATTAACGGTTTTGATGAAGATAAGAATAATTTCTTTGTTATGGATACGGATAATGTGAAATACCAGGAATTCGAAATGCCGGCAGAGAATGTGATGGAGGCCATTGCGCATTGTGATTTGCATTATGACGCACTTGTATATGATCTATGTACAAGAGAGGAAATTGAGCCTTACATGTTTGATAAAAAGGAATTGATCTGGCGGGCAAAAAGGATTTATAAGAGCCTCCGGCCGTTGGCCAGGAAATACTTCTGGCTGATGGAGGAGGATGATTATAAAAAAGGATTTTACAGGGATATGTGTGTCATGTACATATTGCAGATAAATTGCCGGATGAAGGCAAACCGGCTGCTAATTGAATATCTTATAGAAAAGGAGATGATAGTGGAATTGGCTCCATTGCAGGAGGATTGTCACCGGATCGAAAGGAAGTGGACCGCTATAAAAAATAAGGTGTCAAAGGCTTATTTTGCAGAGAACAGTGTGGCAGAGATGATGAATCTTGGTGAACAGATGATGGAGCAGTTTGAAGAGGAACGAAAGATGTGGAAGGCGTTTATAAAATTGTATGATAAACGCCGTTGAGGGATGACAAGGATAAAAATTGTAAAGGAGGTACAGGAAACATATGAGTAATATCTATTTTTCCTGGAAAAGTCTATGAATAAACAAAAAGGAATTATTATTTGCATCTTACTGGCTTTCATAGTATTGGGCGGCATAGGTATCTGGATTTATGTTTCCGGTAACCCGGCAGACGACACATATTCTGCCTCCTGGGAAGAGAATGGGAATAAAGTTTACTTTAATGAGCCAGATCATGATGCTGTAGCGGCGGCTAAGTTAGCTCTTCCAGATGGGGAAAAGAAAGAATTAACACTAGAAGAAGTCAACCAGTATTATGGACGTGATATGTCAGACTGTTATATTCCTGAAAATTTGGTGAATAACAATTTAAAAGAAAAATTTGATTTTTACTACGATGGGGATAAAGTGACAAGTGACCGAGTTGTACTGTGGTACAGTATAGAGGGAGGGACTGGTCCTAACTATCCATACATGGAGATCGAATTCCAGAAGGGAAAGATACCATTGTCGGATATGATATGCGCTGACAACGATATAAAAGAATCTATCATCAACGGAAAAAAGGTAACATTTACAGCAGAGTTCCCGGAAGGAAGTACAAATTATACAGCAGAGTTCCTTAACAACGAGATTGGGTACAGGGTACAAGGTATTTCAATTTCTCAGGAAGAGTTTATGAAAGTGATTTATTCCCTGCTTGATTGATCTGGGCGTTGTACTGCCTGGAATAAAGAGTCCATTTTTAGATGCATGGTATGGTGTCTGGAAGGGGCTCTTTTTATGTGCGGTTATTTGCTTGTCGATTTGTGTCGAAAAAGATTGAACGATTGTTCTTGTGCAAATTATTAAAGAATGATAAAGTATATATTAACAAATAATGAAAAACAAGTTATTATTTAAAATTAGGAGGTACAAAATGAGAAAGGTAAAAAAGAAAACAAATTATTTAGACAAATATAGGAGAATCATTTCATTTTTCTTAATAATATTACTGCTTTTCGGTTGTATTACGAAGTTAGAACTGAAATATGTAGAAGCAAAGGAATTAACAGTTTATGAAAATAATTCGAATAATGTTTTTAGTTCCACTAAAGACAATAGTGATGTTGAGCTTTCATATCATATTAATAGCAGTTGGGGTGAACATTATAATGTGGATGTTACACTTACAAATATTACAGACGAAAAAATAGATGATTGGGAAATAAAGCTACCTGCTAATTTTTTTATAGAAAATATTTGGAATGCGAGAGTAATGTCTAGTGAGAAAGATAGTTATACAATTCATAATGCGGATTGGAATCAAGATATTCCGGTTGAAGGAAAAGTTTCTTTTGGAATGACAATAAAATCTGATAAAAAACCGGATTTGCCGAAGTATTGTAACACAACTAGAATGTGTCTGGGGGTGATGACAGAGTATAAAGTTGAATATATGGAATATAGTTCATGGGATAATCATATTAATGGTAAGATTACCATAACGAATTGTGGAAATAACAGAATTGAAGACTGGAAACTTATGTTAGAAACCAATTTTAATATAGAAAATATTTGGAATGCGACTATTCTTACACAGGAAGAGGAAGAAAATGTATACTATTATGATATTGACAATGTAGTGAATAATCAAAATATAGAACCACAACAGAGTATTGAATTTGGTTTTATCGCTACATGTGATGAGAAACCAAAAATTATTAACTCTGATTTGTTTGAAATGAAAGAATTTACTGATGAAATCAGGGAATCTTGTATGGATATAGATTTAGATGATGTCAAAGATTATGAGAATGATGAATGTATTTTTGACGCAGATTACTTTGAAACGCCCCAGGAGTATGAAGATTATATTAATGGATTAATTGGGAACAAGAAAAAAATATCAAGGCAGAGAACAATAAAGGATAATTTATATAGGACCTTAACGGATCCTATTTCTGGAATGCTTATTAAGTCATTTGATTTTTCACCTTCTGAAAAAGCAATACAAAATTATATGCCTTTAGCTAATGGAATTTATACGTTGCAGCATAGGTCAAATGATAAAGAATCGAAAAAGTATAATGACGCATTATTAATGTCAGGAAGTTTAAATGATAATAAGTATTATAATTTTTCTGAAAAAACAAACTTAGTGGGATTCGCCCATGGTCAGACATTTGAACAATTTTGTTGTAATGGAGTAGGATACTATCTTCTGGCTGGATATGCTAAAAATGGTTTTGCTCGAAATTTAGTGATTATGAAAGAAAAAAAGTTTGAAGAAATTTCTCATAAGCAGACATATGATTTTGAAGAGTGGAATAAGAAAAAGAGGTCATTTTTACGACTTACAGGCTTAGAGTGTGCAAATAAAAAGGGCAAAAAAAGTGGATCAGGCGAGATACATCGAGTAGATGCTGCGCTTACTGCGGATGGGAAAACCATGGTTATCTGGAAAAAACTCACGAAACCCTCTGTAGTAGAGATTAGTTTATATGATATGGATAAAATACAAAAGAAAATTTTAAAAAATAAGTTTGAAAAGGCACTGTCCTTTAGTAATAAATCTACTAGATGGGAATTAAAAAAGGCATGTATTGGCTCTTTTTATGAAAAGTATAAGGTTGGTGATGATACTTCAAAACATATTTTACAAGCAAATGACTCATTTCAATCCATTGACATAGAAAATGCAGGTAAAGATGCTTGGAAAATATTAATTACCAGTGGAAATCAAAAAGTTAAAAAGCCAGTATCAATAACTCGAATCGATTTTAAGAAAGACGGTACAAAAAAATGTTACAGGGAATATATTTCATTTCCGGGAATTGAAGAAAATGAATTCGATTTTGAGCTTGAAGGCGGACATATAGTTGGAGACAATTTAGATTTTGTGGTGAAAATGGCTAAAAAGGCGGGGAATGGAAAAGAGCAGTATATAGCAACCATTCCTTTAAAAGATATTAAAACACCCTTAAAATAACTAAATTGGAGGCAACATGAGAAAACTGATTCATTTAATTTTTGGTATTTGCATTTGTATATGCTTAATAAATGCCATAGAGCAATCATTGAATGCCAAAGAACGCATTCAATACAGTTTGTCTGAGAAGGGTGTTATTACGTTCTCTGGCAAAGGAACACTTACTTATTATGACCATCGATCTCTGGTATGGGAAGAAAAGGAAAAGATTAAGAAAATTGTTATTGGCGAGGGAATAACAGAATTAGAAGAACAGGCGCTGGCTGGTTTTTCTAATGCAGAAAGTATTGTGTTTCCAGATTCATTGACTAAAATTGGAACAGAATGCTTTAGTAATTGCTATTTACTAAAAGAAATTACATTTGGAAAAAATATCAGAGAAATTGGAGAAAGTGCATTTTCTGGATGTGTTGCGTTGGAACGTCTGACGATACCAGATACAGTAACTAAAGTAGGCGGGCATGCATTTTATAATTGTAAAAGGTTAAAGGAATTGATTTTGCCAGCTTCTTTGAAATCATGGAAAAAAAGTGCTGTTAAGCAGTGTCCTCAGCTAAAAAGGATTGTAAATCGTTCAAAAATTTCCTGTGAGATTAATACATATAAAGGGCTACGGATTTGGTGGGTAAGCGGCAGGAAAATAAGCGTATTACCAAAAGGAAAAACGGCATTGGCCAAAGGGAAGATGATCCCCATTACTTATAAACTGAAAGGTGGGAAAAGAAACGGAATACTGCCAGGTGCTTATGAGTATGGAACCCGTTTAAAAATACCTTTGAATGTGACGAAAAAGGGATATACAGCTGTTGCATGGTACTGTCAGGGAACGGACAGCAATTCAGATATGACATTTTATGTTGGACCCGAAGCGAAAAAAGTGATTCTTACGCCCTTCTGGTATAAATACAAAATCGAAAACAAAGAAAATGGTTCTGTTCATGCGATTATTGATATAGAAAATAAAGATTGGGCATATGACAGATATGAAATAAGATATTCTGAGTCTGCTAATATGAAAAATTCAACAATTACAACGTTATCTCTGAATAAGGGAAATATCTCAAAGAAGATTACTGGTTTGAAAAAAGGTAAAACTTACTATTTTCAGTTTCGGGCATATGTAGATGCCGAATCCGGTGCAGGATGCTGGGTCGGAAAACGGAAGGTCAAAATAGTAAGGTAAAAGGAGGTGTAAAAAGGAGATATTTCATGAAAAAAATATTAGTTGTTTTAGTCCTTTTTTGTTGCGTTTTCTTATTGGACTGCCATCCCATTTATGCAGAGGAAACCATAAAAGGCAACTGCGGAGAATCGGTTTTCTGGGAATATAATAATGGACTGTTAAGGATTTATGGAAATGGTGAAATGAAAACAAATCCGTGGATGAATTATAAAGACTGCAGAGAAAATTTGCGCAAAGTAATCATTGATGAGGGGGTTACCACTGTTTGTGAAAAAGCCTTTAATACTACAAAAGGCGATTCTTTGGAATACGACTATATGGCAGAGGGGGTTTTCCTGCCAGATACATTAGAACGTATTGGGGAGATGGCATTTGCATTTTCATGGGGATTGAAGGAGATTGATATTCCAGCTGGTGTAAAGAGCATTGGTGAAGGAGCGTTTGCGCATTCTTCTAACCTGCAGACCGTTACTTTCTCAAGTGGATGTAAACTGGAAAAAGTAGAGGCTTATACTTTTAGTGGTTGTAGTGGTCTGGAGAATATTGTGCTGCCAGAAGGTATTTCATATATTGGAGACGGTGCCTTCACAGAATGCAGATCCTTGAAGAAAATTAATCTTCCGGACAGTGTGAGTAAAATAGGCAAGCGGCTTTTTTATGAATGCTATCTGTTAGAAAGGATTAAAATCCCGGATGGAATTACATCAATTTCCACTGGAATGTTTATTAAATGTTATCATTTGACGAAGGTTGAGATGTCAAATAATATTAAAAAAATTGGTTCTTATGCATTTTCATTTTGTTCTAGTTTAGAAAAGGTCAATATCCCATCAGAGTTAGAGGAGGTAGGAAAACAGGCATTTATCTATTGCGCGGCTTTAGAGGAACTGAATCTTCCCGATACTATAACCAGGATTGGTGTGGATGCTTTTGAGGGGTGCTCTGGATTGAAGAGGATTCGGTTCCCTCAAAAATTGAAAGAAATCCCGTCAAAAATGCTCTATGACTGCACTGGATTAAAAAAGATCAACATCCCGGTTACGGTAACGAAGATTGGGAAAAACGCATTTGGAGGATGTGCCAGTTTAAAAAGATTAGTGATTCCCCCAAATGTTAAAAAAATCGACCCGTGCCATCAAGATTGTCCAGGATTAAAGGAAATACTTAATAAATCCAAGGTAACATATTCATTGTCGGCGAGTGAACTTGTAATGAATTGGTACCAGGGGAAGAAAAGGGTTACGGAAGTAAAGCCGGGAAAGGCAGTTGTTTCTAAAGGAAAACGTTTTCAAATTACATATGATTCTGGATTGCTGAAAAAATACAAGATAAATGTAAATGGAAAACTCCCGACATCTTATGTGTATGGAAAAGAGCCTAAAATGCCACAGAAGGTAAAGGCGGCTGATTCCAACATACTTTTTATGGGATGGCGCTATCGGGTAAATAGAAAAAAATATAAGTCTGGTCCGACCCGCACATGGTATAATGCCAGAGTAACACAGTTTAGTAAAGGATTAAAGGGTGATGTGAAAGTATTTCCAATGGTAGACAAGGTTATGGTAAGAAAGAATAGCACAAAAAAGGTTGTTATGGTTTCCAAAGTGCTGTTAAAGGATTATTTAACCGCGGATAGTATTGATCTCGGATATATTAGCAAAGACCCTGGTCCAAGATATTTAATGTTTCAAGCAAGATATGCAGACAATAAGCACATGAAAAATGCGAAGTATTTACCTTTGCTTAGTCATGAATGGACAAGAAGATTTGCATTAAAAAACTTAAAAAAAGGAAAGGTATATTACATTCAATATCGAAGTATTCCGTTTAGATATTTTGGAGTTCCGAGTGAAACCTGCTGGGGGCAGACGTTTAAAGTGAAAATAAAGGAATAGAAGAACTTCTCTGTATTCGTATACCGCAGAGTAACCCTCTCCCCCTTCACCGCATATAATATAATAACCAGACATATGTAAGGGTAATGTCCATTTTGGCATTACCCTTTTTGATCGGTGATGAAAGTATGGTATTATTGGGAATCCTTCTGCCCTTTATGGGGACGGCTGCGGGGGCGGCGTCGGTCTTATTTCTGAGAAACAAGATGAGTGACAAACTTCTGACGATCATGATGGGGTTTACTTCGGGAATCATGATGGCGGCGGCGGTCTGGTCTCTTCTGCTTCCGGCTATTGACATGTCTTCTTCCATGGGGAAATTTGCTTTTCTGCCGGCGGCCGGCGGTTTTTTGGGAGGTGTGTTCTTCCTTTTGCTACTGGACCGGGTGATCCCTCACATTCATGCTAAGACAAATCAGAAAGAGGGACCTGACAGTCGGCTGAAAAAGGTGACGATGATGGTGCTGGCGGTTACTCTACACAACGTTCCAGAGGGGATGGCTGTGGGAGTTGTCTTTTCCAACTGTATGACAGGAGAGGGGGCAGTGGTTACTATGGCGGGGGCGTTTCTTCTGGCTGTGGGCATCGCTCTCCAGAACATTCCAGAGGGGGCGATCATCTCTGTGCCACTGAGAGGATTTGGAAAAAGCAGGAGAAGAGCTTTTGGGTATGGTGTGTTGTCCGGGGTGGTTGAACCTATTGGGGCAGTGTTTACCATCCTTCTCACAAAACAGATACAGAATCTTCTGCCATTCCTGCTGGCATTTGCCGCGGGGGCGATGGTATTCGTTATCATTGAAGAGCTGGTTCCCGAATCTTCGGGGGGAGAAGATTCGGATATGGGTACGATTGGTTTTGCAGTGGGATTTACGATCATGATGATACTAGATGTGGCACTTGGATAATTCTTTTTGCAGGAGTTCTTTTTTGTCCAGGCAGCCATATACTGTATATAGAAAGTCCAAATGGGAGGAGAGAAATTTACATGAATTATCTGCGGAAGATCATATATTTGAATGAATATCATGGGGGAGAGTACGGCAGCAGTATAGGCTTTGTGAAGTTATCTAAAAAGCAGACAAGACTTCGGATCGAGATTCAGTTGACGGGAAAAATATCACTGCACCGTCAGAAAATATATCTGCTCATAAAAAATAAGAATGTGGTAAACAAAATGTTTGCCGATACGGTGACAGAAGAGGGGACAAGGATCGATATCAGTCTGGAGGAGCCGGCGGAGGATACACTGAAAGGCGATATCATAGGGATTATTATTGGCACAGAAAATGAGATCACATGCGGCGGAACACAGGATCACAGCATCAATCTTCTGGACTATGTGCATCCGGAAAAAGTGAGAGCAGCAGCGGAAATTCCGGAACTTTCGGAGCAAAAGACAGAAAGGGTGGAGAAGATTTCAGAAGAGCCAGTTTCAGAAAATGAAGTCTTGGAAGAGGCGGTTTCAGAGGAACTGGTTCCAGAAAGACAGGCCATTCAGGAAACCTCCGAAGTGGAAACAGAAGCCCAGAGAGAGACCGGACAGGAAATCCAACAGGAGACACGGCCAGAGGTGCAACCCGAAGCAGCAGAACCAGAAGAAGAGGAAGAAGAGATTGTTCAGATAGAGATCGAAGCCGATCACGATGAGGCCTACGAGTTTCGGAAAATCTTTTCCTCTCATCCCGGGATGTATCCTTTTGATGATGATGAAATGGAAGTGTGCGTACAGATCTCCCCGGTGGACTTTTCCGATTTTCCCAAAGCATTCTGGCGGATGGGAAGCAATTCCTTTCTGCTTCAGGGGTATTATAATTACAGACATCTGCTTCTGTCCCACACGAAGGAGAAGATCTACATCGGAATTCCAGGACAGTATCACCGGAGAGATAAATATCTGGCAGATATGTTTGGATTTGGCAGATTTAAGGGAATACATAATAAGCAGATACGGTTAGGGGATTTTGGATACTGGATGATGGAATTTGATATGCCTCAGTCGACAAATGGGGGAATGTGCTGTTCGTAAAAAGGAGCTCCCTGTGCCGTCGAGCTAGCATATGTTGTAACTGAGGTTTACAACTGGTAGTGCAGGGAGCTCCTATATGAGAAATTATGAAAAATGATTTATGACCGTACTACGAGATACCGTACTTTTCTATCCAGTATCCCACCTGAAGGAAATAGGCAAGCATCTGGGGACCAGCCATGAGCTGACCATACCAGGGCTTTCCGTAGTCGCTGGGGCTTTTTAGAAAAGCTTCTAGTTTGCGGCGGTCTACGATGCTGGACAGAGGGGAATTGGTCCGATCCAGCATATCCATGAGCCGTCCTGCCAGAAGACGTTCATAGGCAGGATCATAGGTTTTTGGATAGGGACTCTTCTTGCGGTACAGGACGGAATCCGGGAGAAGGCCTTTTCCGGCTTCCTGCAAAAGACTTTTTGTTCTTCCGTTATGGCATTTCATCTCCCATGGGATGTTATATACATATCCCAGGATCCGCGGATCTGCAAAAGGAACCCTTGCCTCCAGTCCAGAATACATGCTGGCGCGATCCATGCGGTTTAGAAGTGTCATCATGAACCAGCGGACATTGAGCCATGCGATTTCACGCCGTCTGGCCTCATCCGCACTATCTTCACTGCAGCGGGGAGTAAGTTCTAGAGTTTTCAGGTAGGCACGCTGGGAATATTCCTCCATTTGAAGATGATGGGCAAAATCATCCCTTAGCAGAGCCTTTCTAGCTGCCATATCCCATGACCAGGGAAAGGTGTTTTTGTTCCACATATCCTTTCTGTGAAACCAGGGATATCCGCCGAAAATCTCATCCGCACACTCACCAGTCAGTGCGACCTGATTGGATTTTGACACCAGCTCACAAAAATACAACATAGAAGATTCTACGTCTGCCATACAAGGGAAATCCCTGGCGTCAACCGCTTTGTACAGATAATCTGCCTGGGTTTGGTTGTCGCATTCCAAAAAGGTGTGATGGCTTCCGATGTGCTCTGCCATCTCTGCGGCAAAAGGCCGATCTAGAGAGGACTGGAAAGCATTTGCCTGAAAGTTTTTCTGGTTATCTTTGAAATCAAAAGAAAAGGTGTTTAGCGTCCGTCCTCGCTCTTTTAAATGTTTCTGACAGATGGCAGAGACCAGAGAACTGTCCAATCCCCCGGACAAAAAGCTGCATATGGGGATGTCTGATACCATCTGGCGCTGGATGCTGTCCTCGATCAGCCATTTTACTTTCTCCACCGTGTCCTGGTAAGAGTCCCTGTGGGGATATGCTTCCAGCGACCAGAAGAAATGCTTCTGGCAATTGTAATAAGGAGCATTCGGAGCATCTGAAAAGGTCAGGCATTCTCCGGGAAGAACCTCCTTCATATTTTTAAATCCGCCCTTTCCCGGAGTTCTCGCCGGTCCCAGGGCAAATATCTCATTCCAGCAATCCCTGTCTGCCTCCGCAGGTACGCCATAGGCAAAGATCGCCTTTGGTTCCGAGCCGAAAACCACAGTATCCTGATGTTCCTGATAAAAAAGGGGTTTTACTCCCATAGGATCCCTTGCCAGCAGCATTTCACCACTGTTGTGATCGTAGATGGAAAAAGCAAAAATTCCGTTCAGTCTGGAAAAGAAGGCGGTTCCCATGGCGAGATAGCCGTTCAGGATCACCTCTGTGTCACATTTGGTGTTCCAGCGCAGTGAGTAGGAAGAAAGGCTGTTTCGGAGCTCGTCAGTGTTGTAGATTTCACCATTGTATACAATGGTGGCAGTCTTGCCGTGAAAGGAAGCAGTCATAGGTTGGGCGCCGCCCTGGATATCCCGGATGGATAACCTGGTGTGGGCGAGACCGGCGTGGTTGTAGAGAAGCACATGCTGATCGTTGGGGCCCCGGTGGACAAGACAGTCCCTCATTTTTTCTAGTGTGCCATACCATTTATTTTTCCTGTTTCTGCCACCGTATTCCGGGGCGAGAAAATCATATTTGTTTTGATAAAAACCTGCGATACCGCACATTTGCTATGCTCCTTTCGGATTATTTCGGACAGGGACCCTGAATGACCGGCTGTAGTTGGCAGCTATTCAGAGCCTGGCTGATGGTATCAGTCAGGAACTCCATATGGGCGATCATAGAGTTTGGCTTTGCCTTATAATTATCCTGTCCAAAAGGAATAAAATAGATATTTTTCGTATTTAATAGTATTCCAATGTTTTTTAGATTCATTCCCAGAGCATCGTTGGTAGAGAGTGCGACGACCAATGGACGGTTGTTTCTGAGATGTGCCTTCGCGGCCATAAGCACAGGCGTATCGGAGATACCATTGGCAAGCTTGGAAAGCGTATTCCCGGTACAGGGTGCGATGACCAAAATGTCAAAAAGTGCACCTGGTCCGATGGGTTCGGCGTCTGGGATCGTAGTGATCGGCTTTTTGCCGGTGATCTCCTCGGCGCGTTTTAGAAAATCTGCGCACTTGCCAAAGCGGCTGTCCGTAGAAGCGGCGTGGTCGGAAAAGATCGGATACAGATTGGCTCCGGTCTCTGCCAGCTTCTGCAGCTCCTGAAACACTTTTTCATAAGTACAGTAGGAACCAGTAATGGCGATTCCAATATTCTTATTTGATAAATCTGCAGACATAATTCATTTCCTTTCTAAATATATTTATGGATGATAACTTCTGTTTTACCCCCACTTCCTAGAGTTGAAAGTGATGGCAGATCTCAGTGGCGATTAGACGTCCGGCAGTTTTGGGTGCATATTTTCCCGGAATTCCTGGGCAGTTGACCAGTTGTTGTGACAAGGGAAGGGGCAGTGCCAATGGACCGGAAGCGACTTGAAAGACAATGCAGTGTTCAGGGAAGTACTGCCACAGCTCATCCTCCAGAGGTTGGCCGGGAACCGTATTGATCAGTGTATTGATCTGTTTTAATCCGGGATGATCCTGGAACGCACTTTTGTCCGAAATGATTTTAAAATGATTCGACCGGGCGGCTTTTAAAGCGGCGGCATCCGTGTCGTAAATGTATATTTCCTCCGTAAAATTATGGAGGATTGCGGCGATCTCTCTGCCACATCTTCCGTAACCGATAATCAGAGTACGGAAGTCACCAGCGGAGAAAGAGGTCTGGGTAAACAGATGGACCAGAAGTCCCTCTGCGGTGAGCTTTGCATTTTTTTCTGCAAGGCCGGGAGCCGTAAGTACATCATAATATTTTATGCCATGGTCGGTACACCAACGAGTGACAGTTTTTGGAAGTGATCCTCCTACCAAGACGTGAGAAGGAGTTAGAAGACCTAAAAAACTGTCGATATTTAGAGCTGGTTTCAGGGAAGTGTTCATGAACTGCTGATCTTTGGTAAAGGGGATTCCGCAGATGATCAGACCAGAATCTGCGATTTCATCCCAGGAGGAACAGCATTGAGCGCCTTTTTTTCCTAATTCTGCGCACACGTATTCCATTCGCTCGTCCCCTGGGAGAACAGAGATTGATGGCTGCATGGGATCACTCCTGATAGAGTGTTTAAAAACAATATATGTCAGTTGTTTTTTGGGTGTGAAAATCTTGACATAAACATGAAAAACATATATACTTATTTTGTGTGAGAGGATGGCGGTACGCGCCGATAAGTTACTCACGTTTATATTTGTTAAGATTTCCGTGCAGCCGGGGAGATAGCGGTGCCCTGTACCTGCAATCCGCTATAGCAGGGGTGTTGTCTTGCCTAGGGTCTTTCGATGAGGAGCTGCCCTTTATAAGTGGCGTTGACATTCGGGTCTTACGCAACAGGAACTTGTGAACCGTGTCAGGTCAGGAATGAAGCAGCACTAAGCAAACCTTCTTGTGTGTCGTAGGGGTGCCTGAATCGAGTTAACTGTAGAGGTAACGTCTTTTGAAATTGATTCGAAGCAGGGCGCACGGATTATTTTATTTTTTGTGGCTGGTGATCTGGAGAAGCACTGGGGTGCATTCATAACCATATCGGGGCCACCATTATTTTACGAGGTTGCCAAACATGGATAATAAAGCTCAATTAACACTAAATAGCATGAATTCTATAAGCAGTGGTACTCTTCTGTACGAGAAGGGAGATCCTGTGGATTCCATCAGTCTTCTGGTCAAAGGAAGAGTCGAAGCGGTAGCAGGCGGTGTGTGTACCGTTCTGGCATCCGGAAATTTCCTTGGCATATGTGATGTGGAACGAGGGATGCACCAGTTTACATATACGGCAAAGGATGATGCCGTTGTTTTTGTATTGCCAGTCAACGGTCTGGACAGCGTGCGTAAATTATTAGTAGCTAAGCCGGAGTATTGCGGTCTTCTTGTTACTTCACTGAACTTTTTTATCACCGAGCTGTATAAAAGACAGTCTCAGCTCAAGGGAGAATGCGTGAAGCTGCATGAATTTATCCTTCAGAATTATGAATTGTGTGAAGAAGTTGGAAAGAGCAGTGATATTGCCGTAGAGACAGGAAATCCCCGGGAGAAGTTGGAGAGATATTCCGGTGAAGAAGTAACATTGAATGATAAGACAGAGTATTATCTTCACTGTGGGAAGCTTCCCATCGAGGTTCAGAAAAAATATTTCAGCGGCAGTGATTACATCGCCTTATTTCATTTCCAGGAGCAGTGTCTGGTGATCCGGTCTTTGGTAAAAGGATGTTCATCTTATGGAAACAATCTGTTTAAATATTTCCGCAGCCTGATCATGGATGAGGACAGTGTCTTCAATACCATGGGTAAACTGGCACTGGCTATGCTGGAAAAAGGGACAAAAAATGCATTGCTGGACCGTGCTGTGGACGAGGTCGTGGAAAAGATTAATGACACAGAGACCTATCTGGTAGAGAAAGCTGGATTGGTAATTGAGCTCGACAGAGAGCGGATGGAAAGACTTTATTTTGCTCTTTTATCTGGAGATGCGACTGGGGGAGAAGAGCGGGAAGACTTTGAGACGCCAGGGGTTGAGTATTTATATGATTCTCTGGAGCAGATCACAGAATATGCAACGGTTCATCTCAAGGTAAAGAGTGAATTTAAGGAAAATATTGGAAAGTTCATTAAATTAAAAGATAAATTTGAAAAGACGCCGGAGGCGACGGCCCTCAGAAAACAGATTACGTCTGGATTTTTTGAGATATATGAGGCGGTGGCGTTCCGAAGCTTTGGGGACAGAGACATTCCTTTAGCGGTGAAACTGTTTTTAGATTATGGATTTGTCAGTGAAAAACTTTTGACAGAAGAAGAACTTCAAACCCTTCTGTCGTTGCGGCGTGAAAAGTATAAAAAAGAAAATGGCTGTCGTGTCTATACGATGCGGAAGTGGCTAAAGGCGATCTATGACGGTGTAAAGGAAGCTTCCAAGAACGAGTATGACATGGATTATGAAGAGACGCTGCGTCAGCTTGTGAAAGAAAAGAGATTGGAGAAAAAGGACGTTCCGGGAGAACTGGCGGATAAGGAAAAAAGAATGCGTTTCGAGTGCCAGAATCTTTTCCGCTATGCAGACCGCGTTGTCAGCGGAAATATCAGTGCCTTTGTTCCGGTGCTCTGCTCCGATGGAATATTTGGAAGCATAAGCAATTCTTATATCACAGAGGCGAAGATCAATGCGGCAGTGGAAAAACTTGAGGAAGTGGATTATTCCATCTTTTACCGTGACCGCCTGGCAGCTTTCGAAGAGATCGACGTTATGAAAGCGACAGTGATCGATCGTATTCCGCCGGATGTCATTTTGTTTCCGGTATATGGGAAAAATTGTATTATGTGGCAGGATATTACCGGAAAGCGGCGAAGCTCCAAAGGTCGTATCCTTATTCCTATTCTATTTGAAAAGGATTTGGAGATGGAGATGGTCAGAGCCCTTGCGGCTTTCCGCTGGGAAAAATGCCGTACCGATATGGGGAACCGATGGAACGATTTCCGGTATCCGTCGCTTACCAGTGAGTACACGGACTATCTGCAGTTTTACCGGAAGAACAGCGAGTTGACCCAGGAGAGAAAGACAAAGATCCGGGCACAGTTGCAGCAGTGCAACAACAAACATAAAGAGGTATTTGTGAAAGATTATATGGACTGGGTTCTGAGGGAAGCCAGAGGAGCGATGAAACTCAGCCGGGTGGCGAGAAATATTTTGTTTACTTACTGTCCGCTGTCGGCCGGAATATTTAAGAACCTAGAAGGGCAGACGGTGTATGCCGAGGCGGCGAAAAAGTATATTCGGGAGAACCGGGCAGCGCGGAAGAATCAAGAAATGCTGATTCACAAGTTTGAAAAGGAAGGAATCGAAATTCCAGAGGAA
>CANRYS010000023.1 GCA_947644305.1 uncultured Roseburia sp.
GGATTTGCCAGTTATGATATTTCATAGCTGGTAGGTCCTAATTTACGAAGAGGCAAAGCGATCCTGCCTGCGAACGGGGGTTTTTGATTTGAAGAAGTTAATCAACACAAAGAAAAAGACTTGTGTGATCGGTGTTTTGGTTTTTTTGCTGTTTGTTACTACAGGAACTGTATTTTTTGTATTACAAAAAGATAATCAAAACCACGATGAGCATAAGAAAGGGGATGAACAGAGTGCAGAAAAAAAGAAAGAGGATAATTATCTTTCCCTGAGTGCTTCTGACAGGGAGACAGCAGATTTGTATGCAGAACTCTATGAGATGTCCAGGGAGGACGTGGCGGAGCAGCAGAAAAAGGCAGGGGACTGGGAAAAGACCGCAAAGGAACTGGAAAAATTATTCTTTACCATTTCGGAGAACAAAAAATATCAGATGGAAAAAGAGGGATATGCCCTGGAGGATCTGCAGGAGGCAGAGAGATTGTCAGTAAAAACCGGAAGGAAGGCAATGGAACTGGCGGAAGCCAAAGGAAAGGTTTGGGATCACAGAAAATGGTCGGATATCGTGAAGGACAGTGAGATTCTTAGCACGGAAGAGCAACTGGGACTGACGAAGGAGCAGGTGCAGAAGTTAGAGGATATGTCGCTGGAAAAAGAGAACAGGGTGCAAGTGGCGGTTCTGCTTTTGAATGAGATGTATACATTTGATGAAGTGATAGAGGAATTGGGTGAGGGAAAGACGGTTGAAGAACTGAAAAAGAAGAATTAAGATTGATTGTTAATTTCGTAAGAAAGGAGTTTGGAATCTATGGGAAAATTAGGGAAGGCATTGCTTGGAGCAATAATCGCTGCTATGATATGTGGAACTGTTTTATTCGCTGACAGCAGTATCTGTCAGGCTGTGGGGGAAAACCTCACCGTTGGAGAGGTGTATAGCACAGCATTGGAAGCGTCCTACGGCGACACCTTCCGCAGCGTTTATCACAATCGTCTTGCCGGTTCTCCCCTTGAGTCAGAACAAATAGATGGCGTGGACACTGCTACTGGACATCTGTTGCTGTCCCGGAACGACCTTTTTCTAGAAGGAACCGGCGGGATGGATTTTGAACTCAACCGATATTATGACAGTAATGAAGCCAATCTTGGCCATGCTACTGTGGAATATACGGAAAAGCTGGAAGTAGATACAATCTGGGTTAATTATACAGCCCTGGATGGTTCACAAAGACGGATTATAGTAAATGCGGCTGTCTGGAAAAATCATAAAAAAGCTCTAAAAAATTTATTAGTCAAATACGAAAAAGGTGAGGGCAGAAGGGGTGTGTCTTATGACGGAAAACCGGATTATGAAGAAAAAACCCAGAGGACAAAGATTGTCAGCAATAACAGGCATAACGTATATGGAGTGGCAAGTGGATGGCGCTACGATTTTCCATGGATCGAGACAGTTACCCTGACGGAAAAAGAAGGATGGGGAAAAGAACCCAGGTATCTGCACTACGGCAGCGCCGGAGTGATGACTATCGAAACAGAGAAAGATGATGCAAGCAAGAGTTATCATATCAAGGGGCTGGAAAGCTATGATTATAATGATATAAAACTGGAAGATTGGGACAAGACAATAGATGGGATTGCCTGTAAGTACCTTCTCCGGGACAAAACAGGACTCCGTACTTATTTCAATGAAAACGGAGTTGTTGTGCTGCAGAAAGATGCCCATGATAATAGGATTACTTATACGTACACAGATGATATCTATTTCAGTAAGATTACAGATTCTGTAGGACGGGAGATTCTTTTCCATTATAAGGATGACGATGGGGAAAAGACCCTTACATCCGTAACTGTCCAAGGTCAGATTGTTGAGGGAGGCAACGCCGCCTTTGGTGGCGTTGCAAGTAAGACTATCACCTATGAAACCGAGGAAAAATCCTATACTCCTCATTACGGGGACAGATTGAGTGGCGTGGTCCTTACCAGTGCCACGGTGGATGGCAGAAAAGAAAAGTATTCTTATAAAACAGTGGAGAGACTGGTCAACACCGCTGGTGCAGGAGTGGCATCCCAGCGTGTTTCTACCAACCAAAGTTATCTGCTGAATAAAATAATGGCAGATGGCAGCGAAACACACTATGAGTACCGTGCCTGCTCCCTGCGCGGGCAAAAAGAAGTTGGGACCGGACAGACCCGTGATGTTGTTACGGAGCAGTTTTATGTTACCAGGGAATATAAAAAAGATATCAAAACAGGAAAAAAATCAAATGGTGTAAAATACGATTATTTTCAGAAAAAGGGAAAAGATGATCTCCGGTCTTATGATGATTTCCGGGAACGGGAGAAGGAGGAGAATGGAAGTGAAGGAAGCATTTATGAAGCATGGCAATACGGAAACAGTGGACTAAAGGCAGTAACTGTGGTTAGTTCATTTAATCCGAATAAGTATAAAACGAATGGGAAGTATTATGATTATACTTATAAGAAATCGAAAATTAATCCAAATACACTGCGGTTAAAAAAGGAAACAAAAAAGAACGTATCGTTATACCTATATAATGAGAATAAATTGCTCACCAGTGTGATCAACTATGGAAAAGAAAAAGAAGAAACCCTGTATTCGTATGACAAAAATGAAAAGGGTTCTCTTGTCGTACTCGAAACAGGAAAATTTTACGGAAAAAAGGGGGAAAAGGCAGTCACGATAAAGCAGGGGTATATTTACGACAATTACCGGAATGTGTTAGAGAATAAACAACCTGGAGCATATCGGAAAAAGAATGTTGGAAAAGAATATTTATTCAGTAAGACCTATACTTATTATAATACGGGGGTAGGGTATCCGGCAGAGGATACGTCGTTTTCTTTGTGTACTCTCATAGCAGAGGAAAACTACACATCTGCAAATACAAAAATTATGATTTCGGGTAAAGTGGAAGAGGGTAATATTGACTATACCAGCATAATGAAACAGAAAAGTGTAAATGGAGGGGCATATAAAATAATTACCAAATCGGATTATAAATACGATACTTTTGGAAATGAAACGCAAGAGAAGATTTATCCTGCTTACAGTACTTTAGGAGAAACAGAAGTTGTTCAAAATGACTATACTTACAATAGTTTGGGACAGCAGACGAAAAAGACAGTAACATTGGCATCGGCAAAGTATCCTGAGGACAACCGAACCTATACCGAGGAAGAAGCCACATATGATTCCTTTGGCAATGTACTTTCCCATATTAACGAAAATGGTCTGGAATCTAAAGTGGTCTATGACCCGGAGACAGGTGAGAAGACAGAAACTATTAATGCCGTGGGGACTGATTATGAATCCAGAGATAAAGAATACACTTCCTATGACGGGCTGAAGAGTATGACAGTAGACGATGACGGCCGGGTAACTATCGAAATAGAGGATGCATTTGGCAATACGATTATCAGCAAGGACGAGGCGGCAGGTACATGGACCGAGAGTATATATGAATATGGTAGTGAAGCGGAGGAGGGTGAAACTGGGGAAGATCCCGATAGTGATACCGAAACAGAGGAGACAGCCCGGCTGATGGAGGAAAGGACATATTCCTTTGAGCCGGATGAAAAGCGGTTTATTATAAATGAAAAAGGGAAAACTGTACCCAATTTTTACATCACTGGAAAAGGAAAGACTATCTTAAGCGGCAGTAAACACTTTTATGATGATCTGGGCAATGAGATCGGAAATGCGGAGTTTAGTAATGGGGAACTGGACGCTGCCCATTGCACCTCCTGGAATTTCCATAAAAGTGGGACAGAGATAACCGGCGAAGAGGATGAGGAACAGACTATCTCCACCAATTACAGCAAAGTCTTAGATCCAGCAAAATATCAGTCAGAGGTAAATGTAGATAACTATTATGACCAATTCAATAGTGCTGTTTTAAGGGAATCTATCACAAAGACTGTTACGGATGCGGAAGGTAGTATGTTGTCCCAGACAAGCACTGATATCCGAGGCGGAAATAGGGTAGAAAAGGTAACTACATATGAAATAGATGACTTCGGCAAAACAATCAAAGAAAACACGGTGACCAGAAAACAGCAGGACGGAACGTGGTTTCCTGCCTATGAAACGGAAAAGTCTTTCACTTCAGATGACGAGGAGAGTGTAAACCAGACGGAAACGAAGAGCCGGAAAGAGGGGGAAAATGACTGGCACTCCCAGACGGTCAGAACTGAATATGATGAGCAAGGAAAGGTCACAAAGGCATACACTCCAAGGGGAACAGAGGAGAATGTGGCAGCAAAGTATGAATATGACATTCTTGGTCGGATGATCCGGTCCGAGATTCCCCAGGAGAAGAAAGAGGGAGGTATTGAATTCCAGAAAACTACCATAAAATACGATAACACAGATAATGTGATAGAATTAGAAGAGCAGATAGATGGTGACAGGATTGCCAAAACAGAATATACTTATGACAATGGAAACAACCTTGTAATGGTTAAAAGTTGTCTGGAAGATGGTAAGGCACAGTATGTTCAGTATGTCTATGATATTAAGGGAAACAGGGTGCGCCAGTTTACTGGAATGACCGAGCCGTTGACGCTGGCAGCTACAGAAATTGCGGATCCCGACGAAAATGCGAATGAGGAGGATGTTTTTTCGTATGCAGGAAAGACATACCGTGTACAGGTTAGTGGACAGAAGAAATCCGATGACATCCGGGAAGCAAGATATGAATATGACGGAAAAAATCGGTTGATTGCTTTTACGGATCCTGAGGGAAGAAAGGAAACCTATACCTATGATGTGAACAGCAATTTGACAAAGACCGTGGATAAGAATGGTAATATTCTGAAGAATACCTATGATTACCAGAACCGTTTAACAGAGATGGTGGCAAAGGAGAAAAAAACGGGAAAGGAGACAAAGCATACCTATTCTTACAATGCATATGGGGATGTGTCGGCACAGGACGATACTATCTTTACTTATGATGATGCATCTGGACAACTTACCAAAGAAACCACAAAACTAACAAAGAATAAGGATGTAGTTAAAACCTATACGTATGATAGTGTTGGCAATAAATCTGCTTTTACTGTAAAAGTGGGGGATGATACCAAACTTTCCCTGTATTACCATCATGATGGGGAATCCAAGCTGATTGCAGTTACGGATGAGGAAAATAGTCAGCTTGTGGGGTATTCCTATGATTTAGATGGAAATCTGTCAAAGAGGCAAGTATCAGGAAATCAGTTGACTACTGACTATACTTATAATTATCAGAATCAGCTAATGACAATGAAGAACCAGACAGACAGTGCCGGGGTCATATCGGAATATACGTCAGAATATCTTGTGAGTGGGCAGAAATCTAAGGAAATAGCAACATTGAATAAAGAAGGCAAGAAGTCTTCAAAGACTGCAACATACACTTATGATTTGTTGGGACGTATTAATAAGGAGACTAAAACAGGACGTGATAACATTTCCTACACATACGACAGTAATAACAACCGGAAGGAAATGAAAACAGAAAATAAGGTAACTGCGTATAAATACAACAAAAACGATGAACTGCTCCGAACCGATACGTTAAAGACTGATACAGAGGAGCATTCTGTCGTAATTTACAAAAATGATAAAAATGGAAACCAGCTTGCTACGGTCAATCGCTATGAAATCCCTGTCGATAAGAAAAATGACACCTATGTGGATATCGACGTCACATTGGGGGACAATCGACTGAACGAAAACGTAGTCAACCATTATAACGCTTTAGATCAATTAACTCAGACACTTACTAAAGACTATAAAGTGAGCTATACTTATGATGCAGAAGGACTTCGTACTAGTAAGACATTGAATGGGGAGAAGACTGTGTTCGTGTGGGACGGTGACCAACTGGTACTGGAGCTGTCCGAGGGTGGCAGGATTCAAAAACGGTATGTTCGTGGGAATGATTTGATTTATATGGATAAGGGCAATAATACCGAGAAGAGTTATTATGTGTCGGATTCCCACGGAAATGTGGTGCAGTTGACGGATCAAAATGGAAAAGTTTTTAAAATTTACGAGTATGATTCTTTTGGTAATGAGGTGAATCCAGATAGAAGAGATGCTAACCCTTTCCGCTACTGCGGGGAATATTACGATAAGGAGACGGAGGAAATATATCTGCGGGCGAGGTATTATCAGCCGACAGTGGGTAGATTTTTAACGAGGGATACCTATACTGGAGAAAGTGATGAGCCATTAAGTTTGCATTTATATACGTATTGTGGGAATGACGGCGTGAATGCGTGGGATCCTGATGGCAACGTGTGGACATCTATAAAAAATAAATGGAATTCATTTTGGAACTCCGCAAAAAAATATTATAATAGTGCAAAAAGCTATGTGAAAAAATTCGTAAAAAATCCTAAGAAAACATCGGCTGAATTAATACGAAAAGGGGTTGATTCTTGGAAAAATTCATGGTTCGGTAAAAGTTTTTATGGGTTAACAAAGACAGGAAAAAGTAAGCTAGTTAATGGGCTATTAGCTTTGGGAGGATTTGAAAGGGATAAAGAAAATAATAGTATCTTTCACGCGAAAGACAAGTGTGCCCAGAAATTGTTTGGTTATAATGATTTTTATGATTTTGCTTTCGAGTCTGGAACGAATATTTCAAAACCTCGCAAATATCAATTTTGTGATGAGAATGACTATAAGTTTAATATGAAGAGGCAGTATGTTATATGGGCATGGAAAGCGGATTATTTGAATCTTGGAGCAGGATGTGAGGTAGGTTTTTATAACACTTATGGAAGTACCAAACATTACTTTTTTGTACAGAAATTATTTACAGAATTAAAGATGAAATACAATAAAAAAAGTGTTAACGTTTATAGACCAAAATCACATTCCTGGTGGATTACGATTTTTGATGCTGGCAATCAGGAAAATGTGGATCCTTCTAAGATAGGTGTACGATGTATCGCAGACTTAACTGTGTTAAGATCGTCTGTTCGGAATAAACTTATTAACCGGCTTGAGGTATCAGAAGGTAGGTGGAAAATCAAAAAAAGGAAAAAAGCTACCTTTACATGGGACTATAATTAAATCATTTATCAAGGAGGAGAATTGAATTCATGAAAAAAGTATTATTCCTATCTGTTATAATGACGATGATACTGTCAGGTTGCAATTTTAGTACACCAGCAGATATTGACTTTGATGAATGGGGGCTGGGAGGCCCTACCGAGCATGGGCGTTCCGCCCGGATTGGGAATGTGGTGCTCTATGATGGCAGTGCAAATTATGGCACTTATATAAAATTGGAAAATGACGATACCCCAAAAAAATTAGAAGATATAACAAAAAACTTTGCGATTGATAAAATATCGAGTTCCAATCAGTACTTTTATCTGTCTGGCAAAGGAACATCAGAGGAATGGAAAGGAAAAGTCAATGTGCTGGTTGTGGATATAAACGGGAACATCGTTGCGGCGAAGAAGTGCTGCTGTATCTGGATTTATGCATGCAATAATATGATTTTAGGGTATTATAATGGGGATGAAGAGGATGAAGAGGATGAGAGTAGTGTTGGATGGGATGCGACCCGCAGGGAGGTAACACATTTTGTAGATGAAAAAGAGTTTTTAAAAAATGAGGAGGATGACATAGAAAACTGGACGGAGATCATCGGGGACAGTTGCAAGGTGGCTGGGAAGGAGTGGTTCCACCAGAAAAAGGATGATATTCATTCCGTTCCCTATTATACCGATAAGGTTTACAGTGATGTGTATGATGCGCTGATGTTCCTACTTTATGTGGATGGGAGAGAGTCGTCCGGCCAGGACACCAAAAAATCAGAAAAGTACATGAAACAGATGCAGGAAATTATGGGAGGTAAGGAGAAAAACATCGAAGTTTCTGCCCGGCAGTCTGGGGACAAACTATTTATTGTCTGCCGCGTTTACAGTCAGTCGGGAGGTTTTCTGCAGCACTTTACGAAAGATATCGAGAGAAGCCTGCTTTTGCAATATGACCCTGATAAGGACGCTGTTTATTTAGAAGATACTTATGAGGGAAAAGAAGTGGCATACTGGGATGGAAGCTGGGTGATCTATCGGAAGGACAGAGAACTGTTTCTTGAAAATCTTGCAACCCATGAAGCGAATAAAGTCTTTGAGAGTGATGTTATCATCAATATTGATGTGTCAGGTGATATTGTAACTTTATGGGATTTGAAGAATGAAGAATTGGATCATTCACATACAGTTATTTTACAATAAAGGTTTTTGTGCTGTGTGACCATTTAGAATTGTAGTACCCTTCCATATACTCAAATATAGAAAGCTGTAGTGCCTACAGGGAACGGTAACATTTTGGGAAGTTGTAACTGAATTGACAAAGTACCGAAAAACCAATATAATAAAAAGCAGCTCACAGACAGGAGGCAGATGCTTTGCAGACAATCGCAGAACAGATTAAATCCGGTGATTTGTCCCGGTTTCAGTTGATTTATGGAGAAGAGCCATACATGGTCCGATATTATAAAAATAAACTGAAAACGATGCTTTCTCAGGAGGGAGATGACATGAATGTCTCATCTTTTGAGGGAAAAGGGATTCCATTGGAGGAAGTTGGATCCCTTGGCAGTACGTTGCCATTTTTTGCTGAAAAGCGTCTGATACTTATGGAAAATACGGAATTGTTTCAATCCTCCAGTGAGATGGCGGATATGTTAGAGGAATTTCCTGATACTACATATGTAGTATTTGTTGAGAAAAAGGTGGATAAAAGAAACCGTCTCTATAAATGGATACAGAAGTACGGTTGTGTGACAGAGTGCGCTCTTCAGCAGGAAAGAGAACTGGTTCCGTGGGCAGCGAGGTATCTTAAGGGGTATGGAAAAAGCATTTCCAGAAAGACGGCGGAATATCTTATTGCCAAAATTGGTTTTCAGATGGATGGTATCGTGAATGAACTGGACAAGCTGATCGGATATGTGGGAGATCGGGAGGAAATAGCGGCTGAGGACGTGGATGCCATTTGCTCTGGTCAGGTGGTCGGAAAGATTTTTGATATGATTGATTCGGTGATTGCCGGAGAGCAGGAAAAGGTATTCCGATTGTACGGTGACTTGTTGGAACTAAAGGAGCCTCCTCTTGTCATTCTGCATCTGCTGGGAAGGCACATTAACATACTGATTCAGATGAAAGAGATCGGGGGGAGCCTACCCGACAAAGATATTGCGAAAAGGGCAGGGATTCCTTATTTTACTGTAAAAAAATATAAGAGCCAGGCAAAACATTTTTCAAAGAAAACGCTGTACCAGCTTCTGGAAGAGAGGGCGGATTATGAGGAACGGTTTAAAACTGGCAGGCTGGGTGAACGGCTGGTGGCAGAATTCTTTCTTGTAAAGGCATTGACAAAAGCGTGAAAAAATGGTAAAAATATATAGGTGCCTTTTGGTGCTGTTAAAGTCTAGCGATGTCGGATTAATCTGGAGACGTATCGAAGTGGTCATAACGAGAACGACTCGAAATCGTTTTGCCTTCACGGGCACGTGGGTTCGAATCCCACCGTCTCCGCTTTTGGTTTGTAAAAGAAAAACGTCGGGAAAACTGTAGAAGAAGTTTCCCGGCGTTTTTGCATAGCAGTTAATATGTGTGAAAGGTATGGCGGTTGATCATATGAAGATCTATGTAGATGCGGACGCCTGTCCCGTAGTGTCCATCGTGGAGCAGGTGGCTGAGAAATATAAAATTGAGGTTATGCTTTTATGTGATACAAACCATGTGCTGAACTCCGATTACAGTGAGGTGAAGATCATTGGAGCTGGGGCAGATGCCGTTGATTTTGCATTGATAAATCTTTGTAAAAAGAATGATATTGTTGTAACTCAGGATTATGGAGTGGCGGCAATGGCTCTTGGAAAGGGCGCATATGCGATACATCAGTCTGGAAGATGGTATACAGATGAAAATATAGACCAATTGCTTATGAAACGGCATTTAGGAAAAAAAGAAAGAAGGGCTTCTAGAAAAAATCATTTAAAAGGACCGAAAAAACGTACTGAGGAAGATGATGTGAAGTTTTGTCAATCATTTGAAAAATTAATAAAGAGTATCTTGCTATAAAATGATGGAAAAATCATAAACAGTAGTTGTGTGAAAGTTACATGGTATGAGGATTATGTGGAAGTAATTCTTTCGGGAGAAGAACAGTTTGACGAACAGTAGACTGTAGTTCGATGGAGCCATTGAACTAAACGGTCTATTTTACCGCCAGAGAACCAGGTCAGATAAGACAGCCTGCGTTATTTCAGCCGCCCTGCTTCCGGAAGCATTGGTATCACCTTGTATGTTCGTGGCAAAAAAGTAGGTATTGCTATTGGTTTCGAAATAGCCCACAAACCAGCCGTTTACATCCTGATCGTCTACACGTCCCGTTCCCGTTTTTCCATAAAAATTTTTGTTTTTCTTTTCAGAAGAATATAAGCAGATGGAATCTTTCACAGCATTTACGTTTTCGGGAGTAAAGTCAAAACTATTGTGATAGAGTTTTGTTAGAAGTTCAACCTGCTCTATCGGGGAAATTTTCAGGGTGGACTGCATCCAGTAGGAGGAGAGGTTTGAACTTATGCTCTCATTTCCGTATCTGATTTTCCTGATATAGCTCTGAATAACAGGTAAACCAAGCTGCTCATCGATCTCCTGGAAATACCAATTGACGGAGGATGACATCGCAGAAGATAGATTCTGATCCATGTTCCATGTTTCAAATGGGTAGTTTATTCCGTTCCAGGACATGAAAGAATCATCTGGTGAAATAATACCTTCTTCCAATCCAAACAGTGCATCGTATATCTTATAGGTAGAGTTTGGTGAAATCCTTAAAGTGGCTTGCTCCATATCATAGATATTCCAGGAATCGGCTTTTAAATCATAAAGGACGAAACTACCTTTATATTCGTTGAAATAGGAAGACAGGTCGATTGTGGAAACTTTTTCTGGAGAGATATTCCACTTATACTGGTTCTGCTCTGCGGCACAGGTGGACAGCATGGGGGTAAATCCAAAAAGAAGTACTGAGATAACAGCAAAAGCAGTAAGCCCTTTTATTTTTTTGCAGAAAGAGGGCTTCTCAAAAGAAGATATATTTGTGATTCTCCGCTTTAATTGTTTCATGCTTCCGCTGATTCCAGCGGCAAAGGGAAATGGCATATGTGAAATTTTTTCTGCAAAATGGATGAGTGTATTTCCATAATCTTCATAATCGCTTTCATCAAGGAGTTTTAAAACAGAAGCATCACGGGCAATCTCTCTGTCATTACGCATCTCTTTCAATGCGAACCACACCAGAGGATTACACCAGTAGAGTACGCCTACAAGGGTTATAAGATAATTGGACAGTGCATCTTTGTGTTTGTAATGCTGCAGTTCATGTAACAGAATATACCGCATATCCGTAGCATTAAAATCCGATATCAGATGAATTGGAAGATAAATACATGGTCTGAATAATCCAGTGATAATAGGCGATTTCAAAAAGGCAGTGCTGTAAACAGGGATATTCCTTTTTATCTTCATCTCCCTTAAACAGTTATTGTATAATATACGGATATTTTTGTTTTGCAAAGGGAGTGCAGACTTTTTCAAAGTGTTTAGATGGGATACGGATCTTACGACGAATAAAAGCATAAGTATACTGCCAAACAGCCATATGCCAAATAAAATAAGTCCGACAATGGATGGCGTTTCATTGCCGACAGACTGTGCAAAGTCATTTATTTGATTTGTAGCGCCGGAAATATTTGTGCTTACTGTTGTCTCCGCAGTTGTCCCTATGTTTGATGCTGCTGTATTTTTCCATCTCCCAAGCCAGAAAAGAAACTGTGGGAATCCGATCGGACGAAGGGGGATAAATGGAACGGCAAGAAGCCCGATCAGCAAAAACCATAAATGAAATTGCATCCGGCTGGTTAAATAATTTTTTAATGCTCGTTTTGCTATGAGAAGTATACCTATGATAATGCAAATAAAAATATTACATAGGAAAAATCGTACCCCGAAAACTTCCATTTTATCTTAATCCCTTCTGTGTCTTGTGCCCTTTCGGAGAAGTGTGCGCAAAGTCTCTATTTCTGTTTTTGAAAGTTTATCATCTTCGATAAAGGCTGAAAACATAGCTGTAATATCCCCATCATAATAGCGTGCAAGAAATGAATGGTTTTCCTGCCCGAGGTATTCTTGTTCTTTTATCAGTGGGGTGTACACAAACATCCTGCTTTGCTTTTCATAAGAAAGTGCCCCTTTTGTTACGAGTCGTTTTATCAAAGTCTGTATCGTTTTGGGACTCCATGTAGTGGTTTTTGTCAATCTCTCTGTTATTTCATTGGTACTGATCGGTGCGTACTTCCATATGACTTTCATCACTTCAAATTCTGCTTCTGAAATTTGTGGCAATGCTTTCACTTTTGAATCCTCCTTATATCCTACAACTGTAATATAAATTATAAAATGAATTGCAGAAAATGTCAAATTTTTAATATGTTTTCAATACATCGTTTCTTGGAGAAAGACGGAAAATAAAAATTTTTTTTTGCCATATTTATAGAATATTTTTGCATTATATTGTAATAAAATATATCGTTGAAGTACTTGAAATATTTTTTTTTAGATGATATACTTGACGAGACAGGGATATGAAAGGTGGAAATGTTCGTTATGAAGAACAAGAAAGTTTTAGTAATCGCTGGAATAATCGCGGGTGTAGCATTCTTATGCCTTGTTGGATTATTCTTTTTTAATAGTCGGGAGTACTTTTCTGGACAGTTTGGGAGAAAGACTTATATCAGCAATACGGATGTCAGTTCTCTGACAGTGGAAGAAGCGGTTGCTGTTATGAATGAGTCCAAGGGATTTACCGTTCAGTTTTCAAAAGATGGAAAGGTTTATGATATTGACGTATCGGATGCCGTGACCCGTGAATTTTCCAAGGACGAGGTGGTTGAGTGCAAGGATAACCTGACTTTTACGGAGTATCTGCTAGGGCAGGAAAAGGATTTTCAGGTGAAACCGGCGCAGTCTATGGTGGATGAGGAGAAGCTGCGCAACATTTTGCAACGTGCTCTTCCCGCAGAAACCACCAAGACAAAGGACGCATATATAGACGAAGAATTTCAGCTTGTGCCTGAGGTGTTTGGCGATCAGGTAAATTTTGATGAACTTATCCATAATATCAAAGAAGGCGTTAATACAGGCCTGAAATTGGATTATAAGCTGGAGGATTATTACATCCAGCCGAAGTTTACAAAAGAGAGTGAAAATATTGTCAAGGCTGTAGAAGAGATTTCTACTTATAAAGGAATGAAGATCGTCTATCAGTTTGGTGAAGACAGCGAGGTCATCGACTGGGATAAATTAAAAAAATATCTCGTCTACAATCCAGATACCGCAGTACTTAAGCTAAAGACCAAATGGGTCAATAATTTTGTGCGTCAAATGAGTAGTAAATATAACACATATGGAAAAACTAGGAAGTTCAAGACGACAAAGGATGGCACCGTTAAGATCCATGGCGGCATCATGGGATGGTGGATCAATGAAGACGACACAGTTAAGCAATTAAAGAAACTTTTGAAAAATAAAAAGAGTAAAACCGTTGAGCCAGTGTACCGTAATATCGCGGCACAGCACGGAGAGGATGACATCGGAGATACCTACATCGAGATCAGTATTAAGAGGCAGCATGTCTGGTTCTATAAGGATGGCAAATTGAAACTTGACTCGAAGACGGTGACAGGAAAGCTCACCAAAGATCGGAAAACCACAGTCGGGGTTCACCGGATTTATGGAAAACAGCGAGACCGTTATCTGGGAACGATGGCGGTGCAGGGATACCGTTCTTTCGTACATTACTGGATGCCATTTAACTGGGATGGACAGGGACTGCATGATGCAACTTGGCGGAATAAGTTCGGCGGTGATATTTATAAGACCGGCGGTTCTCATGGCTGTGTAAATTTGCCCTATGACTTTGCCGGAAAATTATATGATGCCATAAGCATCGGGACACCAGTGGTAGTATATTAACAAAAAGAGACTGGAGAATAAATCAAAAAATAAAATTTTTTGATTTATTCCCGCAAGGTCTTTGATATTAGGGGACACCTTCCTGTGGGGATGATGTCCTCTTTTTGTCTGTTTGTTGTTGCGGATTATTATGGTCACACAGTGCAAAGGCAAATGCAAGGGCAATCGGTGCAAGAGTGACGAATTATTCTGAAAGCTGGAGTATTGACAGCACAGGAAATGTAGTCATGCAGGCTTCAACAACCGTGGTGTCTGACACAAAGGGCTGGCGGGAACTGAAAGAGGAGCAAGACGAACGCATAAAGGAGAAAAGAGAACAGGAAGAAATCAGAGAAAAAGAATTGTCAGTGGCGGCAGGGAGAAATCTTTGCCGCTTTTTATTGACTTCCAGGCACATGTGTCGTATAATAATTTCAGACATATGTGTCGGAAAGTGGGGCTGCTTATGAATAAAAGAGGACAAGAAACAAGGAAACATATAAAGAAATGTGCATGTTCTTTGTTTGCAGAAAAAGGCTTTAAGCAAGTTACAATGAAGGATATCTGCGATGCGGCGAAATTAAGCAGAGGCGGGCTATATTGCCATTACGAAAGCACACGTCAAATTTTTCAAGAGATTATTGATGATATGACAAGTGAGCAGGATAATGAGATTGATTTAAGGATTGAACAAAATTGTTCGGCAGTGACTATTTTGGATGAAATTTTAAACAAGTATGAGAATGAAATGCTTGACAGCCAATCTTCATTAAGCATAGCAATATATGAGTATTTTAGCATTCGTGATATTGCAAATCAGAGCAATACGCTATATGAACAATATTTAATTTCAGCAAATACATGGAAGAAGCTAATACAATATGGGATGGACAGACATGAATTTAATGAAGTAGATCGTTCCGCAGTATTTGATTTAATTGTGTTTTCGTATCAAGGGGTAAGGATGTACAGTAAACTTATGCCTATGGATAAAGAAACACCTTCCAGAATAATAAAAGAAATAAGAAAAATATTAGTGAAAAGCGGCAGTAATAGCGATATTGTTTAAATATAAAATGGAGGGAATGAATGATGGTATGTGAAAAAATACGGCTTGTAAAGCCGACATTAGAACTGAAAAATGAAGCACTTGAATACCGACAGGAGCATTTTGATTTTGGAGAACAGGTAATCAATGGGAGTGAACTATTTGATAAGATTACTTCTTATGAGGAATGGTTTGAGAAAGTCATTGCCAATGCAAGTACGGAGACTGTTGACCCTAATTGGGTTTTAACAGATACATTTTTTGCAGTTAGGGTGTCGGATAATAAAATTGTTGGCATTGTTGATTTGAGGTATCAATTAAATGATTTTCTGAAGGATTTTGGTAATTGTGGATATAGTGTAAGACCATCAGAAAGAAGAAAAGGGTATGCTACTGAAATATTAAAACAAGCATGTTTTGTTGCGAGAAAACACGGTCTGAAACAGTTACAATTATCCGTTGAAAAGGACAATTCTGCTTCAATAAAAACAATTGAGAAAAACGGTGGAAATTATTGTAGGAGTTTTATTTTTGAAAATGAGGAAGCATATGTATATTTAATAAATCTTTAAGGGGAACAGACACTCATACATAGCATCGTGGAATGGCAGGAAGCCAGTAAAAACTCTTGCAATATGCGATATACCACCGAAATGTGGTGTCTCCCGGATTGTAGGCTATTTAAGAGAAAAGTTCTCTAATGATATTTGGAACATGTAAGAAGAGAGCTGGTCAGCTAACGACCAGCCCCCACGCATTATTTATTCTACCGTTACAGATTTTGCAAGATTTCTCGGCTGATCTACATTCAGCCCCTTTTCCACAGATACATAGTAGGCGAGATACTGGAGTACCACGGCCGACACAAAGGGAGTAAACAGCGGAGATGTTTCCGGGAGTACGACCTGGTGATCACAAAGGCTGGCATCCACGGAGGCATTAATATCCGTGATCAAGATGACTCTGGCGCCACGGGAACGTACCTCTTGAACATTGGAGATCACTTTCGCATAGACGTCCGGCTGGGTGGCGAGGGCGACTACAGGGACATTATCAGTGATTAGTGAGATCGTTCCGTGTTTGAGTTCTCCGGCGGCGTAGGCCTCGGAGTGAATGTAACTGATCTCTTTTAACTTGAGAGATCCCTCACAGGACAGGGCGTAGTCCAGTCCTCTGCCGATAAAGAAGATATGATTTGAGAGGGTGAGGCGCTTGGAAATGTTTTCAATCTGGGAATCGTAGGACAGCGCATCCTCTACTTTATCTGCAATGCCTATGAGATTTTCCACATATCCTCTCGTTTCCTCCTCAGAGATATTCTTTGTGACATAGGCGATTCGGAACGCGATGAGGTACATCAGGGAAAGCTGTACGGTGTAGGCTTTTGTGCTCGCCACTGCGATTTCTGGACCGGCATGGGTATAAAGTACATAATCACTTTCTCTGGCGATGGAGGATCCCTTTACATTTACGACAGAGAGGGTTTTCGCACCCTTTGATTTACCAAGCTTCAGCGCTGCCAGTGTGTCAGCGGTCTCTCCGGACTGGGAGATCGTAATAAGTAATGTATTCTGGTCTATAATCGGGTTTTGATATCGGAATTCTGAGGCGATCTCTACTGTTACCGGAATTCTTGCCAGGCGTTCGATCATATTTCTTCCGATCAGACCGGCGTGCATGGCAGTACCGCAGGCTGTGATTACGATGCGGTTGATGCCGGTAAAGATCTCGTCCGGGACATTGTCGGTGGAGAAATCGGGCATTCCGTGTACGATTCTTGGCGTTATGGTATTTCGGAGGGCTTCCGGCTGTTCGTGGATCTCTTTCATCATGAAATAATCATAGCCGCCTTTTTTGGCTGCGCCCACATCCCAGCTTATATGATGGATCGTCGGTCCATACAGATCTCCGTATTCATTTTTCACTAATATTTCATCTTTGGTGATCTTGGCAATATGATTTTCCTGTAGTACAAAATAATGTTTTGTATGGCTCACCAGTGCCACCATGTCAGAGGCGATGATGGATCCCTTTTCAGTATGAGCCGCCACCAGAGGGCTGCCGCTTCTCACCGCGTAGATTGTTTCCGGGATATCCTCAAACATAATACAAAAACCGTAGGCTCCGGTAAGTTTTCCCGTGGCCAGCCGGATCGCTTCTTCTGGATCACCCTGGTAGCAGTCATCTATGACCATAGCCGCAATTTCTGTATCTGTCTGGGAGACCGGGTGTTTTCCTTTCTTTTCCAATTCTCGTTGGAGTTCCTGATAATTTTCAATGATCCCGTTATGGATCAAAGTTACTTTTCCTGCTGTATGGGGATGGGAGTTGGTGTCTGATACCCCGCCGTGGGTTGCCCAGCGGGTGTGTCCGATGCCGCAAGTGGAGATGATATCATCTGCCTGGGCCTTGACCAGTTCCCGTAATACAGAGACCTTTCCTATTGTTTTTATTGTCTGGATACCATCATCCGTAAAATAAGAAATACCAGCGCTGTCATAACCGCGGTATTCCAGTGTCTGCAGTCCGTCCACCAACGTCTTTTTTGCATCGAGAAAGCCGACGTATCCTATAATTCCGCACATTGTGATCCTCCATTCCGGTGTATCTGCTACACCTTTGACTCTAAACTTATTCCTAATATATGCAGGTACGCCTGCACATGAAAATAATCCTCTCCAGACCGTTAAAAATGGTTAAAAATCATAAAAATCATATCATATGAGCCAGGGAAAGTCAAGGAATCCGACAGGGGCAGACGGGCGCGTCTTGCGGTATCAGCCTGTCTTGAAAAAAGAATTGTAGGGAGTTATAGAATATGATACAATGAACGCATAAGCACGAACGCAGACTTTTAAAGAATGCGGTGCCTGTTTACAGGCAGACCGCATTCTTTAAAAGTCTATGTGAGTGTAACGAACACGGAGAAACCGCAGGTTTCGACGTGAGTGCTTATGCTGGATAAGCGTGAGTGCTTATGCTAGATACGTGTGAGTGCGTATGCAATACATATAATATATAAGTTCTGACGAACTTATCATCAAGTTACTTATTTATCAGGGGGGTTAAGTTAAGATATGCAGAATTTTAGAGTTGAGTTGAAAAAAATAGTGGATGATTCCTATGATGTTCAGATTGGCAGGGATCTGATTCCGGCGCTGGTCTGTGATATGAAGGACGGTTTGGTGGGGAAGATCCGCAAATTTGCGGTTGTGACGGATTCAAATGTAGAAAAGAACTATGGTGTGCCGGTGCTGCAAGCCCTTCGGGAAGCTGGATTTGCTGCTGAGATTTTTGTGTTTCCGGCGGGGGAAAAGAGCAAGGTGCGCAAGACCAAGGAAATGATCGAGGATGCCATGCTGGCAAAGGGATTCCGCAGAGATTGCTGTGTGGTTGCAGTGGGAGGCGGAGTAGTCTCGGATCTGGCAGGCTTTGTGGCCGGGACCTTTGGAAGAGGCGTTCCCTTTGTGAATTATGCCACCACGTTACTGGCGGCAGCCGATGCATCCATTGGCGGAAAAACGGCAGTGGATACGGAACTTGCCACCAACTTGATCGGGCTGATTTATCAGCCGCGGAAGGTATATGTAGACATTGATACGTGGAAGACACTTCCCAAAGAGCACCTGATCAATGGAATGGCGGAGACCGTTAAGCACGCCTGCCTAGCGGACAGGGATTTTTTTGAGTACATTGAGGACCATGTGGAAGATGTGTTGGCATGTGTTCCGGAGGTGTGTGAGCATATATCCGAGAAAAACTGCAATGTAAAATATCAGGTTGTGATGAAGGATGAGAAAGAGAAAAGTTTGCGGGAGATACTGAATCTTGGCCACACGGTGGGACGGGCCATAGAGACGGTGAGCGGCTACCGCCTTCTTCACGGGGAGGCGCTGTCCATCGGAATGGTAGCCCAGGTAAATCTTGGATGCCGGTTAGGGTTTTTATCAGTGGAGCAGAGGGACCGGGTTATTGCCCTGCAGGAGAGAATTGGGCTTCCAGTGCGTATTCCAGACTATATCGATAGGGAAAAACTGGTGCAAAAACTGTATACGGATAAAAAAGTGCGGGATGGAAAACTACGTTTTGTGTTCCAAAAGGGAATCGGTGATGTGATGACCTTTGGCGAGGACGTATATGCCAGACCTACCGCAGAGGAAGAGATCCGGGAGGTCATCATGGAGCTGTAGCTGACATTCCTGGATTATTAGAAGAGGGGGGAGCAGGTTTGAACCAGAGACAGTTGGGAAAGGAAAAAGAAGAGCTGGCGTGCGGTTTTCTGCGTGACAAAGGATATGAGATTATTGCCTGCAATTATTGGTGCCGCGGTGCCGAATTGGACATCGTGGCGAAGGATGGGGAATACCTAGTATTTGTGGAAGTCAAATACCGGAAAGATCATTCCTGCGGTGGAAGCAGATACGCCGTTTCACCAAATAAAATGCGAAAAATTATACAGTGTGCTAGAACTTATTTATACCGGGAGGGAGTATCTACGGACACACCGATGCGGTTTGATGTGATCGCCATAGAAGGGAAGAAGATCTGGCATTTTGTCCATGCTTTTGATGCGGACGGATGGAGTTAGTGCAGCACACTAGCTTGACGGCGCATTTTGTACCGATCATCAAAAACCAGCGGACATCTCTGGATCGCTCCAGGGACGCCCGCTGGTTTTTGATGATGCAGCCTTTCTATCAGACACGTATATCGATGTTTCCTCCCAGGGAAGGATTGACAGACTGCTCCATCATTTTGGTAATATTGTCTCCCATGGTCTTTTGCAGATCCAGTGTCTTATCCAGCATCGCTACTGATACATTGGACATAACACTCAACGATGCATTAGCCATAGAATATGAGGCAATATCCATTCCCAGTGACATATCCATAGGCTCATCCTCCTTTTATTGGGTTCAATATTTTAATCAGTATAACATTTTCCTCAATGAAATACAATAAAAATAATCATTGATTTTAAACTGAGATTCTTGTAAAATAGTTTACGTATGGATAAATTGTGAAGGGTTTGTTACACTAGTTATATGAAAAGAGGATTTTATGAGTAAACCGATCGTGGCAATCGTGGGAAGACCTAATGTGGGGAAATCCACGCTTTTTAATACGTTGGCAGGAGAAAAAATTTCAATTGTAAAGGATTATCCAGGAGTGACCAGGGACCGGATCTATGCAGATATGGTCTGGCTGAACCGGAGTATGTCCTTGATCGATACCGGTGGAATCGAGATGGATACCAGGGATGTCATGCTTTCCCATATGAGAGAGCAGGCGACTATCGCCATTGATACGGCGGATGTGATATTGTTTATCACGGATGTGAGGCAAGGACTTGTGGATGCGGATTTTAAAGTGGCAGATATGCTGCGCAGATCTGGCAAACCGGTAGTCCTCGTAGTGAATAAAGTAGACAATTTTGAGAAATACATGCCGGATGTGTATGAGTTTTACAACCTGGGCATTGGAGAGCCTTATCCGGTATCAGCTTCTTCTAAGCTGGGAATCGGCGATATGCTGGATGCGGTTTTGGAGCACATCGCGCCGGAGAAGTTTGAAGAGGATGAGGACGAACGTCCGCGGATCGCTGTTGTGGGAAAACCCAATGCGGGCAAATCTTCGCTGATCAATAGGCTTCTGGGAGAAAACCGTGTGATCGTTTCCGAAGTTGCAGGGACGACCAGAGATGCCATCGACACCGAGATTATACGGGACGGAAAAGAGTATATCTTTATCGATACTGCTGGAATAAGAAGGAAGAATAAAATCAAAGAGGATTTAGAAAAATATAGTATTATCAGGACCGTTGCCGCTATCGAGCGGTCGGATGTAGTAGTGCTGATGATCGATGCTGTTGAGGGAGTGACGGAACAGGACGCCAAGATTGCCGGGATCGCCCACGAGCGAGGAAGAGGATTGATCATCGCGGTGAACAAATGGGACGCTATTGAGAAAAACAATCACACTGTTAAAGAGTATACGAACAAGGTGCGGGAGATCTTATCTTTTGTTCCCTATGCGGAGATTGTATTTATCTCTGCCCTCACTGGCCAGAGAACCGATAAGGTATTTGAACGGATCGAGACGGTGATCCAGTTTCATTCCATGCGGGTTCAGACCGGTGTGCTCAATGAGATCCTTATGGAGGCAGTTGCCATGCAGCAACCGCCTTCAGATAAAGGAAAGCGGCTCAAAATATTTTATATGACTCAGGTGAGTACCAAACCGCCTACCTTTGTTCTTTTTGTAAATAGCAAGGAGCTGATGCATTTTTCCTATCAGCGTTATATCGAAAATCGGATCCGGGATACGTTCGGCTTTACTGGTACACCGATCCGTATGTTTATCCGTGAACGAAAGGAGAAATAAGACGTGTTGAAATATATTCTGACAGGGATTGTTCTTTTGCTCGTCGGCTATGCCTTTGGCTGTTTTTCTACTGGTTATCTTGTGGGAAAACGAAAGGGAATGGATATCCGTTCTACTGGTAGCGGCAATATAGGTACCACCAACGCCCTGCGTTCCATGGGGGCGAAAGCAGGAGCAATCACTTTTCTTGGGGATCTATTAAAGGCATTTGTTCCTATGCTTTTGGTGAAGTATGTTTATTGTGCGCAGATGGGGTACGATCCGAACCAGTCCTTGGCCTATATGTACACACTTTTTACTGGTTTGGGCGTGGTGTTGGGGCATAATTTTCCGGTCACCCTCCGGTTTAAGGGAGGAAAAGGAATTGCTGTGTCAGCGGCTGTTATCGTGGTTTCTACCATGGATCCTTTGTTTATCGGGGTAGGTCTGGCGCTCTTTATTGCAGTGGTGGCGATTACACGCTATGTTTCCCTGGGATCTTTGATTGTTGTATGGTATATTCCTATTTTTTCAGTGATACATTTTCGGGGAGATATATTTTTCCCGGTTATACTTGTGTTGAGTCTGATGTTTACGGTCCTGGCTTACATAAAGCATAGTGCAAATATCAAACGGCTTTTAAATGGAACTGAGAATAAACTGGGAGCAAAAAAAGATACAGATGGAGGAAAACATAATGAAAAAAATTAGTTTTAGCATAGTGCAAATATCAAACGGCTTCTAAATGGAACTGAGAATAAGCTGGGAGCAAAAAAAGATACAAATGGAGGAAAACATAATGAAAAAAATTAGTTTTTTAGGTGCTGGAAGTTGGGGAACTGCCCTCGCTATTTTGTGTGCCAAGAACGGTCACAAGGTTACTATGTGGTCAAAGATCAAGGCAGAAACCGATATGCTCCGGGAAAAGAGAGAACATGTGGAACGGTTGCCCGGCGCAAAGTTGCCAGATTCCATCGAGATTGTGGATGAGATTTCAGCGGCATGCCAGGAACAGGATATCATTGTGTTTTCCGTGGCATCACCATTTGTGCGGTCTACGGCTGAATTAGCAAAACCCTATATCAAACCAGGCCAGATTATTGTAAACGTGGGAAAAGGAATCGAAGACAATACACTGATGACATTGTGTGAGATACTGGAAGATGTGCTTCCAGAAGCAAAAATAGCAGTTTTATCTGGTCCGAGCCATGCCGAAGAGGTATCGAAAGAGATGCCTACTACAGTTGTAGTTGGAGCGAAAGACGAAAAAACGGCGGCCTTTATCCAGGACGTATTTATGGGAAAGAATTTCCGTGTCTATGTCAGTCCCGATATTGTGGGAATTGAGCTGGGAGGAGCATTAAAAAATGTGATCGCTTTGGCGGCGGGAATTCTGGACGGAATGGGTCTGGGGGATAATACAAAAGCTGCTTTGATGACCCGGGGTATCGTGGAGATCAGTCGTCTGGGAATGGAACTTGGCGGCAGAATGGAGACTTTTTTTGGATTGTCAGGGATTGGGGATCTGATCGTGACCTGTACCAGTACCCACAGCCGAAATCATAACTGCGGCTATCTTCTCGGCAAGGGAAAGACGCTGGAGGAGGCGAAACAGGAGATCCGTCAGGTGGTCGAGGGAGTCAACTGTGCCAAGGCAGCTATGAAATTAGCCAATAAACATCATGTCAGCATGCCCATCGTGGAGCAGATCAATGCTGTTTTATTTGATAATAAGTCCACAGAGCAGGCATTAAAGGATCTGATCTTAAGAGAGCGAGTGATCGAGTACCAGTCCTTAAGCTGGAAATAGACCGGCTAAGAAGATGTTCCCTTTTTGGGAGCATCTTTTTTGATTGCCACAATTTTGTCCTATCCGGCTGGTAGCATGGATAACATCGTAACCCGACGGTGCCACCGGGCAGCCTGGCACCGTCCGGCTATTGCTGTAACGTGACATGAAGATTTGGAGGCATACATATGAACAAAAAGGTTAAGCAGCTTGTTAAGACAGGAATATTTTTGGCGGGGATCGGGATCTTTTGTGCTGGAAGCAGGGTTTCAGCGGCGGAAAATCCCACATATACCATTACGAAGGGAAAGAAAGCGACGATCTCTACGATCATTCGAAAAAATCCGCTCACTTCGGCAAATCAGAACAAATATAAGAATCTGACCTGGAAATCCGGGAATAAAAAAATAGTAAAAATTATTGGCAATAAAAAGATCAAAGGACTGAAAAGAGGAAAGGTATATATCCGTGGGTATAACAGCAGTAAGAAAAAAGTGCTGGCGATACGTGTCACAGTGGGGAAAAAGGTTTCAAAGATCAATGTGAAGTCTACAACAATAAACATGTATGTGGGGGATAAGACAGCATTAAATGCGGCAGCGGCGCCAACCAGTGCTTCAAACAAAAAATTGTTTTATACTTCCTCCAAACCGACTGTAGCCACAGTGTCAAAAAATGGACGTGTGACAGCAGTACTAAGCGGAAGTTCGGTGATCACCATCCAGTCTAAGGATGGTCATGCAACGAAAAAGGTAAAGATAAAAGTCGGGTCGGAACTTGTGCGCACCACATCCAAAGGAAAAGTAAAGGGAATCGAAGATGCCAATGGAAAATCTCTGGTGTGGTACGGGGTTCCCTACGGAGCTTCCACAGCGGGAAATAACAGATGGAAAGCACCTCAGCCTGTGGCACCATGGGCGGGGACGCTGAATGCGACGACAGCAAAGCAGCCTGCGGCGCAGTACAGTGATGGCACGACCTATCTTGGTACGGAGGACTGTTTGTATGTCAATGTTTACCGGCCAAATAATGGAGCAAAGAATCTTCCTGTCATGGTATATCTTCATGGGGGAGGGAATGCCTCCGGCAGCTCTGATGTAAGTTTTTCGAATATGGTATCAGCGACAAACGCCATCGTAGTTTCCGTGGAGTATCGTCTGGGAGCATTTGGATATCTCAGCCATCCAGCGCTTCGAAATGGAACAGAGGAAGAGAACAGTGGTAATTTTACCCTGCTGGATGTGAAAGCAGCGCTGACCTGGGTTCGGGACGAGATTGGGAATTTTGGTGGAAATCCTGGAAATGTAACCTTGTCTGGTTTTTCTGCCGGCGCGAGAAATGCCTTGCTTTGCATGATCTCGCCGGGAATGAGAGGACTTTTTCACAAGGCGATTATATTCAGTGGTGGCTGCAATACGTGTAGCAATGAAGAGGGTGAGGAGTCTGTAGAGGAAAAGCTGGCGGCGATACTGGTTAAGAGAGGAACCTTCTCTGACAAAAAAACTGCCGGGGAGTATCTCAAGGAAGCTTCGGATCAGACGATCCGTGATCTTTTTTATAGTTTGTCCACCTCAGAGGTAGCGAACATGTATAAATCCTCTGCACTCAAGCTGGGTAAATTTCCACAGGGATTTAATGATGGCGTGGTGATCCCGAAGGAAGGATTTTCTGTTATTTCCACTGGGAACTATAACCGTGTGCCGATGATTTTGGGAAGCGATGCCACGGAATTTTCATCCTTTGCCTGGAATGGGAGTCTGACTTCTGAATTGGATGAGGTGGCAGGGATCACTTCTTCGTCTCAGATGATGAATCTGGTGGCCAATGGAATCAAGTATGGTAGTATGCTGCAGTCTGGACACTATATCGAAAAAACGGCAGGACTTCTCAGCCAGGATGCGGCGCACAGTAATATCTATGCCTATCGTTTCCGCTGGGGAACGAATTCTAGCGTGACCGATGGATTTTACAGCCGCTATGTCGGTGCCTTTCATGGTGTCAGCAAAGATTTTTTGAGGGGAATATATAAAAACAACTATGCAGATTATTCTCCCAATGCCATTGCCGCTTCCAATAAGCCGGGACGGGTGGCCCTCACCACATTGCTGCAGAAGTATGTGGCAAATTTTCTTGCCAGCGGTAATCCCAATGGTTCATCTCTGGCAAATTGGGGAACCTGGAACAATGCTTCCGGTGCCCAGAAGATTATGATCTTTGACGCGGACAACGCAAAAAGTACCTCTGGCATGAGCAGTGAGTATTATGATGAGATGGGAACTTTTACTCAGATGCGGTCAAATCTTACAAAGTCAGAATATAATATATTGGTAAAATCATTATTTGCGGACCGCTTCTTTATGCCGACAGTGGTTCCTGAATATTGAAAATAGAAAGTTGAGACAAGAATAAGGACAGAGTTCTAATTGGCGCCGCCAGGTTAGGTCTAATTCGCACCACCAGTCTAGCCTGGCGGTAATTGATTGGAATCTGCCGTTGAATCTACCATAGGGAAAGAGATCTGTATTTCAAATCCCTTTTTCCACTCTGATTTTACATGTAAGGTGATATTCAGTTCCCTTGCCATTTCTTTGGCAAGATACAATCCCATCCCGGTCGCTTTTTTCCTTTCTTTTCCAGAGTCGCCGGTAAACCCCTTTTCAAAAAGATAGGGCAGGTCACAGCTTCTGACGCCAATGCCATTATCCCTTATGGCGAAAATATAACAGCCGTCTCGTTCAAGAGAGGTAAAGTTCAATTCTGGTTCATTTCCACAATATTTAATGGAATTACTGATGATCTGCCGCAGGAGGAAACGCAATCCCCTCTGGTCCGTGTAAACCATATCATCAGACATATAGAATTGGATCTGAAATTGCTTTTCTTCCAGCAATGGCTTATAATCCTCCAACACTTCTTCAAGGCATGGGAGGATATGGACGGGCTCAAACAGATAATCCTTTCTTGTACCTTTTAATCGCGCATAGAACAGCATTTGGTCGATGGATTCCTGCATACGGTTCCGTATATAGTCGAGTTTAGAACCAAGGGTTGTCGATAACTCATCTCTGCGGTTATCAAGAAGCAGGGTCAAGAGGGAAAGGGGTGTTTTGGTTTCATGAGCCCAGGACTCAACATATTCTTCATAATCCTTTATCTGCATTTGCAAACCGTCATAAGCATTTTGCTTATCTCGTAACGTTCTAGCCAATAGACGAACAGGTTCTCTCTGCGTCGGACTGAGGATTTTTAGCAACAGCTCCTCCTGGTGTTCCTCTGGATCGCAGAGAAAGGCGAAAAATGCCTGTTCTCTTTTTTGTTCCCGGTGGACAAGCACGCCACATACCAAAGAGAATAAAAGAATCGTAGCGAGTAAGATCACGGTTATCATCGAATAAAATGCCTGCACGTCAGCGAGCCATAGAAGCAGTGCGGCAAAGGCATCAACTCCCAGTAGAAGCAGGAGCCAGGGGATATACCGCAGGATAAACTTAATGTTCTGTTTCATTGTGCCCCACCCTTCCTGATAAGCCGGTAGCCGATCCCGCGGACCGGGACGATCTGCTGGCACATCATAAGGTTAGCCATGGTCTTTTTTAATCGTGTCAGATTGACTTGAAGCGCATTTTCGTCAATATATTCAGAAGTTTCCCAGATCGCCAGACACAGTTCTTCCTTTGTCACAATCTCATCTCCATGGTTCAAAAACGCTTCAAGTATTTTCCCCTGATTTTTGGGGAGGACGACAGAACGATTATGGATATACAGCGTATAAGTTTGACGATCCAACAAGAATCCCGAGCCTTCCAAAAGATTTGAGCGACCCTCGTATCGTTTCATCACATTGGTTACACGTGCTAAAAGCCGTTCTTTTCTGCATGGTTTCGTCAGATATTCATCGGCGCCCAGATCTAGTGCATGCAGTTCATCCTGTATCTGATCCCGGGAGGTAAGCACAAGGATCGGGATAGAGCTTTTGCGTTTGATTTCCCGACAGATTTCAAATCCGCTCTTCTCAGGCAGATTCAAATCCAGAAGGACCAGGTCGGGAGAGAGTCGCAGAAGCTGATCTGTGACATCTTTAAAATCTGTAATTTCTTCTGTTTCAAAACCAGCTTTACGCAATATATCGCATAATTCTTCTCTCATAAAGTCTTCATCTTCTACGAGTGCTATACATTTCATGTAATCTACCTCCCGTTATTTATTGACCACAAAATTATTCTTCCCGTTCCGGAACCATCAGCTTCAGAAGATAGCGGTCACTTGAGCGCTTCACTGCTGTGATGTAAATATATTCTATCACACACAGCGCTAAAATCATAGCGACTGATACGATCATCATTTCGGACAGGCTACTTTTAGCTCTTGAGGATAGAATTCCGGTGAGCAGAGAACGAACGCCAAACAGACTGCTAAAAGCAGCAATCACAATAGGGAGTCCAAAGTACCAATAGATCTGTTTTTTGGCGGAATCACACAAAGTACTATATGCAGCGCCCAGGCGTATGAGTGTCCGGTAGCGGCGGTTTGCTTTCTGCTGGCTCATCAGAAATTGTACGCCGATGATCGTATTTGATATGATCAAAAAAATAACCGCGAGGTACATGGTAATATAACTGGCAGCCACCATATAAAATAACTGCCGCCCCATGTTCTGTAGGTAGCTCTCATATGCCAGCCCTGTTTTATTCAGCTCTTGGTTCATTTCTGATATTACAGATAAAAGACTCGTATCTTCTGTCTCATCCTTTGTCAGAATGCCATTGAGATAAACATCGTATTCACCCTGTGTATAGTATTCGAACTTTTCATCTGGCAGGATCAGGGCAAAGGACAATGTGATGGAACGGTCTGTGACTAGATTCGTAGTCTGGACGGTTCCCGTAAGATGGATCGTTTTTTCTCCCAGCCGGGCTTCTGGTCTTGTTTGCAGAATACTGTCCAGCAGTTTTTTTCTTTCATAGGTTGCTGATTCATGATCCATGTAAATGGCGGCTTCCTCCGGTCCCAGTGTCAGTTTGGGAATGTTGGCAGCGCTTAAAAGCTGGTTGTAGCTGCTCAGGGAAATGATATGAGGATAGGTTTCATGCTTAAGATTGTAGAGGAGAACGTGTCTGTCCTGGGAAGGCGGCATGTCATGTAGGGCAGCCAGAAGTGGTTCCATCTGAAAGGCATGCTCGGTGTCTTCTGTTGTGCGGATATAGCCAGTTTTCATATCAAACAGGTGAGAAAAACGCGAATCTAGCTGGTGATTCTCTAAGATCTGTCGGATAGCTGCCGTATCATCTCCGTTATTACGATCTTCAAAGGTATAATCCAGTACATGTTGCTCCGATTCCTCGTAGAAACGAGAAATTGCCACACCGGCCCCGAAACAGCACAGAGCGGCCAAAATGAGTAAAGAACAGATGGCAAGGGTGCCGGAGCGATGGATCACATTTTCCTGTATTTGTCGAAAATTAAATACATGTAGCTGCTGGTCCTGTTTCCCGGATCTTACAACAATTTCGATAAGAAACCGGATCCCCCAAAATAATAAGAAGGTGCCGAAAGTTCCAAGGGCGACGGTTCGCGCCATCTGCCAGATACCAGACCATGCCTTGCCCTGAATCGCACCGGCGTAGGCAATGGTCAGGCAGGAAATACCTATGAGGATGGAAACTGCATACATAAAAGCAGGCAGTTGTTTTTTGGCCCCATCCGGCGTTTCTACAAGAAGTGAACCAATTTCTTGCCGGCTGATCTTTCCGCTGAGGATCAAAAATGCTGTAAGTTTGATTAAAAGAAATCCTATGGACGTCCACAATACTGCTGGCAAAGAGAAGCAAATCTGGTGGTGTATAATCCCGATTCCTACCAGTCGGGCAGTGATCAGGCTGATCAGTTCCGAAAGTAAAAGAGCGCTGGGTAATCCTATGGCCAGGGATATGACACTGTTGCGAAAATCTTCAGCCAGCAGCATAGCAAACAATCTGCGGCGGCGCATTCCCAGCATCAGATAGACGCCAAACTCATGTTTGCGCTGTTTTAGCTGGAATTTACTGGCGTAGTAGATAAGAAAAAACAAGATAAACAGTGCCAGGCCATAGAAGACAGGGATCATATCCATCAGCCGGTTTACGGCATCACTTTCCATTTGCGCTAAAAAGATCATGACGTCCTGGTGGGACAGTGACAGTATCATATAAAAGGCAACGATTGATACAATTAGAGAACTGAAAAATAATCCGTTTTCTTTTCGATTTCTTTTGCTGTTGCGAATTATTAAATTAAAGAACATTGGCACTGCCTCCTCCCAACTGCGCGATTACGTTTAAGATCCGTGAGTAAAATTCCTGCTGGGATTCGTCAGGAAGATCCCGGCGGAGTTCATGAAAAATAATGCCGTCCTGAATAAACAGGATGCGCTTACAGTAACTGGCCGCATTGGTATCATGGGTCACCATCAATATTGTAGAATTTTCATTGTCATTTAATTCCGAAAGTTTCTCCATCAAAGTTTTTGCATTTTTAGAATCCAGGGCACCTGTCGGTTCATCGGCGAGAATGATACTCGGGTTCAGGATCAATGCCCTAGCAGCAGCAATTCTTTGTTTTTGCCCGCCCGACATCTGAGGGGGAAATTTATTCAGAACATCTCGTATCTCAAGAAAAGAAGTCAGTTGGTCTAAGCGCCTTTTACTCTCGTTTTCGGGCACACCGTGAAGGGACAGGGGGAGCAGGATATTTTCGCGTCCTGTCAAATGCTCTAATAGTTCAAAATTTTGAAATAAATACCCGATCTCTTTTCCGCGGTAGTCCGCTAGCTCAGTTCCCTTGAGCGTCTGAAGTTGTTTGCCTTTCATTGTGATTTTCCCGCTGTCAGGCTGGATCACGGCGGCAATACAATTCAATAGTGTAGATTTGCCGGATCCACTGCTTCCCATAATGCCCAAAAATTCTCCGGGCATTACCTGAAATGTTATGCCATCCAATGCCTTTGTTTGATTTTTAGATCTGCCATAATATTTTTTGAGTGATTCAATCTGAAGAATAGGTTCCATGTGATAATCTCCTTTGGTACTGACTTATGTAATGTTATCATAGCACAAGGTATATCATTATAATACTTACATTTGGTGAAAGGTACGTTTTTTGTTCCGTACATCTAATGTTCAGTGACATCATTGATAAATCAATAGTTGATATTTTTTGATTTTTGTGCTATGATCTATATCATAGAATTTCTATTTACATATCTTTTTACATTTCGTATGTATTCCATAGTTGACAAAAATATATAAATGAGTATAATAAAGGTAGGAAGTGAATGATTGGGAAAGAAAAATATTGTATGGAACGATTACATATCGCAGAATGAAAGGTTTGCCGATTTTTTTAATGGTGTGGTATTCCATGGACATCAAGTGGTTCTCCCGGAGGATTTAACACCGTTGGATTCAAAGCTGTGGAGAAGACAACAGGAAAAGAACAGTTACAACGAATATATTCGTGATACAGTAAAGCTATGGAAACATGGGGATAAGAAATATATCCTCAGCCTGGAGCCGGAAGAATCTCCACATTTTGCACTGCCGGTTAAATATATGAACTATGAATCTGTTCAATATGACAGACAGTATAAGGAGAGGATGAAAGATCACCGGAAAAACAGGGATCTATGTCCAGATGAATATCTGACTGGTTTTTCTGCTTCTGATCGGTTGCTGCCTGTTGTAACGATCGGGATCTATCTCGGTGAAAAGAAATGGTCAGGCTGTAGTCATTTGAGTGAAATGACTGGAATAAAGGAAGGATCTGGAACAATCAACAGATATCTTGCTCCTTTCTGTAATGAGTTTCATGCAAATCTGATCAATATTTACGATCTGAAAACTTGCGATGTTTTCCAGACAGATCTGCGGGAAGTATTTGGTTTCCTAAGATTCAGGGAGGACAAAAAGCAGTTGCGGATATATGTAGAAGGAAATGAAGCATTTGGTCATCTTCAGGAAGATGCTTTCGATGTACTAAGTGCTTATGGTGCTATTGATCTAGAACTATGTAAGGAAGAATATCGGACAAAGGAGGGGATTGATATGTGTCTGGCATTACAGCAGTGGAAGGAAGAGGCAAGGACAGAAGGAAAAGCAGAAGGTAAAGCAGAAGGAATCGCAGCTATGAATAAACTGATCTATTTCATGGTAAAAGAGGGAAGAGCAGAAGAGCTTCTGCGTTCTTCAAAGAACTCGGATTATCAGAGAAAATTGATGCAGGAATGTGGAATTGATATGTATTAAGGAAGACGAGATACAAGAGATGAAGAAATGTATTAATAATTAATAAAAGATATGACAAGGGGATCGAATTGTACAATTTGGGTATAAAACAATGGGATACCAGTGTGTCTTTGATAATGGTATTGCGGGGCATAAAATAATTTTTTATAATTTTTTGTTGACATTTTGAGATTTGGTGATATACTAATAGCAAATGACATAAACCGATGAACAAGAGTAGTAGGAACAAAGTCATGTTTTCAGAGAGCTGTAGGTTGGTGTGATACAGCAGCATGTTTGTTGTGAATGGACTTGTGAGGGCAGCTTGAAAGATGTGATACGTTGAGTAGACGCTGACGGAGACCTGAACCGTTATCTACAGGAGTGCATGATGGTGCATGATGAGTGGGTTATATTATGACCAAATTGGGTGGTACCGCAGAAGTAATTTAAGCTTTTGTCCCTTTTCCTTAACAGGATAGGGGACAAAAGCTTTTTTCGCGTTAGCTTTGAGCCACGCATTCCTGGAAGGATATGTCCCTGCGTGCTGGCACGCAGAGGGACATATCCTTCCAGGAATATGCGGCGAATGCCGCGATGATGAGTGTCACGGAGTGGCACGAAGAATGCGAGGTTCAAAGCGAGGAGAGAAGCATTGCGGCGAATGCCGCGATGATGAGTGTCACGGAGTGGCACGAAGAATGCGGGCGATTCCCTAAATGTGCCTCATGAATCCAGTCAAAGAATGGAGGAATGAAGGATGAAAAATCAAGACAAAGTGTTACAACAGATCAAAAGTTATGCCGGAGAGTACGATATTGTTCCCATTAGGAAAGAGATCTTCGCAGACGTTATTACCCCCATCGGATTGCTGCGGAAGATCGCAGCAAAAAACAAACGTTTTTATCTGCTAGAAAGTGTGGAGGGAGGAGAAAAATGGGGGCGTTATTCCTTCCTTGGTTACGACCCGGTCATGCGGGTATCCTGTTTTAAAAAGTTAGTAACAGTGGAAAGACAGGGAAAAAAGGAGACCATCGAGACAGAAGATTCTCTGGCTGTGATCCGGGAGATATTGAAAGATTATCGGTCACCAAAACTGGAGGGCATGCCGCCCTTTACCGGAGGATTCGTAGGGTATTTCGCCTATGCGATGATCGCTCACGCGGAGCCGAAGCTGAACATCAAGCGGGGGGAATTTAATGACTATGATCTGATGTTGTTTGATAAAGTGATCGCTTATGACCAGTTGAAACAGAAAATCGTAGTGGTGGCAAATGTCAGCGCGAAAGGAGATATAGAAAGACATTATGAGCAGGCAGAGAAGGAGATCGAAGATATGATCGCCATGATCCGTGCCGAAGTGGAGATCGAAGAGGAGCCTGTTTGTGAGGAAGTGAAATTTACATGCAATGTGACAAAAGAAGAATATGAGAAAATCGTAGAGAAGACCAAAGAGTATATCCGGGAGGGAGATATTTTTCAGGCGGTGGTGTCGAGACGGTTTGTCAGCGACTATAAGGGGAGCCTGATTAATCCATACCGGGTACTGCGGACCACAAATCCTTCGCCTTATATGGTATATATGAATCTGGATGATATGGAGATCATGAGTACCTCGCCGGAGACACTGGTACGGCTGCAGGATGGAAGACTAACGACATTTCCGGTGGCGGGATCCAGACCACGGGGAAAAAATGAGGAAGAAGACAGGGCACTGGAGGAAGAATTACTTTTGGACGAGAAAGAGTTGTCAGAGCACAATATGTTGGTGGATCTGGGACGAAATGATTTGGGGCGGATCTCTGAGTTCTCCTCCGTGGAGGTGACGGAATACAAGATGATTCACAAATATTCGAAGATCATGCATATCTGCTCTCAGGTGGAAGGAAATATTCGGCCAGACTGTGATGCACTGGATGCTGTTCGTTCTGTCCTGCCGGCGGGTACCCTGTCCGGTGCACCGAAGATCCGTGCTTGTGAAATCATTGATGAACTGGAAAACGAGCCGAGAGGGATCTACGGTGGGGCGCTGGGTTATATCGATTTCAGTGGAAATCTGGATACCTGTATCGCCATCCGCATGGCGGTAAAAAAGAAGGGGAAAGTATATGTCCAGGCAGGAGGAGGGATCGTGGCTGACAGCCAGCCTCATCTGGAATATGAAGAATCTGCCAACAAGGCGCGGGCAGTGATGGAAGCAATCAGGAATGGGCGAATGGATTAGCGCCATCGAGCTAATTGAATGAAGCAGACGTGGTTGTTTGTGGAAAGGAGAGACAGATGGTATTATTGATCGATAATTATGATAGCTTTTCTTACAATCTGGTGCAGCTTGTGGGAGAACTAGAACCGAACGTCCGGGTGGTGCGCAACGATGAATACACAGTGGAGGAGATCGAAAAATGGAGACCTTCCCATATTATCCTTTCACCGGGACCGGGATACCCGAAAGATGCAGGAGTGTGCGAGGAAGTGGTGCGAAGGTTTAAAGGGAACATACCGATTCTGGGCGTATGTCTGGGACATCAGGCGATCTGTGAAGTATTTGGTGCGAAGATCTGCCATGCCAGACAACTGATGCATGGCAAAAAGAGTAATGTCTGGATCGAACATACCGATGCTCTTTTTAGGGGGCTGCCCAATCGGATAGATGTGGCGAGATATCACTCCCTGATCGCAGATATGGATACGATCCCCGGGGAGCTGAAAGTGATATCAGCGGACGACAGAAATGAAGTAATGGCGGTGAGACACCGGGAATACCCATTGTATGGGCTTCAGTTTCACCCGGAATCGATTTTGACACCGGATGGCAAAGTGATGATAGAAAATTTTTTGCAGTTGAACATGAATTCAGGGAAACCAGGAGAAAGGATGGGTGACGGATATGATCAAAGAGGCATTGCATGAAGTGATAAATGGTAGAGATATAAATTATGATATGGCAAAAGAGGTAATGAAAGAAATCATGTCGGGAGAGGCATCAGAGATACAGATGGCTTCTTATCTGACGGCACTTCGTATGAAGGGAGAGACCATCACAGAGATCACAGCATCAGCACAGGTGATGCGGGAGATGGCGGAAAAGCTTGAGCCCTCTTGCGACGTGCTGGAAATCGTGGGAACCGGTGGAGATGAGGCGGGAACTTTCAATATTTCTACTACGGCAGCATTTGTAATCGCCGCTGCTGGTATTCCGGTGGCAAAACATGGGAACCGCAGCGTTTCCAGTAAAAGCGGGGCGGCGGACGTACTGGAAAGTCTCGGTGTGGATATTATGATCGATGTGGAGAAAAATCGGAAGGTATTGGATAACACAAAGATGAGCTTTTTATTTGCCCAGTATCATCATTCTTCCATGAAAAATGTAGGGCCGGTCCGTAAGGGGATGGGGGAAAGAACGATCTTTAATATTCTCGGTCCGCTGACCAACCCGGCAGGGGCAGCGATACAGCTTCTCGGTGTGTATGACCAGTCACTGGTAGAAAAACTGGCAGAGGTGCTTAGCAATCTTGGGGTAAAACGAGGTATGGCGGTTTGCGGAAGCGATGGTCTGGATGAGATCACATTGACGGGCCCCACCCACTGCTGCGAGATCCGGGACGGGAAACTCACTTCTTTTGACATCACCCCGGAGCAGTTTGGCTTGAAGCCTTGTCAGAAAGAAGAACTGGTAGGAGGCACGCCGGAGGAAAATGCCCGGATCACAAGAGATATTCTTTCTGGAAAGGAGACCGGGGCAAAGCGGGATATCGTCCTTTTGAATGCTGGTGTGGCGATATATCTTGGAACATCAGGAATTACGATGGAAGAGGGAGTGCGAAAGGCAGCAGAGGTGATAGACAGCGGTATGGCGTTGGCAAAGATGGAAGAATTTATAAGAGCCAGCAGACAGTGAGGAGCAGAAAATGATTTTAGATGAGATAGCGGCAGCCACTAAAAAAAGGGTGGAAATTTGTAAACAGAGAATTTCCCTGGAAGAGATGAAACAGAAAGCCTGTTCTTTACCCGTGGGAGATGGATTTCCCTTTGAGATCCCTCTTCGCGGCGGGAAGGCGGCATTTATCTGTGAGATCAAGAAAGCTTCGCCCTCGAAGGGGGTCATAGCAGAGGAGTTTCCTTACGTGGATATTGCCAAAGAATATAAAGAAGCGGGGGCAGATAGTATTTCTGTGCTGACGGAGCCGGATTATTTTATGGGAAGTACTAAATATCTGGAAGAGATCCATAAGAATGTGGATACACCACTTCTGCGAAAAGATTTTACCATCGACGAATATATGATCTATGAAGCGAAGGTGACTGGGGCCAGTGCGGTTTTGCTGATCTGCTCCCTTCTTCCGGAGGCGGTACTCAGGAAGTGGATCGGATTGTGTGAAACCCTGGGGCTGTCCGCACTGGTGGAAGCTCATGATGAGGAAGAGATCCGCAGTGCGGTCCGCGCCGGGGCACGGATCATAGGCGTCAATAACAGGGACCTGAAGACCTTTCAGGTGGATATAAATAACTGTCTGCGACTTCGTGAAAAGGTACCAGAAGATATATTGTTTGTAGCCGAGAGTGGCATCCGCACAAGAGAAGATATCGAGGCGTTGGAACAAGGTGGTGTGAACGGTGTTCTGATCGGTGAGACGCTGATGCGCAGCGGTGATAAGAAAAAAACGCTGGCAGAGCTGCGAGGAATGGATGTGAGTATATGAAAATAAAGATCTGTGGTATCCGCAGAGAGGAGGATGTCCGGTATCTCAATGAGACAATGCCTGATTATGCGGGATTCATCTTTGCGAATACAAAAAGAAAAGTGACAGAAAAGCATGCGGCTCTCTTAAGGCAACAGATGGACCCGCGGATTCAGGTGTTTGGCGTGTTTGTCAATGCGCCGGAAGAAGCCGTGGCAGCGCTTGTCAGTAAGGGGACCATCGACGTGATCCAGTTGCATGGGGATGAGACGGAAGAATATATCCGGGCGCTTCGTGGCATGACAGAAGCGCCGATCATCAAAGCGGTGCGGGTGAAAAACCCGGAGGATATCCTTCTAGCTGACCGACTGCCAGTGGACCATCTGCTGTTAGATACTTACCACAGAGGGCAGTACGGAGGTACCGGGGAGACTTTTTCCTGGGAACTAATCCCGGAAGAGCTGGAGCATTCCTATCTGCTGGCAGGAGGGCTTAAGGCAGGTAATATCCTCCAGGCACTGTCCACGGTAAAGGATAAAGGTTGCTGTATCGGTATTGATGTGAGTGGCGGAGTTGAGACAAATGGAGTCAAAGATAAAGAAAAAATAAAAAAAATTATAGAAATAGTGCGTTCTTACCGAATGCCGTAGAAGGGGAGGAATAAGAGATGTCGAAAGGACGTTTTGGCGTTTATGGCGGACAGTATATACCGGAGACACTGATGAACGCTGTGATCGAGTTGGAGAAAGCATATAACAAATATAAGGAGGACCCAGAATTTGTCCGGGAATTTCAGGAGTTATTGGCAAATTACGTGGGGCGGCCGTCGATCCTGTACTATGCAGAGCGGCTGACAAAAGATCTTGGCGGGGCAAAGGTCTATCTGAAGCGGGAGGATCTGAACCACACAGGATCTCATAAGTTGAATAATGCGCTGGGGCAGGCGCTGTTGGCAAAGAAGATGGGAAAAACCCGGCTGATCGCTGAGACAGGAGCTGGACAGCACGGGGTGGCGACAGCGACCATCGCGGCGTTGCTTGGCATGGAATGTGAAGTATTTATGGGAAAAGAGGATACGGAACGCCAGGCATTGAATGTATTCCGTATGGAGCTTTTAGGAGCAAAGGTCCACGCCGTGACCAGCGGCACCCAGACATTGAAGGATGCCGTGAATGAGACGCTGAGAGAGTGGACGAACCGCATCGAGGATACTCACTATGTGATCGGATCGGTTATGGGACCGGCGCCATTTCCTGAAATTGTAAGAGATTTTCAAAGTGTTATCGGAAAGGAAATCAAAGAACAACTGATGCAGATCGAAGGAAAGTTGCCGGATGCGGTTATCGCCTGCGTGGGCGGCGGCAGCAATGCCATGGGAGCTTTTTATGAGTTTGTCCCGGATGAGACGGTGCGGCTGATCGGATGTGAGGCGGCGGGACACGGTGTGCATACAGAAAAAAACGCAGCTACGATTGCCAATGGCAGCATGGGCGTCTTTCATGGAATGAAGTCCTATTTTTGTCAGGATGAATACGGTCAGATTGCGCCGGTATATTCTATCTCAGCCGGGCTAGATTATCCGGGAATTGGACCGGAGCACGCATACCTGCATGATACGAAGAGGGCAGAATATGTTCCGATTACAGACGAGGAGGCAGTTTCCGCTTTTGAATACCTGTCTCGGACAGAGGGGATCATTCCTGCCATCGAGAGTTCCCATGCCCTTGCCTATGCGAGAAAACTGGCACCCACGATGGCTAAGGACCAGATCATCGTAGTGAATATCTCAGGCAGAGGTGACAAGGATGTGGCGGCGATCGCCAGATACAGGGGGGTTGATATTTATGAATAAAATAGAAGAAGCATTTCAGAATAAAAAAGCATTTATACCGTTTATCACAGCAGGAGATCCAGATCTGGAGACCACCGAAAAGATACTCTTTGCCATGCAGGAGAATGGGGCAGATCTCATCGAGATCGGGATTCCTTTTTCTGATCCGGTGGCAGAGGGCGTTGTGATCCAGAAAGCAGACGAGAGAGCGCTGGCGGCTGGAACCACAACGGATAAAATATTTGATATGCTAGAAAAAAATAAGGAAAGTTTTCATGTGCCCATGGTGTTTATGACTTATATCAATGTGATCTTTGTATATGGCATCGAAAAATTTGCAAAACGTACCAAAGAAATCGGTATGGCTGGTGTGATCGTGCCGGATATGCCATTTGAGGAAAAAGAAGAGCTGGATCAGATATTCCGCAAGTATGAGTTGGACGTCATTTCCCTTATTGCCCCCACTTCAAAGGAACGAATTAAAACGATCGCTGCCGAGGCAAAGGGATTTGTTTACTGTGTATCCAGTCTGGGTGTGACAGGAGTGCGTGACAACATCAGTCATGGAGTAGCGGAGATGGTCCGTGAGGTAAAAAAAGTTAAAGACATTCCCTGTGCCGTGGGATTTGGAATCTCTACACCAGAACAGGCGGAGAACATGGCAGCGGTATCGGATGGAGTGATCGTAGGAAGTGCGATCGTCCGCATTGTGGGGGAATATGGCAGGGAGTGTGTGGAAAAAGTGGGAGAGTATGTGAGAAGCATGAAAGAGGCATTGGGATGACCGGATGAATCATTTTTCTTTGAAAAAAGGCTGCTTGCTCGTATTTTGCGGGTCATAAAGTCATGCTTTTCCATGCAAGCATGGAACGCATGAACTTTTGACCCTGGTATCATATGTTCATAAAACTTTCACTTTTATTTTTTTAATAAATGTGATAAAATTAAAAATGGTTTTGCTACTATGGTTGTGGGATAATTATAGTGACAGAATACAAACCAAGAAAAAAGCTGCACAGCAAAAGCTGTTGTGCTACCCTTACAGGGGCGATAGGAGGAAAAAGAATTGAAGAGAAAAGCGGTTATGATCAGTGCATTTCTGGCGGCAGCTCTGATGCTCACAGGATGTTCATGGAATGATATTAAGGCGAAGTTTACCGGAGAGGATACTTCTGCACCGGTAGCAAGTGGTTCTGCCATCGTGATCGAAGAATACAATCCAGAAGATTGTGTGACAGTACCGGAGTATAAAGGAATCGAAGTAGATTGTAAGATCAGCGATGAGGATCTTCAGGCAGAGATTGATTCCTTTTTAGCAAATAACTCTACAGAAGATAAGATCAAAAAGGGAAAATGTAAAAAAGGTGATATGGTAAACATCGATTATGTTGGTAAGGTCGACGGAGAAGCATTTGATAATGGAAGTGCAACAGATCAGACCATTACGCTTGGATCTTCTGGTTATATCGATGGATTTGACGATGGCATAGTTGGTATGAAAGTCGGTGACACAAAAGATATTAATGTGACGTTTCCAGAGGATTACGGTCAGGGCGGGGATGACCAGGCGAAACAACTGGCAGGGAAACCGGCAGTGTTTACGATTACTCTGAATTATATTTCTGAGACAAAAATGCCGAAATTGAACGATAAGCTTGTTTCTGAAAAGACTGAATATAAGACAGTAGCGGAATACAAAGAGGCTACAAGAAATAAGCTGGTGGAAGATAAGAAAAAAAGCGCAGGACAGACCGCTTATGGAGAAGTGGAACAAAAAGCAGAGGTTAAGAAATACCCAGAGACCCTCGTAGAATCCTGTAAATCCCAGTTGGATGCTTACTATAAGTATACTGCAAAACAGTATGGTTACAGCGATTTTAAGACATTCCTTTCGGCGATGCAGATGGATGAGGCGACTTATAATGATAATCTCTTGAAAGCAGCTCAGAGCATAGCCAAGACCCAGATCCTGGCAGAAGCCATTGCTGCAAAAGAAAACATCACGGTGACGGATGAAGAGATCAAAGCTGAGATTGCCAGTGTGGCAGAGCAGGCAGGCCAGGAGGAGGCTGATCTTAAGAAAAACTTTGAAGATTTATATGGGCAGGCGATTACTATTGAAAGGTATTATAAAGTAACACTTCTTACGAATAAGGTTATCGACTTTGTCGGAGAAAATGCAAAGATTATAGAATAAAGCATGAAGCAATAAGATGAAAACAGTTGTTTTGAGACCAAAAGGGTAGCAAAGCAACTGTTTTTTCTGTGTGCATTTTTACTTGACATCTTTTGGATGCGAGATGTAAAATATAGTATATACGGCGACTATACAATAGTATGGTGGGGTCCAATTCGTACCGCCAGACTACATAAAAAGGAGAAAATAAAATGATGAAGAAAAAAGGGAAGATGAGCATTGCGATGCGTGTGCTTAGCATCATGCTTGCCTTGGCACTGATAATAACAAGTGTGCAGACAGCGGTAAGCCCTGGAAGGGATGCCAAAGCCGCATCGGATGAAAGTATGGGGGATATGGAAATGCTATCCGCCAGTCATATTCCAGATTCTGAGGTCAGGAATTTTTATACGATTCTTGCCAATGCCCAGAGAAACCTGGAAGTGGCTCAAAAAAAGGAAGACGAAGCAGCGATAGCAGCAGCGGAAGCAGTGATTCAGGAGCTTTCTGGAATGAATGCGGGAGCTGTGGTAATAAAATACGGAAATAATGTTACATATACAGAACAGGTATACGGAAGGTATCTGGTAAATTATCCGGGAAAGATCGATTTTACGGGATTGACTGTAAAAAATATTCAAGGAATTGGGTGGGCGAGATCTGCGTCAGAATTTGATCTTTCGGGAGTCCGTGTTACAGAAGTTCCTGAGAATGAATTTGCATTCTGTAAAATGACGAAGATCCTTCTACCAGATGGTGTGACGAAGATCGGGAATAATGCCTTTGATGCCTGTTCCAATTTGGTTACACTGATGATCGGAACGGGAGAAGAGAATATCGTTGATCTGACGAAGGTAAATGAGGTTGGGGCTTCTGCTTTTAGCGGATGTGAGGCGATCACAGAGGTGAAATTTGCAGATTATAATGCTTCTAAGCCGGAGTTGAAACTGGGGACAAGGGCATTTGCATCTTGTAAGAACCTTGAAGAGATAAAAATTCCCATTAAGACCGCGGCTAATCTGGGAGCCAATGCTTTTGAGCAGTGTGTCAAGTTAGTAAAGGTTGGACTCCACAATGATTTGGCTTATTTGTCCAACGGTTTGTTTCAGGGAGCTGGAGCTTCTGAATATAATATCCAGTTTTATGTGATTGAAAAGGGAGAGAATTCATCTGTCAGTCAGCTTCCAGATCATATTTCTTATGTGGGAGACAACTGTTTTACCAATGCCTGGCTCTGGGATATGGACTTGACCACCTGTACCAAACTGACAAAGCTAAATCAGTATTCCTTTTCTAGCTCGAAGATTCGTAGTCTGAAGCTGCCAGAATCTTTGGAGACGATTGAAATGCAGGCTTTTGGTGCAGCTACGATGGATTCTATCGTGATTCCAGAAAAATGTATCAATATTGGGGAAGGGGCTTTCAATAAATGCTCAATTCAGGAGATCACTCTGCCGGATGCGTTGACAGAGATTAAGGCAGATACATTTAAAGCCTGCAAGTATCTAAATGGCAGTTTTATTCATTTATCGGAAAATTCTAAATTAGAGAAGATTGGAAGTTATGCATTTGCCAACTGTGAAAGTTTGAAAACGACAGTTTTTTTAAAGAACTTGAGAAATCTTACTACTATTGAAGAATCCGCATTTGCTAGTTGTTTTGCCTATTGGAAAGATAAAAACAACAATACGATAAACGATGCATACCAGGAAATGGCGGTTGCTACAGGGCTGGAAGAGGTAATTCTTCCAGATTCTGTGGTGGTTCTGGGGGAATCCGTTTTTGTGGATAACTATGCCCTGCGCAAGGTGGATCTTGGAAACGGTGTAAAGGAAATTCCCGATAAAGCATTTTATCTGTCTTCCCGAGGGGCAAAATTGGAGACGGTGATCCTTCCAGATCGACTTGAATCAATCGGCAAATCAGCTTTTGAGAACCAGACAAGACTTTTTACGATCGGTACCCGGACAGCGAAAAAGGAAGGTACGCTGCAGTTTGGTTCAAGGCTTGCAAGTATTGGAGACCGCGCATTTGCAGGCTGCAGTGTAGAAAATTCCATCCGTGTTAACGGGGTGAAGGCTTATGCTTTAAAAGAAAAAATCAAAACTGTTTCGGAATCAGGGCTTACCCAGTTAAAGATCTTTGATTACGACAATGCTTATGATAAAGAGAATACAGATAATGCGGCAAGGGCTGCCGATTATTGTAGAAATATATACATAGATGAGGCAGATATCTTTTCTAAAGAAAGTTTGCCCGAAGGAACCTTCAATGAAAAGGGAGAGCTGGAAGATCCCAATTATATGGAGCTTTATATTGTTGCTAAAAAGGCATGGGTGGATGAAGATATGCTTATGTCTGTGAGGGGGGATTCTACCGATAAGCAGATAGAGCTATATAAAAATGAATATGAGACGGATACACAAGCGTATAAAGATCGGTTCTATTCCAAGTACGATGGTTCGCTGACAGATACATTCTACTGTTCACAGGGTAATGTGGACGGTTTGATTTCTCTGCAAAGTGCTGCTGATAAAAGGGAATGCTGGATCCGGGCGGTAGTAAGTTCGGAGATTGAGCAGGTAGCACTTCCAGGAGAATCCTGCAGCATTGGTATGACGTATGTCTTTGGTGTCAGGGATGTCAACCTGCCGGATTCCATGCGGGAGGACAGCCTTGGAGCCAGTGCCTTTGAAAAATGTTTTAGTTTAAATAAAGTAACTCTTTCTGAGAATCTGACAGAAATAAAGCAGAATACATTTAGTGGCGCAGCCAAAGAGATCAATTCTTTGAATGGCAATAAATACTATGATTATTATGGACTCCGTACAATCTATATTCCGGAGGGAATGAAAAAGATCGGAGATGGTGCTTTCCAGAGATGTTATAACCTGTACTTTAAAGAGAGCAGCACCAGTGCCTTAGGGACTAGTCTTGAAAGTATTGGAAATAACGCTTTTATGGAATGCTATTCCCTTGAAACGATGAAATTTCCTACTAGTCTTACCACGATCGGCAGCAGTGCCTTTGCACAGTGTGCGGTCCGCAATACCAGCGATGCAGATTGTAAGAGGGAGAGTACTATTAGAGAAGACCAGGAATTAAAGTATACCTATTATTGGAATTATGAGAAATATGGAAAGAGAAGAGAAAAGACCGGACTAAGGAAACTAGATTTTTCGGCGGCGAAAAATCTAGAGATTATTGGAAATGCTGCATTTCGGCAGTGCAACGTGACAGACGTACAGCTTACCAATTCGCCATTGGTTAAGGTTTCCGATAGTATGTTTGACCAGTGTTCATATCTGAGAAATGTTTCATTTGGCGATAAGGTACAAAGTGTAGAGCAAAATGTTCTTAGGGATACGGTAAGCCTTACCACCGTAAGTATACCAGCAAGTGCTTCGATAAAAGGGACAGCCATTAGTGGAGCATTTGGCAAAGTTACGATGGATAGGGAAAATGTAAAGCCACAGGCGGACCCGACCCTTAGTTTGTCCTATAAGGAAAATCAAGAGGTAGTAATCCCCATTCATAATAGCATCCGGCTTCCGATCAATGCATTCAATAAGGATGTTTTGAATGGTTCTGTAAAAGTAGTGATCGTGGACGGATCCAAGGAGACAGATATACTTGGAAAATCTGCTCAGGGACTCCGGGCAGAATTTGATATGTCAAAAGAGCCATATTCTTTCGTATTACATGGGGAAGGGTATCTGGAAGATCCGGTGACTGTTAAGATCGAAGCCGGAGCAGCATTTCATTATATAAATGCAAAAAATACAGGCTGGAGCAGCAGCCATACCTTTACCTACCGGGTATCTGTACAGGATGTGCCGACCCAGAGTGTGTCCGTATCGGCAAGTGAGGACAATACGGTAAAAGAAAACCCATCCATGTATGATGAGACGACCGGTAAGAAAGCATTATATATACCTGTAAAAAGTTTGGCAGCTACAAATGGAATCAAATTGACAGCAAAGATCGATCCTGTGGAGACTACCGATCAGGTGTCCTGGTCCTCAACAGATAATGAAGTGGTTGAAGTCAGCGATATGCAGTATGAGGCGGGGAGCGGTGTGGCCACTGCCATTGTGAAGTGTAAAAAGCCAGGAGATGCGACAGTTATGGTAAACTCTGGAACGGTTCATGACAAGATTGCAGTGACCGGCCAGATACCAGTGGCATCCGGAGGGTTTAGCTGCACAACTGGCGGAAGCTTGTTGGATACCAAGATAACCAATAATGCCACTTTTGGACTTTCCGTGGGAGACAGCGATAAGATCAGCATCGGGGTAGATTATGGAAAGACAGAATACGACGACAGTCTGTTAGCCATATACGGCGAGAAGGCGGTGATTGAATCTTCTGATGAAAATGTGGTCACAGTGAACCCGGATGGAACCTTCCGTGCAGTAGGTGAGGGGACTGCTGTGATCACGATCAAAGGGCAGGCCAGCGGAACGAAAATGCAGTTTACCTTACAGGTGTCAAAAGAAAATAATTACACTCCATTCTCTGTGACGGTAACGGGTGCCAATGAGGTAAATGTTGGCGAGAGCATACAGCTATCGGCAGCGGTTGCCCCGAAGGTGGCGTCTCAGGTGGTGACATGGAGGGTAGCTTCTGGTCAAAATTGTGTTTCGGTGGATGCTGAGGGAAAGGTGACTGGGCTAGCAAGAGGAGAGGCTGATATCGTGGCTACATCTGCTGAAAAAGACAGTGTCAAATCGGAGGCCTTTAAGGTTACCGTAAAAGCTCCGGTAAAAGAACTGCGTATTTTAGATGAAAATGTGACGTTAGAAGTGGGTAGAAGTATGAGCTTTGCAAAGACGACGAAGACGGATGCGACAAAAGGATTCTTCGTATCTCCATCGGATACCACGGATAAGATTGATTGGAAGAGTAGCAATGAAGGCGTTCTTCAGGTGACGCAGGGAACGAATCAGAGTGTTTCAGTTAAGGCACTGGTGGTGGGAACGGCAGAGCTGACAGGAATATCCTCTTCTGGAGTACGTGCATCTGTTGTGGTAAATGTGATCCAAAAAGCAGAGTCCATCGAAGTAGATAAGGAAGTAACCCTCAATGTTGGGAAAACTCATAGGTTGAATCCCCAGAAAGTACCAGCGACTTCCAATGAAGAACTGACCTATACCTACTCTTCAGGTGATCCCAAAATCGCGACCGTGGATGCCAGTGGTGTGATCCGGGCTGTGGCACCAGGAGCGGTTTCAATCAACGTAAAATCCAGTACCGGAAAAACGGCATCCTGTCGAGTGACGGTCAAACAACCAGCAAATAAGATCACACTATTGCTGAATCGGCCAAGTACCAAGACCATCTATCTGGCGAAAGGTCAGAGCGTGACATTGAATACCAGACTGACACCAGAAAATGCTACGGATGAGCTGACGTATAAATCCAGTAAGTCAAAGGTGGCGCCAGTGACATCAAGTGGTGTCGTTACGGCGAAGAAAAAAGGTTCTGCTAAGATAACAATAAAGGCAGATTCCGGTAAAAGGATCTCTGTAAAGATTGTGGTATCCAAGAAAGAGGTTAAGGCGAAGAAAGTTAAGATCAAGGCGCCCAAGACTGTGAAGAGGAAAAAGACAGTAAAATTGACAGTCAGCCTCAAATCAGCTAAGTCTACAGATACACTTTCTTTCGCAAGTAATAAGCCCAACGTAGCGGAGATCGATGCCTATGGATATCTAAAGGCGAAAAAGAAAGGAAAGGTTAAGATTACGGTGACGGCAAGTTCCGGCAAGAAGGCGGTAAAGACTATAAAAGTTAAATAAGTTTATGACATATCAAAAGATCCCCTTGCATATACTTTAACAGTTTAGCAAGGGGGTTTTTTTATGGACAGTGGATATAATGTGTACGAAGATATAAACAAAAGAACCGGAGGAGAAATATATCTGGGAGTAGTTGGTCCTGTGAGAACCGGAAAAAGTACATTTATAAAAAATTTCATGGAGATTATGGTTATACCGGAGCTGATGGACGAAGGAGAGAGACAGAGAACCATCGACGAGCTTCCTCAATCTTCGGATGGTAAGACCATTATGACGACAGAGCCCAAATTTATACCAAAGAATGGAGCAGCACTCACGCTGCCCAGTGGCGCTGCCTGTAAGATCCGTCTGATTGATTGTGTGGGATTTGTCGTGAAGGATGCCGCCGGTTATATGGAAGAGGGAAAAGAGCGGATGGTCAAGACACCTTGGTCCGCCCAGGAAATTCCCTTCACGAAGGCGGCAGAATTGGGTACAAGGAAAGTCATCGAAGAACATTCAAATATTGGGATCATTGTCACCACGGATGGAAGCTTTACGGATCTCTCCAGAGAACAGTATGTAGAGGGAGAGGAAAAGACCGTCGAAGAGTGCAGGAAGGCCGGAAAGCCGACGATGATCATTTTGAACACAGTAAATCCTCACTCCGAGTCCGCCAAAAATCTGGCGGAGGAGATGGAGCAGAAATATAACATGAGTGTCTTGCCTTTGGATTGTAAAAGGCTGAAAAAGGAGGATGTATATCGGATCATGGAAACCATTTTATCGGATTTTCCCATTGGAAGGATCAATTTCTTTCTTCCCAAATGGGTAGAGTTTCTGGACAGGGATCACTGGCTGAAAAAAGACCTTTTGGAGCAGTGCAGGGAAATGCTCATGAATATGCGGCTTATGAAAGATGTGACCAAGGAGCGTCTAAATCTGGAAGCTGATTATATCAAGGGAGTTTATATCCAGGATAAGCAGATGGAAAACGGACAGGTCAATATTTCCGTGGAATTTCAGGAGCACTATTATTATGAGATCCTTAGTGACATGATCGGAACTCCTATTACTGGAGAGTATGAACTGATCGCTACCTTGAAGGAACTGGCAGGTAAAAGGGCGGAATATGAGTCCATTGGAACCGCGTGCGAACAGGTAAAAGGGCGGGGGTATGGAATCGTCACTCCGACAATGGAGGAGATCGAGATCGCTGAACCGGAGCTGATTAAACATGGAAATAAATATGGAGTGAAGATCAAGGCGGTCTGCCCATCCCTGCATCTGATCCAGGCAAATATTGAGACAGAGATCGCACCCATCGTAGGCAGCGAGGAGCAGGCGAAAGATCTTATTGAATATATCGAAATGAACAGCAAAGAAAATCCCGACGGAATTTTTGATACGAACATTTTCGGGAAAACGATACGGCAGTTGGTGGATGACGGTATCATGAATAAGGTCAACCGGCTGACAGAGGAGAGCCAGGTGAAACTTCAGGATACGATACAAAAGGTAGTCAATGATTCCAATGGCGGTCTGGTGTGTATCATAATATAATTTTAATAAAAAAGGGTTTCGGCTGCAGGTTTACCTGACCGGAACCTTTTTTAGCGCCATCGAGCTAGCTCGATGGCGCTAATTTGAACCCTGCCTCCGACTTGTGATTTTCCAATTTACAAGCGGAGGTCGAAGATTTCGGATTGTGATAGCAGCAAAATAGCTAGGCGCTT
>CANRYS010000024.1 GCA_947644305.1 uncultured Roseburia sp.
CAGGCAGGAGTATAGGGATGATAATTGACATTCATGCGCACGCATATCCAGAGAGGATAGCAAAAAAGGTGAAGGAACGGATGGAGAGCGTATCGGGGAGTCAGGTGGAAAACGTGGGAACCCCGGAAGCTCTGGTGGAGGAGATGGAAAAAAACGGTGTGGACCATTCGGTTTTTCTTCCAGTGGCCACCAATCCTGGTCAGGTAGGAAAACTCAATGCCCAGGCGATCCGCTGGATGGAGGAATATGGAAAACGAGGATTGGTTTCTTTCGCAGCGGTACATCCAGATACTGCAGAACTTAAGATGGTGATGCGGGGAATTCGCAATAGTGGTCTCAAGGGAATTAAGATTCATCCAGACTATCAAGAAACCTATTTTGACGATATCCGCTATCTGAGGATTCTGGATGCGGCGGCAGAGGAAGGGCTTTTAGTGCTGGTACATGCTGGGATGGATGAAGTTTATCCCGATCACATACACTGTGATGTGAAGAGGATTCTGCGTGTGCTAGAAGAGGTGGAGTGCGGCCATCTGGTCCTTGCCCATATGGGGGGCTGGCAGATGTGGGCGGAGGTAAAAAGATATATCTGCGGCGCTCCGGTATTTATGGATACCGCATTTTCCCTAACCGGTACTGTGAGTGTAGAGAACCGCGGCGTCTATGGAAAGATGCTGGATGACAACCAGTTTACAGAACTGGTGCGTCTACACGGAGTTGATCGGATTTTGTTTGGATCTGATACGCCCTGGAGCAGTCAGAGGGAAAATCTGGAATGGATTCAGAAATGTAGCCTGAACCCCGAAGAAAAGACGCAGATCCTGGGAGAGAATGCCAGAAAACTGTTGACATTGGGCTGAAATTATAATATAATATGATACTGTGACATGAAAAATACATAAGCCTTCTCCGTGTGCCTGCCCCGGCATACAGCGTGAATGGGTATTTTTCAATGAGATCGACTGTTCCGGACATTGCAGAGAGATCTTCATAAAAAGCACGTTTTTAACAGTTTATTTGATACAGAGAGAGTAAATGAATATTTTAGGAGGTTTCCAGGATGAAAAGTTATATGGCAAGTCCATCCGATGTGGAAAGAAAATGGTATGTCGTAGACGCAGAGGGAAAGACCCTGGGCCGTCTCGCATCTGAGATTGCAAATATTTTAAGAGGCAAGAAAAAGCCTATTTATACACCACACATCGACACCGGTGATTATGTGATCGTGGTAAATGCTGAGAAGGTTGTTACAACCGGAAAGAAACTGAATCAGAAGATCTACTATCATCACTCCGATTATGTGGGTGGAATGAAAGAGACTGCTTTAAAAGATATGTTAATTAAGAAGCCAGAGTATGTTATGACTCATGCAGTAAAGGGAATGCTGCCAAAGGGACCTTTGGGAAGACAGATGCTCAAGAAGCTGTTTGTCTATGCAGGACCGGAGCACAAGCATGCTGCACAGAAGCCAGAAGCACTGGATATTTAATGGTTGAAAGGAGGAAATAACATTGGCTAGTGAAAGATATTACGGAACAGGAAGAAGAAAATCAAGTGTTGCCCGCGTTTACCTGATGCCAGGAAGCGGCAAAGTTACGATCAATAAAAAGGATATGGATGATTATTTTGGCCTTGAGACATTGAAGATCATCGTTCGTCAGCCACTGGAAGCTACAAATATGGCAGATAAGTTCGATGTACTTGTAAATGTTAAGGGCGGTGGTTTCACAGGTCAGGCTGGTGCCATCCGTCACGGTATCGCAAGAGCATTGAACAGATACGATCTTGACCTGAGACCTACTTTGAAGAAAGCTGGTTACCTCACTCGTGATCCTCGTATGAAAGAGCGTAAGAAATACGGTCTCAAGAAGGCGCGTAGAGCTCCGCAGTTTAGTAAGAGGTAATTACAAGCCTGTAGAGCCGCAGAGGGAAGCAGTCTATTATTTTCCTAATGGTTTGCATTAACGGGAATTTATCTTGAATTTATCCAGGTTTTATGCTATATTATAGAAAAAGGGAAAGCCAGAGAAGCGGCTACCCCTCACAATAACATTAGCGTGTTATAAAGTAACAGCCGTCAGCTACAGGAATAGTTGGCGGCTACTTTCTTTTGTCCTTAAAAATCTGAAAAAGCAGACTGATAAGGGCAACAATGAACGTACAAAATAAAAAGAAATCCTGATATGTAATCATTGTATTGCCTTCCGAATGAAAAAGAGAGGGTGCCGCCTTTGGCTCTCTGGTTTCCCATGTCACAAAGTATATCATAAGTCCATCGATTCATCAATCATATTTTATAGTAAGTATCAAAAGGTATTGGCAACAACAATAATAAAGAGGAGGAAAAAATGTCAAGAAAAACACTTGAACCGCATATGTGGAATTTAGAAAATTTGTTCAAAGCGATCTATCAGGTTCCTGTGTACCAAAGACCATATTCATGGGATAAGGAGCAGGTAGAAGTTTTGTTGAAGGATATTCATGAGGCATATAAATCCGAAGAAAAGGAAGAAGGATATTACACTGGGAATATTATAATATATGATAAAAATAATAAGGTAAATGGAACGATTTTAAAATATGATATTATTGATGGGCAGCAGAGGATCACAACATTTTCCTTGATTTTACTTGCTGTATATTCATTAGCAATAAGTGCTGGCATTCCAGAAACCGATTTGACTGTGAATGCAGTAAAGAGCTCATTGTGGAAAATTGTGAATAGAGAATATAAGAAGGAGTTATGTGTTGTCAGCTTAAATAGTATCGAAAAGAAATGTTTTTCTGACTTATTTAATGCCGGCTATGATAATCCTGGTAAACTACTAGATTATTGCAGCAAGTATCAATGTGATTCAAAATTTGATCAGCGAATCATAAATAATTTTGTTTTTATCTGTCAGAGCCTCAGAGAGAATGTAAGCGATACAAAGGAAACAGAGATACTGGATTATGCCGACTTTATTCTTCAGTATGTTCAGTTTATAGCGATTGAGGCGAACTGCAAAGAGAATAAAGTATTTTCGATGTTTGAATCAATCAATAGTAAGGGTAAAAAACTTGAACAGATCGACTTGATAAAAACGTATATTTTTTCAAAGTTGGATGAGGCATCTTATGCTACATATTTAGATAAATGGGGACAATTGATAACGAAGACGAATGATAATCTTTATGATTATTTATACAATTTTATAAAGGCCTTTTTGTGTTTTTATAGACAGAGTATAACAATTGATAATTTTAAAACTATTAGTATAAGGGATTTAATTCCTTATTATAAGGTCAATTCTGAGAATGAGGCGTTTAAGAGATTGCTTGATGATATGTATGAAAAAGTGGAGTTCTATAATATGCTTTCTTCTACTGAGAAGGCGTATTCACTTGTGAAAAATAATAAATTTCGATTTTTCTTTAAAGTGTTTGTTGATGTATCGTATAAACACCCGAAAGCGCTTTTTCTTAGAACACTAATTGAATATAAGGAAGGAAAACTTTCAAAGAAAGATGTGATAGAGATTGTATCGGAAACGGTAAGTTTTATGATCAAGTTTTTGACGATCAGCAGTCGGGATAGTAAAGATGCCATTACTATGTTTTCCGGTATTATGGCAGAAATATATTCTAAAAATAAAGTCGTGAGAGAAACTGTTGTGAATGCACTTGCTGCAGAATATTTAAAGCAGGGGATTTCGACAGAAAAATTGAAAGACAATATGAAGTCACTCGATGCGTATGAACAAAATAGAAAAGTTACCATCGCCTTATTGGCATTGTATGATTCGACTTCTATCGATAATAACAAAGCGATCATTTCATATGATCAAGCCTATACTTTATTAGCTTCTTTCACTGACTCATTTAGTTTGGATCATATGTTACCACAGACACCAGGCGCCGATTCAACACAGTATCAATACTATAAAAATGAAGAAAAAGATGCTTTAGTGTTAAAAGGGGATCATGATTTTCCAGATAATATTGTTATTGATGGGATGGATTATGATACATTTACGCAAAACATATTAAATAGAATAGGAAATCTGCGAATTTATTATAGAGACAAAAATTCGGGAAGGCAAAATACTGCTATTTCATTAAAAGAGTATTCTCATTTTTATTTATTTGAGGATATACAAAGAAGAAGCGATGATTTAGCAAATAAATTATTCGACATATGTTTACCGCAGCCAGAGGTAGATTTGACTCGTATTCAGAAAGTGAATCGAAAGAAAATGGATATGTCATTGCCTAAGATGGACAAGTTGATTGAGTTTAACATGGTGAAACCAGGCGACCGGCTATATATCACATTAAGTTCAGTTGATCCAGAAGATTCGATGGCTACATTGCTGGATGCAAAATACGTACGATACAAAAATGAAAAAATGACGCTGAACCAATGGGGCTGCAGGGTCACCGGCTGGAAATCGATTCGAATATATGCGTGGGCGGCAAAAGAAGGAGAAATAGAGACCTTACAGGAAAAAAGGCTGGCATATGTACAAGAACATAATGAGGCTGTGAGGTAAAAATAATGGATTGTAATACAAGAAAACGATAACAACAAAATTTTTCTATTTTCCCGTCCGATAAAAGAATTTTTATAGTTGTCCCAGCGAAAGAAAGATGATATAATATGGAAAAACTTTAAAGGGGACAGAGAGATGAAAAAAACAGCGAAGAGAAATTCCTTTTCGGGATCACTTGGTTTTGTGCTGGCAGCAGCGGGAAGTGCCGTGGGATTAGGAAATATATGGAGGTTTCCATATTTGGCAGCGAAGGATGGCGGCGGATTGTTTCTAGTGATTTATCTGATCCTGGCAGTGACCTTTGGGTTTGCACTGCTGACGACGGAGATCGCTATTGGCAGAAAGACCAAACAGAGTCCGCTTACCGCCTATGGGAAGCTGAGTAAGAGATGGAAGCCACTGGGAGTTGCGGCGAGCCTTGTTCCAGTTATCATTATGCCCTATTACTGTGTGATCGGCGGCTGGGTGCTCAAGTATTTTCTTGCTTTTGTGACCGGCGACGGGATGGCAGCGGCAGAAGATGGATATTTTACCGGCTATATCACAAGTACAGCACAGCCGATTATTCTTATGGTTTTGTTTTTGTTGTTGGTAGCAGTTGTGGTGTTCCGAGGGGTGAATAAGGGAATTGAATCCTTTTCCAAAGTGATCATGCCCCTTTTGCTTCTGCTCGTTGTATTTATTGCGGTATTTTCCCTTACGATCCAGAGTACTGGAGAGGATGGAACTACCCGTACTGGAATGCAGGGATTTCTTGTATATATCATTCCGAATTTTGAAAATCTAACGGTCAAAGGATTTTTTACTGTGCTGGTGGATGCCATGGGACAGTTGTTTTTCAGTCTCAGCGTGGCGATGGGAATCATGGTGGCCTATGGTTCTTATGTAAAGGATGATGCCAACCTGGTTAAGTCTATTAATCAGATCGAGATCTTTGATACAGTGGTAGCTTTTCTGGCAGGTGTCATGATCATACCAGCAGTGTTTACTTTTATGGGAGCGGAGGGAATGAAAGCGTCAGGACCGAGTTTGATGTTTGTGTCTCTTCCGAAAGTATTCGCGGCGATGGGAAAGATGGGGAATGTGATCGGCGCCCTGTTTTTTGCCATGGTTTTGTTTGCGGCACTGACCAGTGCGGTTTCTGTCATGGAGGCTGTAGTGGCAAGTATTATGGATCAGTTCCATATGAGCCGGAAAAAGGCCGTGTTGATCGAGACCGTCATTGCCCTTGTAGCGGGAGTTATCGTGTGTCTCGGATATAATAAATTATATTTTGATATTGGGCTTCCCAATGGAGCAAGAGCGCAGATTCTGGATGTGATGGATTACATCAGCAATAACTGTCTGATGCCGGTGGTGGCCATCGGGACATGTATTTTGGTGGGCTGGATCATTAAGCCTGAGACGATTATCGACGAGGTGGAAAAGGGTGGAGCGAGATTTGGAAGAAAGACGCTGTACATCGATATGATAAAGGTGATCGCGCCGTTGCTGCTTGTCATACTTTTACTAAAATCCCTGGGCTTATTGACAATTATATAAATCAGAAAAAGAAAGGATTGTTATGATAACATTAAATAAACCGCCGATGGGCTGGAACAGTTACGATTATTATGATACAACGGTGACGGAAGATCAGGTAAAAGCAAATGCGGATTATATGGCCGAACACCTCAAATCCCACGGCTGGGAATATGTGGTGGTAGATATCGAATGGTATTCCTATGATGCCGGAAGCCAGCGGGATAAACACCAGTATATCCCATTTTGGAAGGTGGAGATGGATGAGTACTCCAGGCTCCTTCCCTGTCCCCAACGTTTTCCGTCTTCTGCCGGAGGAAGGGGGTTTGCCCCCCTGGCAGAATATGTACATGGATTAGGACTTAAATTTGGCATTCATATCATGCGGGGAATTCCCCGTATCGCAGCCCACAACCATTCTAAGATTCTTGGGACAGAGCGCAGGGCAAATGAGATCGCCAGTCCCTATTCGATCTGCCCGTGGAACCCAGATATGTATGGGGTGATTCCTGGAGAAGAAGGGGCGCAGGAATATTATGATTCTCTCATGGCGCTGTATGCCCAGTGGGGAGTGGATTTTGTAAAATGTGATGACATCTGTCGCGGCGATGCGGAATCAGCCAAAGAGGAGATCGCGATGCTTCATAAAGCCATTGAAAATTGTGGCAGGGATATCGTTCTCAGTCTGTCGCCGGGACCAGCCTTGTTAGAATGGGCAGAGCATTATCATGAAAATGCTAATATGTGGCGGATTACGGATGATTTCTGGGATCACTGGGATTCTCTCCGGGATATGTTCGACCGCTGTAGAAAATGGCAGGACCAGGTCCGAGACGGAGGATACCCGGACTGTGATATGTTGCCTCTGGGTTGGTTAGGAAAAGGTTTTGAGGATGAGAGGCAGACTAATTTTTCCAAGACGGAGCAGAGGACGATGATGACGCTCTGGTGTATGTTCCGTTCACCGCTTATGCTGGGCGCGGAGCTTCCCAAGCTGGATGACTGGACATTATCTCTGTTGAACAATGACAAGGTGCTGGGACTGCTGGACAGATCGAAGGGGGCGAGGGAGATTTTCCGAGATGAGCAGGTGATCCTATGGCAGTCCGAGAGCACAGAAGATTCTTCTCAGTATCTTGCGATATTTAATATCAGTGAGGACGAGGTGGCTGTGGCGCCGGAGGAATATCTCAGTCATGCATCCGGAACGGCAGAGGATCTGTGGGAGGGAGAGGCGCTTTCTCTAAATGAGAAGAAAGAGATTCCAGCCCATGGCTGTCTCTTATTAAGAGTATTGTCAGCACACTAAAACAGTGATTAGCCCGAAGTTTTACTCATAAAATTTTATGTGCTGCTGTGGCGGGGAGGATACATGGAACAGAGACTGAATGAGATCATCCGAGATTCAGAAAACGAGATAGAAACGACAAATCGAAAAAGTAATATGTTGGGAATTATAAAGTTAGTATTATTTGCAGCACTGGTTTTTACTGGCGTCAAGTTATGCTTCACTTCTAACTATTTGGGATGGGGCATTGGGGCGGCGGCACAGCTAGTGCTGTTTGTCTTTGCGCTGATATGGCACAGCCAGGTTCTGGATCGGATTCAGCAGATGAAGGGCATCTACAGCATAGCGCTCAGGGACAGGAAACGGCTGCGGGGAGAGTGGCAGGAGGGGGAAGATGATGGGGAAGATTTGGCGGGGGAAGAACATCCTTATGCACAGGATCTGGATATCATCGGGAAACGCTCTCTGTTTCAATATATAAATTGTACTCACACCTTTCATGGGCGTAGGAAATTGGCGGAAGATCTTCTCTCACCGGAGTATTCGATAGAGGAGATTGAAAAAAGACAGCAGATGATCTATGAGATCGGCGAGGATTATGAAGGGGCAGCTCATATGGAATACGTCTTTTCTCAGATTGATACCGGAGAAGAGACAGCTGAGCTTTTAGAGCAGTTGAAGGACCAGAACCCCTTCTCTGGTAACAGATGTTTTTCTGTATTATTGAAGGTCATGCGGGGACTGACGATAGTTGCCTGCGGTTATCTGGTATGCTTTCGCACAAATGCGGGATTCGTCTTGCTGGGGACTCTTCTCTTTATCCAATTCTGTTTGTGGAGACTGGGAGAATATAAAACCCGGCATTATCTGGAACAGCTGCGCAGAGCTTCTAGGAAGGTCATGCCCTATAACCTGGCAGTCCGGGAAGTGCTATCCAGGAAATTCACTGTGGTTAGGGGAAAGGAACTGCAAGAGATAATGGCGGAAGCCCAGAAGGGAATGGATGAACTGGCACATATTTCCAGGAATGTGGGCTGGAGTTACAATCTGCTCTCGGATCTTTTGCTGAATATCACTTTTCTATGGAGTTATAAAAATGCCTTTGATCTGCAAAACTGGAAAAAAGTTTACGGAGAAAAAGTGGAGGATTGGTTTGGAGCATTGGGAGAGATGGAGTGCTATCTAAGTTTTGCCAATCTGCTGCGTAGCTGCGACCAGATGTGTGCGCCGGAAGTGACAGAGGAAAACAAAGGTTTTTGCGGGGTGAATCTGGGACATCCACTGCTGGCCAATAAGGACCGGGTATGCAATGATTTTGAGATGGAGGATGGCATTGTAATCCTTTCCGGCTCTAATATGTCTGGGAAGAGCACGTTTATGCGCACCGTGGGTATCAATATGGTTCTGGCGAGGGCGGGGAGCTATGTGTGTGCGGAAGCTATGAGCTGTGGACGTCCCCGGATCATGACCTCTATGCGGATCGTGGACCGTACCACGGAGGGAATCTCTACATTTTATTCTGAACTGCTTCGGATTCGCCAGATCATCGATGCAGCGGGGGAAGCGGAACCAGTATATTTTCTGATCGATGAGATCTTTCGAGGGACGAATTCCGTGGACCGCAGAAAGGGGGCCGAGGGCGTCATACAAAAGCTTTGCCAGCAGGGATGCTGCGGCATAATTACGACCCATGACCTTGAGATCTGTGAACAGCAAAAGGGAACCGAGGGAATAAAAAATTACAGTTTCTGTGAAGAATATCGTGATGGTGACATGTATTTTACCTATACGCTACAGGAAGGAGTGGCCAAGACAACAAATGGAGAATTTTTACTAAAAAAGGTAGGAATTCTGTAGGAAGATAATGGAATCTAATTTTTTTCCGAAATTCTCTTTACATCTAAACCGGGGAGTGATATGATAGAACACAACATCTTGTGTTTGAAAGATAAAAAAATACTATATTCAGTTGTTTAGAAGGATTGGAGAAATTGTAATCATGAGTAGGACAAGGGTTATCAAGCGAAACGGAGAAGAAGTAGAGTTTAATCCAGAGAAGATCAGCAATGCGATCCAGAAAGCGAATAAAGAGGTAGAGGAGCATAAAAGCTTGTCGCTGCTTCAGATCGCAGATGTGACGAACCGGGTATCCGACCGGATTGAAAATGCTTCCCACGCAGTCAATGTGGAGAGTATACAGGATATGGTAGAGGTCGGAATCATGCAGGAGGGCGGTTATGAGATCGCACAGAAGTATGTGCGTTATCGTTATCAGCGTGAGATCGCCAGAAAAGCCAATACGACGGACAGCGAGATCCTGTCTCTCATTGAGTGCAACAACGAAGAAGTCAATCAGGAAAATTCCAATAAAGATGCCAGCATCAATTCTACACAGCGGGATTATATGGCCGGGCAGGTCAGTAAGGATCTGACGATGCGTCTTCTGCTGCCGAAAGAGATTGTAGATGCCCATAAGGAGGGGATCATTCATTTTCATGATTCGGATTATTATGCCCAGAAAGAACATAACTGTGACTTGATCAATCTGGAGGACATGCTTCAGAATGGTACGGTGATCAGCGATACCTTGATCGAAAAACCACATTCCTTTTATACGGCGTGTAATGTGACCACTCAGATCGTGGCGCAGGTGGCGAGTAACCAGTACGGCGGACAATCTTTTTCCTTAGCTCATCTGGCTCCTTTTGTGGATATCAGCCGCAAGAAGTTGAGAAAGGAAGTGCAGGAGGAATTTGAGTCCCTGGATCTTTCCTCCAATGACACAAGGCTAGAAGAAATTGTAAAAAAGAGACTTGCCGACGAGATTAAGCGAGGGATTCAGACGATCCAGTATCAGTTGATCACGTTGATGACCTGCAACGGACAGGCGCCTTTTGTCACGATGTTTATGTATCTGGACGAGGTGGAGGGGCAGGCCCGCCATGATCTGGCGCTGTTGATCGAAGAAGTACTGAGCCAGCGGATCCAGGGAGTAAAAAATGAAAAAGGGGTGTGGATCACACCGGCATTTCCCAAGCTGATCTATGTACTGGATGAGGATAATATAAAAGAGGATTCTGAGTTTTGGTATCTGACGGAGCTGGCGGCGAAGTGTACGGCAAAACGAATGGTGCCGGATTATATATCTGCCAAAGTGATGCGTCAGCTAAAGCAGGGCGATGTATATACCTGCATGGGCTGCCGTTCATTCCTCACAGTGGAAGACGGACAGAGAAATTCTGATGGAAGTCATAAATATTATGGCCGGTTTAATCAGGGAGTCGTGACGATAAATCTTGTGGATGTGGCGTGTTCTTCTTATGGAGATATGGATAAGTTCTGGAAAATATTGGATGATAGACTGGAGCTGTGCCACCGGGCGCTGCGGTGCCGTCATGAAAGGTTAAAGGGAACGGTATCGGACGTAGCACCGATCCTGTGGCAGCATGGGGCACTGGCAAGGCTGGGTAAGGGAGAAAAAATTGATAAACTGCTGTATGATGGATATTCCACGATTTCTCTCGGCTATGCGGGACTGTATGAGATGTGTGTGCGGATGACGGGAAAATCCCACACGGCTCCAGAAGCGAGAGATTTTGCCCTGGCGGTGATGAAGCGTCTGAACGACAAGTGTGGAGAGTGGAAAGTACAGGAGCATATCAGCTATTCCGTATACGGAACACCGATGGAGTCTACCACCTATAAGTTTGCTAAGTGCCTGCAGAAACGTTTCGGTGTGATCCAGGGTGTGACGGATAAAAATTATATCACCAACAGCTATCATATCCATGTGACAGAAGAAATCGATGCGTTTAGCAAACTCAGTTTTGAATCTGAGTTCCAAAAGCTGTCACCAGGAGGGGCGATCAGCTATGTAGAGGTGCCAAATATGCAGGATAATATTCCGGCTGTCATCTCTGTTATGCGCCATATTTATGAAAATATTATGTATGCGGAGCTGAATACAAAGAGTGATTTCTGTGAGGAGTGTGGCTATTCCGGCGAGGTAGTGGTCAAAGAGGATGAGTCTGGAAAGCTTATGTGGCAGTGTCCGAACTGTGGCTGTCATGATCAGACCAAACTTTTTGTGGCGAGGCGAACCTGTGGCTATATTGGAACCCAGTTCTGGAACCAGGGACGCACCCAGGAGATCAGAGACCGGGTACTTCACCTGTAAACTGTTTGCTGATCTCATCGATGAGATACATTCGGAAGGACATCGTTCCCCCATCGGCAGCCTGGGTTTTCCGGGCTGCTTTTTCGGCGGCAAGGTTCATCTGATGAACTGCTGTACGGACCGCATTCCAATGATCTTCGGGATTCGCGGCCATACATAGGCAGATCAGTTCAGTGAGCATACAGCCGCTGCCGGTGATCCGGGCGGAGAGGGGAGAGCCTCCCCGGATCATCTCGCATTGGTCCTGGTGCACCACCAGATCCTCTTTTCCAGAAACCACGATAAAGGCATCGGTATACTGGGATAGACAGCGGGCGTTCTCACGACAGGTCTCCAGATTTTTCTCCTGCATGATCTCTGCTTCTGGGGCATCCACAAAAGATTCTGCGTTGTCTTCTGAATTGGTGAGAAGATGGGAAAGAGTGCTGATCTCAGAGGCGTTGCCCCGGATAGCGGAAAAGTGCAGTTCCGATAAAAGTCTCTGACAGGCATTTTTTCGAAGGGGGGTGGCGCCGGCGGCCACCGGATCCAGGACGACAGGATGTCCCAGACGGTTGGCCTCCTTTCCCGCTGCCAGCATCGCTTCCAGAGAGGAAACTGCCCCCAGATTTAATACAAGACCATCGCAGTGTGAGGTCATCTCAGCAGCTTCCGCCGGATCGGATGCCATGGTGGCGTGTCCCCCTGCTGCCAGGAGGATATTGGCACAGTCATTGATGGTGATGGTATTGGTTATGGAGTGAATCTTTGGTTCCATTTTCTTTATATTTTTAATGATCAAATCTTTCACACTAACATCTCCCGTATTTTCGATAATGAGCCAGATCTTTTTAGAAGGATCAATATGGCATACCCCAGAAGTGCCCCTGTGATACAGGCGGGCATAAACAGTGGAATATAGTAGAGAGGGGTGGAGAGGCTTACGCCAAAACCATATTTCATGACATAATAGCTCAAAAGGGCGCTGATCAGTCCGGTGCCGATGATCTCCCCAGCCACCGCCAGGATCATTTTCTTAGAAATGATATAAAAAAGTCCCGATAGCAGAGCGCCTATGACAGCTCCAATGATGGCGGTAACAGGTCTGCCGGTCAGAAGCATCCTCATACACCCGGTGATCAGTGCGGAGACGAATCCATAGACCGGACCGAGGATCACCGCGCAGATCACATTACAGCAGTGCTGAAAGGGTACGACAAAAGGAAATGATACAAAGGTTGACAGGATAAAGCTGATACAAGACATAAATGCAGTAAAGCATGATTTTTTTAGATTCATTGGTTATTCTCCGTTCTGACCAGTTCTGATTTTGTGTCGTTTGGCATCATCAGGCTAAGTATAACAGAAAAACCTTCGGGAATCAAATCCGAAAAGGTGAGGCAGGAAACAATATTTGAGAACAGGGGGCAAATGTGGTATACTTTACTCTGAGAGTGCAGGGCACGAAGCAATCGCTTTTACATATGGTGATGGTACTGCTAAAAGCGGCACGGGGGTTTAAGAAAAGAACATAGTAAGAGGTAATACAAATGGCTAAAACCACTAAAATTAACAATAGACGGTATCTAGGAAATAAATATCGCTTGCTTCCCTTCATCCAGAAGGTGGTAGAAGACGAGTGTGAAGAGGTAAATACGATCGTGGATATTTTTGCAGGAACAGGAGTGGTTGCATCTGCATTTCAAGAGAAACAGTTGATTACAAACGATATTTTGTATAGTAATTATATTTCCAATTATGCCTGGTTTTCTGCCGAGCCCTATCATAAAGATCTGTTGGAAAATATGATTGATACTTACAATGCTGGGCAAGGAACGGAAGAAAACTATATGACTCAAAATTTTGCGAATACTTATTTTAGTTTGGAGGATTGTGCAAAAATAGGTTTTATAAGAGAAGACATAGAGGATAAATATGAGCAGGGCAGAATTAATTTTAGGGAACGGGCGATTTTGATTACTTCCTTACTATATGCTATGGATAAAATAGCCAAAACCTGTGGACATTATGACGCCTATCGGCGAGGTGTTGAATTTGATGCACATCTTGAACTGTCTTTGCCGGATGTAAGTGAAGTGAATCATCCGAATAATCAATGCTTTAATGTGGATTCGAATGATCTGGCCAGAGACATATCGGCAGATTTGGTTTACATAGATCCACCGTATAATTCCAGACAGTACTGCGATGCCTATCATTTGCTGGAAAATGTGGCTCGGTGGGAAAAACCAGAAGTATTTGGTGTTGCCAAGAAGATGGATCGAAGTCATTTAAAGAGTCGATATTGTACCAAAAGTGCAGCGGAAGCATTTGAAGATCTAATTAAAAATCTCAACTGTCGCTATATTTTGCTTTCTTATAACAACATGGCGACAAAGGGAGATGGTCGTTCCAATGCGAAGATTTCAGATGATGATATTTATAGAATATTGAATGACAAAGGGGAAGTAAAAGTATTTTCGGAAAATTATAAAGCTTTTACAACAGGTAAGTCAGATATTGCCGACAATCAGGAGCGGTTATTTCTTTGTACCTGTGATCAAGGGAAGTGTGAGGGAAACTATGATACAGTCACCATTAAATTACACCGGGGGAAAGTATAGGCTTTTACCTCAAATATTACCATTGTTTCCAGAGCAGATAGGAACTTTTGTAGATCTGTTTTGTGGAGGATGTAATGTTGGAATCAACGTAGCGGCAAAGACGCACATTTACAATGACAGTTGCACTCCGTTGATAAAACTGTACTCTGTCATGCAAAGGCTTGACAGCCAGGAATTTATAAAACGGCTTGAAAATGTCATCCATCGTTATGGCTTGTCCGACGTAAAGACAAAGGGATATAAATTTTATGGCTGCAACAGCAGCGACGGGTTGAGCGCCTATAATCGGGAACCTTTTATGAATTTGCGCAGAGATGTCAATCAAGCAGAAGTTCAGGATGAGGAATATTACATAAAATTATATACACTGATCATCTATGCCTTTAATAATCAGATCCGGTTTAACCGAAAGGGAGATTTCAATCTGCCGCCAGGGAAGAGAGACTTTAATCAGAACATGTATGATAAGTTATCTGTTTTTCTCAATTTGCTCCATACACAGAAAGCGGTATTTGCTAATTTGAATTTTAAAGATATTGATCTGGATCATCTTGTGCCTGGAGATTTTGTTTACGCAGATCCTCCCTATCTTATTACCTGTGCTGCCTATAATGAGAAGAGGGGATGGACAGAACAAGACGAATACGATCTGTTGAATTTGCTGGATTCTCTATCCCGGCGGAAGATTCGCTTTGGGTTGTCAAACGTCATTGAATCTAAAGGGAGAAGAAACGATATATTGGATAAATGGGTAAAAGACAGGCCTGATTACAGACAGATTGATCTTGATTATACATATCATAACGCAAACTATCAGAGGAAGAATAGAAAATCCGTGACACGAGAGGTTTTAATTGTAAACTATTAGGAGGAACCTGGTGAGAATCAAAGAAGGACAGATTTTTAATCTGATGGACACAAATGGTCGAAGGAACGATGTGATACATGCACTTCAGGGATATTTAACAATCCTTGAAGATATTCATAACAATAAAAAAATGCGATGGGCTTCCATACCAGACAGTTTCGCGCAGTACGAATTTTATCGTCAGGCGATCGAACTTTCTCCAGAAGTTTTTGTTAAACATGATCCTTATGATAAACTTAGGGAAGAAATAAAAAAGATTCCAGATTTTAATGAGGCTGTCGAAACGCTGGATCTGGGGTGGATTCAACGCAATTATATGTCCCATCTGAAACTGGTTGGTCAGTTTGATCTGGGCATTGAGGACCGGGCAAGACATTATACCAACAATCTGGTTAAATTAGGCTTTGCCGATGATGAACGGGATATTTCTCCTGTGGGAAAGCTGTTACTTGATCCCAAAAAAATAAAAAAAGATGGACTTGAAAAGCTGCTCCCTGTCGATGGTGTTAATATCGTTTATTTACGCCAGTTGTTAAAGCTCCGGCTGTTTGATTCTGACGGTGAGAGATTTTATTCTCCTTTCAACCTGGCGATTTTTGTATTATTAAAAAGAACACGATTGACCGAAAATCAGTTTTCGGAGTTGGTTCAGGGCTTAAATCCCTATTCTGATTTTACAAACATAGAAGACTATGTGGTGAATTACCGAGAGGGGGATATTGTATCGGATATAGAAATTGATATACCTGAAGAGTTAAAAACCCAGGAGAAAATATCGGAGACGGTGTTCCGCAAATTCTATAAGAACAGAAAAAGTAAAATGGCTGTGGATGTCTATTGGGAATTTTATAATCGGTTGTGGAATTATATCCATGAAGAAAAAAACTCTGAAAAATTGGATGAAATATTAGCTTTTTATGAAGAAAACAGAGCTATGCTGAATAAGGCTTTTGGCAGGTTCGATGGTCAGCATCCAGAGCTCCTTACATTACATACCAATGAATATTTATACACTCAGTTTTCATTATCTAAGATTCTGGATCAGATCAGAGAATATTCGGATACAACCAAGAGAATATTTAAAGCTACTGGGATTATTAGTTTTCATAATGGCTTCGTTGAATTGGCATACCGGGAACTATGTTCCTGTATTTTCGATGTAGAGTTTATCCGAGGCCACATCGCAGGAAATTTATCGAAAGAGACTCATTCCGGCTATCGCAATTATAGAGAGTATGAAGGTGGTTTATACAGCTATTATTGTGAAGTGGTCTCTTTATCTGAAATCTTAAAATATACGAGTAAGGAAATCGCACAGATTGAGGATCATATTCGGGGGGAATTTCCAGATACATCCATGGAGGAAATTCCTTCCATTCTGGCAGATAAGCGAAAAAGGGAATTTGCGCTTTTTCTGGAGAAATCCTATCCGGCAGAGAGGGTCAAGGAGATTCTTCGGTTGTTTGCGGACAGGTCCCATGACAGGCAGATCAAAGAGATGGTAAGCCAGGAGGCTTCTGTACCTACAATCTATGAGTATATCGTTGGAATCGCCTGGTACTATTTCTCAGGAAAACGGATCGATTTACTTGGGAGTTACAATTTGACCTTGTCGGCGGATTTTGAACCCTTAGTCCATGCAGGAGGCGGGCAGGGGGACATCGTTATTTATGAAGAAGATAAGGTTGTGATGCTTGAGGCAACTCTTATGAATGCAAATAGTCAGAAACGCGGGGAATGGGAACCTGTTCTAAGGCACTCTATTAATTTGAAGGTGGAGGAAGAGACGGCAAAAACAGGCAGGCAAGTCACATCATTTTTTATTGCGGATCGCTTTGACTATAATACAATTAATATTTGGAAGGCCATTGCGGCAGTTCCACTACAGTCCACTGTGGAGAGGGATAAATTTACAGATAACGTTGTCATTATGCCGGTTCGCAGCGAAGAATTATGTTCTTTGATGGATCAACACAGGGAATATGATGGGATGATTGCCAGGGTTCACGAGCTATTTGAAGTAGATAAAGTTAGTTTTGATATCAACTGGAGAGACAAGTTTATGAAAAAGGTAATAGATGACAGAGCAGGAGGATTGTGCTAAAATAGAATTATGATGTTATCCTGGCAAAATTGCAAGCCGGAGGAAGGATTCTAATTCGCGTCGGCGGGCTAAGCCGGGGAAGGAAAGGAATGGAGGTCTTATTTTATGGCAGAAAAGAGTAAAAAGTATGTATATGCGTGGGAAGATTATGAAGATGGCAAAAAGAATGCAAAGACTATGGCGGAAGAGATTCTGGCAGATCCGCAGCTGCCGCAACTAGAAGAGATCATCATTGGATGCTGGGGTGAATCCTGGGAAAACAGCGCTCAATCCATCATCGACAGCATTGTGGCTAATAAGGAAAAATTCACAGGGATTAAGAGTTTGTTTGTGGGGGATATGGATTATGAAGAGTGTGAGGTGTCCTGGATCGAGCAGGCAGATTATTCCACACTCTGGGAGGCGCTTCCGGGATTGGAAATATTGACGATCAAGGGAGGAACAAATCTGAGTCTTGGAAAGGTCTGTCATCCGAAGTTAAAGCGCCTGGAGATCATCTGCGGCGGCCTTCCCAAAGAGGTGCTGGCCAGCATCGCAGAGGCAGAATTGCCGGAATTGGAAGAGCTGGCGCTGTATCTTGGTGTGGATGACTATGGCTTTGACGGTGGTCTGGAGGATGTAAAAAATATGTTGGAAAAGTCACATTTTCCAAAACTTCGTTCTCTCGGCATTATGGACAGCGAGATTCAGGATGAGGTGGCAGAGGTAGTCTGCGATAGCAAATATATGAAACAGATTGATAAGTTGGATCTTTCTAAGGGTACATTGACGGATCAGGGCGGTGAGGTCCTGTTAAAGACGCTGCCTGACTATGATAATATCAAAGAGGTGAATCTGGAATTTCACTACATGTCGGATGATATGGTGAAGAAACTGGAGCGGTTATCTGCCGAGGTAGATGTAAGCGACCCGCAGGAGGACGATGAGTACGACGGAGAGATCTACCGCTATCCGATGCTCACCGAATAAATTTGGTGAAATCTATGGGTATGGTATTGGTCGGAGAACCGGAGACAAGACGGACGGAATATTTTCTTCGTGCCGCTGGAGAATTACATAAGCCGGTCCAATTTGTGGACTGGCAGACAGCAGGGGGGATGGAGTTTCACGGGGATGTGGTGAAGCTAGATCCTCCCTCCTATAAGAGCAGCGATCTCTTTCAGATGAAGGATCATCTGACGTCATTTCATCGGCAGATGAAGCAGTTGGAGAAAGCGGGGGGCATTTTTTTGAACCCTCCCTGTGAGATCCTTCGTCTGCTGGATAAAAGGCAGTGTAAGGAAATATTGATGGAAAACCAGGTTCCAGTCACAGAAATGCTGGAGTACAAAATTGAAAATACTGAACAGCTTATAGAAGCCATGAAGCGTCACAGAATTTATTCCGTATTTATTAAACCTGTTTATAGTTCCGGCGCCGCGGGAGTTACCGCATTTCGTCTGGCACCAGGACAGGGCAGGATGATGGCATATACCTCCTGCGTTCTCCAAAGGGAGGAGCTGGTGAATACAAAGAAGCTCCGGCGCATGGAGAATGCTCCAGAGATCTGCCGGCTGCTGGATGCGGTGTTGTCTCTGGGAGCGGTGGTGGAGCGCTGGCACCCCAAAGCTTCCTTTGGAGGAAAAAGTTATGATCTCCGGGTGGTCTGGCAGTTCGGAAGATGCGAATTTGTGGTGGCAAGATCTTCTTCTGGTCCGGTGACAAACCTTCATCTGAACAATTCTCCACTGGCATTTTCTGACTTGGCACTTTCAGAAAAAGTGATCTTTGAGATCAATTCAGTATGCGAAAAAGCCATATCGTGTTTCCCGGAGCTGAGGATGGCTGGGATCGATGTACTTCTGGAACGGGGGTCTTTGAAACCAAAGATTATCGAGATGAATGGCCAGGGGGACCTGATGTATCAGGATATTTTTCATGAGAACCGGATCTACAGGCGGCAGGTGGAATGGATGGCACAAAGGGAAGCTGACGGAGACAGGTGAGCAGAGTTCAAAGAAATGGAGAAAGTATAAGAAAAGAGCCAATTATTGCGGAAGAGGTTATGGAACGTTGGTGAAAGGAAATTTCTTAGGAAACTGAAATTTCCTGTTATGTTGTATATGGGATATATAGGGGGGAAAAAAATGATGTTGGTAAGTCAAATGTGTTAAAGGAAAACAATTTATCCAAATTAAATTGACATTTGTTAGAGGAAAGCAATATGAAAAGACATTGCCTGAAATGTTTGTGATTTCAAAAAATGGAATCGTGATAGAACTTTCCGTAGATAATTCTAATTTTAGACCTTTATTTGAACAAGTGATGCAAATATTAGAGGAAATAGCTTAAGAATTGAAGTATTGTAATATGAACTAATTGAAGTTTTTGAGCATTAAAAGCTCTTGTCAACTACACAGGCACATATTATAATAAAGGTAAAGAAAAAGGGAGTATTTTTATGGAGAAAGCTTTTGAAGAGTTGCAAATAAAGGATGATTTCATGTTTAGCGTTATCATGAGAAATCCAAGGTTTTGCAAGCCTTTTTTGGAACGGATACTCGGCTTTAAGATATCCCGTATTGAATATCCTAAGTCACAGGAAACGATAGATATTTCCGCGGATGCGAAAAGCGTACGTTTGGATATCTATGTGGAGGATGGAAAAGAAGTCGTTTATAATATTGAAATGCAGACAACAGAGAATAGAAATCTTCCCAAAAGAACAAGATATTATCAAGGAATGATAGACTTGAATATCTTGGAAAAAGGGGATAATTACAAAGATTTGAAACGAAGTTTTATTATTTTTGTATGTACATTTGATTTGTTTGGAGAAGGAAGACACATTTATACTTTTGAAAACCGTTGTATTCAAAATTCAGAGTTAGGTCTTGGAGATGATACAACAAAAATTATATTAAATACAAAAGGCACAATGGATGATGTCACCCTAGAAGTAAAAAAGCTGCTCGATTTTATTGACGGCAAGGAACCAGAAGATGATTTTACCAGAAAGTTAGATGCGGCAGTGCAGTCTGTCAGAAAGAATGAGAAATGGAGGTTGGATTATATGACTTTGCAGATGAATTATCAGGAAAAATATGAGCAGGGTGTAGAACAGGAAAAAAGACAATCTGCATTGAGGATGATAGAAGCAGGGAAGTTGTCCTCAGAGGAGATTGCGCTGTATTCTGGACTTACTTTGGAGCAGGTGCTTAAACTGGAAAAAGAATTTCTGCCAGCATAATGTTTGCTGATGCCCCCCCAAAAAATTATATTTTCAAATCATATAGATGAAACGAGTTATGAATATGAATGAGATCGTGGGAGCGTACAATATTTTATTTGTCTGTATTGACTCCCTTCGCTATGATGTGGCAGAGAAAGAACAGGATCGGGGAGGTACTCCCGTTCTGAACCGGTATGGCAGATGGCGCCGATGTGAAGCGCCGGGAAATTTTACCTACCCATCCCATCAGGCCATGTTTGCCGGTTTTCTTCCGATGGATGTTGGAATTAAAAATATGAAACAGAGGGAAAAACTGTTTTTTTCCGAGGATATTGGGATGGGGAGAAAGGCGCCGGAGGAGGCGTTTTGTTTTCGTGGAGCCACTTTTGTAGAGGGGCTGGAAAAGGAAGGCTATGAGACTTTTTGCATCGGGGGCTTGAGTTTTTTTGACCAGCGGACGGACATTGGAAAGGTGATGCCTTCGTATTTTATGCACAGCTTCTGGCATCCATCCTTTGGACCGAAGGTCAGGGAATCTACAAAAAACCAGATCGATCTCGCAGAAAAAAAGATAAGCGGAGTGCTTGAGGAACGGCTAATGATGATGTATATCAACATTTCAGCCATCCATTATCCCAATAATTTTTATGTCGAGGGCGCCAAAAAAGACAGCGTAGAAAGCCATGGAGCGGCGCTGCGCTATGTCGATACACAGTTGGAACGACTATTTCAAGCTTTCCATAAAAAAGGGGATACTTTTGTGATCTGCTGTTCAGATCACGGAACTTGTTATGGAGAGGACGGGTATCTGTATCATGGTTTTAACCATCCCATCGTCAATACGGTTCCCTATAAACATTTTATTTTGTGATACCAGGGTCAAAATATTGCTCATGCTTGCATGGAAAGGCATTTGAACTTGGGAATCGCAAAATATGAGAAAGCTAGGAGAAAACACATGGATAATCCTTATGTTCAATACATGTACAGTTATCCCCACAAGACAGCCTATGGCCCGATGTCGGGAATCTGTCTGGAAGATTACATACAAAGGCTGGCAGGAGCTCAGAACAGCCTTTATTTTCATATTCCTTTTTGTCAGAGTAAATGTGGTTACTGTAATTTGTTCTCTGTGACAGGGCAGTCCGATGAGTTTATGTCTGCCTATGTAGCCGCCATGGAAAGGCAGGCGGAGCAGTTGAGGACTATTCTTCCAGAGGGGGCAGATTTTTCAGATCTGACACTGGGTGGCGGGACGCCACTGCTGCTTTCAGAAAAACAGCTTCGAAGGGTTTTTTCCATCGCCAGGGACCGGATGGGGTTTAAGGGAAAATCGGTTATTGTGGAAACATCCCCGGCTCAGACGACGGAGGAAAAGGCGGCACCTTTGAAGGAAAATGGCGTTACCCGGGTAAGTATGGGGGTGCAGAGCTTTTATGATGAGGAATTGCGGGCGCTGAACCGGAGACACCGGGCAGAGCAGGTACACCGGGCAGCCCATATCCTGAAAAAGAGTAATTTCCCCTGTATCAATCTGGATCTCATCTATGGTATTCCGGGACAGACGGTGGAAAGATTGCTGGACTCCGCAGAGCAGGCGGTGGCATATGAGCCAGAGGAAATGTTTGTGTATCCGTTGTATATAAAAAAAGGTACATTTCTGGCGCAGAAGGTGATGGTTCATCCAGAGAACCTTTATAAGATGTATCAGGAGCTGAGGGATTTTCTGAAAGCGAGAGGATATAAGCAGCTTTCCATGCGTCGGTTTGTAAAAGATCCCAATCCCCTGACCCTGAATCAAAGAAGTTGTGGATTTGAGAACACCATATCCATCGGCTGTGGCGGACGCAGTTATATTGAAAATTTGCATTTTTCTACGCCCTTTGCCGTGGGGCAGAGGGGATGTGTGGATATTCTACAACAGTATATGGAGAAGAAAGATTTTCTGGAGGTCACTCATGGATATCTTCTCTCAGAAGAAGAGATGCGAAGACGCTATGTAATAAAGAATATTTTATTCTGCTGCGGCATCGATAAAGAAGAGTACCGAAGCCGGTTTAGCAGCGAGCCAGAACGGGATTATCCGTTGCTGACAGAGTGGATTCAGAGCGGTATGGCGGTGGCAGATTCTGCGAAGATCTGTCTTACGGAGAGAGGGATCTCTTTGTCCGATTTTCTTGGACCGAAACTGATCTCAGAGGAGGTCAGGGAAAAAATGGAGGAGGGCGTGAAATGGTCCGTCAGATCTATTACCGAGGAAGTTTGAGATTTTGCAATTATTCCTGCAGTTATTGTCCATTCTCCAAAGAAAGGGAGAGTCGTCGGCAGCTACAAGAGGATGAGAGGGAGCTGTTCCGGTTTGTGGAGGAGATCGGACAGAAGAAATTCCGGGGCGCCATTCAGATCGTCCCCTACGGAGAAGCGCTGATCCACCGATATTATTGGAGGGCGCTGGCGAAACTCAGCCAACTGCCACAGATCGATGCAGTGGGAGCCCAGAGTAATTTCAGCTTTTCCTTGGAAACAATGTTGGGAGAATTTGAAAAAGCTGGGGGAGAGAGAGAGAAGCTTCGGCTTTGGGGAACCTTCCATCCAGAGATGGTGTCGGAGCAGGATTTTTTGGAGGTATGCCACCAGCTAAGAGATGCCGGGATCTTGTTCTGTGTCGGCGCCGTAGGGGTACCGGAAAACTTGCCCTGGCTGCAGAGGATAAGAAAGGAACTGGACTCGGCGGTGTATTTCTGGGTCAATAAGATGGACGGGCTGGGAAGGAAATACAGCCGGGAGGAGATCCAGGCGTTTTCTGCCCTGGATCCATTTTTTTCACTGGAACTTCGCCATTATAAGGCGGATGCAGCCCACTGTGGGAGTGCTCTGTTTTGTAATGGGAAGGGAGAGGTGTACGCCTGTAACCGCTGCCGCCGCAAATCAGCAAATTTGTATGGAGATCCGGAGGAAGTATTGTGGCACAGTTCAGAAAATGACCGCATATGTGACAGAAGGGAGTGTGACTGCTATATCTCATACTGCAACCGGGATGATCTGGAGGAAATGGCTTCTTTTGGTCCGTATCCGGCATTTCGGATCCCTATATCTTAGTTTTATCAAATATAACAGGACAGTACATTAGAAAATATTCCATGAAAAGAACTTGTGTTCTGTATGGGTTTATGTTAGACTATCTATAGACTGATTATGGAGGGATTGAAATGGCTTCAGAAGAATTAACAAAGGGGATTGTATCAGGGAAATTAGGTTCGTTTTCTGGCTATTCTTCGAAACAGAATATAGAAAAAAATGGAGTAATCTGGTTTAAGGAGGACAGTTATAAAGGAACCTCATATAATTGGTTGAAAGATGTGTTTGCAAAAGCTTCAAAGAAACAAACATTGTCAGGAAGAGGAACCCCTGATTTTATCATAGCAAAGGAAAAGTCAGATGTTATTGTTATAGTAGAATGCAAGGCTCAGATTCATGGAGCCAATAGTAAACACTCTATGTTTGATAATGTAGAAGAATATAAAATTTATGGTTATGGAACACCAGCAGAAACAGAACAATATGCGATAAATGGAGCATTGTATTATGCTACGTTTCTAAATCAGGAATATGATGTTGTGGCTGTCGGGGTATCTGGTCAAAGTGAGTCGGAGCTAAGAATTACTTCATTCGTACTTCCTAAAGGCGGAGAATTATCAGATCTGGAAGTGTTGGAAGATGGCGGATATGAAGATGGGCTTGTTCCTATCGATCAGTATGTAAAAGATATTAATATGGTACTGGGCAGATATTCCTCCACAGAGGAAGAAGTTAGAAAAGAGCTCAGGAAATACACATTATCATGTGCGAATTTTTTACGTGCAAATGGAATTGAAGATAATTCTAAAGCTGGATTTGTGTCAGCTATCGTACTTGGATTAACAAATAAGGATTCAAGATTATATAGAGAAACCAAATTAGCCATTGACAGAAAAATGGATTCGAAAGCAAAAAAATTATTTCATGATTTAATTGGCAAAGATGCAGTAAAGATGTTGAAAGCATCTTTGTATGGTGATGGTAAAGATGAATACGAGGATGATTATATTGATGGTGTTTGGGATATCGATGAGATTCCCAAAGGAAAACGGAAGTCTCTAAAAAAATTTTATGATGTTTTATTATATAAAGATGAACTGACGAAAGCACCCAAAGGACAGAATAGTTATTTTAGTGATGGTGAAACGGTTTTATCCTGTTGTATTTATTCATTGTATGAAAACTTAATCGAAATACTCGAACATTACAAGGGCATTGATATCATGGGTGAATTTTATACGACCTTTTTGCGTTTTACAAAGGGAAATGCAAAGGAAAAAGGGATTGTTTTAACACCAAAACATATCACAGAGCTATTTTGTGATATAGCGGAATATTATAGTGGGCAGCCCTTTTCAGAGAAAACAAAAATTCTAGATACATGTTGCGGTACAGGGGCATTTCTCATAGCCTCACTTGGACGAATCAAGGATAATATCCGATGTCAATTTATAAGTGAAAAGCAAAAGGAAGAAAAGTATCAATACGCGAGAACAAATAGTTTGATCGGAGTAGAAAGAGATTCGTCAATGTATGCCCTTGCATACGCGAATATGCGGTTTCATGGTGATGGAAAGGCAAACTTATTTAATTGTTCTTCTCTGATGTCGGATTCTTATAATCCTATGGATGACAGCGGAATGACATATCTGCAGGATGGAAAAAAAGTTCCTTTATCTGAAGCGTTGAGTACGTTTGGGGATATAGATATAGCAATGATAAATCCACCATATTCAATAGGAACAAGCGCAAATAAAATAATCAGACCTTATCCGGATAGTGCCCCGGAAGAGGTTGTAATACAAAAAGGCCAGGATGAACTGGATTTTATAGCTTCCATGCTGCATTACATAAAAACTGGGGGAATAGGAATTGCGATTGTTCCAATGTCCTGCGCGGGAAATAGTGGAAAGGGGCTGCGTAAAAATATCTTGAAGTTCCATACCTTATTAGCTTGTATGACAATGCCCCCCAACCTGTTTTTTGACAGTCATGTAGGGACAGCGACCTGCATTATGGTATTTAAGGCACATATTCCTCATGATGAAAGAAAGTCAGTATTTTTTGCTAGATGGCAGGATGATGGGTTTAAGGTGATTCCACATAATGGAAGAAAAGATGCTGGCGGCTGGGCAAATATCCGAGTACAATGGATGGAGCAAATAGATGGAGTGGCAGATCCAAATGATTTTGTTTATATCAGGCACAAGATTAAGGTTGGTGACGAAGCATTAGCAGAAGCTTATATAAAGACTGATTATAGCAAATTATGCGATGCAGATTTTGAACGAACTTTAAAGAAATACGCATTATATAAGTATATGGGTGAACAAGGAATGTTGGAGGAATAAACTTATGGATACTGCGGGTTGGAAAGAGTTTTATCTGGGAAAAATATTTGATATCAAAAAGGGAAAACGACTGACAAAAGAGAACATGACTCCTGGCGACTTGAATTTTCTGGGGGCAATACAGGGGATGAATGGTGTAAGGGAAAAAATTAATGAAGAACCACTTTTTCAAGGGAATTGTATATCAGTAAATTATAATGGGTGCGGGGTGGGAGAAGCTTTTTATCAGAAAGAACCATTTTGGGCTTCGGATGATGTAAATGTTTTGTTCCTGCGTGGGCATGAAATGAATGAGATATTAGCAATGTTTTTCATTACTATCATTAGAAATGAAAAATACCGGTTTAGTTATGGTCGCAAATGGAATAAAGAACAAATGAAAAAAACACTTATTAAACTTCCCGCATGTATGAATAAGGGAGAGTATATATTTGATAAGCATAAATTTTATTCCAATGACGGATATATTCCTGATTTTTTATTCATGGAAAAGTACATATTATCTTTAAACGCAGATATCAATGGGATACCAGACTATTTTCTGGAAGAGGGGTATGATAAAGCGTGCTGGTACATGGATCACATTGATCAGAAGGAATTTGAAAGACAGTATGCAGGAGCTGTTACATCTGATGTGATTTCCTTAGATGATCGGGATTGGAAGTATTTTTGTCTGGGTGATAAAAAGTATTTTGATGTCAGAAGGGGATCCTCTGTTTATATAAAGAATATGTCGCCAGGAGACATACCTTATGTGAGTACTTCGAAGGAGAATAACGGCGTAACGGCTTATGTATCTGAAAGTAACAGAAAAGGAAATTTAATTACATTAGCATATGATGGGAGTATAGGAGCATGCTTTTATCAGGAAGAAGAGTTTTTTGCCAGTGAAAAGATTGTGTCGATAGAGACCACCCAGTGCCCGCTAACTAAGTATATTGCATTTTTCCTCATTCAAATTCTAAAACTGGAATCGGAGATGTTTTCATATGGCGGAAGAAAATGGACGGTTGAAAAGCAATTAAAACAGACAATGATTAAGCTGCCAGTAAGAAATTCGGACGATGAGCCGGATTACAACTTTATGGAAAACTACATAAAATCACGATCATTTAGTTGTAATATTTAGGAGATAATTTCGCGGAAACATTGTTCCCGCTAATTATTCAATACCGTATGATGGTTCTCGGGCGTACTGGCTGTGATGGGAAGAAAGGTATAACCGTGTTTTTTCCCGTATTTTATGATTTTCTCAAGGGCGTTTATGGTTTTATCATTGCCACTAAAATCGTGCATCAGGACGACATTACTTCTTCCTTTTTTTAATCCCCTGATCACATTTTTATAGACGGCAGCGGAGGTATGGACGTCCCCGGCATCGCCGGAAGATACGTTCCAGTCAAAATAGTGGTAGCCCCAGTTATGGAGTATGGCTGTCAGTTTCGTCATGATCCCGCGGTTGTAGCGGCTCACCTGATTGGAACTGCCGCCGGGGAACCGGGTGACGCTGCACCAGACGCCAAATTTCTGGAAGAACAGATCCCGAAGTTTATCCAGATTGTCCTTATATATTTTTTCAGAACGGTAAATAACATCATATTTATGCTGATAGCCGTGAAGAGCGAGAGAGTGCCCTTCCTTTAAAACTCTCTGGGTAAGGTCAAAATCCGCCGCTGCCGGCTTCAATTCAAAAAAAGTAGCTTGTACTTTTTGCTTTTTCAGAATATTCAGGATTTTCGGGGTGGAATAACGGCTGGGACCATCGTCAAACGTAAGATAGATAATGTTCTTCTTTGTAGGAGTTACCCGGAGACAGCACTGGTAAGTGCGGTCACCAGATCTACCCAGGATCCATGCGGAGCCTGGCCTTTTGGCGCGGACTACGCCCTCCTTACTGACCTGTGCGATAGAAGGACGGGTGGAGCTCCATTTGATTTTGCTGTCCGGCTTTTGGCTGAACTGCAGATCTAGATGTTCTCCTGTCATCATGGAAAATTCAGGGTATACCATTCCCTGTTTTTTTACAACGATTCGATAGTTTCGGTTTCTCTCTCTGGTTTTTGCAACGATTTTTGCTGTTCCTGCTTTTATGGCGTGAATGATTCCGTCTTTGGATACGGTGGCGATAGAGGGATCTATGCTTTTGTAGGAGACGACATTTTTTCTGGAGATCTGCTTTGTCTCACTGAGAAAAAGTGTGATCTGTTTGGTTTTTGCCTGAGATTCTGTCGGCAGCAGTGTCAGACTTAATATAGATAAAAATAGAATCGTGGTAAAAAAAGTTACAAGATTGCGGCATGATAATTTCATAGCGGGTTGTCCTTTCCTGTCTCCCAGATCTCCCTGGTCTTTATACAATAAGAATAACATGATTCTTGTGGACAGACAACAAAAAAACGTCGTTTTACATCATTTCTTTGTGTATCATAACTACCCATCTTTTCACACAATTTAAAAGCTTGAGTATACCTCCAAATTAATTACACAGTTTAGAGGTTTTTTATATTTAGGTGTGGGAAAATTTGTCGATGTATGGTAAAATATAGATATCGAAATATGGGAAGAGGAGAGATCTATGCAATACATAGAAAATGTGTTACATTATGAGGATTATTGTAAGTTGAGGGAAAGTGTTGGGTGGTTACTTTTTTCAAAAGAGCAGACACAAAAATCTCTTGATCACAGTTTATATACAGTAATTGCTGTTGATGATAACCAAACTATTGGTATGGGAAGATTGATTGGTGACGGAACATACTTTATGATAGTTGATATTGTGGTACAGCCGAATTATCAGAAGCAGGGTATTGGAAATAAAATTGTGAATACGCTGATTCATTATGTTGATAAAGCTACACCAATCGGCGGGCGTTCGAGTATACAGTTGATTGCAGAAAAGGGAAAAGAAACTTTTTATGAGAAAATAGGGTTTAAACTGATCCCACATGAATTTTGTGGTGCTGGTATGAGGAAAGTCATTCGTAAGTGAGAATTTTATCAGCTAACAATTATCATGGGCAAATAGTGGATTCAAATTGGTGCCAATGAAGGAACCAGTTGACACCCTCACGGCGAAATAGTATAATAAGCGCATTCAAAAAAGATGAAAAGAAATTCAGGAGGGGAATTAAATGCTATTTATCCAATATGAAAAATGCAGTACATGTAGAAAGGCGAAAAAATGGTTGGAGGAGCATGGGCTTTCCTATACGGATCGTCCGATCAAAGAAGAAAATCCTACAGCAGCGGAGCTGAAGGAATGGCAGGCAAAAAGCGGGCTTCCTTTGAAACGATTTTTCAATACGAGTGGGATGCTGTACAGGGAAATGAATTTAAAGGAAAAATTACCAGCCATGAGTGATGAAGAACAGTACGAACTTTTGGCTACTGACGGTATGTTAGTGAAACGCCCTCTTGTGGTCACAGAGGATGCTGTGCTCGTCGGTTTCCGTGAGAAGGAATGGGAAGAAACGTTGTTGTAATCATTGCAAAAAAACAGGGGAGTGTCGGTTGATATCGATTTTTGCCCCCCCTTCATCCAAAAACAGGAATCTCCTGTAGAATCCAGTGTAACTATCATCTGGTGTTCTAAGGAAGATTCCTGTTTTCTTTTATATAGCTCGACGGTGCCAATTTGAACCCTGTTTCGTCCTGCGCTAGCAGCAAAATAGCGTTGTTGCTTTCATTCGATGATGCCACCACATCACCTCATTCAAGCGCCTAGCTATTTTGTTGCTATCACAATCCGAAATCTTCGACCTCCGCTTGTGATTTTCCAATTTACAAGGAAACGGAATGAAACGTACTGGAGGTACGTTGATTGACGTTGACGTAGCAAATTGGAAAATCACAAGTCGGAGACAGGGTTCAAATTAGCGCCATCGAGCTAACGTACTTTGAGCGCAAAAATCCCATAGTGCCGTATTCAAACACGATTAACGTTTCTGGGCTAATGTATACTCAAAGCGGTCTGTCAGATAATAAGTCTGGAAGGACTCAATCGGAAGAATATCTCCCTGATAATCTCCGTAGGTCACAGCAGAAGAATAGAGCAGCGGAACATCTCTTGCCACGTCCAGGAATGTAGCCACATCATCTTTAGCGGGAATTGCTTTCAGCTTCAGGATGGAATCTGTGATCCTGAGATGAAATTGCTGTTCTATGATATTGTAGAGAGAGTTTTCGGAAAAATCATAGCTCTCTATATCACGAAAATATTTATAAGGAAGAACCGTCGAAGTATAGCAGAGCGGTTTCTGATCTGCATAGATAATACGTTCCAGATAAAAGACCGCATCTGCTTTGTCAAGCTTTAAGATTTCTTTCTCCTCGGGGCTGCAAAGACGAAGGCCGGAAGAAAGTACTTTTCTAGAAGGTGTCATTCCCTGACGTTGAATTTCCTCTGTATAGCTTGAAATGGTTGTCAGTTCCTGTTCCTTGGCAGTTTCCCTGACATATCCGCGTTTTCCCTGTTTTTTTTCAATATATCCGGTACGGTAGAGTTCGTCAATTGCTCTTCGGACCGTAATCCGGCTTACGCTATATTGCTCTGTAAGTTCATTTTCGCTTGGGAGTTCACTGCCGGGAGGGTATTTTCCAGAGTGGATTGCTTCAATTAGAGCGTTTTTTATGTATTCATATTTAGGTTGTTTTTCCATACACAGACCTCCATTTCACATAAACTTATTATAATATATTGGGCCTTAAAAGTAAATGTATTTAGTGAATATAACTAAAATAATAGATCTTTTTTTATGAATTATCACAATTGACATAACAATATATATAACTTATTATAATAAGTAAGTAAGATATAATAATAAGAAAGGAGAATGGTATGATAAAGGATAAGATACTTGGTGTACTATATGGTATGGCAATTGGGGATGCCATGGGGATGCCGGCGGAATTGTGGAGTCGGAAGAGAGTCGTTGAAAAGTATGGAAAAATCCAAGATTTCCTAGATGGTGATCTGGAAAATGAAATTTCTTATCAATATAAACGAGGAAATTTTACAGATGATACATCACAGGCGCTGACAATACTGGATAGCCTAATGGAGACGGATTTTATTCCAGATGCCACAAACATAGCAAGACATATTCTGGAGTGGGCAAAAAAGGAAAATGCCTTTGAAAATAACATCCTGGGTCCGACTTCCAAAGTAACTCTGGAACTGTTTGAACAGGGGAAAAATGCTCGCCAGTATTCAGAGCAGGCATTATCCAATGGGGCGGCAATGCGTATTGCCCCGGTTGGTGCATTGTTTTATCCAGATCAGAAACAGCAACTGTGTGATTATGTGAAGGTTGTTTCCAATATCACTCACAGCAGCGATATCACGATTGCAGGGGCTAGCATGGTTGCCATGGCTGTGGCTTCGGCGATAGAGAAAGAGAATCGGGATGAAATGATTGAAGATGTTCTTTCTGTAGAAGAGTATGCGATGTCCCTTGGAGCGAGTACCGTGTCAGCCTCTCTCGGAACAAGAATAAGATATGGGGTGGAACTGGCGAAAAAGTATGAATCAGAGGAAGATCATTTTCTGGAGGAACTCTACAATATGATGGGGGCAGGTGTGAACACAGTGGATTCTGTGCCCTGTGCCATAGCGATTGCATATTATGCCTCCTTCGATGTACACCGATGTGCTCTGCTCTGTGCAAATCTGGGCGGAGATACCGATACGATCGGAGCGATGGCAGTGTCAGTCTGTGGCGGAGCGTCGGGAATACAAGGCATCCCAGCAGAGGACATCGAATTGATTCGGAGAGCCAATCACATAGAGATGGAACCATACGCATGTGCAATTTTAGGAAAGAGAGGGAAGGTGTAATGAAGAAAAACCTTATAATCGGTGCGGCGATGCTAGATATTGTGATGCAGATGGAACGGCTGCCAAGGACGGGAGAGGATGTTTATGCCAAATCCCAGGATATGACGGTTGGTGGGTGTGCCTATAATGTGGCAGACATACAAAAACATTTTCAGGTACCATATACCTTGTTTGCGCCGGTGGGTACCGGAATCTATGCCAACATTATCCGTGAGAAATTAGAGCAGACAGGGCATGAGAGTCCCATACATTCCAAGGTGCAGGATAATGGGTATTGTCTCTGCATGGTGGAGGCGGACGGCGAACGTACCTTTCTGACACTTCCGGGGATCGAATGCAGATTTGAAAAGGAATGGTTTGCCGAGGTGGATCCAGAAGAATACGATTCCGTATACGTCTGTGGTTATGAAATCGAAGGTGAGGGTGGCGAAGCAATCATCGAATTTCTGGAGAAAAACGAGCATTTGATTGTTTACTATGCGCCGGGACCAAGAATCTGTCATATTAAAAAGGAAAGGCATGAGAGAATTTTAAAACTGCATCCAGTACTACATCTAAATGAAGGGGAAGCGCTACAATTTACCGGGGAAGAACATTATGAAGACGCAGCAGAACAGCTTTTTGAGAAATGTGGAAATACAGTAATTATTACACTTGGTGAGAAAGGCTGCTATCTGTATCAAAGCGGTGTGGGAGAATTGATACCGTCACAAAAGGCACAGGTTGTGGACACAATCGGAGCGGGGGACACTCATATCGGAGCATTCATCGCTTTGAGGAGCAAAGGAAAAGACTGCCGGGAAGCAGTCGCATTGGCAAATCAGGTCTCAGCTATGGTAGTGGGTGTGCAGGGACCGACACTGACGGCAGAAGAATTTACGAGAGGAGATTGGTAATATGAATAGGATAAAGACATTTTTTTCAGATTGGACAATGTTTGAAAAAAGCTGGCTGGTACTGTCGGCTGTGACGATGGTAGTATTATCTCTGGTCTGGGGAGACAGCCTCCTGGCGCTGTTAAGTGGACTTGCAGGGATTATCAGCGTTGTGCTTTGTGCCAAAGGTAAGATTTTGAATTATGCCTTTGGACTGGTGCAGGCAGTCACTTACGCATACATCTGTTTTGAACAACATATCTATGGGGAAGTGATGTATAATATTATTATGGTGCCAATTATTATCATTGGATTCTTCAGTTGGAAGAAGCACATGGCAGCGGACAATGCAGAAGTAAAAGCTAGAAACCTGACAGCGAAGGGCTGGGTGTTTCTGATTGTAGGTTCCATTGCCGCAGTGGCAGCATACTGTGGAATCCTAAATCTTCTGGGAGGAGAATTTGCCCTGGTGGATGCAACTTCTACGGTGCTGAGCATGATCGCCTCCATCCTGATGGTTGCCCGTTATTCAGAGCAGTGGGTTATGTGGGTGGTTGTAAATGTCGTATCTGTAGTGTTGTGGCTCCTTGTACTGATCAAAGGTGATATGAGCGCTGTGACTCTGCTTGTGATGTGGAGTGCGTATTTGCTTAATTCCACTTATGGATATGTTAACTGGAGGAAGTTGGCGAAAGAGAATGAATAAAGTTTGAGTCAAAAAAACCCCAGCCCCGGCGGCGCCTTTGCCACCGGGGCTGGGGTTTGCCGCTTTTGCGGCTTATAAGGGGGAGGATAAGTATTTTACTTTATCATTTGTATAAGTACAGTATTGACCTCTCTTCTCTTTTTATACACAGAATCTTAAAAAATTTTTTAGATGATCGTCTTCTGTTTGTATTTTTTGCATAATGCGATATAATATGAGTATCCTTTAAAGAGAGGAACGATGATGAATGAATACAAATATGCAAAACAGAGAATGTGTCGAAACAGCGGACCGGCTCTTAAACCGGATCTCTGTCAGTACATGTAGTTTTACCGCCGCTGACGGCGCCGTGAAGACACTGGAAGAGAGTGGGTTTGAAGAGCTTTTTCTTCACAACGCCGAATGGCAGTTGAGCCCTGGAGGCAGATATTTTGTCAATGTGAATGCATCTACGGTATACGCTTTTGCTGTGGGGAGTCAGTTTGAGCCCAGGCAGGCAGCAGAACCGGAGCAGATGTTTCGATTGGCGGCAGCCCATACCGATCACCCATGTCTCTATGTAAAGAGCAGACCGGAGATCAGATCACACGGTTATGGAAAATTAAATGTAGAAATATATGGGGGGCCGATTCTTAATACCTGGCTTGACCGCCCCCTCTCCGCAGCGGGAAAGGTGGTTATCAAATCGGAACAGTCTTTTCAGCCGGAAATACGAATTTTCGATATGAAAAAACCTTTGTTTACGATTCCGAATCTGGCGGTACATTTGAATCGGGATGTCAATAAAGGAACCGAGCTGAACCGTCAGACCGATATGGCTCCACTGGCAGGACTGCTGGGTGAGGATGTTGAGGAAGGATTTTTCACGATGTTGCTGGCGCGAAGGCTTGGAGTATCCGTCTCTGAGATCTTGGATTACGAAGTATATCTGTACAACTGTGATGCCGGAGATGTCCTTGGGCTTCAGGAAGAATTGATCTCAGCTCCGCGGCTGGATAATATCACGTCTGTGGAAGCGTGCCTTCAGGGGATCTGTCAGAGCAGAAGAAAAAAGGGAATGAACGGAATTGTTTTATTTGATAATGAAGAGATTGGAAGTCGGACAAAGCAGGGAGCTGACTCCGTACTCTTATCCATGGTCCTTGAGAAATTATATGTGTCCCTCGGTGTGGCGCAGGCGGCGGCAGAGACGGCGCTAATAAACGGATTTGGTCTCTCTTTGGATGTGGCCCATGGCTTTCATCCAAATAAACCGGAAAAATCAGACCCTACCAATGAGAATCCCCTGGGAGGGGGCGTGGTGATCAAGCGTTCTGGCGCTCAGAATTACGTGACAGATAGCGGCGCCATCGGGACCGTGATGATGCTGATGGAGAATGCGGATATTTCCTATCAGAAATACGCGGGACGTTCCGATGTATCCCAGGGGGGCACGCTGGGAGCCATTGCCTCCCGATATCTTCCGATGAAAATGGTGGATATGGGAGTGCCGGTGCTCGCTATGCATTCCGCCCGTGAACTGATGGCGGTCAGGGATCAGGTGGAACTAGAAAAGTTTGTAAAAGAATATTTTAATGCCGAATAGAATTGGCGGATGGAGGTAGAGATGTGTACTGCTGTAACCTATAAAACGAAAGATCATTATTTTGGAAGAAATATGGACTACGAATTATCTTATGGGGAAACGGTTATGGTGACGCCGAGAAATGTTCCCCTGCCCTTTCGGAATGTGCCGGATATGAAGACCCACTATGCGATGATCGGAATGGGAAACTTTACCGACGGTTATCCATTATATTATGATGCCACCAATGAGAAAGGGCTGAGTGTAGCTGGACTTTTATTCGCGGGAAATGCAACTTATATGCCGGAAGTGCCGGAAAAAGATAATATCGCGCCCTATGAATTCGTGGCATGGATTCTGGGACAGTGCGCTGACATTGCGGAAGTAAAGGAGAAGCTGAAGACAATCAATATAGCCGAAATCCGGTTTAACGACAGTCTCCCTCTGTCGCCGATGCACTGGATGTTTTCGGACAGAGAGAGCACCATCGTGGTAGAACCATTGAAGGAGGGCTTAAAGGTGTATGACAATCCGGTGGGGGTTCTGACCAACGATCCTGTCTTTGATTTTCAGCTATTCAACCTGAATCAATATATGGGATTGTCCTGTGAGGGGCCAAAGGATACCTTTTCTCAGCGGTTGAAACTGGACTGTTACAGCCGGGGAATGGGAACTTTTGGACTTCCTGGAGACCTTACTTCTATCTCTCGATTTGTCAGGGCGGCGTTTACTAGCTGCAATGCCGTCTCTGGAGATACCGAGTCAGAGAGCATCAGTCAGTTTTTTCACATCCTGAATTCTGTGGCGATTCAGCGGGGATGCGTGCGGATGGGGGATGGAGCGGATGAGATCACGATCTATAGTTCCTGCTGCAATGTAGACAAAGGAATATATTATTATACAACTTACGAGAACAATCAGATCTCTGCCGTCAATATGTACCGGGAAAACCTGCGAGGTAATCGTGTGCTCCTTTATCCGGTGATCAAGGGACAGCAGGTAAGATGGCAGAATTAGACAATCAAAGAATGGAGGATAACGATGTTTTTACTTGGATCCCATGTAGGGATGAGCGGAAAAGAAATGATGCTCGGTTCTGTGAAAGAAGCGCTTTCATACGGTGCGAATACCTTTATGGTCTATACCGGAGCACCACAGAATACGAGACGTAAGAAACTAGAAGAACTAAGGATTGAAGAGGCGAGACAGTGCATGGCAGAAAACGGCATACAGAATTTTATCGTACATGCGCCCTATATCATTAACCTTGCCAATACAGTAAAACCGGAGACCTTTGAGATCGCCGTGGAATTTCTCGGCATCGAGTTAGAGCGAACGGCGGCGATGGGAGCTAAAGTTTTGGTGCTTCATCCTGGGGCACATGTGGGAGCTGGTGTGGAGGCTGGCATCGCCCGCATCATCGAGGGGTTGGACAAGGTAATGTCGGCGGATATGCCAGTCATGATTGCACTGGAGACGATGGCGGGAAAGGGAAGTGAGATCGGCAAAACTTTTGAGGAATTAAAAGCGATCTATGACGGTGTCCGTTATCACGAACATCTGCGGGTCTGCCTGGATACCTGTCATATTCACGACGCGGGCTATGATATCGTAAACGATTATGAGGGAGTGTTGGCACACTTTGATGAAGTGCTTGGATTGGATCAGATCGCTGCGATCCACATCAACGACAGCAAAAACCCTCTCGGCGCCCAAAAGGATCGTCATGAAAATGTGGGAAAGGGACATATAGGATTTGAGACTCTGCTACGGTTTGTCTCGGATGAGCGGTTTCGGAATGTCCCCAAGATTTTAGAGACACCCTGGATCAAAGAGAACCCAGATGATAAAAAATCATCAGCGCCTTATAAAGAAGAGATTGAGCGCTTTCAAAAAGCTAGCTCGGCGGTACCAATTTGAACCCTGTTTCGTCCTGCGCTAGCGCCAAAATAGTAAAAAAGCCCTTTCAGGCAGGTGTTCATTTCACCTTATACCGGAAAGGGCTTTTGTTAGATCATTTTGGATCAGTAGTATTCTTTTAATACATCAATGACATTGAAAAATGCCTCTTTTGCTTCAAAATCTGCTTTGAAGAGTCCAGAATGTGTTCCATAAATATTGTAATCATAGTGACGTTCATTTTCTGGTTTTTCAAATTCAGCTTCCAGGTCTGGACGATCTAACAGTCCCCAGATACTTACGTTGGTGAGCATGCCAGGATTTTCAACTGCGAAGTCACAGTAAGCAGTGAAAATATCTTTGTATTTCTGTGCATGAGCAGTGATATCCTTTTCTGTAACTTCTTTTTTGTTTGCAGATTCTTTCTGATTCAAGCGTACAGTCAGCTCATTGATCCCCACTGGGACGCCACATTTGGCAAACTGGGTCATGGCATTCTTTACATCGGAAGCATTTGGCCAGTAAGTAAGGACGTATCCTTCCATTCCCATGCAGTCGAGAAGAGGATTCTCAGGATCTTCATTTAAGTACTTGATAAGTTTTACAATATAACCAGTTTTAGGGTTTACGAAGCAGTTAAAATCATTGTAAAACAGTTTGATATCCGCTCCCGTAGCCTTTACGGCGTCTTTTGCATACTGGAATGCGTATTTGATATAATCTCCACCGATAATCTTGTAGAAGTTACCAGAGGTATAGAGGCGAAGACCAGTGGTCGGATCTTCCTTAGATGCCTGTTGATCAATGGCCTCGTTGATAACATCCCATGCGATCACGGTTCCCGGATATTTGGTCTCAAAGTGGGTGATAACCTGCATGGAGTAACTCTGCATACGTTTTAACAGAGTCTCTTTATCTACCAGCCCCTTATCTTCATCATAATCAATATGGAAGAAAGAATTTGCCATACTATTCTCCCAGATCAGAACATGACCCCGGATTTTAAGACCGTGTGAGATCGCCCATTCCACCATCTCATCCGCTTTCTCGAATCGGCATACGGGGGTACCGTCTCCTGCCTTGGAAGCCTCCGTATCCAATAGAGAATATCCCTTCATCTCATTTTCAAAGGATACGATGTCAAACTGCTGTTCTGCCAGATGGGAGAAGTTTACATCCTTTGTTTTGTCATAGTTTACCACAGTTCCTACATTAAAATCTGCGTAATCTTTCAGAGCATCCGCTGGAAGTGTGATCGTAGGTGTGGGCGCCGGGGTAGGAGTTGGTCCTTCAGGCTCTTTGGAGGGCGCCGGTCCCGTAGGTCCAGGAGTGGCTGTCGGTGCATTGGTCGGAATCGGTGTGACAGCCGGCGGTGTCGGTTTTTTAGCAGCTTTCACTGTGATCGTACATACCGCTTTAACCTTTTTATTGCTTTTAGATGTCGCGGTGATCTTGGCAGTACCAGCTTTTTTAGCGGTTACAACGCCGGTTTTGCTTACGGCGGCAATGGTCTTTTTGCTGGATTTCCAGGTTACCTTCTTGTTTGCTTTTGCTGGTTTAACCTTTTTTACCTTCAGTTTAAATTTACTTCCGGCAGTTAACGTTTTTTTCTTGGCGCTTAAGGTGATCTTCTTCGTCTTTGGCGCAGCGTCAGCATTTGGTGCGATGGTAAACACTGAGGCCAGCAGGGCAAGAGATAAAACGACTGCCGAAGCCCTATGTAGTTTCTTTTTCATGGCTACGTCGCATGATCGGGATAAAATAAGTTCTACCGAACTTATTAGCGAGTTTTTGCAAAACTCGGGACATGCGGAAAGCATGCACAGAAATTAATATCCTGATTCATGCTGCCTCCTTTCTATATTTATATATGCATTGTATCAAAAATACATAAAAAGTACAATCACATTTTAGTTATTTTATCCGGGATATGTTGACAATTCTTTCATTTCCCACTAAAATAAGGGGTAATCGAAAAAGAACGGAGGAAATGAAAAACATGGCAAAGAAACCTTATTATCTGACGACCGCCATTGCCTATACATCCGGCAAGCCTCACATCGGCAATGTCTATGAAATTGTTCTCGCCGATGCCATTGTGCGTTTCAGGAGAAACCAGGGCTATGACGTGCGGTTCCAGACGGGCTCGGATGAGCATGGGCAGAAAGTGGAGTTAAAGGCGGGAGAGATGGGAGTTACGCCGAAGGAGTTTGTGGATACGGTTTCTGATGAATTAAAGAGAAACTGGGATTTGATGAATACATCTTATGATAAATTTATCCGCACCACCGACGAAGACCACGAAAAACAGGTGCAGAAGATATTTAAAAAACTTTATGAACAGGGCGACATATACAAAGGAACCTATGAGGGAATGTACTGTACTCCCTGTGAATCCTTTTTTACGTCATCCCAGCTCACAGACGGAAAGTGCCCGGATTGTGGAAGGGATTGCCAGCCGGCAAAAGAAGAAGCATATTTTCTGAAGCTCAGCAAATATCAGGACCGACTGATCGAGCATATCAATACCCATCCTGAATTTATCCAACCGGAATCCAGGAAAAATGAGATGATGAATAATTTCCTCCTGCCAGGACTTCAGGATCTGTGTGTATCCCGGACAAGTTTTAAATGGGGAATCCCTGTGGATTTTGATCCAGATCATGTCGTATATGTCTGGGTGGATGCTCTCAGTAACTATATAACTGGACTGGGATATGATGTGGACGGAAACGGTGAGGAGTTGTTTGATACATTCTGGCCGGCGGACCTTCATCTGATTGGAAAGGATATTTTGCGTTTCCATACGATTTACTGGCCCATTATGCTGATGGCCCTTGACCTGCCTCTGCCAAAGCAGATTTTCGGGCATCCGTGGCTGTTGCAGGGAGACGGAAAGATGAGCAAAAGCAAAGGAAATGTGATCTATGCGGACGAGATGGTAGAAGAGTTTGGTGTGGATGCCGTGAGATATTTTCTTCTCCACGAAATGCCTTTTGAGAATGACGGCGTGATCACATGGGAGCTGGTGGCAGAGCGTGTAAATTCGGAGCTTGCCAATACTCTGGGAAATCTTGTAAACCGAACGATCTCCATGTCCAATAAATACTTTGGCGGCATTGTGGAGGATACCGGTGTGGCAGAGCCTGTTGATGATGAGTTGAAAGCAGTGATCAATGAGACACCAAAGAGAGTCAGCGAGAAAATGGACGGACTGCGTGTGGCAGATGCTATTACAGAAATCTTTACGCTGTTTAAGAGATGCAATAAATATATTGATGAGACGATGCCCTGGGTACTTGCAAAAGAGGAAGCAACCAAACCGCGTCTATCTACCGTGCTCTATAATCTGATGGACGGTATCCGTGTGGGAGCTACACTGTTGGATTCCTTTATGCCGGAGACTTCCGAAAAGATCCTGAATCAGATCGCCTCTGAAAAGAGCGAGCTAGAGGAACTTCGGGCCGGTGATTATTCTACAGGAACCAAGGTGGCAGAGAAACCAGAGATTTTATTTGCGCGAATTGATATGGGAGAATTTATGACAAAATTAAATGAAAAAAATAGCAAACCAGAGGACAATGTACCGTTGTCCCTGCCAGAAGATATTATAGACATCGAGCAAAAAGAAGAGATTACCTTTGATGATTTCATGAAAATGCAGTTCCAGGTGGGGGAAATTATTTCTTGTGAAGAGGTTAAAAATTCAAGGAAACTCCTGTGCTCAAAAGTTCGTATTGGAAGCGAAGTAAAGCAGATCGTATCTGGGATCAAAGCCCATTATACGGCAGAGGAGATGATTGGCAAAAAGGTGATGGTTCTGGTAAATCTGAAACCTGCCAAGCTAGCCGGAGTACTTTCCGAGGGAATGTTGCTATGTGCCGAGGATGCTGACGGTAACCTTGCGCTGCTGACGCCGGAAAAGGATATGCCAGCGGGAGCAGAGATCTGCTAATAGGTGGCGCCAAAGCATTTTATGACAAGGCACTGGCAGGAGAGGAGCTATTCCTATGATTTTTGATACTCACAGTCACTATGACGATGAAGCATTTGATAAAGATAGAGAAGATTTATTGACCGGGCTCGCCTCGAAAGGGGTGTGCACGGTTGTTTCTGTTGGGGCAGATATATGTACCAGTCAGGCGGCTCTTGCGTTGGCCTCAAAGTATGAAAATGTGTATGCCGCTATCGGTGTGCATCCCACGGAGACAGGGGACTTGTCGGAAAAAGACATGGACTGGCTCCGCTGTCACTCCCAAGATGAAAAAGTGGTAGCTCTCGGCGAGATCGGTTTGGATTATTATTGGAACGAACCTTCCCCTGAGATACAAAAAAGATGGTTTGAACGACAGATCGAGCTGGCGAGAGAGACCGGGCTGCCAGTGATCTATCACAGCCGGGAGGCGGCAGAGGATACGATGCAGATCATTCGCCAGACCAGGGCATGGGAGTGCGGCGGAGTGATCCATTGCTATTCCTATTCGCGGGAAATGGCACAGGAATATGTGAAAATGGGATTCTTCATCGGAGTGGGTGGAGTTGTAACCTTTAAAAATGCGAGAAAACTCAAGGAGACGGTGCAGGCGATTCCGTTAGAAAATATTGTGCTGGAGACGGACTGTCCTTATCTCTCCCCAGAGCCAAACAGGGGAAAGCGGAATGATTCCTCCAATTTGACCTATGTGGTGGAGGCGATAGCTGACTTAAAGCAGATTGACCGAGATGAGGTTATAGAGGTTACAGAAAAGAACGCGAGAAGGCTTTATCATCTGAGCTAGCTCGACGGTGCCAATTTGAACCCTGTTTCGTTCTGCGCTAGCAGCAAAATAGCGTTGTTGCTTTCATTCGATGATGCCACCGCATCACCTCATTCAAGCGCCTAGCTATTTTGCTGCTATCACAAGTCGGAGGCAGGGTTCAAATTAGCGCCATCGAGCTGAGAGAAAAGAGGAAAGAATGGGAAAATCAGGAAAAGAAAAACTTAGTAGTCCCCAGCAGACGATACAGGTTCTACAGAAACACAACTTTAATTTTAAAAAGAAATTCGGACAGAATTTCCTCATAGATCCCCATGTTTTGGATAAGATCGTAGAAGCAGCACAGATTACGTCCGAGGACTTTGTGCTGGAGATCGGTCCGGGTATTGGCACTCTGACACAGTATCTATGTGAGCATTCCAGACAGGTATTGGCGGTGGAGATTGACAAGAATCTGATTCCTATCCTAAAAGAGACGTTGTCTCCCTATGGGAATGCTCATATTATCCAGGGCGATATACTAAAACAGGATATTGAGCAGATTGCTGAAACCTATAACGATGGAAAACCGATCAAAGTAGTTGCCAATTTACCCTATTACATCACGACACCGATCATTATGCAGCTCTTTGAGAGCCATGTTCCTCTTGCCAACGTGACAGTGATGGTGCAAAAAGAAGTGGCAGACCGGATGAAGGCAGAGCCCGGAAGCAAGGATTATGGGGCTCTTTCTCTGGCAGTACAGTATTATGCGCTGCCCTGTATCGCTGCCCTTGTCCCGCCAAATTGTTTTATTCCCCGGCCGAATGTCGGAAGTGCTGTTATCCGACTGGACTGTCTGGCGAAGACGCCGGTGGAGGTAAGAGATGAAAAGCTGCTGTTCCAGTTGATCCGGGCGTCCTTTAACCAGAGGAGAAAGACGCTGCAGAATGGGATTGCCAATAGCGCAGAGCTGCCCTTTTCTAAGGCGCAGGCAGCGGAGGCGATCAGCAGGGCAGGGTTTGATGCGGGTATTCGGGGAGAAAAGTTGAAACTTCAGGAGTTTGCCAGACTGGCAGATGTATTGGTTGAGATGAGGAGTTAGTTCGGCGGCGCCGTCGAGCTAGTATAGAAAGAAAATAAATGGATAAGGAGAACAAAATGGAGACAAAGATGGAGACGATGGCAGATTTTGAAGAGGAGATCAACGCCTCTTTTGTAAAATTTCGGGAAGGTGACAGGATAAAAGGAACGGTTGTATCTGTGGAGGAAGAAGAAATTCTATTGGATCTTCATTCATTCTCCCAGGGAGTGATCCCGCAGACAGAATATAGCGATGATCCGGATTTTCACGCTATGGATGAAATTAGAGTGGGAGATACATTGAGTGTTATCGTGCTCTATGAGGATGAGCAGGGGAGAACGGTCCTGTCTCTCAAGCAGGCAAGAGAGGCAGACAGTTGGGCAATTCTTAAAAATGCTTATGAAGAACGGAGAATTTATGAGGTGCGGGTAAAAAATACGGTACCTTCTGGCGTTGTTGCCTATGTGGAGGGAATCCGGGGTTTTATCCCAGCATCCCAACTGGCTCTAACCTATGTAGAAGAAGGGGACCTGGATCAATATATGGGTCAGACACTGAAGGTCCGTGTGATCACAGTAGAGGAAGAAAAACAGAAGTTGGTACTTTCCGCCAAAGAGGTAGCAAAGGAAGAGGCGGCCAAGCTTCATGAGGAAAAATTAAATGCTCTTCAGAGAGGATATATCACTGAGGGGACGATTACAAGAATCGAGTCCTATGGTTGTTTTGTGGAATTTGGGGATGGTCTGACGGGACTTGTGCACATCTCTCAGATCTGTAATAAATTTCTGAAATCTCCCAAAGAAGTTGTAAAGCTGGGAATGAAGGTAAAAGTAAAAGTGCTGGCTGTGGAGGAAGGAAAGATTCGACTCAGCATGAAGGAAGCAGAAGATATCGCACCCGAATTAGAGACAGAAGAAGATGATTTTTCTTCTGGCGGAGCTGCGATGGAGTATAAGGATGAGGAAGAGGCTATGACTTCACTGGCTGGTTTGTTAAAGGGAATACACTTGGAGGAATAACGAACTTTGTTAAGATTGGTTTTAAAGTCAGCATAAAAATACAGGTAAAACAAACCATTTTTCGGTATTTGTAATACCTTCAAAAAAAAAGTCGAAAAAAAATTGAAAAAAGTGTTGACAATATGGAATATGTTTGATAATATAATATTCGCTGACGCGGTAAAGAACAAAAACAGCGCAGCAGAAA
>CANRYS010000025.1 GCA_947644305.1 uncultured Roseburia sp.
GCAAATTGGAAAATCACAAGTCGGAGGCAGGGTTCAAATTAGCGCCATCGAGCTAGCTCAATGGCACCATTGAACCATAGTACAAGTTTACCCCTCTTTTACAAAAAGTACCTGTACTTTCCACACTTATTTGCAGAAAATACAGGTATCTGAAACTTTGCCAGGCAGCAATACCAAAGTAGCTCGAAGACGCCAAATAACGCCTGGCAAGCTGTTGTCACCCAAACAATCCGGCAAACCAATTCGCAATTTTGTCAGCGATCTCGGTAAAAAATTGGACGATCTTTCCAAAAATTCCTTTCGCCTGATCTAGATCGATGTCCAGGTCTTTGAGACGGTTATACACATCTTCTGCCTGCTGTTTCAGTTTATCCACATCCAGATCCAGGTCCTTGATCTTCTCCAGAAGTGCCGCCAGCCTCTGTTCCTGCTCGGCTGTCAGCTTCACATCCAATTCTCCGGCGGATTCTTTAATGATCTCTTTGACCTCTTCCACCGTTTCCACATCACTGTCCAGCACTCTTTGTTTTACCAACGCTACCAGTTCTTCCGCTTTTTCCGCTCCCAGCTCTTGCCCCAGCTCTCCGGTCAATACGAGCTCATTCGTCGCGGCATCCGCATTTTCTTTTTTCAAATCCTCTCCGGTCATCGTAGAATATGCCTTCATGGCACCTACCAGGGCCGCCGTTCCCGACAGATTAAAAGGACCTGCTACCGTTACTTTGGCATCATTGATCCCCGCTGTGATCAGGGCATTGGTATACATACCACTCGTGCAATAGGTAATATTTTTTGTTACAACGCTGATACCCTTTCCCTCTTCTGCTTTTTCGATGCGAACAGAAGAAAGCGCCTTAGTCCCGATCACCGAATCCGAGAGATATTCATCCAGGAAATCATGTTCATCCTTGTTGGTCACCTGAATCACTTCATAATCTGCCAGTTCCTCTTCCGTCACATCCAGAAGAGAGAGAACTGTATTTTTCTGTTCTTTCGTAAGGTCTGCTCCCAGGGATATATAGGGTTTTTCATCTCCCTCTACCGCATCCGCCTTTGAGACGGAGACCGGCATCAAAACCATCCCCAGTGCAACAAGCCCCACTAGAACCTTTTTCCATTTACTCATATTTCCCCCTATTCCTGCGCGTCATTCTGCGCATATATCGCTTTACTATATTTACAATTAAAATGATGTTGCAAATTACTTTTTCAGCCGCTCCATTGCCTCTTTGGTGTTTTCAAGAGATCCAAAAGCCGTTAGCCGGAAATATCCCTCTCCACTCGGTCCAAAACCGCTTCCAGGAGTTCCCACAATATTGTAATTTTCCAGCAAATGATCAAAGAATTCCCAGGAAGTCATCTGATCCGGCGTCTTCAGCCAGATATACGGCGCATTCACACCGCCAAATACCGTATAGCCGGCACTTGTGAGCCCTTCTCTAATAATCTTTGCATTGTTCATATAATAGGCGATCTGGTCTTTCGTCTGTTTCTGTCCCTCATCACTGTACACTGCCTCTCCGGCTCTCTGTATGATATAAGGGGCACCGTTAAACTTCGTACCATGTCTTCTCGCCCAAAGACTGTTCAGAGACACGCCGTCACATACCAACTCCTTCGGAATCACAGTAAATCCAAGACGGGTTCCTGTAAACCCTGCATTTTTAGAAAAACTTCTCATCTCAATAGCACATTTTTTCGCGCCATCACACTCAAAGATCGAATGTGGAACATCCTCCTCTGAAATATATGCTTCATACGCTGCATCATATATAATAACAGCACCATTTGTCAAAGCAAAGTCAACCCACTTCTGCAGTTGCTCTTTGTTCAACGTCGTTCCTGTGGGATTGTTCGGGCAACAGATGTAGATCATATCCGGGATCTCCTTCGGAATCTCCGGCACAAAATCATTCTCCGCTGTACATGGCATATAGATCACATTGGACCAGCATTCCTTATCTTTCAGGTACTCGCCGGTTCTGCCTGCCATGGCATTCGTATCCACATATACTGGATATACTGGATCACACACCGCAATTCGGTTATTCTGGGAAAAGATATCTCCGATGTTTCCGGAGTCACTCTTTGCACCATCACTGACAAAGATCTCATCGATGGCAATATCCACACCTCTAGCTTTATAATCTTTCTGCGCGATAGCATTTCTCAAAAATTCATACCCCAGATCCGGCGCATAGCCCTTAAAAGTAGCCGCATCCGCCATCTCATCTACCGCCTTATGCATCGCTGCGATCACTGCTGGAGCCAGGGGAAGGGTTACATCACCGATTCCAAGACGGATCACTTTTTTATCTGGATTCGCCTCTGTGTACGCGTTCACCTTTTTTGCAATAGTGGAAAAAAGATAACTGCCTGGTAATTTCAGATAATTGTCATTTATTTGGTACATAATAAAACCTCCTAGCATTAATGTATGCACTTATTCTATCATCCTCCCTCATTTTATGCAAGTCCTTCTTTACAAACATTTGTTCTTGTGATAAAATTGTTTTCACATTGAAGTCTTTAATGTTTTTTGAGTCAGGGGGAGATGATACCATGATCGTTTTTCACATTGATGTCAATAACGCTTATTTGAGCTGGGAAGCGGTATACCGTCTCACAGAACTGAATGAGACCCTGGATCTGAGAACAATCCCTTCCGTGGTAGGGGGCGATGAACAGAACCGCCATGGCATCGTTCTCGCCAAAAGCATGCCTGCCAAAGCATTCGGCATCAAGACCGCGGAAACTCTGACAGAGGCTAGAAAAAAATGTCCAGATATTCTCATCGTACCTCCCAGACACCATTTATATAGGATATTTTCCAATGAACTCATCGCCTATCTCAGAACAGTCACCCCTGTAGTAGAACAATACAGCATAGATGAAGCTTTTGCTGATATGAGTGGCTGCCCGCTGCTGTCTAGGTATTCTCCCGTAGAGGCAGCGGAACAAATCCGGCGAGAGATCTATCATCGTTTTGGCTACACGGTAAATATCGGTGTATCCACCAACAAACTCCTTGCCAAGATGGCATCGGATTTTGAAAAACCGAACAAGGTCCACAGTCTCTTTCCTAATGAAATAAAGGAAAAAATGTGGCATCTTCCGGTGAGCGATCTATTTTTTGTCGGACACGCTTCTGCCAAAAAACTATACAATTTGGGAATCCGAACCATCGGCGAGCTCGCTCGGACAGACAAGGCGATCTTACAGTCCCACATGGGCAAGCACGGTGCTACTATCCACGACTACGCCAATGGGATCGACATCTCTCCAGTGATGAACGAACAGGAAGACGCCAAGGGCTGCGGCAATTCCACCACACTCCCACGAGATGTCACCGATGCCGGGGAAGCCAAAAACATCCTGCTAAAACTATGCGAATCCGTGGGCAGCCGTCTCCGGGCAGATGAATTCATGGCGCAGGTAGTCGCCGTTTCCATCAAAGACAGCCAGTTCCGCCACATCAGCCATCAGTGTACCCTGGCTTCTGCTACCAACACCACCAGCGAATTATACAACTCTGTCTGTGTACTTTTCGATGAATTGTGGGACGGTTCCCCGATCCGGCTGCTCGGTGTATCTACCTCGAAGCTCACCAGGGAGCCTCTTCGTCAGATCAATCTTACCGACAGCAAATATTACATGAAACAGGGACAATTGGAAAAAGCAGTGGATGATATTCGTAAAAAATTTGGGAATGATGCAATTTTCCGTGCATCCTCTCTTGAAAAATCAACTACTTTTAACGATAATAAAGATAGAAAAAGATAGTTTCAGCAGAATTTCCAACTAACTGGTAAAAGGAGTCGATTTCATGCCTATTTCAAGCAACAGCGTACACAACAATCAAAATCAGTCTGGCAGTATGAATACTGCCTCTGCCAAACGTACCTTTCGTGCCGGAGGAGGCACCATCACGGTGAGAGAAGGAGAGACCTTAAAAGGCGTCGTAAGCGATATTCATGGCAATGAGATCACCATCTCAATGGAAGACGGTTCTTCATTTACGGGAAAACTTCCAGAAGCCTCCCAATACTCCATCGGCCAAAAAGCTGCTTTTCAGATCACAGGGCTGGACAGCGGTACCATCTACATGAAGGCGATATCCCAGGCATATCTTCTGGGGATGGAGGACACCATTGAACAGGCACTCGAAGAGGCAGGACTCCCAAAAAGTCCTAGAAATTTGGAAATTGTCAGAAGCCTTCTCCTGAACCAGCAGTCCATCAGCCGGGAAAATATTGCCGAATCCCTGCAGTTGTGTGCCAAATACCCGGATGCGGATGTAAATTCTGTGATCACGATGAAACGGCTAGGCATGCCGATGGACATGGCAACCGTAACCCAATTTGACCAGTACAACAAGCAGACGCACCAGCTCCTGACCCGGATGGATGCCCTGGCAGACTCCGTCAATGAACTTCTTACCGGACTTGCAGAAGAAAATCCATCCATCGCCCGGTATGCCACAGGAGAAGTGCTGGATATGGTGCTGCAATCCCTTCCCTCCTTAGAAGAACAAAACCTCACCGCCACACAGCTCCAGGCAAACCTTACCGCAGCTCCGGGAGCCGAGGCGGCAGAAGGTACTGAGCTTCTTCCCGGAGAAGAGAACCAGGAAATTCCCCCAGAAGCAACCGAAGATAACCAAGCTGCCGGACAAACTGCCACTTCACCTTTTGCCCGAATGAAGCAGCTTCTGAACGGTATTACCGACCGGGCCTCTTCTCTAGCGAGCGCAGAGACAAAACTCACCGAATTTATTCCAGAACAGACCGGCCATCTGCTCACCGCGGAGGAACGCGGTGCCCTGTCTGATCTTCTGGGAAAATATACAGAAAATAAAGAACTCCTTACGGCTCTGGAAAAAGGAGATCTGACAGCCAGGGAACTACTGACAAATATAAAAAACACCCTTGCTACCCTTCCCGATGAAGAACTTCATCAGTTGGTGTCACAAAAGGCGTTCCAAAAAGTAGTCAAAGGTCAGTTTTTATCCGGGTGGACCCTCTCTCCCGAGGGACTGAAAGAAGAAGGAAGCATAGATACCCTCTACAACCGGATGCAGCAGCAGTTTTCCGACCTCACGAACCTGAGTCGGATGTTTGCCACACGAAATTCCGGTGAACAGATCATCAACACCACCTCGGATCTACAGCAGAATCTTGCCTTTATGAAGATGTTAAACGAACAATTCGCCTACATGCAGCTTCCGCTGAAGTTATCCCAGCAAAATGCTCATGGTGATCTCTATGTGATGACAAGGAAAAACGCCCTGAAAAAATCCAAGGACAATCTCAAGGTTCTCCTTCACTTGGAGATGGATTCCCTGGGAACACTGGACATTCACATCACAAAAGACCACACTAGCATTTCCACTCAGTTTTATGCCGCAAAAGAAGCGGCACGAAAGCTTTTAGAAAAAAATGTGGAATTATTAAAAGATGCCATCAACGAGCAAGGCTATAGCTTCACTTCCGAATTCCTCGCCAAAGAAAAAGACATCGACCTGGTCCATGACTTTATAGAAAACGATTCTCCGACCCCGCCAGCAGCTGTCAAGCGCTATAACTTCGACCTTAGAGCATAAAAAAAGGTGCGGCTGAGAACCGCGCACCTCTGGAGAATCAGCAAAGCTGATTCTCCGCTCCGCATGCAAAGAACCTTACTGACTAGAGAATAAGGGCTTTCTGAAAATCGCAGCCCTCTTAAAAATCAACAAAGCTTATTTTTTGCTCCGCTTTAATATTTTTCCAAATAGACAGGCAAATAAAATACCACAGGTCAGCGCCGACGTCACATCAGAGATCGGCTCCGCATAGTAAATAAACATCACATCTCCTGTCAGTTTTGGCAGGATGATCGCCAGCGGAATCAAAAGGATCACTTTTCGCAAAAGGGCGATAAACAGCGATATCTTCGCCTGCCCTAGCGCAAGAAATGTGGTCTGGCTAGACATTTGCACACCAAATACTAACATTCCACAGACAAATACCGGCAGGATCTTTTCCACCAACAGGATCAATTCTGAACTGTCTGTAAACATTCTGGCAAATATCCCCGGTACCGCCATGATCGATATGGTGAGCAGAATGGTATAAGACATAACGATCCCCAGCATGGTAAAATACGTTTTCTTTACCCGTTCTATATTTCCAGCGCCAAAATTATAACTCATAATAGGCTGAACTCCCTGGGTAAAACCGCTGACCGGAATACTCACAAACTGCATCACACTCTGCATGATGGTCAGCGTCCCCACATACATGTCTCCACCATATCGCTGTAGACCACTATTCATCACAATAGAAATAAAACTCTCTGTCGCCTGCATGATAAAGGGCGCGACGCCAAGAGACATAATCTTTGCCACAATCTTTCCCTGTATTTTCAAATTGTTTCTCCGAATTCCCATCGCCCGTTCTTTTCTCGTCAAAAACCGAAGAACCCAGACTGCACTGACAAACTGTGAGATCACCGTAGCAAGTGCCGCTCCACGGATTCCCATGCCAAACCCAAAGATAAACAGTGGATCCAGCGCGATATTCAGTACCGCGCCGATCAGCACCGACAGCATCGCCGTGCGAGAACATCCCTGGGCTGTGATATAAGGATTCATCCCCAGGGAGATCTGCACAAAAAGCGTACCAAATATATAAATGGTCATATATTCATCCGCAAAAGGAAAGGTGGCATCACTGGCCCCGATCAGGAACAAAACCGGTCTTTTTATGATAAAAAATAAAATCATAAGAAAGGCGGAAAAAATAAGAAGAAGAGAAAATCCGTTTCCCAGGATCCGTTCTGCCTCCTCTTTCTTTCCTCTTCCCAGTGCAATGGCAGAGAGCGGGGCTCCGCCCGCCCCCACAAATGCGCTGAAAGCTGAAATGATCACGATCATGGGCAGCGCCAGTCCCACCCCGGTCAGCGCAGTTGCCCCCACTTCTGGAATATGACCGATATAGATCCGGTCTATGATATTGTACAAAAGATTAATGATCTGAGCCACCAGGGTCGGAATCCCCATACTCATCATCAATCGAAACAGCGGAGCAGAGCCCAGTTTTTCTTCGTTTGTCATAATCATCAGCCTTTCACTACGATATTAATGATCCTTCCCGGCACATAGATCTCTTTTACGATATTCATGCCGGCAATCTTTTCAGCCACCGCTTCTTTTCCGGCAGCAATCGCCGTATCCTTGTCAGCGTCGATGGCAAGTTTCACCGCAGCTCTCACCTTTCCGTTGACCTGGACAGCGATCTCCTGCATTTTTTCCACGGTCTTCTCTTCCTCATACTCAGGCCAAGCGTTTTCAAACAGATGATTTTCGTATCCCATAATCTCCCAGAGCTCCTCTGTCATATGAGGCGCCACCGGATTCAGCAGTTGAAGCAGCGTCCTAAAATCGTCTCTCGTCAGCTTCTCCGCCTTATAGAACTCATTGATCAGCGCCATCATAGCCGCGATCGCTGTATTGTATTTAAGTGTTTCAAAGTCATTGCTTACCTTTTTGATCGTCTGATGAATCTTCGTCTCCAGGTCTTTGGAATAGCCTTGCTCATCTACAACCATATCCTGAAGTTTCCACACACGGTCAAGAAAACGCCGGCAGCCCTTGACTCCGTCGTCGGACCATGCCGCAGCCGCATCAAAAGTACCAATAAACATCTCATAAGTACGAAGGGTATCCGCACCATAAGTATTGACAATATCATCGGGGTTTACTACATTTCCCCTGGATTTACTCATCTTCTCTCCATTTTCCCCAAGGATCATACCATGAGAAGTTCTTTTCTGATAAGGCTCCTTTGTAGGCACCACTCCCTGATCATACAAAAACTTATGCCAGAACCGGGAATACAGAAGATGGAGAGTTGTGTGCTCCATACCACCGTTGTACCAGTCTACTGGAAGCCAATAATCCATCGCCTCGCGGCTGGCCAGCGCCTCATCGTTATTCGGATCGATATATCTCAAGAAATACCAGGAAGATCCCGCCCACTGGGGCATAGTATCCGTCTCTCGTTCCGCCTTTCCGCCACAGCACGGACAGGTGGTCTCCACCCAGGAACGGATATTTGCGATAGGGGACTCCCCATTATCGGTAGGCATATAGTTATCTACCTCCGGCAGTTCCAGAGGAAGCTGTTCTTCAGGAACCGGCACATATCCGCATTTTTCACATTTTACGATAGGGATCGGCTCTCCCCAATAACGCTGTCTCGAAAATACCCAGTCACGAAGCTTAAAGTTTGTCTTCGCAGTACCGACACCTTCTTTTTCCAGCCATTCAACGATCGCCTGTTTCGCCTCCGCTACGGATTTGCCGCTCAGAAAACCAGAGTTCACGAGAGTTCCTGTGGCCACATCCGTATAGGCGGCTTCTTCCACATTTCCTCCCTGGATAACTTCGATGATCGGAAGTTCAAACTTTTTGGCAAATTCCCAATCACGCTCGTCGTGGGCAGGTACTGCCATGATGGCACCGGTACCATAACTCATGAGGACGTAATCCGACACCCACACTGGAATCTCTTTTCCATTAACCGGGTTGACTGCTGACAGTCCATCGATAGCCACACCCGTCTTTTCTTTGGCAAGCTCTGTCCTCTCAAAATCAGACTTTCTCGCTGCCATCTCCCGGTATGCCAGAATCTCATCCCAGTTTTTGATCTCATCTTTGTACTTGTCCAGATAGGGGTGCTCTGGGGACACCACCATATAGGTGACGCCAAAAAGCGTGTCCGGGCGTGTCGTGTAGATCCTCAACTTCTCTTCCTTATCCTTCAACTGAAAATCTACCTCGGCACCATTGGAACGACCGATCCAGTTTTTCTGAGAAACCTTCACTCTCTCGATGTAATCCACGTCATCCAGATCATCGATCAGTTTATCTGCATACTTTGTGATCTTTAACATCCACTGGCTCTTTACCCTGCGGACTACCTCACTGCCACAGCGCTCACAGACACCATTTACAACCTCCTCATTGGCAAGACCGCATTTACAGGAGGTACACCAGTTGATAGGCATCTCCGATTTATACGCCAGCCCTGCCTTAAACAATTTAAGGAAAATCCACTGGGTCCATTTAAAATAATCAGGATCCGTTGTATTTACCTCCCGCTCCCAGTCAAAAGAATAGCCCAGTGACTGCAACTGTGCCTTAAATTTAGCTACATTATTTTTAGTTACTTCCTTTGGATGAACCTTATTCTTGATCGCATAATTTTCGGTGGGAAGCCCAAAGGCATCCCAGCCCATAGGATAAAGTACATTGTAGCCCTGCATTCTCTTTTTACGTGCCACAATATCCAGTGCTGTATAGGGGCGCGGATGTCCTACATGTAGTCCCTGTCCCGATGGATAAGGGAACTCTACCAGAGCATAGTATTTTGGCTTGGAAAAATCATTTGTCGCCGCAAATGCCTTCTCATCCTCCCATATTTTCTGCCATTTCTTCTCAATCTCCTTTGGATTGTACGATGATTTCATAAAGAATTCCTCCTCCATTGTTTGCATATAAATTTTATTATACCAAGTTAATTTCACTTCGTCAACGCAGGCGCCCTTATTTCTTCGGAAACCATTGGCATTTTTGCCGGTCCGCCTCCATATATATTAATAACGATGTAATTACGCGCACGCCTTCCCTGTGCGCAGAATGAGGTATTATGGATCAGTTGTTACAATGGATCGAATCTTATGGCACACCGGCCATCATCCTTCTCATCGCATTGGAATACGCATGCTTTCCCATCTCCAGCGAACTCGTCCTCCCCTTTGCCGGCGCCTTTGGGGCGGGTATCGGTCTTTCTCTGCCCCTTCTTATCCTCTATAGCAGCGCCGCTGGTCTGGCGGGCACCAGTCTCACCTATGCCATTGGCCGCTATGGCGGTTCTCCCCTGCTGGAAAAGATCATGACCCGGTTTCCTTCCAGCAAGAAACCCATCCTGGCATCCTACCGCACCTTTGGCGATCGGGGCAGACTCGCCGTCTGTGTGGGGAGAGTCATCCCCATCTGCCGTACTTACATAGCCTTCGTGGCTGGCGCCTGCGGACAAAGCTATCCCGCTTACGTAATCTTCTCTTCCATCGGCATCACCATATGGAATACATTGCTCATCTGCCTGGGTTACTATTTTTATAATTACCGGGATGTCTTTTTCCACTACTTCGATAAATACAAGACCTTCATTTTAATTATTGGACTTCTTTTGATCCTTTTGCTTTTGTTTTCCCGAAAGACAGAGACAGGAGAAGAGGCCTAGAGAATACAAAAAATGCTTTCATCTGTATCATACAAATGAAAGCATTTTCTTTGCCAAGGCGACAACCAGATTCGAACTGGTGATCAGGGTGTTGCAGACCCACGCCTTACCACTTGGCTATGTCGCCATACATTAATAATATACCATAAAACCCAGATTTATGCAAGTCCTCCTGCAAATTCCATAGATTTTTATGACTCCTACGGGAATCGAACCCGTGTTACCGCCGTGAAAGGGCGATGTCTTAACCGCTTGACCAAGGAGCCAGATTTTTGTTAACACAGAGCTTTTTAAGTCCAATTCGCAATTACGCGCTATATGAAGCCTAACAACAAATATACTATCATACTTCTTTTTATATTGCAAGCAGTTTTTTTATTTTTTAGGGTCAAAAATGAGCTCAAAATAAAACCGGCGATAAATGCTCCACCGCCGCGGGTATATTGACAAAATCGAGAAAACATGTGAAAATAGGATGGTAGCCCGACGACGGGCTATTCCAAATAATAAGGAGGTATGACATGAAAGAGAAACTACATATTATCAGACACCTTTTTACGTTATCAGCAGCACTGCTTCTTATGCTGGGTCTCATTTCACACCCGGCACAGGCAGCCGGACAGACAGCAAGCGTATCCGCAAACCGTTCTGCCGGAATCTGCACCTACACGGTACAGGGACTGGATCCTGGAACAAACAATTCCATGACACTCCAGGTATCCCGCAAGAATAATCCAGCGGTCGCTTATCAGGAAACCATAGCACTTACCGCAGATAATTGCACAAACGGCACCTATACAGGTAACTTTTCATTAAAATCCCTGAACGGTGTATTCGATGAATATAACGTCAATATACTGGTAGGAGATTCCACAGTTTCTGCTGGAACCTGTGATTTTTCCGTTCACACCGGAAATCTTTCCATGAAAACAGAGGGCAGCAATGCAAGCACAACCCGTACGATCACGGTTACTTCCTCTGTTCCAGCCGGCGATGTGGTTATTCCTGGAGAGGACAAGCAGGTATATGTTGCTGCCTGGCCAGATGGTTCTGGTGAAAACAACGCAAAAACTATTGCACTTAAGACACCTTTTGTTGAGGGAAATATGACATTCAACGCCAACATTGCCCAGGCGGGCACCGCTTATGGAAAATGGAATGTAAAACTGGTTCTGGATAACGGAAACTCTGGAACTCCCCTCACCCTGGCGACAAGCTCTTACCATATCGCCCCCACCCAGAAAACTTTTTTGATTCAGAAATCAAAATCCCTGGAGAAGAAAAAATCCTTCGGTATCAATCTGGATGGTTTAAAGAATGTGTATGGAGTAAAGAAAGTTCGTTTTCAGATCTATAGCAGCAAGGGCAAAAAAATGACCACTGTCACAGGTACTAGCAAAAAATCTGACGGAAGCAAATATTACGCAGAAGTTTCGCTGAAAAAGCTGGATTATCTTTTGGACCTTTATACCATTAAGGCAGTCCTAACAGATAATAACAATAACACCCAGACACTGGACATGACAGCGCTGGCAGATGAACGGGTCCAGAGCGGAACCCTTTCTGTTTCCAGAAAGAAAAATGCCACCTGTCTTTATAAACTTACCAACCCATACATACCTGGCAACATAAAGAAGGTTTGTTTTGTTTTATATCAGGTAAATGGAAAGAAGCTGAAAAAGCAAGGTTCTTATGTCGTAACCGGAACTTCCGGTAAGAAAAAAATATCCCTAAAGGTACCAAATGAAGAAAAGGGCAAGTACAAGCTTCAGGTCTATGGTTACACCAGTTGGGGTAAGAAAGTTTTACTAGACGAGGAAACTTATCGCCTCAGGAAAAAAGATCTAGGTAAGAACGGCTGGTTCTATGAAAAATATGCAGGAAAGACCTATAAATTCTACTACGTAAACAATAAAAAACAGACCGATCTCACAGATATCGTAAATCTGAAAAAGAGCAGTTCTTCCAATACAAATCGTCTGTATATTGAATTAAACCGGGCTGCCTGCGCAGTAACGATCTACTTATATAATGAAGAGACGAAGAAGTACGATATTCCGATCAAGACCTGTTCCGTATCTGTAGGACGTGACACATGGACAAATGCCGGAACCAGCGGATTGAATGAAGATTCTTCCTACACCCCACTGGGTACTTACTCCATCTGCACCAACGGCCAGTCGGTAAAATATACCTTAAAAACAATGGTTGAACCAGATGACAGCATTGTCTATGCAAGATGGGCTTCCCACATCGTGGGGAATGTGTATTTCCACGCCATCGCCGTAGGTGCCCAGTCACACTATGCTCTGCCATCCTCTACCTATAACCGACTCGGATCTCCCGCCTCTGCAGGCTGCGTCCGTATGACCGTGGCAGACGCCAAATGGATCTATGACTATGCTTCTACCGGAACAACTGTAAAGATCGTAAAAGGCAACGCTTCAAAACCAGGGCCTCTCGGCAAGTCGCCTGTCATAAAAACCACCGGCGGAATCAATTATGATCCTACCGATCCAGAAGTACCAGACTCCCGCAAAAAAGCGGACTATAAAGCAAAAAGAATCACTGGATATATGACGAAGAAAGGAAAGAAGGTCGGCTACTGATCCTCTCCCGTCATTAAAAATTTCCAACACAAAACCCCATGTCATCTATGAAGTGACATGGGGTTTTGTGTATACAGCCTCCGCTGTTATTCTTTATTGTCTCATTTCTTCCTCATTTTTCTTAAGCTTATCCTTAACCTTTTCAAAGACCTCCAGTATCTTTGGATTAAAGGTACCACACTCTCCATCATAAATCATCTGTACAGCCTTTTCATGACTAAATGCGTCCTTATACACTCTCTTGGCAGTAAGGGCGTCGTAGACGTCAGCCACCGATACTACCTGCGCCCATACAGAAATATCATCTCCACTCAGGCCATCGGGATATCCCTTCCCGTCCCATCGCTCATGATGATGTCTGCAAATATCATAACTGTAATTATACAGTCCCTCGTCCATAATGTTCGGAATATTCTGAAGAATCTCACATCCCTTCACGGTGTGCCCCTTCATGATCTCAAACTCTTCCTTCGTAAGCCTACCCGGCTTATTCAGGATCATGTCTGGAATGGATATCTTTCCAACATCGTGTAGAACGGATGACGCCGCAATTTTATCAATCTCCTTCTGGGAAAGATGATACTCTGGATAGGCATCACTTACTTCCTTCATCAATATTCCCGTCAGTTCACTGATCCTCTTAACGTGCTCACCGGACTCACAATCACGGAACTCGATGACCGTAGCTAATGTCTCGATCATATTCTGATTGATATAATTCAGTCTGCGCACCTGTTCTTCCACGACACTTTCCAGTTCATTTCGGTGCGCATACAGCTCAATTACATTGCCGATCCTACACTTAAGGAAATGTGTCATAAATGGCTTTCTGATAACATCAATAGCCCCAAGATGATATCCTTCCAGCAGCATTTCCTGGCTATCCGCCGCCGTTATAAGAAATACAGGAACACTCTGTATCTTTCCACTCTCATTCATCCTCTTTAGCACTTCAAGCCCATTTATGCCAGGCATAAGCAGATCTAAAAGAACCGCGGATATCTCAAAATGTTCACTGTCGTTTAAGATCTCAATGGCTCTTTCACCGCTATCGGCCTCAACGATCGTGTAATCATCATGAAAAATCTCCGCCAATATCATACGGTTAATCTCAACATCATCAACAATCAATATACTTTTCTTTTTTTTCATCTCTGACCTCCCCAAAGTCATTTGCTTGGACCGATCAGGCATATTTCTCAATACACGCCACGATCTTCTCCTGAACCGGAAGGATCTGGTGCAAAACTTCTTTTGCCTGCTGCGGCTGTTCTGCCCTTAAGAGTGCCACAATCTCTCCATATGCTTGAAAAAGCGGTGTCAGAGACAAATTTCCTGTAGCGCCCTTGATGGCATGTGCCAGTTCGATCACTTCCCCATAATCATTACAATCAAAATCCGGATCCACAGATGACTTAGAAAGCATTTCCGGAAATCGAAAAAGCATCTTCTCATAAAATGCAGGATTCCCTGTAAGACGCGCTATCCCTTCGTCTACATCAACGCCCAATCCCTTTAATTCATCCAGCATGTTCATCTATTTTAATCCTCCTTTAATAAAAACACACCTGCATTATAACATACAATCCTATATGGCACAACAAAACTTTTTTGATGAAATATAAAAGAAACATTAATTTTTGTAAAACAAAAAATAAGGCCGGCTCATCAATACATGACAGCCGGTCTCTGTTTATTATGCCTCATATTCTTCTATCATAGGAGCGATCTGGGACAGCATATTATCCACATCCTCAAACATCGCACTCTTCGTCGTCCCCAGTTTGCTGGCATGGTTAATATGTTTCATAACTTCTTGGTATTGATCTTTCGTCTTGTCAAAGAAAGTATTGACGTTCTGCAGTGCTCTCTTTGAGTCGTCAATGACATTAGAGATCTCGGACTGAACGGCAGTGGCACCCTCCGCCGCTTCCGTGATCTGGTCAAACATCTCATAGGTCTGATTCACCTTCTCAAGACTTTGTCCCAAAGCCTGCTGGGAGGTGTCAATATCGGAATGCAGTTTGTTCGTATCTTCTTCTACATCAGCGATACTCGCCTCTACCGCTGCCACCATATTTTTAACTTCATCTGCCAGGCTCTTGACCTCTTCAGCGACCACTTCAAAACCTTTCCCGTGCTCCCCCGCTTTCGCTGCTTCGATCGAGGCGTTCAAAGCAAGAATATTTGTCTGTTCCGCAATCGAAGTGATTTTGTTCGTACATTTTTTTATTTGCTGCACTGCTGCCTTGAAATCATCAAAGGTGCCTTTCATCTCTTCAAAATGGGCTTCTACCTGTTGGGAACTGGATTTGAGCTCCTCCACCTCATTCTGTGCCTGGTTTACCGACTGGGCAATCTCACTTTTTATCGTCTCAAACTGACCGGATATCTGATTAATATTAGAAAAAGTACCCTCAAAATCCTGTAAAGTCTGCTGGAAATTTTCTGCCTGATCAAGAACCCCAAGGAAGGAATGGTTTACCATGCCCAACTGATTCAGCGAATCTACTTCCTTCTGCACAAGGTCTTTTTGATAGTCCTTTAAACTTCCCATCACGTGCAAAATGGGATGGGCATCTAAATTATGGTCTTTCTTCTTAAATCGCATTTCCTTCATCCTCCTTTATTCAAATACCACACAAGTCATGGACTGGTTCACGAACTGATTGTTATAGTGCTCTCCATATCCTACAAAGCCCGCATGATTGCCTAACGTCCCCATTTCTTTCAGGTATTCCTGCATATAATGGTTTTCCGTAAACAGCAAATACCGGAACAGACAGTTTACAGAAAATACGGCAGAGATCTTCGGAAAATCCTGATAGATTTTACGGATGGTATTTTTCACGATTTCCTTGTAGTCCCCCAGCTCAAGCAGAATAAGCACATCGGAATCGTTTACCTGCCGAAAGCATGTCAGACCATTTTTGTATATGTCTTTAATAGAAATGATACAGGTTTCATTCCCATTGATCTTTCCAAAAGGATTCTTAAAGGTCTGAGTTAATATTTCTTCTTCTGTTACATGGAGAATCTGCTGATACACATGTTTGGCCGGTTTGCCGTTCAATTCTCCCAATATGTACTCCGATTTTTTTGTCTTGGAGGCGATAAAACGATAATTCCCCATCTGACGATAGATATTTTCCTTGTAAGCTTTTACCCTGCCGTTATTATTTCTGACCAGGGCATAGGCCACCGCATCCTCGTAGACTTTACCATTGGCAGAAACTTTGCCAGCGTCTCCAGTTCCTCCTACCAGAGAAATGTTCTTTCGTTTCAACACACTGTGGATCGTTGTCAGAACACAGGCATCGTTTCCAGAACAAAAATCAATACAGATGGTATCTTTTTGTGAAGCATTAACTTCTGCCACATCCTTCTCCAACCGTTCAATATATTTTACCGGCATCGTGGAAGCCTGCTCCAGTACATTCACTGCTACGCTGACGCCATCCGAAAATGCAAGGATTCCCACGCCTTTTTCAACTACTCTGCTGTCGTAGCTCATACCGATACATCCGATACTAGGAATATTGGGAAAAAGCGCTTCTAACTTTTTCACATGGTCCTCAAACTGATCACCGTTGGAAAACAGCATAATTAGCTGAGGATTGCTCACTCCGCGGACTGCCTCCTGCAAGTCTCCGCTCTGGCTCATACCAAAAAATTGTTTCACGGTAACGTCCTCCTCTATATCAAAAACTATTATTACCATTTTATCATAGATTTCTAAACTCAACAACAAAAAACTGAACCTATTGATGGATTTCTATACCCTGCACACAAAAAGAGCCGGACGCAGGTCCGGCTCTGAAAGCATGGATTAATTTTCATATTGGAATCTTCCCACCAGTTCCTTCAGCATATTTGCCTGGGTTGACAGTTCTTCCGATGCCGCAGCGCTCTCCTCTGAGGTAGCCGTATTCGACTCGATAACGCCTGCGATCTGATTGATTCCCTCTGTGATCTGAGCCACTGCCAGCGCCTGATTATCTGAGGCCTCAGCGATCTCCGCCATGGAGTTATTTACCAGCTTCACATTGTCCACTACGGAAAGTAACGATTCCGCTGTAGAATTTGCCAGCTCCATTCCATCTTCCACTGCTTCAATCGCATTCTGGATGAGATCCTTTGTATTTCTCGCCGCCTCTGAACTCTGATCTGCCAGCACTCCCACCTGTGTAGCCACCACAGCAAACCCTCTTCCATTCTCTCCTGCTCTCGCCGCCTCTATGGACGCATTCAGCGCCAGGAGTGCCGTCTGACTGGCAATCTCTTCTATGCTGCTGATAATTTCAGCAATTTTATTCGAAGCTTCCTTGATGTTGTTCATGGCCTCCGTATTTTTTTTCATGTGCTCATTGCTTTCCAGGATCTGCTCTCCCATACCCGCAACAATTGTTTTCGCATTGACAGCATTTCTCGCATTCACAGTAATCTTCTCCGATACCTCTGTAATCGTTGCTGTCAGCTCTTCAATAGCGCTCGCCTGATCGGTAGCACCCTCTGCCAGAAGCTGTGCCGCGCCTGACAAGTCAGTAGCTCCATTCTGCACATACTCTGCATTGCTGTCAATCTCCCTCATGGCATTGCTCAAAGAAGCAACGATTCCCCGGAAGGATTCACTGATCTGTACAAAATCTCCCTTATAATCACTATCGACATTTATCAGGAAGTTTCCATCTGACAGATTTGCCAAATGCTCATCAATATCCGATATAACACCTTTCAGATCTTCCACCGTCTCGGATAAACAATTCATCAGCGTCGCCGTCTCGTCATTTGTCTCTGGAATCGGAGTATCTGCATGAAGATCTCCTTTTGCCAGGAGCTTGAGCCGCTCCACCACTTCTGCGATCGGTCTCACAACATTCTTTCCCAACTGCACGCCACTTCGGATGCCCAAAAATGTAAAGGCTATGACAAAAATGATCGTAACGATCAGCGACAGGTAGAACATTCCTAAAAATTCACTCCGCACAGCAGCGACACCGATGCTCCATCCGTTCATATCCTGGATCGGAGAATAGGCGACCACTTTCGTCTTTCCTCCATAAGAGTAGGTACCGGTTCCATTTTCTCCAGCTACCATCTTCTTACAGATCTCGCTGTACTTTTTCAGTTTAGAGTTCTCTTGTCCCAGGTTAATGCTATCCTCGATGCCGACATTTTCTGAACTAATATCGGCAATCGTAATTCCTTTAGCATCAAGCATAAATGCAGTGCCGCCATCTCCTACTTTGATGGAACGCATGACATCATTCAAAAATTCACCGTCCGGGACATAAACGACAGCGCCGACCGGTGTTGTACCAGGAATGCCATCCTTCCATAACGGCGCAGAAACCGCATAAAATATTGACTTCGTATCCTCATCGTATGTAGGTGTGGACACAAAGGTTTTTCCTTTCATGGCTTCCTTAAAATAATCCTCGGCTGAAAAATCTTTCCCGGAGATCACATCGGTCCCCTTGTCATCTAAAAGAAAACCCCCCTGAAAATTGTGATCCTTAATTCTCTGGTTCAGGATCTCCTCTTTCTCCTGTACTGACTTTTCCGCATCGGCAAGACGTGCAATACTTCCTGTCTCATACGCAATCGCCGTGTACTGTTTCAGTGATGCCGCCACATAATCCGCCGCTATGTCCGAGGTACTGTCAATCGTATTGTTCACTGCACTGATCGATGAAATATAGCTTAAAATTGAGGCTACAACTCCGAGAAGAATACAACAAAAGAGAATTGTCTGTGCAAAACGTTTAGAAATCTTTTTTTCTATACTGACAAACTGACCATCCTTTTCGTTCCTTCCCTGTTTTCCAAATTTCCCTTTTTCCCTTTGCATACTTACCCTCTTTTCTGTACCGCCCTTAACGCGCTGAATTACATTTCATGTCTTACGAAACCCGGAAGAATTGTGAGGAAACCACCAGATCGTGATGAATATCAACCAGAATATGTGCCGAGCAGCACATTAACACATATCTTGAATTTATTATATCAAATTTATAGAAATTTTTCTAGCTTTTTATAAAAAATATAGAAATTTTTCTATAAAAAACGTAATTTCCTATAAAGAAAAAAGAGGGTGTTATAGAACAACACCCTCTGAAAATTAGCAGCTACCTATTAAATTAATGCTGTACATAAATCAGCAAGCTTCAAAAATCCATTTCTGGCAGGAGTTTGCATAATATGTCCACTGACATACATTGGAACCATCCGCAGTACCAAAATTATATACATCTAATGACTTTTTATCACCTGTCACTTTTGTGACAATGCCATATACATTTGCCTCAGACGTTTTCACAACTTTAAATTTCTGGGCATCGGCACCATTTGCGGAATATGTCTGCACATTCGTTCCATCTTCTTTTGCTCCATACTGAATATCCAACATATAGCCATTGCCATTCTTCAGCGTGAAATAACCGTCTCCCTGATTGGACAAATACCATCTCTGGCCTTTCACGCCTGTTCCCGTGCCGATCTCTACATTTACGCCATTGCCTCCAACATTATCCTTCACCTGAAGATATTTCTGCGCGTTAATGTTCTTTATATAATACCATCCATTCGGCAGAGTCTGGCTGCTTCCCACTTGGTTTCCACCCTGATTTCCACCTGTAAATCCAGCATCTTTGTATGCCTGTATTACATTATAATAAGAACTCTTTGGAACATTGAGATAGGAAAACAGCAATGGTCTTTCACCTTTTATCCATGTCACCTGATCCGAGATTCCCCACCAGGTGAGTCCGGTGATTTTACCGCCCGCCTTTTTTATCCTTAACACATTTTTCATCAGATCATACAAATACCCTGCCTGATCCGCATCGGACTTATTTGTAACATCAAGTTCCGTAATCTGAACCTCAAATCCGGCATTTACAAATGCCTGAAGCGCCGCCGTATAATACGATACACTAGGGAAAGTCGTACCAAGATGCGACTGCATACCAACACCGTTACAGATCCTTTTTTCCGAATTGATATAACGAATCATTGTAATGATATCGTCCACTTCCATATAAGTATTAAAATCGTTATACATCAAGCTGACCGAATCTGTAAGTTTAAAATAACTAATACAGTCGTATGCATACTGGAATGCTCGCTTTACAAAAGCTGGTTTATTTCCGCAATTTCCATAAATCTTACTCCAGCCGGATGGTACCGCATGTAAATATTCATTGACAACATCCCATGTGTAAACAACACTTCCGTATTTACTTGTATATACATGATTCATCACTGTCTTAATATAATACTCCATACGTTGATTCATCTGTGCTTCGGAAACATAACCATAGTTTGTCGAGTATCCAACCCGGAAAAACCAATCCGGCGTCTGACTGTGCCAGATCAGCGTATGGGCGCGAACCCCGATTCCGTTCTCATAACAGATTTTCAGCACTTGGTCAATCGTGTCAAAATTAATTTTCGGAACATATGTATCCTGCATCGACGATGGTACATAATATCCTAAATTCCTCGCCGCATCCTGACTGATCAAACTTGGCTGCCAGCCCAGCATCGCATCCGGCTTCATCTCATTTTCCAATGTAATACTGTTATAATGAGTTTTGATGTGAGACAATGTAGCTGGATCCTTTAACTGATTTAACGTTACACAGTTTCCTGAACGTCCCATAACACTTCCGTATGTGTTCAGTAATGTTTCATTCGCTGCCTTTGTCTCGGTTTTCGGCACCATGATACTCCCCAATATCAGCACGCCGATTAAAATTGCGGAAAACAAACGTTTCCCCTTTTGCATCGCTTTCATAATAAATTAAAACCTCCAATACTTTATTTAATAGTCCTGCCTGACCCCATATGTAACAAATATACCTCCTTCCCAAAAGATTTATCTTGGCAAAACCTATTATCATCAGTATAGCATTGCCTTATTTTTTCTGTCAATAAATTACCATAACTCTTATACATTAATCTCGGCTTTTACTCCCAATAATTCTTTGTTTTCGACCAAAATCGGGTTTACCACCTCTTCTACAAATTCCGCCACCTGGCTCGGCGCTCTTCCCACATAACGACTCGGGTCCATCGTCTTCTGCAATTCTTCCAGCGTCATCGGGAACTCCTCATCGGAGGCGATCAATTCCAGCAGATTGTTGTCCAATCCTTTTTCTTTCACATTCTTTCCTGCCTCCATCGAAAGGGTACGGATCTTCTCATGAAGTTCCTGGCGGTTTCCACCGGCCTTTACCGCATCCATCATAATGTTTTCTGTCGCCATAAACGGCAGCTCTGACATCAGGCGCTTTGTGATCACCTTATCATATACTACGAGGCCATCTACCACATTCAGAAACAGATCAAGAATTCCATCAATCGTCAGGAATGCCTCCGCCACACTGAGACGTTTATTTGCTGAGTCATCCAGCGTTCTCTCAAACCACTGTGTCGCTGATGTGATCGCCGGATTCAATGCATCGATCATCACATAGCGGGAGAGAGAGGCGATGCGCTCACTGCGCATAGGATTTCTCTTGTAGGCCATCGCAGAGGAACCAATCTGGCTCTTCTCAAAAGGCTCCTCAATCTCTTTCAGATGCTGAAGAAGACGGATGTCATTGGAAAATTTGTGGGCGCTGGCAGCGATACCCGCCAGGACATTGCACACCCTTGTGTCCAGTTTCCGAGAATATGTCTGTCCCGACACTGGAAAACATGCCTCAAATCCCATCTTGGCCGCAATCATTTTATCTGCTTTTTTACAGGCTTCCTCATCTCCCTCAAAAAGCTCCAGAAAACTGGCCTGGGTTCCCGTCGTCCCCTTTGAGCCTAAAAGCTTCATATGAGAAAGTACATGCTCTAAGTCCTCCAGATCCATCACCAGTTCTTCCATCCAGAGCGTCGCACGTTTCCCCACCGTCGTGGGCTGGGCTGGCTGAAAATGGGTAAATGCCAGAGTCGGAAGATCCTTATACTTCATGGCAAACTCTGAGAGTTCATGAATGACATTCACCAGTTTTTTCTTCACTAATTTTAAACCTTCTGTCATAATGATGACATCGGTATTGTCCCCCACATAACAGGAGGTAGCCCCCAGATGAATGATCTCTGCCGCCTTCGGACACTGCTTTCCATAGGCATAGACATGACTCATCACGTCATGGCGCACCTCTTTTTCACGCGCCTTCGCCACATCATAGTTGATGTCCTCTGCATGAACTTTCAGTTCTTCAATCTGCTCCTCTGTGATCCGGGGATTTCCCTGGGCATCCTTTAAACCTAATTCCTTTTCTGTCTCCGCCAGTGCGATCCACAGCTTTCTCCAGGTGCGGAATTTCATGTCAGGAGAAAAAATGTACTGCATCTCCTTACTGGCGTATCTTTCTGATAATGGGCTTACATAACAATCTGTGCTCATTGTATCGTTCCTTTCTAAACTGACATGCCGCGTTCAGCGGCGCTACTATATACCTCGAATATCCTCCTCCGGGGGTGCCACCGGATATTTTCCAGAAAAGCATGCATCACAATACCCCGTGTCGCCTCCGATCAGCTCGTGGAGCCTCTCACCGTCCAGATACCCCAATGAATCGGCACCGATCATTTTACAGATCTCATCTACCGTATTATTGTGGGCGATCAACTGGTCACAGCTTGGCACATCCGTTCCAAAATAGCAGGGATGCAAAAACGGAGGCGAGCTGATGCGCACATGTACCTCCGTGGCTCCTGCCGCTTTCAGCATACGCACGATCCGTTCACTGGTGGTTCCTCTTACAATCGAGTCATCCACCATAACAACACGTTTGCCGCGAACCACCTCTTTCATAACATTCAGCTTGATCTTTACACTGCTTTCCCGCGCTGATTGTTTGGGTTTGATAAAGGTTCGTCCCACATAACTGTTTTTCATAAAAGCGGTGCCATAGGGAATTCCCGACTGGGCAGAAAATCCCATCGCTGCCACATTACCGGACTCCGGCACGCCCACAACGATATCGGCATCCGCCGGATGCATCTGAGCAAGAATTTTCCCCGCCATGATTCTACTGTTGTAAACACTCACGCCGTCCAGATAGCTGTCTGGTCTGGCAAAATAAATGTACTCAAAAATACATTTTGCCGGTGTGGTATGACACAAGGTCTCGTCCGACTGAATGCCGTGTGCATCCAGCATTACGATCTCCCCAGGCTTTACATCACGGATAAATTCTGCATCCACGGCATCCAGGGCACAGGTCTCGGAGGCCAGGATGTAACTGTTGTCCCTTTTTCCGATCACCAGCGGCCGAAATCCATAGGGATCCCTGGCGCCGATCAGCTTACGTGGGCTGGAAATAATGATAGAATACGCCCCCTGAAGCTTCCTCATGGCACACTTCACCGCCTCCTCCGCCGTCGGCGCTTTCAGACGCTCTCTGGCGATCAGATAGGCGATCACCTCGGTGTCAATGGTGGTATGGAAAATCGCTCCCGTATACTCCATTTCCTCCCGCAGTTTATTGGCATTCACCAGGTTCCCGTTATGGGCTAGCATCAGCGTACCTTTTACATAGTTTAAAACCAGCGGCTGCACATTCTGGCTGTTGCTAGCTCCCGTCGTCGAATAACGAACATGTCCTACCCCGATATTTCCTTTGAGTTTCTCTAACCCCTCCGCATGAAACACCTCATTGACAAGTCCCATTCCTTTCTGGGAAAGGACCTTTCCCTTGGGACCTTCTGTATCACTTACTGCAATCCCGCAGCTCTCCTGACCGCGGTGCTGCAAAGCAAACAAGCCATAATAGATGGAAGACGCCACATCGCCTCCATCCAAATCATACATTCCAAATACTCCACATTCCTCATGGAGCTCTTCGTCAAAGTGTTCACTCAATTCGGATTTCATTTGCGTCTGTCCTTTCACGGTTAGTCTGTCAGTCCGATCCTCTTCGCCACCTCATTATAGGCATCTTCTACACCACCGAGATCACGGCGGAAACGATCCTTGTCCAGTTTTTCTCTTGTCTTAATATCCCAGAAACGACATGTATCTGGTGATATCTCGTCGGCGAGAATGATCGTTCCATCCGGCGTCTTTCCAAACTCGATCTTGAAATCAATAAGTTCGATGCCGCACTCTTCAAAAAATTCTACCAGGAAATCATTTACCATAAAAGCGTATTTTGTGATCGTATCAATATCTTCCTGAGTGGCGATCCCGATCGCTTTTGCAAAATAATCATTGATCAGTGGATCTCCCAGATCATCGTCTTTATAACTAAATTCAAGCGTCGGGCAAAGAAGCTTTCTTCCCTCTTCAATCCCAAGACGCTTGGAAAAACTTCCTGCAGCAGTATTACGGATAATAACTTCAAGTGGTACAATAGATACTTTTTTTACTGCGGTTTCACGGTCACTGAGTTCTTCCACAAAATGAGTTGGAACACCGGCTTTCTCAAGTTTCTGGAACAAAAAGTTTGTCATACGGTTATTGATGACGCCCTTTCCAACGATCGTTCCCTTTTTTTCACCATTAAATGCGGTGGCATCGTCCTTATAATCAACGATACATACACCTTCTACATCTGTCGCATATACCTTCTTGGCTTTTCCCTCATAGAGCATCTCTTTCTTTTCCACTTTTAAGTCCTCCTTATTTAATTATGCGTAATATATATGATGTTGGGGGATAAAAGTATTTTACTCCCAACTGATACAACAAATTGCTTAGCCTAACGGATACACTCCCCGAAGAATCTTATTTTGTAAAATCCGCAACACTGCCTGATCAATGACTTTCTCATCGATCTCTTCCGTCAGAACAGCTTGATGCAGCGCAGAGACAGCTTCCTGTATATTTTTTGGATTATAAATCATATCTGCACCAGAAGCAATCGCTTTGACAACCACCTCACTGGTGGTATATCTGGTAGTGATCACTGGCAGATCCATCTGTTCTGTCATAATGATCCCCCGAAAGCCAAGTTCTTTTCTGAGCAGATCGGACATAATAATACTGGACATAGAACAAGGAACCTGGGGATCAATTTTATTCAATGACACATGACTGACCATAACCACATCTGTCCCCGCATCGATTCCCGTGGCAAAGGGCTCAAAATTGACTCTTCTCAGCCGCGACAACCCCGTATCAATGCCTACAGGAGCCAGCTTATGATATTTCGCCACAGAACATATCCCTGGAAACATCTTCAATACGGTGCACAAGTTTCCATCTTCCTCTGTGTGGCTGGCATGCATACCCTGAATCATTGCCGCTGCTGCCTCACTGACTTTTTCCTCGTCCGTGCCAAAACAACTGGCACAATAGTCGTTCTCCCGGAAAGATTCCACAAAACGCTCGTATTTGCTTTGATAAGCCTGCAGCTTTTTCTTGTAGGCTCTGCGTCTTTTCTTCCGTTTTGCTTTTGAGACTTTTTTGGCCGGCGGGATGTATTCTGGCTCTTTTCCCAGAATAGCCACAACACTTTCATCTATTGCTGAGGTATCAATGGATTTTTCTTCTTCGACCACATCCGCCACTGGCGCAAAATTCATATTAAATCCCAGATTAAGTAGTTCCTCTCCAATGATCTCTCCGGTATCCTCCAACTGCTCTATGGTCATATTTTTTCCCATTTCTGAAGGGCTGATATAACCTGTGGATTTGATCTCATCATTTTGAGCCGCTATGGAATTGGGTCCGCCGCCTTCCTCTTGGGTGGCAAGATACAAAGGTATTCGTATCTGCGAACTTGCCTCTACATACTCCTTAATCTGCCTCAGCATTGTCTTGGTCTGTTCAACTCCTTTTATATTCTGGTTATAAAAAACCAAGCCACCGACCTTATACTTGTCCAATGCCTCTAAAAGTTCAGGAATTGCATCCTCTACCGGCTTCTTACCATTTACCAGCTTGTCAACATCAATGATCAAAAGCTGTCCAATTTTTTCTTCCAACGTCATCGTCTTTAGTAATTCAGCTGCTGCTTCCAGGGCACTGTCCTCTGTCTGGGCACTTTTCACAGGTTCTGTATTCTCTGTAGACTCAGGTTCACTTCCACAGCCTGTCATCGAAAAACAAAGACAAAAAACTAAAAATAAACATAATATCTTTTTCATCTACCTTCTCCTTGGTTCAGTCACACATGATTCGGGCTCCATGACATGGATCAAAATAACTTTTAACCAAAGTCGTCGAGCTTCCCCAAAAGAACCATATTTCGCATAACTATCCGAATGTATTATATCAGATAATCCCTCATTATACAAATAAATATTTCACAAAAATAAGGGAAACATTCAAATTTTTTCATAATATTTGTAAATCAGTCAAGCAGTCATTCATATGATATCAATGTAAATTAATTTAGGAGGAACTTAAATATGAGTGATTTATCAGCAACAAACTGCGGTGGCGGATGCTCCTGCAACGAGGGTAACAATGGCGGATGCTCCTGGATTATCATCATCCTTCTTCTGTGCTGCTGTGGCGGCGGCAACGGTGGCTGCGGTGGTGGTGGCAGCTGGGGCGGCTTCGGTGGAGACTGTAGCTGCATCATCTGGATCCTGCTGCTTCTGTGCTGCTGCGGCGGCAACGGCGGCTGGGGCGGATGCGGCGGTGGCGGATTCTGCTAATTCCTGCTCACAAAAAGGTGTCGGGGCTTCAACCCCGGCACCTTTTTTCTTTTGTTTTATCCGATTCATTTTTCTTTATCTTCCTGCATTCTGCACACTCCAAATCGATTTCATAAATCGTCGTCTCGTCGATGACGATCTCTGTCCTCTCTTTCTCAGTCATGCCATTCTCCCGTTAAACTATACTTACTATTTATTCTATGAAAATACAAATCATAGTTTATCATAATTTTTTTGCGCCGTCGAGCTATTATAAAATCTGGCGATCCGGTCCATTCTCGAAGACATTCCCACAAACATCCGGTCCACCAGAGTCAGCGCTGCCATGGCCTCTACCACGACAACAGCCCTGGGAACAATGATCGGATCGTGCCTGCCTTTGATCTGAACCTTGACCTCTTCCCCAGACTGGTTCACTGTACCCTGTTCCGTAAAAATAGATGGGGTGGGCTTAAAAGCTGCCCGCAATACGATCGGGCTCCCGTCACTGATACCTCCCAGAATCCCTCCGGCAAAGTTGGTCTTTTTACTGACTTTTCCATCCTTATCGATACAAAACTCATCGTTGTTTTCGGATCCGCTTCTTTGGGCCGCCGCAAAACCACTGCCGATCTCGACGCCCTTCACCGCCCCGATGGACATGACCGCCTGTGCCAGTGCCGCATCCAGCTTGCCAAACACCGGATCTCCAATCCCTGCCGGAACCCCTGAGATCACACACTCGATCACTCCTCCCGCCGAATCATGGTTCTTCATCTGATCCGCCAGAAATTCTTCTGCCCGCTCCGAGGCTTCTAGATCCGGCATACGAAGAGGGCTTTTTTCAATGTCTTCTAACTTCATTTTCCCTGGATCAATTTCGATGTCTCCGATGGATTTCACATAAGAACAGATCTCAATCCCCAATTCAGCCAGAATCTTTGAGGCAACCGCGCCACCGGCAACACGCCCAATCGTCTCTCTCCCGGATGATCTCCCACCTCCCCGGTAATCCCGGAACCCATACTTTTCATCAAAGGTATAGTCCGCATGTCCCGGCCTATAATAAGAAGCAATCTCAGAATAATCCCTGGATTTCTGGGATGTATTCAAAACAATCATGGAAATCGGCGTGCCCGTGGTTTTGCCCTCGAATACCCCCGACAGAATCTCCACCTTATCTCCTTCTTTTCTCGGCGTGGAATATTTGGTCTCTCCGGGCTTTCTCCGATCCAGATACCGCTGAACATCTACTTCCGTCAGCGGCACCCCTGCCGGACACCCATCCACAACAACTCCAAGCCCCTTTCCGTGAGATTCCCCCCACGTAGCAACCGAAAATATATCACCAAAGATTGAACCAGCCATTTTACCCTCCATACTCGAAAATTCCAAAATCTTGTTTCTTTTTTCTCCTAATTATAGTATAATAAAATTAGCTTTTTTACAATGATATTTTTTAAAGGGAATATTGGAAACGGTTTCCGCCGTAGAAACAAGAAAGGAGAAAGCACTTTATGTTTAGTCAGTTTTTTGGAAATTATCTTTTGAATAGAGGAAAGATTACCAAAGCTCAATTCACCTCATGTATGGAATATATGAGGGCCAATCGAGTAAAACTTGGCCTGATCGCAGAATCGGAAGGACTTCTTACCCGTGATCAAGCAGATGAACTGAATCATCTCCAGTTGCAGAGCGATAAACGTTTCGGTGATCTGGCGATCGAAAAGGGATATCTCACCGATGTAGACATTTCTCATCTGCTCCAGCTTCAGGGAAATCCCTATCTGATTTTTGTTCAGGCATTGGAAGAAAATCAGATCATGAGCCGGGAGGAGGTCAATGAACTGGTTGCAGAATTCCAGAAGGAGGAAAGTTTCACAAACACGACGCTAGAAGCAATCAAATTTGGAGATTTTGACCGCCTTTTGCCTGCTTTTGTAACAACTAAAAACGAAGGTTATCTCAATCTTATGGCGCTTGCCCTAAGAAATATCGTACGTTTTGTAAGTTCTTACATACGGATCGGCAAAGCTGAAAACGTGACTGACTATTCCGCAAAATACATAGCATACCAAAAAACAACCGGTGCGTATGAAGGATTTCTCGGCTTCGCCAGCGACGATAATTCGATTTTAACAGTAGCCGATGGTTATGCCGGAGAATATTTTGAAAAACCAGACGAAGACGCTCTGGATTCCGTCTGCGAATTTACAAATTGTATCAATGGTCTTCATGCCACTGAACTGAGCTATCAGGAAGTTATCATTGATATGCTGCCGCCGGAGTACATGTTTGACGGCACAATAAAAACATCAGAAGAATTTTTCGTACTTCCCCTGTACATTACAGGAAAAAGGGTTGATATGATTATAAAAATGTAGCAGTTATGAGTTTTTTCAAATATAAACATATCAAAACACATTTTTATGCAGATTTTACATAAGGGAGGTTGTTTTATGGCAACAGTATTGATCGTGGATGACTCCAAAACATCCCGCAGAATATTAAAAAACATTTTGATAGAAAACGGTTACGAGATCATAGGAGAAGCGACAGATGGACAAACCGGTTATGAAAAATACATAGAATTCCGACCAGATCTTGTGACATTGGACATCACCATGCCGGTGCTTGACGGACTCGGTTGTCTGGAGAAGATCATGCAGCTCGACAAAAATGCGAACGTAATCATGGTAACTGCCGCCGGACAGAAATCAAAGATGGTAGAGGCGATAAAACTAGGCGCGGCAGAATTTATCCAGAAACCATTTGAACCCGAACAAATCTTATCCGTAATCAAAACCGTCATATGATTTTGCTACGAGCCATGCAAAAATAAAAAAGAACGGTCACTGGGAGCTTGCTCACAAGTGGCTGTTTGTTTTTATTTTTATACGGCGACAGCCGTTCAGCGAGATGTAGCGAGATGGGCATGGCGGCAGTAAACCAGTTAAGGACAGCCCCTGGGAGCTCGCTCACTGATATGCCCCTTGTCAAGTAGACAGGTAAAATATCTAAAATATAGTGCTGGTGATACCTGCATTTCGATTTGAGATGCAGGTATTTTTCTATGCACACCATTTTTCTTTATATTTGTTTATTCGTTTGTTTTCAGGAATCGGATATTCTCTTGGCAAATCAGAAGCCAGGGCTTCCTGCCACACTTCTAATGGGGTTTTGCAATGGTATCTGTCCTGTGGACACTCTTCACTGTAAAACCGTAGATAGTCTTTGATTGCATATCTTAATGAAGCTTCGTCCGTTATTTCGTACATCTGATACATCTCCGCTTTCATAATTCCCCAGAATCCTTCCGTTGGTCCGTTGTCAATGCAGCGCCCAACTCTGGACATGGATTGCTTCATTTCTTGTTTTTCAAGTTTTCTCTTAAACACCTTTCCGGTGTACTGGAATCCCCGGTCAGAATGAAAGATGGGTTTGACATCAGGCCACGCTGCGGTTGCTTTGTCAAATGTTTTAAATACCAGTCTGTTATCATTCCTTAAACTGACAACATACGCAACAGGATATCTGTCATACAGATCTAAGCCAACGCTTAAATATAGTTTCTTTTTTCCGCCGGTCACTTTAAATTCCGTCACGTCAGTGGCCCATTTCTGATTAGGGGCGGAAGCGTAAATGTCCCTTTGAAGTATATTTTCCGCCGGTTCATCAGGTTTTGCGTATGTATATTTTTCTTCTTTTTACGGATCACCGAATGTATCCCCAGTTTCTTCATGATTCTGTGAATCCTGTTTTTACTGTATGCAGTTTGGTTAAAGTGATTGATCCAGGATGCCATTCTTCGGTATCCCAGGATATGATGGAAACGCTCATCATACTCTTTAATCAGTTCTGCGAGTTTGATATTTTCGCATTCTGCATCAGGGATTTCCCTATGCAGCCATTTATAGTAAGCCGCCCTTGATATTTCAAACTGTTTACACATCCATTCTATACTCCAGCCTTTCTCTGCGTGAAAATGTCTGACCGTTAAATATTTAGATTCATGGCGTACTTTGCCGAGCCTCACATCCTTTCGAATTCTTTCACTTTTTTTAACAGTTCAACCACCATATCCTTTTCTTCCAACTGGCATTTTAACCGTAGGTTTTCACGTCTTAACCATTCCAGTTCATCCACTTCATCATCTGTTTTATGATGCCCCCGCTTATCCGTCAGCCCCTCTTCTCCATTCGCATCATATTTCTTTACCCATGAATAAACCTGACTGTAAGAAACGTCATACTTTGCTGCCGTATTCTTATAATCACGGTTATGGTTTATACAATAATCAACGATTTCTTTTCGTTCTTCTATAGTTGTTTTTCTCCGTGCTTCTGCCATATAGACCTCCCTTTCAGGAACATAGCCCTTCAGTTCTCTATTGGCATTATAACACTGAATCCAGTTATTCAAAACCGCCCAGTTAGAAATGTTGTATCTGGCAACGATTTCATCCCGGGACATTTCACCGGATATATACAGTTCCACACAGTTCATTTTGAATTCAGCGGTATAGGTGGCATTTCCGGAACCACGTTCAAAAGCAGCGATTCCCTGCTCATGATAACGCTGTGCCCAGCGCCGTACAGTTCTGTCATTGATTCCATATCTTTTGGCAATGTCTGGCGATGGCGCCTTTCCGTCTAAATACTCTTTGGCTACCATGGCCCTCCATTCAGGTGTATGCGGTGATTTGGCCATAAAAAATACCTTCAAAGCAGATTTTATTTATTTACTCTGTCTACTTTAGAGGTATCATATCATTCTACGGGCTTTTTAACAATTTATTCCTTACACAATGTTTTGGCATATTCCAAAGAATCTCTGATGATTCTTTCCAAGTATTCTTTCTTGGATAAATCCCCTAAATCGTGGAATACTGCCGAGTAAGCGACAAGCGCAGTCCGGACATACGTGCTATGTTTCTCAAAAATTGTTCGGTCAATGGGGATCGGGATATACATATGGATCAAGCATCCTGCTTTACCTTATACTTTTTGTCAGATATTTCTTTAAATCTTCCGTAGTGGCTTGCCCGTTTTTTTCCAATTCAATATATTTCTTAAAATCTTCAGTTGGTTCCAGCCCATCCACTTTAATCATACCAATGGCATAATCCCAAGCCGCATCTACTGTCATACAAACTCCTCCAATCAATTCAATTATCTTTAGTATACCACATTTTATGGATAAATACCATAATGTATCTGCTATTTTAACGGATATTACTTTCTCCCCTCTCACATGATTATCTTAGTCTATCTCCTATCTTCCCACCACAGCGGACAGCAAAGCCAAAGCCACGATCGTAGTTACTCTTCGGGCAGATGCCATCAGAAACGAAGTAGAGGTAGTAAGTGCGCAGACGAGTACGCCGGCCGCAACCAGTAGTGCCTACTCGAGCCGACAAAGGACAACGAGCCATAGTCGTAATGGTAGAAGCCAGTGAACTCAAACCCGAGCGGCGCGCTACATAACTGGGGAGAACCAGAAGCGGAGCTACTATCTAGGCTCATTCATTTTATGATTAATAAACCATAGCACTTTTCTTAAATACTGTTTATATTTATTTCATAAGATATTATAATAGAAACAGATAAAGTTGAGTACCCCCATATTCATTCATGATGAATCATAACTATTTTATGCTTTATCGAATATAGGATGGCGTAGTTTATGTTGATGCCATTTATCATGATCTACAGGATTATGGGAGTTTACTAAGTAGTTTGTTCGATGTGTCGTGATTACGTCAATAGTTTATGATGACAAGAAAAGAGGGACTTTCAAGTTTCTTATAAACTCAAAAAACTGATCTAAGACATATTGATAGTGTCAAAGAGCAGAGCCGAAAATCTAGGTTCTGCTCTTGCCTGTATCATACAGGCATTTTTTTGTATGTCAATAAAACCTGCGATAAAAGCTGGTCTTAGAGCAACCGGTTTTCCAGCCGTTCTTCAAAATAGATCTCAAGCTGGGAATGGATCTGGCCCCAGTCCTGACGGTGGCCTGTCCACTTCTTTGTTATATCTATCGTTGCCAGATACAGCATTTTTAATAGACTGTTATCGGATGGAAATATGGTCTTGGATTTTGTCACCTTTCTCAGCTGGCGGTTGAACCCCTCAATGGCATTGGTCGTGTAGATCCGACGTCTGACCGCTTCAGGTACTTGAAATACATGAACAGGGTTGCCCATTTTTCAGACCATGATCTATCTTCCACTCCGCGATTCTTAAGTCCATTCATGATAGACAGCCAGAACTTGGCACTTTCATTTTCTCCTACATACATACCCAAAACATCTTTATGTCCGCTCATATCAATTCCCAGGGCAATATAAACCGCCCGTTTCACAATCCTTCCTTCACTTCGGACATGATAGTGGATAGCGTCCATGAAAACAACTGCATAGATTTCTTCTAATGGGCGTTCCTGCCATTCTCTTACCACCGGCATAATCTTATCCGTAATGCGGCTGACGGTGCTGTCCGAAATGTCGATATCATAGAGTTCCCTCATATGGGATTCGATATCGCCGGTAGTCATACCTTTTGCATACATAGACAGGATTTTTTCTTCCATATCCTGAGTTACGGTGTTCTGGTATTTTTTGATAAGCTTTGGTTCATAGTCACCGTAACGGTCGCGGGGAATTGACACATCCATGTCTCCATAGCTGGTGTGCATGGTCTTCCTAGAGTGTCCGTTGCGGCTGTTGTCTGTGTCCTTGTTGCGGTAATCATACTTGGAATAACCGAGTTCTTCCTCTAACTCTTCATCCAGGACACCTTCCAGAAGTACGGACATCATGTCTCTCATAACAGAGTTTACATCCGTTCCATTTTTGATGCTGATATCGTTGTTTTTGAGATAATCGTGTATCATTTCCCGCATTGCTGCTTTTTGTGGGCTGTCTCCTTTTCTTCTTGCCATAAATAAAACCTCCAAACTAGTAATTACATCTTACACCAGTTTAGAGGTTTACACAAACTTTGGGATTCTCCCCAAGAAAAGGATTAATCTCACCATCATATTGGAAATAGATAATATGGTGGTGGGATTAATATATTATTTCTAAAGTGTATAGCTTTCAAATCATTTATAGACACTATCAGTAATCTGCTTTATAAATCCGTATTAGAATATTATTCCTTTTGGGCAATCACAGCCAGCCAATTTACTACATTATCTTTTCGTTTTTCTATCTCTTCTGTAATTGAAAGAATAGTAAACCCATTTCTCTTTACAACTTCTGAAAGTATCTCTTCTGTATAGAATTGGAAAACCCGTCCTCCCAATCCCTCATTGGTATCAACAAACTCTAAGGAAAAACCTTTCTTTACAAAAATGTAAATCAATCCTCCTTTTTTTAACACTCTAAAAGATTCACTAATGGCTTTATCAGCCATATATCCCTTGCCTATTAGTGGCAAATGTAGAATAGATGCATTTTGACGAACAACATCAAAACTATTATCAGGAAAATCAAGCATACGCATATCACATTTCTTATAAGAATCCTTTGAAATTTTTCCCTGTTGCTCAAGTTGGCATAATATATTTATAAATCCATCTGAATTATCAATCCCAATAGTTTGATATCCTAACCCTGTTGCATACATGATATCTCGTCCAGACCCAGTAGCTACATCAAGCAACTTAATAGGTCTTTCAGCAATATGTTTTTCTATATAACTTGATAGCATATTCCACATTTTTATATCTAATTCATGGGGTTCATCATGGCGCAATTCCCGGTATGAAGTACACATTCTATCATAGGTTTTCTTCGTTAATAACACCAACTTTTCTGCGATTAGTTCCATCTCCTGATAAATTGGTCGTTTATTTCCATCGTATTTATCTAATTGTCCTTTCATATAATTAAAGTTATCAATCAATTTTTGCGGATCATCCGTATTTAAATTGTCGATGTGAGCTGATATTGTATTCATAGAAACTTTTACCCTCCTTTTATCAAAAATCATTTCTTTAGAATTATGCTTTTCAATGCCAAAATAACTATATTCATATGGTTGCTGAAATAAAAATATAAGTGGATATTTTGAAGAATCAAAACCAGATGTTATTTCACTTAAATATCGAGCTACTATAAATGAATAAAACACCTTATTGCAAAGAAATCCTTGTGTCATTTCGAATATTCTGCATCCCTTCATAACACAAAAATCTGCATGTACAATAGATGAAATCACTTCATTTGAGAGTTTTTTCAAATTTATAGCTCCCATTTTGGGGCCTTTTTTATTAATCAACAATCTGCCTGTGGAGATTGCATTACCTAAATCGCTAAATATTGAAAGTTGAAGTGCTTTTTCTAGTTGTTGCCATGACATATCATTCCCATAAATTCCATTTTTCGGTATTATTTCTATAACAACATTATATTTTTTTAGAATTCTATTTATTACATACAAATCAAAATATGTTTCAATATAGTCATCTGTAAACCATACAACTTTTTTTGCTGATTGTATATTATGTATAAACTCAGCATAATGGAATACTGGAAATGTGCATTTCCCCAAAATGGTAAGTAATTTATCAAGATAATCTCTTGATGCTAAGTCAGGTTTCATAGAAAAATATTGCCTCATCGGTATCCCCATGTTGGAATACTTTGATGATGCTGCTGGAGCACCTTTTAAATCCAAACCTGACAAACCACTAACAATAGATAACTTAAGTAGCATTTCATCCGAAAAAGGCATTTTACTTTTTTCTATTGTCTTAATAACTATTGGCATCATTTCGCTTGCGAGATTATTAAAAATTTTTGCTGTGTCTATTTCATGATTGACATCATTAAATAGTGTAAATGCTATTACCCTCCTTATTACATCAATAAATTCCTGATTATAAATTTGCTCCTTCAGTTTTTTTCCACAATATTTATAATCCAACAAAATCTCCAAATTTTCTTGAACATATGAGACAGCATTATCAAAGTTATCTTGCAAATCAATTTCATTTAGAATACTATGTATCATCTCAAGAACCCATTTATTGTAAGATATATCATCAAAAAAAATCAAGTCCTTTTGTATCAACTTGTCATTTACTGTAAATGTTTCAGGCAGATAAGGATAATCTTCGTTATTATCCTTATTACATTGGTCAGAACAGATAAAATCCTCTATGTTTTCACTGAGATAAGTTTTGGATAATTTATATAACATACGCACTTTTACCTTTCTATTTTTTGAGATGAATCTTTTCCCCATAAATAGTCAAAATAATCATTAACAACATTATATCCGTGAGAACCCTTTCTAAAAACAATAAGCGGAAGCCTTACTGGAGCTTCTTGGGATAAAATATTAGGGGAGAAAAAACACTTTTCTGGAAATATAATTGCTGTACAATAAGGTGCTTCTATAAAACGCTTTCCATCTATTTTATCATCTCCATACCTACTTTTCAAAAGCTTAATATTATCAATAGTTGCTTGCATATCTGTAATTATTGTAGGTGGTGTCATATTGGGCGATTCCAATACCCCTCTATTTATTGTTTCAGGTGCCTCATTGGAATTTATAAGCGCCTTTATCTTAACTTGAGGGAACTTCAACAATTCTGTTATAGGACCATAAAAAGTAAGTTTAGTGGGATTGAAAAAGACTCTCAAACTAACGCCAACGAACTTTATTTCGCCTCTTTTATGATTGATGAATTCCCTTATCAAAGCATTTTCACCATTATCCTCTCGTTCAGATTTCTCACGATCCTTATAAACTCTTACAATTCCACCATCTAAAAAATCTTGATAAAATTCATTAATAACATCGAAATCCTTTTTCTTTAAGTATTTATCAGTGTATTGTCCTACTAAAATCGGAAAAAGAAAACATGATGATAAATTTGTTAATATAATCATAGCAATAGTAAAAATAAGACTACTTTCCACAAAAAATGACAAAATTATTGCAAGAATTAACGTGGATGCAGAAATACTCATAGTCCATATCGTCCTACTTGTCATATTAATCTCCATTCCGCCGCCTTCGGCTGGCGGCACAAATAGTAATGAAAG
>CANRYS010000026.1 GCA_947644305.1 uncultured Roseburia sp.
TATTTTGCTGCTAGCGCAGAACGAAACAGGGTTCAAATTGGCACCGTCGAGCTAGTACAACGAAAATGTAATATTCGTTGTACTATTGTGTTCTCTGTATAAACCCTGCAATTTTTTCCATACTGAATAGTAAGAACATATAATATGGAGGAAATGAACATGACCTTTGAAGAATTGTACCGGAAAGTATTGAAGGATCGTTTGTGGGGAAGGTCCGTATCGGAAAATGTGTCAAGGAGAAAACTGGATTGCCTGTTCCACCCGGACAAGTATCCTCTGGTTTGGAAAAATGAGCCCTGTGATTGTGAGGACGCCCAGTGCGTCACCGCATGTATGTTTCGGGCACTAGAGGTCCGGGATGGCAAAGTGACGATGAATGCGGAGAACTGTACCGGATGTGCTCAGTGTATCGAGGCGTGTCAAAATAAAAATCTCACCTTCAGTCACGATGCGGTAAAGGTGGTGGAGATATTAAAAAATTCAGAGGAGCCGGTGTATGCGATGATGGCGCCCGCCTATATTGGTCAGTTCGGAGAGGAGGCGACGCCGGGAAAGATCCGCAGTGCCTTGAAAGGAATGGGATTTGCCGGGATGATCGAGGTGGCAGCATTTGCCGACATTTTGACACTGAAAGAATCTCTGGAGTTCTGCGAAAATATGGATCATAAGGAGGGGTTTCAGTTGACTAGCTGCTGCTGTCCCATCTGGATCTCGATGATCCGCAAGGAATTTGAGAAGATTGCGGGGCATCTTCCACCGGCTGTCTCACCGATGATCGCCTGTGGCAGAATCGCCAAAGAGCTTCACCGGGGCTGCAAAACGATATTTGTGGGACCTTGTCTGGCAAAAAAAGCAGAGATCAGAGAGCCGGATCTGGTGGGAGATATCGACTGTGTACTGACATTCCAGGAACTTCAGGATATCTTTGAGGCGCTGGAAGTAGATTTTTCTAAAATGGAGGAAGATGAGAATGAGCATTCTGCAGCGGCAGGAAGATTGTATGCGCGAACCGGAGGGGTGAGTCAGGCCGTAAAGGAAAGTCTGGCGAGCATCGATGAAAAATATGATCTGAAACCGGTATGTGCCTGCGGCGTCGCCGAGTGTAAAGAGATGCTGCAGAAAATTCTCGATGGACATGTGGAGGGAAATTTCTTTGAGGGAATGGCGTGTCCCGGCGGATGTGTCGGGGGGCCGAAACGGATTATGGAGATCGAAAAGACGACAGAGCTGGTAAACGAATATGCCGATCAGGCAAAGTACCGTACTCCGGGAGAAAATCCTTATGTTCTCGATCTCATCCAGCGACTGGGATTTCATACCGTGGAAGATTTTATTGAAAACAGTCGGATACTGACCAGGTCATTTTAACAACTTCCTAACATTTTTGTGGTAAAATAAATTGTAAAGAACTTATTAGCAAGTTGCTTGCGCAACTTGGTTTGTGCAGAAAGCGTGCACAGAAAATATGGTAAAATAATACCGTAATCTGACGGCAGCGTCGGGCGAAGAGGAGGATTTGGCTATGGCACGCATATTGGTTGTAGAGGATGAGGAAACCATCCGTAATCTCATCTGCTGGAATCTGGAGCTGGTAGGTCACAGTTCCAGTTCGGCGGCAGATGGTTGGGAGGCAAAGCGCATGTTGGAAAGACAGCAGTTTGATCTAATATTGCTGGATGTCATGCTTCCTGGCATCGATGGTTACCAGCTGGCAGAATATTGTGCTGGGACGCCGGTGATGTTTGTAACAGCGAAGGATGAGATTCAAGATAAAATGAAGGGATTTCAGGCAGGTGCTGAGGATTATCTGGTGAAACCATTTGAGATTGTGGAACTGCTTGCCCGGATCCATGTCATACTCAGGAGAAATGGAACGGATGAAAGTGGAATACGTATCGGAGATGTGATGATTGATATGACGAGTCGGGTTGTATACCGCAAGGGTGTGGAAGTGGATCTGACTCCACAGGAGTATGAATTGTTTGAGACACTGGTGAGGAACCGGAATATTGCCCTGTCGAGGGAAAAACTTCTGGAGCTCGCGTGGGGGTTTGATTATGAAGGGGACACGAGGACAGTGGACGTACATATACAAAAACTTCGTCAGAAATTAAGACTGGAAAAAGCGATTAAGACAGTTTATAAGGTGGGATACCGATTGGAGGAAATGTGAGGGATGGGAGTGAAATTCTGGAAAAAAATATATTTTACTGTCCTTCTTCTGTTCCTCATATTTTTAAATGTAGGGATATATCTGGTGTTCCGGGTTGCATACCATGGAAGTTTGCAGGAAGAAAAAAAACGGATGATCGGGGAAAACCAGGTGATTGAGCGGGCGCTGGCGGAGGACATTTCTGCTTTTGGCGAAAAAACACCTGGAAGAACGATGCTGGAGCCTGTTATGCAGGATTATGAAAGAATATTTAGGAAAAATGGATTGAGCTTTGAACTGTGGCAGAATGGAACCCGTGTGTTTCCCGATAAGGGACAGACTATGATAGACGGGGGAGAGAACAATATTATAACCATCCAGCGAAAAGATGGGGTTCAAACGGCTTGCCTAATCATTTCTTTTGAAGCAGGCAAGGATGAGTATCGTCTCATAACGACAAGGAAAATGACAGAATTGTCTGCCCTCTGGGACAAGCTCAAATATATTTTTCTCATCTTAAGCGGTGTGCTCTCCCTGGTGCTGGTCATTGCTCTTTATATGATCCTGCGCAGGCTCACGAGACCATTACGTCAGCTGTCGCAGATAACGAGGGAAGTGGCAGCGGGCAATTACGAACGCATCCGGATCCAGGGAAAGGATGAGATTGCAGAACTGGGAAGAGATTTCAATGTAATGACGGAGGCAGTACATAATAAAATCGAATCGCAGCAGAGATTTGTGGCTAATCTGGCTCATGAACTGCGCACACCTCTGACTTCCATAGGCGGTTATTCGGAATTTCTCCTACGGGGAAAGGCAGATCAGGAGAGGCAGTACCAGGCGCTGCATTATATAAAGAGGGAGAGTGGCAGGCTGCAGCAGATGACACACCAGCTTCTGCTGCTGGCAAGAGTGCGGGGAGAAGCGCTGGAATTTACGGACACAAACCTGAGGGACTGTGTAAAGGAAGCTTATGACAGCTGCCTTCCATTGCTGGAGGAAAAAAATCTGACAGTGGATATGTCAGGTACAGATTTTACCATCCAGGGTGTTCCAGAGCTTCTCGTCTGCCTGGTGCGGAATTTACTGGAAAATGCGGTTCGTGCCTGTGAAGAGGGGGGGAAGATCCGGATCCTTTGGGAAGAGGGAGAGTTACATATCCAGGATGATGGAATTGGGATGGATTCCGGGGAACTGGAAAAGATCATGGAACCTTTTTACCGGGTTGACAAGGCAAGGAGCAGAGAACGGGGCGGAACCGGGCTAGGACTGGCCCTCTGCGCGGAGATCATCCAGCTGCACCAGGGAGAGATCCGGGTGGAGAGCGAGCCAGGAAAGGGAACGGAAATTTCTGTGACTTTTACAACTCTCTGATATGCTGATGAAGTTTCTCATATAAAGACAGGGTAATATTAACTTGTAGCAATCAATAAAAGGTTAAAATATTAAAAAGGAGGCAAATACAATGAAAAAAGAAAAATTGATCTTAGCTGCGGTTTCCCTGTTTCTGGTAATGGTGAGTCTGGTGGGAATGAGTGCTGCCATCGGGGCAGTCCAAAATGAAACTTCAGTGGAAAAGACTGCAAAGGAGAGTGTCAGGGGAAAAGTGGATGCGATTACAAAAAAAACCTTTCAGGTATTTATCAGTGGTCTGGATACCTATGGAGAAAAAGGGCGAAGCTATAGAAGTGAGCTGAATCTGCTTGTTACGGTAAATCCGTCTGAAAAGAAACTTTTAATCACGGGGATACCGCGGGATCTCTATGTTAGTTTTCCTGTAACATCATCCAATGAAGAGAAGCAGAAAACGAAATTTTCTCACCTTTCCCTTTATGGAACCAAATCTCTGATCCAGGGAGCGGAAGAACTTCTGGATACAAAGATCGACTACTATATACAACTTGACATGTCCGGTTTTCAGAAACTGGTCGACGCCATCGGAGGGGTGGATGTAATAGCGGATCGAAGTTTTAAAACAGACTGGAAGACGAGTTTCCAAAAGGGGATAAATCATGTCAATGGAAAAGAAGCACTTACCTTTGTCAGAGAGAGACACCATTTTCCTCGGGGCACGGAGCAGAGAAATAAGAACCATCAGCAAATGTTAAAAGCCATTTTAAAACAGGTCATGAAAAAAAATCTGTTGGAAATGGATATTAATGCATTGTATAAGTTGTGTAAAAAGAATGTCAGGACCGATATGAAAGCGGGGGAGATCTTATCGCTGATGCACTGGCAGAAGGAAAAGAAGGTTGAGTGGGAGATGGAAACTGCCTCAATAAAGGGTAAATTTGCATTGGAAACTATAGCGGAGTGCCCTGACGCAAAATTATATGTTGAGAAAGTAGATCAGAAATCATTAGATCAGGTGAGCAAAAAAATAAGAAAAATGTTAAATTCTTGAAATATTTTATCCGACCCTTGACAATATATTTGTATGTTGTTATAATCTGATTATACAAATGTAACAAAATTGTAATAAATCAAACATGCAATATACAAATATATGGAGAGGGTCATAAACCATGAAAGTATTAAATAAGCGATATGTGAAGTTTGCAGTGGCAGGTGTGCTGGCAGCAGGATTGATTTCGATTCCCGTAAAGGCAGCATTTATTGCGACAGAGCAGCAGATAGCCGGAGCCAATGTAGTAGTAGATGAATATTGTCAGAATGTAGCAAGTGGTGTTGTGCAGGAGACATCCGTAGAGACAGAGCCTGCACCAGAGCAGACCCCGGCGCAACCGGAAGTGACACCGGCACCTCAGCCGGAGGATGACAACGACGGACATGTGAAGTTAAATCTGAATTACAGCCGTCTGGGCATTGCCAGCAAGGTAGATACTTACCTGAATGTAAGAAAAAAACCATCCGAGAGTGCAAAGATCGTCGGAAAGATGACCAAGAATGCAGGATGTCATATCTATAAGATCAAAAAAGGCTGGGCAAAGATTGTGTCCGGTAATGTAACCGGATGGGTGAAATCCAGTTATATCGTAACCGATTCTAAGGCAGAGGAATTGGCGACTAAGGTAGGTCGTGAGTGTGTTGAGATCAACACCAACTCTCTCCGAGTTCGTGCCCTTCCAACCACTGATGCCCCGATTTATTCTGTGGTATCCGAAGGGGAAGAGTTTGTGATCCGCAAGGAACATCTGACGATGGATTTTGTCAATAAGATGATCAAACAGCAGAAGATATCCAAAGAGGCCATCGAGCGTGCCGGAGGTATGGAAGCGATCCAGGCAGATCTGGATAATTGGATTTGTATTACCGTGGATGATGAGCATGCTTTTGTAGCGAAAGAATACATTACAGAACAGTATTCCCTGAAGCGTGCGGTGAAGGTTGGTACTCTTTCTTCTGGTGGTTCTGACGGAGTTTCTTCCAGTCAGGTCTCCATTGCAGAGTATGCCAAACAGTTCCTTGGAAATCGCTATGTATGGGGTGGATCCAGTCTGACAAACGGTGCAGACTGCTCTGGATTTACCATGAGTCTTTATCGCAAATACGGTCATTCCCTTCCTCATAACGCAGCGGCACAGGCAGGTGTGACCAGAAGTGTATCCTCACCAAAACCGGGGGATCTGTTCTTCTACAGCAACGGCAGCAGGATCAACCATGTGGCGATGTATATTGGAAGCGGACTGGTCATCCATGCTAGTAATCCGAGTGATGGAATTAAGATTTCCAATGCATACTATAGAAAACCGGTGAAGATCGGCCGTGTGATGAATTAGTAATGCTGTGAATAAATAGCGCCATTGTGCTACGGTGCTGTTAGAGCGATTTAGCGTCTGTATAAAAAATGAAAAACTGTTCATACTATAGGTAAAACTTTTCTTGGAGGAAATGACATGAAAAAGAGATACCTGTTTATGAGCAGTTTTTTTATTATCGGGACCGTATTTACTCTGATCTATTTTCTGAGCTACCGTTCCTATGACAGGGGACAAGAGGAAGTGGTCAAACAGGATACCCACCCGGTGGACACCGTCAAAGAGATCCGGGTCAATTCCTCCATGAAATATGTGGTTGAAAATTATGATGGCACGACAGGTGTAGTAACAAAAGAGGAAGGGACTGTGCCAGCGAAGATTGCTGGAAAGACAAGGGAGGAACTGGAGAGCTATATCACGGAATATAACCAGCAACTACAGGAGGCGGCGATTCCAGAGGCGCCGGATAGTGTGGAGCTGATTTCATTTTCCAAGGATAAAGTGGTGATCCGGGAAAATTATCTGGGAGCAGAGGAAGAGACCGGGTTTTTTATTAAACTTCAGGACCAGGAGGTAGTCATTTTTCACAATGATCAGGTGACGCCCTATGAGTATACAGGGATCCGGGAAGAAGTTGTGCCGGAATCTGAGCTGGAGAAGCTGAAAGAAGGATTTTTTGTGGCGGACGAGAAGGAATTGTATTCTGTGCTTGAGAATTTATCTAGTTAATTGGAGACAGATGTGGTATACTAGTAATGTTGATTTTGGGGTCAAAAGGTATTTTGCCCTTGAACAGCGCAGGGGAGGAACAGAATGGAATACCATGAAATCATCATTGTCGGTGCCGGTGCGTCGGGGCTAATGTGCGGTTATCTGCTTGGTAGGCAGGGAAAAGATATCTGTATTCTGGATAAGAATGAGACCGCGGGAAAAAAGCTTGCCGCCACTGGAAACGGACGATGTAATTATACCAACCGGAACATGTCGCCGGCGTGCTATTACGGGGACCGGAAGTATGTGGAGCACATACTGGAGCGGTTTGGGCCAGAGGACGCCATCGCCCTGTTTGGAGAGCTGGGGATACTCACCAGGGAGAAAGACGGTTATTGTTATCCCTACAATGGCCAGGCGGCAACGGTGAGGGAACTTCTGGTACAGGGGTGTCTGGAGTCAGGTGTTGTCTTTGCCTATGGCACAAAAGCGGCTAAGATCATACATAAAAAGGAAGAAACATATGAACTGCGATGTGGCGGCGGTGTCACATACCAGTGCCGCAGCCTGATCCTTGCCACAGGAGGCAGGGCAAATGGTCCCCTGGGGGGAGACGGAAGCGGCTATAAACTCTGTCGCAGCATGGGGCACCGCGTGACGCCCGTGTTTCCGGGACTTACCGGATTAAGGGCGGAGGGCAGTGAGTGGAAACAGCTCGCCGGGATAAGAATGCAGGGAAAGATTTCTCTCTATGCGGATGATCTGCTACTGGGGGAAGAAGTCGGTGAGATACAGATTGTAAAGGATGGGATTTCCGGGATTCCGGTCTTTCAGCTGTGCCGTCTTGCTGCGGAGGCGATGGAACAGGGAAAACGGGTGATGGGGAAGATCGACTTTGTGCCGCAGTTGACAGAAAGCCAGTTGGAGGAGTGGCTGAAACAGCATGGAAGCCGCGGACTATCTGGAATCGTGAATAAGAAATGGATTCCGGTATTTACGAAGAAGGAAAAAGACCCGGATAGGTTGTCTAAAGTGCTGAAGGAATATAAGGTCTCTGTGTCAGATACCTTTGGACTGGAGAAAGCCCAGGTCAGCGCCGGAGGAGTGGCGACGGAAGAAATATGTGCGGGGACCATGGAATCGTTGCTTCACCGTGATCTCTATGTGCTAGGAGAACTTCAGGATGTGGATGGCATCTGCGGAGGGTATAATCTTCACTTTGCCTGGGCCACAGCCGCGATCTGCAGCCAGCATTTAATCAATGAAACGTGCGCGAATGGAGAGGAAATATGTTACAATACAGCCAGTGTAAAATAGACTACCGCAGGGATTCCATCGAGGAACTGCGGAAAAAGATAGCGGAGATTCTCCGAATCCGGGAGCCGGAGATCCAACAGATTAAAATTTTAAAAAAAAGCATCGATGCCAGAAAAAAGCCACAGATTTACTACAGTTATTCGGTGGCTTTTGAGTGTAGTCAGGAACAAAAGGTGTTGCAAAAAAACCAAAAAAACAAAAATCTTTCCATGTATGTTCCCCAGCCTTCTTTGGAGGATATGGTTTCCAAATTGAAAAAAGAGACAGGGGAGCGGGTGGTGATCGTGGGAACAGGACCTGCCGGACTTCTCTGTGGCTACTATCTTGCCCTGTGCGGCAGAAAACCGCTTCTGATCGAACGGGGAGCGCCGATGTGGGAGCGGGTAGGGAAAGTATCTGCCTTCTGGAAGGATGGTGTTCTCGATACGAACACTAACGTTTCTTTTGGCGAGGGAGGAGCGGGAACGTTTTCCGATGGCAAGCTGAACACCGGTGTCAAGGATAAGACGGGAAAAAAGAAATTTATTCTGGATACCTTTATTCGGCACGGCGCCCCGGAAGAGATCGGTTACCTCTCCAAGCCCCATATCGGCACAGATGAGCTGCGGGGTGTCATCCAGTCTATGGGGGAGACCATCCGTCAGTTGGGAGGAGCCTACCGGTTTCACACCAGACTGACAGGATTCCGTTATATAGAAAAAGAGAAGGGACCTGGGTCCAAGCAGCTGAGGGCCATTTTGGTGGAAAATGAAAGCGGGGAGACCGAAGAGATTCCCTGTGATCAATGTGTGCTTGCCATCGGTCACAGCGCCAGGGATACTTTTTCCATGCTGTGTGAGGACGGGACAGCTATGGAACAGAAGCCCTTTGCGGTGGGGGTTCGCGTTGAGCATCCGCAGCAGAGCATCAATACGATGCAGTATGGTGTGGAGGATACCAGGCTTCCGGCGGCGGATTATAAATTGACGGGAAAGACTTCGGATGGCAGAGGGGTTTATAGTTTTTGTATGTGTCCCGGCGGATATGTGGTAAATGCTTCCACGGAGCCAGGCGGTACGGTGGTCAATGGCATGAGCGACCACGCCAGGGATTCCGCCCATGCCAACAGCGCCATCGTGGTGACGGTAAACCAGCGGGATTTCGGCAGTGATGATGTACTGGCAGGCGTTGCATTCCAGCGGAGACTGGAGGAAAAAACCTGGCAGGCAGGCGGGGGGATGATCCCGGTTCAGCGCTACGGAGATTTTGTAAAGGGAGTGCCCACGACGGAACTGAATCACAGTTCACCGGTGACTAAGGGAAAATTTGTGCCGGCAGATGTGAAAAAAATATTGCCCTCCTATATATCAAATGGTATTATGGAAGGTATGAGGCAGTTTGGACAGAAGATAACAGACTTTGATGCAGAGGAGACACTGGTCCTTGGCACTGAGACGAGAACTTCTTCACCGGTACGGATTCTTAGGAACCAAGAATTTGAGTCGGAGAACCGCAAGGGGATCTATCCCTGTGGAGAGGGAGCCGGCTACGCCGGAGGAATCATGTCGGCAGCTATGGACGGGCTTCGGGTGGCGCTGCAGATTGTAAGTGAAAGGAATAACTAACATATATGAGAAATCATTTTAAAGATAAAAAAAGGATCGTATTTAAAGTCGGAACTTCGACGATCACCCATGAGGAGACCGGTGGACTGGATCTGGTAAAGCTGGAGCGTTTTATTCGGATTCTGACGGATTTACATAATCAGGGAAAGGATGTTATCGTCGTTTCTTCTGGAGCCATCGGTGTGGGAAGAAAGGCGCTGGGACTGAGCAAGAAGCCGGACAGTATTTCTCTGAAACAGGCGTGTGCCGCCATCGGGCAGAGCCGACTGATGACCATTTACCAGAAATTATTTTCTGAGTACAATCAGTTTACTGCCCAGATCCTTATGACCAAATTTACTATTGTCAATGATACCAGCCGGCACAATGCCAGAAATACCTTTGAGGAGCTGCTGAATCTGGGAGTGATCCCCATTGTCAACGAGAATGACACCGTGGCGACAGATGAGATTGATTTTGGTGACAACGATTCTTTGTCGGCGGTGGTGGCGGCCATCGCCGGAGCGGATCTTCTGGTGCTGCTCAGTGATATCGACGGGATGTACACCGATGATCCCAACCGGAATCCGAATGCGGAACTGATCTCCTATGTGGAGAGCATCAGCGACGAGATGATCGAGATGGCAAAGGGCCCCTCTACCACGCTGGGGACCGGCGGCATGAGCGCCAAGATCTATGCGGCGGGTATCGCCAACGATGCGGGGGCGGACATGGCGATCATCAATGGCGAAGACATGGACAATATCATCCGTCTTATAGACGGAGAGGAACTTGGAACAGTATTTAAGGCGCACAGGACCAGACATTTTCATCTGAAGGAATATTTGGAGCGCAAAAATTAGCATAGGACTGTTGTAGGGAAGAGGTGGCTATGGACGAGAATAAGATCCAGCGGATCAATGAATTATATAAGAAGAAAAAAGAGGGGACGATCACGGAGGAGGAACTGGCAGAGCAGGCTCTACTTCGTGCCGAGTATATCGAGTCGGTGAGGAATAATCTGCGTTCCACGCTGTCAAACGTATCCATACAGGAAAAGGATGGCAGCATCACACCCTTGACAAAAAAACAGAAGCATTAATATATTTAGATAAAACGCTAGTCAGAGAAGAGGAAAAAGAGAACATGATCAGTAAGGAAAAGGTGCGAAGGCGGGCATTGAAGACAAGAGATGCCCTGGCAGAAGAATGGCGTCTTGAGACGTCCCGGATCATTGTGGAGAAATTGCTGGCATCGGAGTGGTATCAGCATTCTGAGATCCTGTTGTCCTATAGTTCCATCCGCTCCGAGGTGGAGACCGAAGAATTCCATGAAAGAATACTGGCGGATGGGAAGCAGTTGTTCCTTCCCAGAACCAATGCTGGGGAAAAAACCATGTGCTTTTATAAGGTGGAAGATCTGAAAAAACTCAAAAAGGGCAATTTCGGAGTGCCGGAGCCCAGGGGGAGCGATGCGGTGGAACAGGTGATGGAATCCGGGGCTTTTTCCAAAGAGAGAATATTGATGGTCATGCCCGGTGTGGCATTCGATGTAAAGGGGTACAGGCTAGGTTATGGTGGCGGTTTTTATGACCGCTATTTACAGCGCTATGGAACCCTGCTCACCAGTGTGATGATCGCTTTTGCTGAGCAGGAGTCATGGATCATTCCGGCGGAAACCTGTGATGTGAAGCCGGAGCACATTGTAACGCAGAAGACAATGATAATGTAAAATGTATCGTGCGGAGTACGCGCGGGAATGGAGGCAGCGATGACATTAGATCAGATTGGAAAAGTGGCAAAGCAGGCGGCGGCAGCGATGAACCGTTTGTCCGTAGGAGAGAAAAACAGGGGGCTTACTGCGGTAGCGAAAGCACTGACAGAAGACGCCGGACCGATCCTGGCTGCCAATGAGATAGATATCAAAAATGCCCAGGAGACGGGGATGAAGGAATCCCTAATTGATAGGCTTCGTCTTAGCCAAGAGAGGATCGCAGGAATGGCAGAGGGAATCTCCCAGGTCGTAGCGCTGGCAGATCCAGTAGGAGAGATGATATCCATGAAAACTACACCCGGCGGGCTTCAGGTGGGGCAGCGACGGGTGCCCATGGGAGTGATCGGCATCATTTACGAGTCCCGTCCCAATGTAACGGCCGATGCCTTTGCCCTCTGCTTTAAGACCGGAAATGCGGTGATCCTGCGGGGAGGAAGCGATGCCATCCACTCCAATCTTGCCATTGTGAAGGTGATCCGGGAAGCGTTGAAAAAAGAAGGGCTACCAGAGGATGCGATCCAGCTTCTGGAAGATACATCGAGAGAGACCGCCAGAGAATTTATGCGGCTGAACCAGTACGTGGATGTGCTCATTCCACGGGGGGGCGCTGGACTGATCCGTACCGTGGTGGAGACCAGTACGGTACCGGTGATCGAGACTGGCACCGGCAACTGCCATGTATATGTGGATGAGTACGCAGACCTCTCCATGGCGGTGTCCATCATTGTCAATGCCAAGACCCAGCGACTGGGAGTATGCAATGCCTGTGAATCCCTGGTGATCCACAATGATATCGCAGCGGAAGCCCTGCCACTGATCTGTGAGGCACTGTACGCTCATGGTGTCGAGATCCGGGGGGATGAGCGGGCAAGACAGTACGATGATAGGATGGTGGCGGCGTCCGAGGAAGATTTTGGCACAGAATATCTGGATAAGATCATTTCAGTAAAAATCGTGGACAGCATCGACGAAGCCATTGAACATATCAACCACTATAATACCGGCCATTCGGAGGCCATTGTCACAAGAGATTATCACAATTCCATGAAGTTCCTGAACGAGATCGACGCCGCAGCCGTGTACGTCAATGCTTCAACGCGGTTTACCGACGGCTTTGAATTCGGTTTCGGGGCAGAGATCGGGATCAGTACCCAGAAACTCCATGCCAGGGGACCGATGGGGCTTCTGGCCCTTACCAGCACAAAATATGTGATCCTGGGAGACGGACAGATCCGGGAGTGACAGTATAAATGAAGGAGGATTTAGAAGAATGAAACCATATGGATTAAATGAGTTGAGAAAAATGTATCTGGATTTTTTTGAGAGCAAGGGACATCTGGTGATGAAGAGCTTTTCCTTGATTCCCCAGAATGACAAGAGCCTGTTGTTGATCAATGCGGGCATGGCTCCGTTAAAGCCTTATTTTACAGGGCAGGAGATTCCGCCGAGAAAACGGGTGACCACCTGCCAGAAGTGCATTCGTACCGGTGATATCGAGAACGTGGGAAAAACTGCCCGCCACGGTACATTTTTTGAGATGCTCGGTAATTTTTCCTTTGGAGACTATTTCAAGCACGAGGCGATCGCCTGGTCCTGGGAATTCCTTACGAAGACACTGGAAATTCCAGAGGACCGTTTGTATCCTTCTGTATACGAAGAGGATGATGAGGCATTTGATATCTGGAATAAAGAGATCGGGGTGGCAAAGGAGCGGATCTTCCGCTTTGGAAAAGAAGATAACTTCTGGGAGCACGGTGCGGGACCATGCGGTCCCTCCTCGGAGATCTATTTTGACCGCGGAGAGAAATACGGCTGCAATAAACCGGGATGTACCGTGGGTTGTGAGTGTGACCGCTATGTCGAGATCTGGAATAACGTATTCACCCAGTTTGACAGCGACGGAAAAGGAAACTACGAAGAACTGACCAATAAAAACATTGATACCGGAATGGGATTGGAGCGTCTCGCTGTCGTGATGCAGGATGTGGATTCCATCTTTGATGTGGATACGATCAAGGCGATCCGGGACAAGGTATGTGAGTTTGCCGGGATATCCTATGGGACAGAGGAAAAGAAAGACATTTCCATACGGATCATTACAGACCATATCCGTTCGGTGACATTTATGGTTTCGGACGGGATCATGCCTTCCAATGAAGGACGGGGATATGTGTTGCGCCGTCTTCTGCGCCGGGCAGCAAGACATGGAAGGCTGCTTGGCATCCAGAAACAATTTCTGGCGGAGCTGAGCGAGGTGGTGATCCGGGAGTCCAAGGACGGTTATCCGGAACTTGCAGATAAAAAAGACTATATTCTGAAGCTGATCACCACAGAGGAAGAAAATTTCAATAAAACCATCGATCAGGGACTGAACATTCTCAGTGACATGATGGATGCGATGAAGAAGGAAGGCAAGACCGTTCTTTCTGGAGAAAATACCTTCAAGCTCTATGATACCTATGGATTTCCGATGGATCTGACCATTGAGATTCTAGAAGAAAAGGGTTTTACAGCAGATGAAGATGGCTTCCGCCAGGCGATGGAGGTACAGCGCCAGACGGCGAGAGAGGCCAGGGAAGTGACGAACTATATGGGAGCAGATGTGACGGTTTATCAGTCCATTGATCCGGCGGTAGAAAGCAGATTTGTCGGCTATGACCGTCTGTGCCATGATTCTAAAGTGACGGTTCTCACCACCTCCGATGCCATCGTAGATGAGCTGTCAGAGGGAATGGAAGGAACGGTGCTGGTGGAGGAGACGCCCTTTTATGCTACCATGGGTGGACAGGCAGCAGATACCGGCGTGATCAGTACAGACCACGGCAGGTTTGTTGTAGAGGATACCATCAAACTGCAGGGGACAAAGATCGGACATGTGGGAAAGATGGTGTCGGGTTCCCTTCGTACCGGGGAAAATGTGACACTGGAAGTGGAGGAGAGTCGGAGAAATCTCACGGCAAATAACCACAGCGCCACCCATCTTATGCAGAAAGCGCTGAGAATGGTTCTGGGAAGTCATGTGGAGCAGGCGGGTTCTCTGGTGGATAAAGATAAACTTCGTTTTGACTTCACTCACTTTTCACCGATGACAGAGGAAGAGATCGCAGAGGTGGAGAGCATCGTCAATGAGGAGATCAATAAAGGTCTTGATGTAATCACCAGTGAGATGACGCTGGAAGAGGCGAAGAAGACCGGCGCCATGGCGCTGTTCGGGGAGAAGTATGGAGAGACCGTCCGGGTTGTTCAGATGGGAGATTTTAGTTCCGAGCTCTGCGGTGGTACTCATGTGGAAAATACACGAAATATTTCTGCCTTTAAGATCGTATCTGAGAGCGGTGTGGCTGCCGGTGTGAGAAGGATCGAGGCGTTGACGGGACAGGGATTGATCGCTCACTACAACCAGGTGGAGAAACAGTTGGTAGAGATCGCTAAAGTATTGAAAGTAGCGCCATCCGAGGCTGCTAGAAAAGTGATGGCGATGCAGGAAGAGATCAAAACCCTTTCCAAAGAAAATGACAAGCTGAAGGCAAAGATGGCGAAGGCAGCAGCTGGGGATATCACTTCGGAGGCGACAGAAATCTCAGGAATCCGGGTGCTGATCAAGCAGTTGGCAGATGTGGATATGAATGCCATGCGAGACCTGGGAGATGAGGCAAAACAGAAGCTTGGCGAGGCAGTGGTGGTATTTGCCACAGAGGCTGGCGGCAAGGTGAACCTGATGGCTACGGCGACAGAAGGAGCTATTGCCAAGGGAGCCCATGCGGGAAATCTGATCAAGGAGATCGCCGCTCTGGTAGGTGGAGGCGGCGGTGGACGTCCGAACATGGCCCAGGCAGGAGGAAAGAATCCTTCCGGTATTCCAGAGGCGCTGGCAAAGGCTGGTGAAGTGGTGAAAAGTCAGTTGGAATAAAATTTTTGACCATAATATACCATAAAATGTTCAAAAACGGTTGACGAATCGAAAAATTATGATATAATATGTGTTAGTGCGAAAAAATACCCAAACAGTTGTATTTTGCACAATTTTACAACTGGAGGGAGGTTAGGTGTGATACTATGTCAAATGTAATCGTTAAAGAAAACGAATCATTGGATAGTGCATTGCGTCGTTTCAAGAGAAACTGTGCAAAAGCAGGGATCCAGCAGGAAATTCGTAAGAGAGAGCATTATGAGAAACCAAGCGTTAGACGTAAAAAGAAGTCTGAGGCTGCTCGTAAAAGAAAATTTAAATAATTGCACATATGAGGGAACTCGTCGAAGGACGAGTTCCTTTTTTCAATGGACCAGCAGCAAAAGAGACAGGAACATAGTCATGCCCTTCTGCATATGATAAGGTAACCGGAAATAAGGATTTGTGCCGTGACAGACAGCGCAAAGGCGGAAAAAAGACGTGAATTCGGTATCCAAAAAAATTGGTCTCCAGCCCGATATACTGGACGGAGCGACGATCGTAAAGACCTATGGTGACGAATATGCCATTATTGAAAATTATAAATCCATCATCGAGTATACGGAATGCTCGGTGAAACTTCAGGGAAAACATGTCAAGGTGATGATATGCGGCGACCATTTATGCATCGAGTCTTTTGAACCGGACGAATGCCGAGTGTTTGGAAAGATCAGGGAGATCAGCCTTGTAAGATTGTAAAAAGGGGGAGATGGGATTGAAATGGCTTAAAGGGTACATAGTATGTGGTGTGAGGTCAGGATATTGGGAACGGTTTATGAATCTCTGCCGGCACCACCGGGTCCATCTGTGGGATATAAAGATTCAGGAAAGTAAAGTTACATTTTCCATGTTTTCAAAAGATTTTAAGACGCTTCATGCTTTTGTGGCAAAAACTCATATCGCGCCGAAAATTCGGGAAAGGCGAGGGCTTCCCTTTGTGCTGGAGCAGGCAAGGAGAAATTGGACATTTACCTTGGGACTGGTTCTTTTTTTTGTGGTATTAAAGGTACTGTCTCTTTTTGTGTGGCAGATCAATTATTACGGTCAGCAGGAGTATACGAAGGAGACCATCAGCAAAGAGGTGGAGTCCATGGGCGTCTATGTGGGAATGCTGCGAAAAAATCTCTTCTGTGATGATATCGAGAGGAGCCTGCGGGAAAGCTATGAGAACATGAGCTGGGTGTCTGCAGAGGAAAAGGGCTGTGTGCTGAATATCAAGATCAAGGAAGGAAAGGCGCTAAAGGGCAAAGAGGAAGTGGATAATCCTCCAAGTCATGTCATCGCTCCCTGTGACGGCGTGATAGAAAAGATTGTCACCAGGCAGGGAACGGCAAAGGTGGCAAAGGGAGCAAAGGTGAAAAAGGGAGATATTCTGATCAGTGGAATTGTGGAGATCAAAGGTGACGGAGAGGAAACCCTTCGTTATAACGGTGTCTGCGCAGAGGGAGAAATATCTATTTTGACAAAGAAAGAATTTGATGAGAGCATAAATGAGCGGTATATGGCTAAAAATAAGACCGGAGAAGAGATCCATATCTATACGGTCTGTGTCAATGGAACCCGATTTTCCATAAAAAATCCCTTAAAATGGTTTGATAAATCTTCCAGTTATGATATAATAAGTAACATATGTGTGGACAGGGAATTTATACCGTGGAACAGTCGTGTGAAAGTGACGGATCATAAGTATGTGAATTATGAGAAAGTAGAAGCCCGGTACAGCGAGAAGGAAGCCGGTGATCGGCTGAGAGCACGATTTCAATCCAAGTTGGAAGAATACAAAGAAGAGGGCTGCCGTATTGTAGACCAGACATTGGATATTAAAAAAGAATCGGCAGCGTACAAAGCCCATGGAAGTATCCAGCTATCCATATCCAAGATGGATAAAAAGAATGTGTCCGAAGAGGAACTGGTGCTGCAGGGTGAAGGAAAGGAAGATGAGGATGGCGCAGGAACAGATAATTCTTGATATTCCAGCCAGCCATGAAAATAATATATTTGGCGGACTTGATATTCATTTGAAAAAGATCGAGCGTGCCCTGGATATCGAGGTGATTCTCCGGGATGGTTCGGTGCGGATATCAGGGGAGACAGAGAATCTTCAAGAAGCCAGACGGGTATTTGACGAGCTTTTAAAGTTGTCGGAGCGGGGCAATACGATCACAGAACAGAATGTGAACTATATTCTTTCTCTGGCAAAAGAAAAATCTCCGGTTTCCATGGCGGAGATCGACAAGGATCTGATCGCCTTTACGATTCAGGGAAAACCGGTAAAGCCGAAGACATTGGGACAGAAAAAATACGTGGATGCCATCCGTGAGAAAATGATGGTGTTTGGTGTGGGACCGGCGGGAACCGGTAAGACGTATCTTGCCATGGCGATGGCGATCCAGGCATTTAAGCAGGATGAGGTGGGAAAGATCATTCTGACCAGACCAGCCATCGAGGCGGGGGAGAACCTGGGGTTTCTTCCGGGAGACCTGCAGAGCAAGATCGATCCCTATCTGAGACCGCTCTACGACGCATTGTATCAGATCATGGGAGCGGACAGCTTTATAAAAAATTCAGAAAAAGGTTTGATCGAGGTGGCGCCACTGGCATACATGAGAGGACGTACCCTGGACAATGCTTTTATTATCCTAGATGAAGCCCAGAATACCACACCGGCGCAGATGAAGATGTTTCTGACCAGAATTGGTTTTGGATCCAAGGTCGTCATCACCGGTGACCTGTCCCAGAAAGACTTGCCCTTTGCGGCGGTATCCGGTCTGGAGCAGTCATTGAAGGTGTTAAAGGATGTAGAGGAGATCGGTGTATCCTATCTGACCAACAAGGACGTGGTGCGCCATCCACTGGTGCAGAAAATTGTACATGCCTATGAAAAATATGAGGCGAGAGAGCAGTACCGGGAGAATCGAAAGAATAAAAGGAAACGATGACAACCTGAGTTTTGGAATGGAAGGGTAGTATGACGGTATATTTTGAAGATGAGGCGGGGATTTCCTTTGGATTTCACCCAGAAGAGAAGGCGGAAGAGGTGATCGCTTTTGTCAGGGATCATGTGGAATGTCCCTATGATATCGAGGTGAGTGTGACGCTGGTGGACACAGATACGATCCGTCAGGTAAATTCGCAGTTCCGGCAGATCGAAAAGGTTACCGACGTCCTTAGTTTTCCCATGATGGAATATGACAGTCCTCGGGATTTTAGCGGACAAGCCTTTCAGAACAGCCTGTCTCTGTCGCCGGATACGGAAGAGATGATGCTGGGGGATATACTTCTTTGCTCCGAAGTAGTCAAAACGCAGGCAGAGGAGTATGGGCACTCGGAACTCCGGGAGTTTTGTTTTCTGGTGGTTCACAGCATGCTTCATCTGTTTGGTTACGACCACATTCAGGAAGAGGACCGCAGAGAGATGGAAGAAGAGCAGCGAAAGATCATGAATGGGTTAGGGATAAATCGATAAAAGGAGAGGTATGAGGATGAATCAGTCGAAAAAGAAAGTAATCGCGATTATTTCCGGGGCGAGCGTTGTTGTCCTGATCGCAGTCTGCCTGATCTGTTTTTTAGTTCTGGGAGACAAAGGGGAGAAAAACCCACAGGTGAGCCAGACGCCGGCGCCGGTGGAAACGCTGGAACCGACACCTACACCAGAACCAACACCGGATCCCCACGCGGGAAAGGTAAAGAGTGTACTGACAGGAAAGTACATATCGGAGAAAGTGGCAAAACAGAGACCCTTTGCTGTGATCATTAACAATATCGAGTATGCTAACCAGCACCAGCAGGGCACTTCTCAGATCGATGTGCTGTATGAAGCGCTGGCAGAGGGCGGGATCACCCGTATGCTCGGTGTCTATCAGGGAACGGATAAGGTCAAAAGACTGGGTTCGGTCAGGAGCGCCAGACATTATTTTGTCAGTTTTGCCAGTGAATGGGATGCGATCTTCTGTCACTTTGGACAGACCTCCTATGCCATCTCGAAGATCGAGGAGCTGGGTATAAATAATCTCAGCGGCTTGTCCGCCATCGGAGGAGTCGTGTATAAGCGTGATTACTCGTTAAAGCCACCCCACAATGTATTTACTTCTGGAGAGAAGATGCTCAAAGGTGCGAAGCAACTCAAGTATCGGACAAAGTTTAAGGAAGAAAAGATGGCGAAACATTTTGAATTTTATAACGAAGATACTGATTTAGATACTGGTAACGGGACAAATTACATCAATCTTCCATTTTCTTCCTATTCTACCTGTTATCTCAAATACGATAAAAAGACCAAAGAATACAAAAAGTTTGAGTACAGGAAAAAGCATTTGGATCACAAAAACAATAAACAGCTTTCCTTTAAAAATGTGATCATTCAGCTAGTAAAGGAGACGAACATTGACCGCAACGGATACCAGCATCTGTACCTGCATAAGCGGAAAGGTGAGGGATATTACATCACCAATGGAAAGCGTATGAAGATCAAATGGAGAAAGAACGAAGAAGAGGGAACGATGTGTTATTACGATATGGACGGAAATGTGTTGACGATCAATCCGGGCAAGACCTATATCGCAGCATATCCTACCAGCAGAAAGAAACTGATTTCCTTCAAGAATAAAGAGTAGCAGAAAGGTGCCTGTATGAGTACAAACAATCAGGATAACAAGAAAAGTGCAGATTTTCTTAAACATGGCAGTATATTGGCGATGGCATCTCTTATCGTGCGCTTTATCGGCATGGCATACCGAATCCCTATGTCCAATATACTGGGAGAAGAGGGAAATGGGATTTATGCGGTGGCGTTTGACATCTACGATATTCTTCTGATCGTATCGTCTTACAGCCTGCCGCTGGCACTTTCTAAGATCATATCTGCCCAGAACATAAAGCGAGAATATAAGAATATCGGTAAAACCTTTCGTTTGGCGCTGCTGTTCGCTGTCGTGTCAGGCGGGGTATTTGGAATTCTGCTCTTTGTCTTTGCCGGATGGATCGAGGACAATATTTATCCTGATTATGCCGGGGTGCACATCCCTTTGCGAGTGCTGGCTCCCACGATATTTATCGTAGCGCTGCTCGGCGTGTTCCGTGGATTTTTCCAGGGAAAAAAGACCATGGTGCCCACAGCGGTTTCCCAGGTTCTGGAACAGGTGATAAACGCCATTGTCAGTGTGTCGGCAGCCTACTTGTTTATCCAGTGGAATATAGACAGTCTTGACAAGAGCGCCTGGGGGGCGGCAGGAGGTACACTGGGAACCTGCCTGGGCGCTTTTTCGGCACTTCTTCTTGTTGTATTTGTATATTATATCTACCGTCCAGTACAAAGAAAATTGGAGCGACGGGACCGTGGACGGCGGTTGTATTCTACCTCACATATTTACCGTATCCTGTTTTTGACAATTTTGCCTATTATATTGAGCCAGACGGTTTATCAGATCAGTGGTCTGGTGGATTATTATCTGTTCGGAGATATCATGGGGGGCAGAGGTATGGATCCTGTGACGATCAAATCACTGGTGGGTGTATACAGCTCGAAGTACCGGGTGCTTACCAGTGTACCCATCGCCATATCCACTTCCATCGCCTCATCCATGATTCCAAGTGCAGTGGCAGCATTTACCGAGAGGGATACGGTGCAGCTCAAAAATAATATCCTTTCTGGAATCAAATTTAATATGATCATTGCATTTCCCTGTGCTATGGGCTACACCGTTCTCGGACAGTCTATTGTGAGACTTCTGTTTCCTTCCTCCAATTACGTCCTGGGAGGGCACCTCATGCTTGCCGGTTCAGCAGCCATCGTATTTTATGCAATATCAAATGTGACAGGTAGTGCACTCCAGAGTATCGATAGAATGCACACCCCTGTCATCCATTCGGCGATCTCCCTTGGGATTCATGTGATCCTTGTGGTATCCCTGCTCAAATTTACGGGGCTGGGCATCTATGTGCTTATCATCGGTAATGTAACCTTTCCTATCGTAGTCAGCATACTGAATCTGCTGGCATTACGGCGTTACATTCCATCCCTGCGCCTGAAACCGTTGAAAACGTTTTTTGTGCCACTATCTGCCTCCCTGTGGATGTCGATCGCTGTTGTTCTGGTCTATTCTTTGTCAGATAAACTGTTTTCTTCCTTTCTGGGAGGGTATATGGCAAATGCGGTATCGGTGATTCTGGCTCTTATCACAGCTGTATTCGTCTACTTTGTGGTATTCCTCAAACTGCGGGGAATGACAAAGGAAGAAATGTTTGATTTCCCAATGGGACGAAAGCTCTATCGCTTGGCTGTGAAATTAAAGCTTATGAAATAACTTTTTCACGGCTTCTAACAGATAATCCGTCAGTCCAGCTTCCTCAACGGTTTCACCGGCGGTGAGCTGGACACTTCCGATCAGTTTTCCGTTATAAGAATATTCGACTTTTCCTACTGGGGCGCCCTTTTGTAAGGGTGCCTTTATGGATTCCTCATAGGTAATGGTTCTCTTTACCTGGTCCATATCGGCGTCCTGGGTAAAGATGTGGGAAAAGATGGATGTTGGTTCCACCGCAGCCATGTTTTTTGTTCCGCCCTGTACCGGCACTTCTTTCAATAGTTTGGTGAGTTCGGAATCTTTGTAAACGCTGCAGTTGGCAAATCCATAATCTAAGAGGGATTGGGCTTCTGAAAACCGTTTTTTATGATCGGGGGCTGCCATAACCACCGCAATCAAATCCATGTCATTGCGTCTTGCTGTTGCGCTGAGACAGTATTTTGCTTTAGAAGTAGAACCTGTTTTAAGTCCAGTGATGCCGTCGTAAAAACGGACTAACTTATTGGTGTTGGTCAAGCCAAATTCCGTCTCCCCTTTTTTGGTCTTATGGGTGATTGAATCCATCCACACTGTAGAATAGTTGCTGATCTGGGGATGTTTTGTGATCAGTTCCCGTGACATAAGCGCCACGTCATAGGCACTGGAATAGTGTCCAGATTCGATGTTATCATCCAGACCAGTACAGTTTTTAAACTGGGTATGTTTCATGCCTAGGGCTTTTGCCTTCTCGTTCATCTTTTTCACAAAGGCTTCTTCTGATCCAGCGATCTTTTCCGCCATTGCCACAGCGGCATCGTTGGCACTGGCGATGGTGATGCATTTGATCATATCGTTTACGGTCTGGGTCTCGTTTGGTTCTAAGTATACCTGGGAGCCCCCCATGCTTGCGGCGTATTCACTCACCGTAACAGAATCCTCCAATGAGAGTTTTTTGCTGTCAATGGCCTCAAAGATCAGATTCAGTGTCATGATTTTTGTGATACTCGCCGGGACAAGCTCTTTGTCTTTGTCCTTCTCAAAGATGATTTCCCCGGAGGAGCCCTCCAGAAGTACAGCCGCTGTGGCGGACACATCCACTGCGCCGCCGGATACCGCTTTTTCCTCAGCCTGTACAACCTGTTTGTCCAGAGATGAAAAGCTGAATATGTATATAAATGTAAGGAGAGTAAAAAGCAGATAGATTATTTTTTTCATACGCATTCTCCACAATGATTGATATATGGAAATATATGCGGAAGGAGCAAAAAACATGCGGGCTTATTTTTAGCTTGACATTATAGGTTAAAATGGGAGCTCTCAATCTTTCACAGTTATTTTGCATCGGTACGTATTATCACCCTGTTTGACGGAAATAATGGCAGTTCCTGGATTCAGAGCATGTACGGTGCCAGAGGGGCTCACGGTGGCGATGCGGAAATCCGAGGTGGAGTAGCTGGCCAGTTTTTTTAATCCCGACAGCTTGACCGAGATCTTTTCTCCAGGTTTCAAGGTGGCGGCATGAATGTTCAAGTTTCGGTGGGAGAGCAGGTCCAGTTCTTCCTGATAGCCAAAGCGTGTGTGAGGATAGAGAAAGCGGCACAACAGGAGAAACAGGACAACCCCAGGTATGATGAGATGTTTTTTCATGGCAGGGTTTCCTTTTTGTTTTGATTAAAAAAGTTTTTCATAGGGCTGTGATATTAGTTTGCTCTTAAAATTATATTATGATGACATCGAGAAATTTGCCAATATTTACTATATAAACAAATATAATAATGTATTGGACATGAAGAGGTGAAAATGCTACAATCAGATTGCTGATAAAGGCAACTCCTTTTAAGGGCAATTCTGCCTATAAGGAAATAGAACCATGCCGGACACTGCAGCCTTATATACGATGTTTTGCGATTGTTAATACAAAACAGTGTAAAACCTTAGATTTATATATTCAGTAGGTGCTAAAATATCCTACGCTGTATGTAGACATTTGATTGGTTTTATGACCAAATTGTTAAGAAAATGTCTTGTGGTTATGGTAAAATAACTTCCTACGAAGTTATTAGCGGGTTTTTTCGTAGTATCGTAACTTCTGGACAATAAACATCAGGTTTTGGATTGAATCAGTTGACAATTTCCAAACAGGGGGGCGCAGCGATGAAAAATATGCACTTTACATATTGCCCGCATTGTGGGAAAAAACTTATCAGCAAAGAAATCGGTGATGAAGGAATGATTCCGTTTTGTGAAAATTGCAACATTCCGATGTGGGATATGTTTTCTACCTGCGTTATTGCGGCTGTAGTCAATGAATGCGGTGAAATTGCCCTGCTGCGGCAGAATTATGTTTCGGCAACAAAGTATGTCTGTGTGGCAGGCATCATGAAGATTGGCGAGTCCGCAGAAGAGACGGTGATTCGGGAAATAAAAGAAGAAATCGGTCAGGATGTGGAGGAATTGGAGTTTGAATGGGTAAAATGTGAAAACGCATTATCTTTGCTCCGGGAGGGAAGTGTTGCATGGCAGCTTGTCAAAACAGTAATAGGGAAATAAGCTTCCCTGTATAACTATATTATTGAAAGGGGGGGGTCACATGAATATACCAGAGTCAATAAAAGCACATATAAAGGGGAAAGCGTATTCACTGAACAAAGTGGGCATGTCTGGTGCGAAAATATTATGTTTTGATGATATGGTACTGAAAATAGAACCATTTGGGGAAGAGGCAAATCAGGAATATGAGAAGATGCTGTGGCTGAATGGAAGACTTCCGGTTCCGGAAATTTTGTGCCGTGAAGTGGAGGAGGATAAGAGTTATCTTCTGATGAGCCGGATGCCCGGGGAAATGGCTTGTTCCGACAAATATTTTTATGAACCGGAGAAATTGGTAAGACTGCTTGCAGAGGGGCTTCAGATGTTGTGGCGTCTGGATATTCATGGCTGTCCGTTTCTTAATGATACGCAAAATAAACTTCGTCTGGCGGAAATTCAAGTAAAAAACGGGTGGTGCGATTTGGAAAATGTAGAGCCTGAGACATATGGTGAGGACGGATTTCAGGGACCGGAGGAATTACTGGAATGGCTTAAGACTCATCAGCCGGAAGAGAAACTGGTCTTTTCGCATGGGGATTTTTGCCTGCCAAATCTGTTTTTTGAAAATGGAAGAGTGAGCGGGTTTATTGATTTGGGAAATTGCGGCATGGCGGATAAGTATCAGGATGTTGCTTTATGTTATCGAAGCCTGAAGCATAATCTGAATGGTGAATATGGCAGGAAAGTAAATACGGAAATACGAGCAGAGCGTCTGTTTGAGGAACTTGGACTTGAGCCTGATTGGGAAAAGATAAATTATTATATTTTGCTGGATGAATTATTTTAGTGAAATTAACAGATGAAAGGTTTGTTGTCGTGCAGGAAATTTTACCGTTTAAGTACGAAATTTTACTGTTCATGCACCTTTTTATTATGTACAAAAAAACATGATAAAATGAACATAATAATTTAAAAGATTCGGGTGCGTATGCAAGTTTTGTTAAGGCGTGGTTAAGAGAGGATGTTAGAATGCATATTTTGGTATTAGGCGGTACAAGATATTTTGGGATACCTATGGTAGAGGAATTACTTGCCAAGGGACATGATATAACGATAGCGACAAGAGGAAATGCCGAGGACGACTTTGGCGGTAAAGTAAAGCGAATAATAGTCGAGAGGACCGATGCAGAGAGCATGAAAAAGGCATTTGAAGGGCGGTATTATGATGTAGTTATTGATAAAATTGCATACTGCTCTAATGATATTAAGTATGCCATGGAAGCGTTACAATTTGAAAAATATATTTATATGTCCAGCACATCGATATATGAACCAAAACATATAAATACCAAAGAAACAGATTTTGATGGTATTCATAGAAAAATGGAATGGTGTACCAGATTTGATTATCCATATGAAGAAATTAAGCGTTCTGCAGAGTGTGCTTTATGGCAGGAGTATAGTGATAAAAAATGGATTGCTGTTCGTTATCCATTTGCGATAGGGATGGATGATTATACAAAGAGGATGCGATTTTATGTAGAACATACCATGAAAGAGATTCCAATGCATATTGACAACATAGATTCAATATGAGAGAAGCAAAGGAGTTGGAAAACTTCTCATAGATGCCAGTAAAGAATATGGAAAAAGAGGCGGGGCAGATTTTATTAGAACTGAGGTTTTCCCACAGAATATTGACGGAATGAGATTTTATGAAAGAAACGGTTTTGTTGAAATGATGGAAACTATTGAGTGTCAATTAGGATGGATAACTTATCCAACGACAAAATTCCCGTTTTGTGGAGGGTTAAGAACAAGTGCAGTTGGGATTTGGATGGTCTGTTCAATGCGGCCTGAACCACTCTATGCTACCATCTGAATATTTTGAGGAAGGTGTATAAATGAAAACTATTTCTGTAATTAATAAAAATAATGATTATCAGAAATTTAAAGTATTAAAGAATAATCGAAATAAAAGATATAAATATAATCAATTTATTGTTGAAGGCGTGAGAAGTCTGAATGAAGCAGTTAAAAATAATTGGAACATTGTTTCTTTTATTTATGATAGTAATCATTTGTCCGACTGGGCAAAATGTATGATAGAAACAGTAAAAACAGAAGTCAATTATACTCTTACAGCAAAGTTATTAAAGGAGTTAAGTGGAAAAGAAGATACTTCTGAGCTATTAGCTATTATCGAAATGAGAGAAGACAGGTTAGAAGATATTGCGTTATCCCCAAATCCATTTATTATGTTATTTGACAGACCTTCTAATAAAGGGAATTTGGGTACGATGATTCGTTCATGTGATGCATTGGGAGTAGATATGTTAATTATCACTGGACATGCGGTTGATTTGTATGAACCTGATGTAATAATTTCGGCAATGGGTTCCTTTTTCAATCTTCCAGTCATTCGGATTACTAAAAATGAAGATCTATATAAATTCGTTGAAAGCCTCAGAATGAAATATCCTAACTTTAAGATTATAGGTACAACAGCCCACAAAGAAAAACCAGTCTATAGTGAGGATTTGAAGAATCCAGTTATGTTAATGATGGGAAATGAAAAGATGGGATTAAGTAAGGCATTCAAAGATTACAGTGATGTTTTGTGTACAATTCCTATGGCTGAAGATTCATATGCCAGTTCTTTCAATGTCAGTTGCGCTGCATCAATAATTATGTATGAAATAGTAAGACAACGAATGAATGACAGCGTAAATTTACGCTTGTAACACCCTGACATAGAGGAAATGACAAAATTTTGTGGTAAAGTTAAAATAATCAGTGATTTGGAGGATATTAATATTTATCCCAATAGCACAGGGGGGAGTATATGGAGGAAAAGTCATATCAAGAATTCAAAAATATTAGAAGTAGGGTGTGGAGAAGGTCAAAATGCCATATATTTAGCAAGGCAAGGACATCTTGTTGATGCGTTTGACCTGTCTCAATATGGGATTGCAAAGTTAGAACATAGATGTAAATTATCTAATACACAAGTAAACACGTTTGTAGCAGATTTAACTACATATCAGTTTAAACAGAATTATGATATGATTATCTGTTTTGGAACATTACATTTTGTGGCTAAGGACGATTGGAAAAAATTTATAAATAATGCAAAAAAATATACCAATATAGGCGGTATTCATATAATTCAAATATTTACAGATACTATACCCGCATCTGAGGATATTGCACCATTTGCAGTTGACTAAAAGATGAAGAACTCAAAGAATCGTATCTTGATTGGGAAATATTACAGTTTAAGTCTTATGTATTTGAAGATGAACATCCAAATGTACCAAAACATTTGCACGCATCAAATAAAATTGTTGCCAAAAGAGTATAGTAACAATCGTCGCAGTTTAGAAGAATATGTGTCTTACCGATAAGCAGCAATGAAATGTTGGAAAAGGAGAACAAAAATGCAGATTTTACCTACACTAAATTTTGGAGGGAATTGTCAGGAAACAATTCAAATGTATGAAAAAGCGTTTAATGGAAAGATTAGTTGTATGATTACATACGGAGAGGTAAAAGACCCTGCAAATAAATAGCAGGAGGGGGCTTATATCGAGGTATAAAATGATGGAAAAGAAAAAGAGAAAAAATGGCACCGTTCTTTTAGGAGAACGGGACGGGGACGAAAGGCTGAAAATGCCACATACCTGCTATGGGCTTTTTGGCAATGTCGTTTATATGCTGCAGAAGATGTGGCAGTATGGCAGAATACTGATTCCATTGTATTTACTGGCTGCGGTTACAAAGTCTGTCGTGCAGTATTTGTGGGTCTTTCTCGGGAAATTTCTGATTGAGATCGTCCAGGCACAGGCAGGTGTGGCCGGGAAGGATTTACGTCCGTTATATATGCTGGTTGGGACTATTGCGGTTACTGAGATTCTGGGCATCTGTGGGAACACGGTCATTATGCAGCTGGCGGGCAGTAAAAGCCTGTATGTCCGTCACAGGCTTCTTTCTGATCTGAATGCTAAATCGCTCAGGGCAGATTACCAGATGCTGGAGCAGCCGCATATTCTGGATATGTTTCAGGAGGCACGGATTGCGGCGAACGACGACGGGCGGGGAATCGGCGCCATGCTGAAACGAATCCTGACCATAGGCCCGGTTATCGTCACGCTGGTCGTGAGTTCCGTCACAGTCATCGTGTTGGATTTCAGACTGATCCTGATTCTGTCTATCGTGATGCTGTTAAACTATCTTTCCAGCCAGTGGTCGATCCGGCAGGACAAGGTCCAATACTGGGATAAAATTTCACCGATTTACCGGAAACGAAATTACATAGAAAGATGTACGCAGGATTTTGATTACGCAAAGGATATCCGTCTGTTTTCCATGAAGGACTATCTGCTGAAAAAACAGCACAGGGTCATGGAGGAGGACGAGAAAAAAATGCATATCAGCAGAAACCTCTGGCTGCGCCATACCTGTATTTATAATACGACCGGTATTATCGCGTCGGCGGCGATGTATTATATTTTGATCACGCAGGTACTGCATTCCGATATCGGAATAGGGGATTTCACTTTATATATAGGCTTGTGCGGCGCCTTTTCCAATTCCCTGTCCGATTTACTGTGGTATCTGCAGGATATGCAGCAGGCGTCAAGGCAGATTGACTATTTCCGTACCGCCATGGATTTTGACATAGAGGAGAAGGGGGAATATCTGGACATAAAGACACTCGGTGATTCGTATACGTTCGAGTTTAAAAATGTCTCCTACCGTTACGAGGGCGCCAATGATTATGCAGTCAGGAATCTGAACCTCACTTTTCCTGCCGGGCAGAGACTTGCTGTGGTGGGATTAAACGGTGCGGGCAAAACCACATTGATCAAGCTGCTTCTGCGTCTGTATGATGTGACAGAGGGTGAGATCATGGTAAACGGAATCAACGTAAACCGGTTCAAAAAAACAGATTATTTTCAGTTGTTTTCTCCTGTTTTTCAAAATGTGGAGCTGTTTGCGTTTCCGATGTCGGAGAATGTGTCCATGCAAAGCCCCGACAGGACTGACCGGCTGCGCGCGGGAGAAAGTCTCGTCAAGGCAGGGTTAGGGAAAAAGCTGGAGGGGCTGAAAAAAGGAAGTGAGACGGAACTTCTGAAGATTCTGCATGATGACGGGATTGATTTATCCGGCGGTGAGAGACAGAAACTTGCGCTGGCGCGTGCACTCTACAAAGATGCGCCGGTCATTGTCTTGGACGAGCCCACGGCGGCGCTTGATCCGGTTGCGGAATACGAATTATATCAAAACTTTGACCATGTTATTTCAGACAAATCAGCTATTTACATATCACACAGATTGTCTTCAACGCGGTTCTGTGATGCCATAGCTATGTTTGCCGGGGGAAGGCTTGTGGAATATGGAACGCATGACGACCTTTTGGGCAGAGGCGGGGCGTATGCTAAGATGTTTGAAGTGCAGGCACAATATTATGATGCCAGGGGCAAAATACTTTTTGCCCCCAATATCATATTATGAGGCAAAGAGTGAAGATGGAAAATAGAAAAAGAAATAAAAACGGGAATCAAAATAAAAGTATGACAGTGTTGAAAAGTGTATACGGTTATTTCCTGCCGTCCGCATGGAAACGGTATAAGGGCTACTTTTTTGTGATGGCTGCAAAGGTTATGACAGTCGCCGTGCAACCCTTTATAGGGATAATCTTTACACCAAAGATCATTGCCGAACTGCTGGGAAACAGGGATTCGGGTGTGCTGATCAGGTATGTTGTGTGCCTCGTCATACTGGAATATGTATTCGGTCTGCTAAACAGTGTTTTCCCGAACATTGTAGAGCGGTATACGGCCAAATATAACAATTATTATACTGCTGTGATCAGCAGAAAAGTAATGGAACTGGATTTCCAACTTACCGAGGATAAAAAGGCGCTTGACCAGCTGGAGCTTGCTAAAAACGGAATGGGCGGGTATTCTGGAGGATTAAACGGTATCGTGGAGCCCCTGTTTTCTATGGTGTCTTCCGTGCTCATGCTCGTGGGCGTTATAATGATCGTAGTGCCGCAGGCGCCGTTTTTGATTCCCGTGTTGGCGGTTCTGGTTGCGGTTTCCTATAAGTTCAATAAGAAGATTAACGAGATCGAGCGGAAAAATTATACAAAGCTTTCTGGGACAGACAGAATATTTGGGTACTTTACGTGGGAGCTTATGGATTTCCGCTATGGAAAGGATATACGGCTTTACAATGCGGAGAATATGATGATGGGAAAATGGAACTATTTTTTAGAGGATTATTTTAAAACGTGGAACGGTATGGTTCACAAGATGATCCCTTTAAGAATTTTCAATGATTTTACGATTAATGTCCTCCGAGATGTGATTACTTACTTCTATCTAGGTTTTCTGGCGATTACAGGGCGGATCACCATACCAACCATGACACAGCTGGTCACGGCGGCAGCGACGTTTTATCAGTCCATTACAGGTATAATGGACAATTTCCAGAATATCGTCAAACGTGCGAATTATGCCAATGAATTTGTAAAGTTCATAGCGTATCCCGATGCGATACACAAAGGGGACAGGGCAGTTAGAGGGGAGGAGCACACGATAACATTTCAGGACGTGACTTTTACCTATCCCGGTGCGGATACACCTGTGTTAAAGGGAATTAACCTGACGGTCAGCGCGGGAACGCATCTGTCGGTAGTTGGGTTAAATGGTGCGGGAAAGACTACTTTTATCAAACTGCTGTGCAGGCTTTATGACCCGGATGAGGGGGAAATTTTGATGGATGGGATCAATATTAAGGAGTATGATTATAGTCAGTATATGTCTGTTTTCGCCCCGGTATTTCAGGATTTTAAGCTGTTCTCTTTTTCTGCAATAGAAAATCTTCTTTTGATGGAGGAGGCAGGCGAAGAGGAGGAGATGGCCGCTGCGGGAGTCATGAGGTGGGTGGGGATTTATGACAAATTTGCCTCATTGAAAAATGGGCTGGATACGATTCTGTTCAAATATTTTGACGACGATGGGATTGAGCCCTCTGGTGGGGAGCAGCAAAAGCTTGCAATTGCCAGAGCATTATACAAAAACGCCCCCATAGTCATTTTGGACGAGCCCACGGCGGCGCTTGATCCGGTTGCGGAATACGAGATTTACTGTCAGTTTGAGGAGATGGTCAGGGGAAAGACGGCTATATACATTTCCCACAGGCTCTCTAGCTGCCAGTTCTGCGACAAAATCGCTGTATTTTCCGATGGATCGGTAGCCGAGTACGGCACGCATGACGAGCTGGTAAACAAACAGGGTGGCATTTACGCGGAAATGTTTGCAGCACAGGCGCAGTATTATGTGTGAGGAGGTTTGTGTATGAAATATCGAAAGTTTCTTAGCTAAAGGAAGGTAAAAGAGTAGTGGATAAATTAGCAATCAAAAAAGCTCGGTTGGATCAGACTGACGAGATAATCGCGATAATATCCATAATGATATTATGGAAGATAATACCTATGTAATTAGTTGTGGAGCTACGATTCTCGGAACAGGCACAATGAATCAAAACACTATTTCAGGGTATATGTAACTGGTTATCATTGGACAACGGATGGCGGATATGTTCAGCCTGAATGGAGAGGACGATATTATTTAAACGAACTGGGTGCGAAATGCGTTGAGATGGAGGGAGCAGGACTATTTACAATAGCAAATTTCCGTTCTCGTAAGGCAACAGCGATATATGTTATATCTGACAGTGGATCAAATGATGAATGGGATCTTGGTTGGGGTGAAAGCACTCTTGAAAATAGTATTCAGAAATTGATTGATGCATTAGTGGGAAGTTGATTTTGAATTCCGCTTCTTTTTCTTTTTTAAAGAGGCGCCTATGTTAAATTATTTTGTTAAAATACCCAACCTTTTTCATCAAACGTGTCTATATAGGTGAAAACTTTCAAAAAAGTTACAGATAAGGAGATTCAGACAAGTGGACAGCCAAACCGCCGAGAGCACGATAACGGAATATTTAAAACCTGTATTTGGTTTCACACTGAAGCGCTGCCGGACGATTGAGGATGCGGGATCTATCGCAGGAGATCATTCTTAAGGCCTTCCGTGCGCTTCTTATCAAAGACGACATCAATGATATATGGAGGCACATTCAGATATTTATGGCAGATCGTTGTCCTCGGAAGCAGTGAAATCAATGACAGGCTGCTTGCCATCGGTGGGCGTATTAAAAAGAAATACATGGCGGAGCTTACTGCCATCAGTGAGCCATATAGGAAAGTGTGCTTGAATCCACACCGGCACATCTTCGTAAAGTGCAGGAATATGAGCTGCAGTCGTTGAAAGAACCCACAGAAGATCAGAGGAAAGCAAAATCGAAACATCTTAATTTGTTTCACAAGCTTCCTCAGGACAACGAGTCATATGGGCTTGTTCACTTTGATTTTAGCGATGGTAATTATCATGTGGACATGGAGACAGGTGCCATTACCGTGTTTGATTTTGATAATTGTATGTACTGCTGGTATATATATAAAGTTAAAATAAAGTGTTAAATCCATATTGGCATATTGTTGCGGGCCTGACCTGCACAATGCAGAAAGAGAGGAAAAGATGAATAAAAATTTTACAGTAATACCATATCTGGGGTTTAAAAGAGGAACCTGTGAATACTGCACTGGCGATGCAGGAATTGTTAGAGAGAGATAAAGTGAGCGAGTACAAAAGATATGGCATGGTAATTAAGAGGAGGCTATGGGCATAGCTTGTGGTAAAAAACAGGCTGGAAGTCCAAACTGGAATGAATGGTGGGAAAATAACTGGTTTGAAAAATTGGAGGAGATTCCCTGCATTCCCTTTAATGGCGATGCATATATCGGAGCGGTACATATTGTGGATGGTATGCCGGAGCGGTGGATTGGTATGCTTTTTCCCGCGGGAACAGAAGTCCCGGAAGGATTTGAAGCTGTTGATATAGAACCGCTTGAATATGCGGTATGCTAAATGGTCAAACCGCAGTAACAACAGGAGAATTTCCTATATGGGTATCGGAAACAGAGAAATATGTTGATGATGGCATTCTCTTTGGCAGATACCGTAAAGGAAAAATAGGAGAGAGATAGATGAAGAAAGCGAAAGAAAGAAGTAAAAAAGAAAGGAAACTGACATTTTGGGAAACCATTAAAAATGACTGTTATGCGTTGAAGATTGGACTGTCTGTAAAAAAAAGCCTGCTGGTGCACTCCTTTTTTATGCAGGCGGCATGGTATTTTGAATGGGTATTCTTTGATGCGGTTTTCATACGCCATATTGTCGGCGCGATGGATCAGAATCAGGATTTCCATGTTATTTTCCGGTTTATTTTGATATGCGGAGCGCTGTTTTTTCTGCTGAGTGTGTACAAGAATTATGTGGAGAACGTAGTATACCCGTTATCGTCTGTCAGGCTGTATTACGGCGTTTATTCAATGCTGTATGCGAAGGCAAAAAACGTGGAGCTGCGATGTTATGAGGATCCGGAATTTTATAACCGTTATACGATGTCGATGGACGGCGCGGATACCAAAATCAGGGAGATTATCGAAAATGTGTGGGGCGTACTCGGCGGAACAGCGGCCACGGTCGCTGTGTTTTGGTTTATGTACGAGATTGACCATTATGCCGTTCTATTTATTTTGTCCCCGTTGATCGGCAATTTTGTATTCGGCCATTTTAAAAACAAACAGGAATTTAAGCGGTATACGGAACAGGCTCCCGACGACAAGGTACTCAACTATGTAAACCGGGTGATGTATCTTCCCGATTATGCGAAAGAGATCAGGCTTTCCAATGTGTTTGCACTTCTAAAGAAGCAGTACCGCGACGCGACGCAGCACAAAGTCCGCACGGCCGTGAAGTATGCTTTTAGCAATGCGAGCTTAAGTTTCTTAAAAATCACATTTACCTTTACGGTGATTTTCGAGGGCGTCCTTTTGTATGCAGTATACCGCAACCTTGTCACAGGTTCGGTTTCCCTGGCGCAGCTTACGGTTATGTCCAGCCTGATGGTAGCCATGACGTGGATTTTGATCGGCCTGTTTGAAAATATTATGAACATCATGAAAAACGGTATGTTCATCAACAATCTGAAAGGATTTATGGATTACGAAGAAGAAATCCCCGAGGATCAGGACGGCGTGATACCGGAGGGAAAGTTTGAGACGCTGGAATTTGACCATGTAAGCTTTTCCTATAAAGAGGAGGAGACCATCAAAGACTTGTCGTTTACGATCAGGGAGGGTGAGATCGCGGCGTTAGTCGGGCGTAACGGAGCCGGAAAAACCACGATCATCAAGCTGCTTCTGCGCCTGTACGACCCTGTTTCGGGCGTGATCCGGCTGAACGGAAGGGACATCAGGGAATATAATCTTCATGCATACAGAGAGCTGTTTGCCGTTACGTTTCAGGATTTCTGCATATTCGGCATAAGCGTTATGGAAAATGTGTTGATGGGAAGGCATTATGAAAATGGTGAACAGGTGGCGGAAGACGCGCTGAAAAAGGCGGGCGTGTATGAGAAAGTCATGTCCCTGCCGGATGGCATACATACGGTGATGACCAAAGAATTTGACGAACACGGTGCGGTGTTTTCGGGTGGAGAGAGTCAGAAACTTGCTGTGGCAAGAACTTTTGCAAAGGATTCCTACATCAAGATTTTCGACGAGCCGTCAAGCGCGCTGGATCCCATCGCAGAATATGAGCTTTTTCAGAATATTATGAAGGAAGGCAGCGACCACACGATGTTTTTTATCTCGCACAGGCTGTCTTCGGTCAAGAAATGCGATAAGGTCTTTATGCTGGAAGGCGGAAGGCTGATCGAAGAGGGTTCGCATACAGAGCTGATGGCGCTAAACGGCAGTTATGCGAAAATGTACCGCAGACAGGCTATGAACTATCTGGCGTTGGAGACGGAAGAGGAGGTGGTGGTTTGAAAAAGAAAAAAAACAATACAAAGCAATCTGCTGCAATGGTGTGGCGCAACAACTGGTTTCTGCTGAAACTGATGTTTTCCGCCTCCCCCTCGTTTATTATTTTTATGGTGCTGGACTCCATACGGAATCAGGTATCCATCTTTTTTGAACATACTTACGGGATCGGTTATGTGCTGGAAGCTGCCGAATTTCATTACCCGTTTGTCAGGGTGGCGCGGTTCTTATTGATCCTGGCAGCATGTATCACGCTGGGCATGGTATTTACGGTAATGGCGGGCGATTATATACAGGAAAAGGAACGCCCCAAAGTTAGGGAAAAGATAAAAATGCTCTTATATGAAAAGACGAAGGAGCTGGATCTGGCGTGCTATGACAGTCCCGAATATTACAATGAAATGGTGCTTGCCATTTCCGAGGTCGATAAACAGATTGACAGATGTGAAACTTTTCTGCGCAATACGGCGTCGGGCATTACGGTCTTTATATCCACGGGAATTTACTTCCTGATCCGGGACCGCTTTTCCATTGTGTTTGCGGCAGTTTCCTTCATCATGGCATTTGCGTTTAACCAGTTATATAATAAACTCTCTTTCCAAATACGAATGGAGCGCAATCCGCACGAAAGAAAGCGGGAGTATGTAAAACGAGTGTTTTATCTGAACGATTATGCCAAGGAAATCCGTTTAAACCCCGAGATTCCCGATATTTTGTTTCACACATTTGAACAGGCGAATGATGAGGTTTACAATGTGGAGAAAAGGCATGCCACGAAGAGATTTTTTCTAGGAGTGATGCGCAGGTATGTGAGTAATGATTTTTTCAGTGATGTGCTGTATATCTCCTATCTGGTTTTCCAGGCAGTAATGAGGGGGGCGCTGTCCTTCAGCGGGGTAGCCATTTTGTATAACTCCTTCGGAAGACTGAAACGGGGGATGAGCATTTTTACGGACGTGTATCCGTTCGCCTGTGAGAGCAGCCTGTATGTGCAGAAAATCCGTGATTTTCTGGCTTACGAGCCCGAGATACAGAGTGAGGAAGGTATCGAGCCGACAAAAGGTGCTAAGGAAATGGAGATTGACAGGGTTTCTTTTGACTATAATAAAGACGCCGGCGGGCTGTTAAAGAACATATCGCTTCATATTGCGCCCGGTGAAAAGATTGCGCTTGTGGGCTACAATGGTGCATAGATTTATAGACAACTTTGCCTAAAGATTTGATACCAACACGCC
>CANRYS010000027.1 GCA_947644305.1 uncultured Roseburia sp.
CATAAGTACCTGTATGCGAATGCGAACCCGGTGAAGTACCAGGATCCCAGCGGGATGTTTAGCCTGCCGGAGTGCAATATCGCCAGTGCCATCGGAGCCGAACTGTATCAGAACCAGAACGTGATCCTGGGGATGTCGCTGCTGAATGGCATCGGGAAATCGGTGATGACGGGGCTTTGCGGCGGGGATGCCGGCGACATGACAGAGGCCTTTCTGGAAGGAATGGTCGAGGGAGCGGCCATGGGAATGCTGTTCTGTGCGGTGGCGGCGGTGCTGGCGACGAGCATGCTGACGGTGATGATGGCCCATACCGCGGCTTCTAGTGTTGTATCTATCGTACTGGCGATCTACAGTGTTTCCGAGGGGGATTACCTGAATGCACTGGTGTATGGTGCGGTGACAGTGGCCGGGATCATCGGGGTGTGCAGGTGGTATCAGGTAACCTACCAGGTGGATTATGTGGGTGAGAAGGGGATTGCCAGGTTTGCTGGGGGAAGTGGGAATAATTTTAGCACATCAAATAGTCATGGTATTGATATGGACAATCTCAATTTTAGTAATACTGTACAGAATCATACAGGACGTCCATATCAAGATTCTAAATTATTGATTAATGAAATAATAGAAAGTATGCCACCAATGTCTGATTCACGTGGGACAAATGCATGGTCCTGGACAGTTGAAGGAGCTTTTAATGGTAGTACAGGATATTATGAACTAATTATAGATCCAAATTCAAATACAGTTTGGCATTTTGTTTTCAAATCTCAATAAAAGAAAGAAGAGTAAACTATGCGAGAAATGATATATGATTTTACAACACATAGTTTGTATTATGAAAATCAAGGTATAGATGTTCCTAATTTTTCGTTAACTATAGATACGTTGGAAATGGTTTTCGAATTGCAAACAGGGAAGTTACTTTGTGTACAAGGATTTTTTCCATTAATACAGGCAGCTAAAAGTAATATTCACCTTCCTACATATGATAAAAAGGATTATTTATTACATAATTTTGATTTATCAACTTGTAATCAAAATGAGGTATATAATTTAACAAAAAAAATACCTCAGACACAGAAATATTTTGAAAAGAAGTTTGTAAAATATGATAGAGAAAAAGGAATAATACAAATTGGGCATGAAATGAAAAAGCAAGAGACTGTTATAGAAGTAAACAATAATATATTGTGTGGACTTGATCAAAATTTGGATTTAAAGTGTGTGTATATTATTCCAACAAGATTTATAGAAACAACAATCCGTTTCTAAATATTAATTTTGCCGTTATTTCTCTTAATGATGTCCGTTATTCCGTAGTTGTGGTGCTACATATCATTAGTGTATGTATGGAGAACGCACGGTTTCTGCGGATGACACCGAGAAAGAGACAGAGACCCGTTCCACCTATGAATACGACAACGTCGGGAACCGGATCCAGAAAAAAGTAACCACCGCCGGGACAACGGTGGTCACAGACGATACCTATTATCTTTTTCCTTTCCGATACCTCCGGGGAGCTGAGCCGGACCCTGGCAGAGAGCGACGGAGAAGGAAAACTCCTGGCTTCTTACGGATGGGGGGATACTCTACTTTCCCAGACAAGGAAAGGAAAAACCTCCACCTATCTGTATGACGGCCAGGGAAATGTAAGGGGGCTTCTGGATGAAGAGGGAAGCCTGACGGATACCTACGCCTATAATGCCTATGGGGAGCTGACCTTGAAAACTAGAGAGACGGAGAACCACTTCCTGTATACCGGGGAGTATTACGATGGGATATCGGGGCTGTATTACCTGAGGGCGAGGTGCATGTATCCTGGAACAAGATTTGGAAGAAATAATCTTGATTGTGGTTTATATCTGGATGTTTAATTCCATTTGAGAACATACTTCAAGTTAATCTCTACGGGGGACCGCAGAGGTTTTATCTAAAAGGACATTCAAAATCTGTTGAATTAGATAGTAGTATTTGCTTGAGGGTTTATAATAACATCAGGCCATTCAGAATATTTACAAATATCTTGTAGTCCTTTCTTTTTAAGAAATTTTTTCCGCTTTTGAAAAAGAGATTCAAAATATTCAAACTCATCTTTAGTATTAATGCTTATATCAATGGACGGGGAAGAATTCAAATCATCATAAAATTTATTGTCGTTATAAGCATTAACCAATTCTGGAAATAACTGTATTTTTATGAGTTGATTATTGATATAATTTTTTATTCGTTCTAAATAGGTACGTTTATTTTCTTTTTCAATGTAATTAACATAAGCGATTTCTCCTAAAATATGTTCTTTGTTTTCATATTGTCCCGAGATTAGACAAATAAAAATTTCCTCTCTAATTTTTTGCTTCAACTTTTTAGGTGCTTTTAATTCAATGTAGTCTTCTATATCTGTAGGACTAACTGTTATGCCTGTCACTTGTTTTTTGTTAGAAGGCGTATGAAAGTGAGTCTTCTTTTCATTGATAATAAAATCTTCATCTTCAATAATTTTTTTTATAATTGGACGATTCTTTAGGAGCAACGCTTTATCATCACAAGAAAAATACATATCATCAGCATATCGAGAATATCTAATTCCACGTTTTTCGCATAAACCAATAAGGCGTTTATCCAGTGTAATACAGATTATGTTTGATAAAGCTGGTGAACAAGCACTTCCTTGTGGTAATTTTCCATTCAATGTGCATAGATTTGTCAGTATTGTAGCAGCAAAATTATTGTAACCCAGATCAGAAAATATAGTATATATTTTGTTAGAAGTTATACTAGGAAAAAAGTCTTTTAAATCCAATGTCAAACCGTATAGGGTATCAGCATGGTAAAAGGCATTTTGTTTATGACCGAAATCTTTTCCCTTTCTAAAAGCCATTGCACGGTTAGTTGGCAATATTTTATTCAGTATTTCTACTAAAATCCATCGCTGTACGATATGTAAGGTATACGAGGGGATTGAAATTTCACGAAAACCTCCATTTTGCTTCTTGATTTGTCTAATGGTATAATAATGATTCGTTTTCATCGAAAGACAATACAACAGCCTGGAACTCAATCTTGTAAGTTCCGATAATTCATCTATTGATTCAAACTGTGGTAATTTCAAAGAATTTATTAACAGAGTGGGTATGTTATGAGACATAAAAAGTCGCTCCTTTCACCATAAGTTTTTCGCAAAATATTAGATGTCTATTCCACTCATGTGGGATAGACGTCTAATATTAAGAAATCATGTAAGCCAAACACCAAAGGAGACGAAATCATCTCCCGAACATACATAAGTATGTAGAAACTGAAAAGAGCGACTAATTATTCAATTGCTCTTTGAGTATAGCACATCTTATTTTATCCTGCAACATAGTTTTGTTTGATGCCCAGGAAAGCTTTAATAGATTCAAAGTTTCCATATATCCCTTTGTTGAGAGGGAGAGTGTCTCATCATTTTTAAAATCATCAAATTTTGTGACAATTTTGCCTGATTTAATTAAGTATTTTACAGAGGCATTAAATAGTTGATTGTAGTTTGATGGCAGTGTATTTTGTTCTATGAGCAATTCTTTCAAGGATTTATAAAGTTCTTTTCTTTTTACCGCCTTGTAAAAATATGCTATTATTGGTATAAAGGCAATATAGGCAGATAAGTTATTAAAAGATAAGCTTTTGTTTCCTTTTTTTGACAGACGTTGAAGACGTCTAAACTTATCGCTTAATTCGTCACCCAATAGTTCAGGTGTATTTTCTTTATAAACTAGAACAGAAGATTTATGGTTCTTTTGCAGATGTTTAACAGGCCCCATCATAATAAAACTTTTATCTCTGGCATATTTTTGATTGACACAAACGATCAATTTCTGTTCAAGTTTTTCGTTTTGGATAAAAGCACCTAATTCTACTGCCGACCCCATACTTTCACAAATAATACATACGATATCGGAATTGCTAGCTAAAAGATTCTCATACTCTAACAAATCAGCCTTTTTATCTCTGTTAAGCATATCCATAAATAAATCTTCAGGATATAAAACTTGAAGACCATTAGTTTCAAGGTGGATTCTTATTTTATTTCTAATATGCCGTTTTTCTGCACCTCCGCATAAAAAAATGAAAAAGGACTGAGTAAATGTTTTGCAGAAAACATCTTTAAATATCATTTTGTATATATGTAGATTATTCAAAGCAAACTCCCCTTAAAAATATAAATTTGTTAGGATTTATTTTATCAAATACATTTTTTTACTTCAATAGAACGATTATTCCTATTAGTATTTTCCCTTACAAAAGCGCATTGCCTGTTTTTTATAATCTACGTACAAAGTAACAATTTATTTCATACTTATCATTCCAATTTACACAGAAAGAATGTGGATACTGTGATACTAACATGAAAAGTGTGACATTATATCGTAAAGAAAGTTACACTGGATATACTACACAATAAGGAACGGAAATTCCAGCATTTACAAAAAAGTTGACGAATCCGGCCGAGTAATGATATAATCAAATGATTAAAAAATAAGTTTGACACAGAGATGGCACGGAGCAGATCGAAAAACAGGCTCCTGCACAGATGGAGGACTATAATATTATGTCACAGGTGATTAAGAACTTTAACAAATACCGGTATCTGCTCGGGGAGCTGGCGAAGAAAAACATCAAGCTCAAATACCGGAGAAGCTATCTTGGTATTATGTGGACGCTGATCGAGCCATTGCTGGTGATGATCGTACTGAGTGTGGTATTTGGACCGATGCTGGGGAGAAAGGGACAGGATCCCGCTTTTAAAGGGGTTCCCTTTCCGGTATATGTACTGACAGGACGTCTTTTGTACTCCTTTTTTTCCTCTTCCACCAACAGCGCCATGCGCTCGATCCGGGCCAACGGTGGAATGATCAAAAAAGTATATGTGCCGAAGTACATGTATCCACTGTCGGGGATTTTATCCAATTTTGTGATCTTCGTGATCTCCCTGGTGGTGCTCGTATGTGTGATGGTATTTTTCCTTGCCACAGGATCCTACAAGGCACCGATGAATGGCTACATGCTGTTGTCCGTGGTGCCGCTGATCAATCTTTTGATGCTGGCGGTGGGAGCGGGACTGGTTCTGGCTACACTATGTGTATTTTTCCGGGATATTGAATATTTATGGAGCGTTATGCTGATGCTTATAATGTACTGCAGTGCGATCTTCTATTTTGCCAGCAGTCTGGGAGACACGACGAGAAAGGTAGTTAAGCTGAACCCGTTATTCGGCATTATTGATAATTTCAGGCGAAGCTTGTTTGGACAACCCTTTGATATGACGATGCTTGCCTATACCTTTGGGGTAAGTGCAGTGCTGATCGGTATCGGGATGTTTCTATTCTACCGCAAACAGGATACCTTTATTTTGAATATATAAGGAGTAATCAACGAACGGAAGGAAGAAGAGCAATGGCGAAGAAGAATCTGGCTCTGAGGGTAAATCATGTCAGCATGAAATTCAATCTCAGCTCCCAGAAAGTAGATAACATCAAAGAATACATTATAAAGATGATGAAAAAAGAGCTAATGTATCAGGAATTCTGGGCTCTAAAGGATGTGGATTTTGAGATAAAGCGGGGAGACCGGGTAGGGATTCTCGGATTAAACGGTGCCGGAAAGAGCACACTGTTAAAGGTGATCGCGGGAGTGCTCAAGCCCACGGAGGGAAATGTAGACTGTTATGGAAAGATCGCGCCGCTTCTGGAGCTGGGAGCCGGTTTCGACAAACAGTATACCGGAGCAGAAAACATTTATCTGTATGGTGCGGTGCTGGGCTACAGCAAAGAATTTATTCAGGAAAAATACGATGAGATTGTTAAGTTCTCAGAATTGGGCAAATTCATCGACGTTCCGGTGAAAAATTATTCGTCGGGAATGAAGTCGAGACTCGGCTTTTCCATCGCTACTGTGGTGGAGCCGGAGATCCTCATATTGGATGAGGTGCTCAGTGTGGGCGACAAGCGTTTTCGGAAAAAATGTGAGGCGCGTATCCAGAGCATGTTTGACAAGGGTGTCACAGTACTTTTTGTATCCCATTCCACGGATCAGGTATTGCGGATGTGCAATAAGGGAATCCTATTAGAGCAGGGCAGGCTGATCGCCCAGGGCGATGTGGAGGATGTGGTGGACCTGTACGATGAAAAACTCGGTATGGAACGGGATGATTGAGGACTTTGGAGAATCGTCTTTTAGATACTTAGTATGCGAACAGGCGCAGAATGGAGGATAGTGTGAAAAAACAGATTTTCACACGCGAGGTTTGTGTCTTCGCGTTGCTTGACACAAACTCGTTAATGCGCAAAAGCAGCGCAGGAAAGAGGATAAAATGAAAAAGGTAATTACTTATGGTACGTATGATCTGCTTCACGTGGGGCATATTAATCTGCTTCGCCGCGCCAAGGCGTTGGGGGATTATCTGATCGTAGTGGTTTCCAGTGATGAATTCAATGCGGGAAAAGGAAAAAAGGCATATCATTCCTTTGAGGACCGAAAGATCATACTCGAAGCGATCAAGTACGTAGATGAGGTGCTGCCAGAATATACCTGGGAGCAGAAGATCGATGATGTGGTGAACAATGATGTGGACGTATTTGTGATGGGAGATGACTGGGAAGGAAAATTTGATTTTCTGAAAGATTACTGCGAAGTGGTTTACCTTCCGAGAACAGAGGGAATCTCTACGTCAAAGATAAAGGAAGATCTGGGATTTAGTAAAGAAAATGATTAAAAAAGCAGGTTATTTATTATTTGCCATGTTCTACTATCTGTCCCGCCTATTCCCTAGAGACCAGAAAAAGATATTTCTTGTGGCGACCCATGATGACAGCCCGGAGGGGAATATAGGGATCGCCGCAGAGGCGATCCGGCAGAGAGAGGAAGGATACCGTTTGGTCTGGTTTACGAGAGAGGACCGGATCACGGACCCGATTAACTTTTTTATTCGAAAAGCATACCATCTCGCCACGGCGGCCTATGTATTTCTGGACAATGAATTTCTGCCGATGGCATATCTTCGGTTTCCCAAATCGGTAAAAGTCGTGCAGCTCTGGCATGGGACCGGAACCATAAAAAAATTTGGACAGGATGTGAACACGGGCGCTCTGGGGAGGCTGGAGTACCTCGCCAATCAGAACATTACACATCTGATCGTGAACTCCGAAGAGGTGAAAGCAGAGTATGCCAGCGCCTTTGGAGTGAGTGAAGACAAGATCTATCCCATTGGACTGCCGCGGACAGATCTTCTTCTGGATTCCCGTTTTCTGGAGGACAAGAGAGGGCAGTTTTTAGACCAGTACCCGCAGGTTTGTAGGAAACGCTGTATTTTATATGCTCCCACCTTTCGAGATAATGAGGTGGACTCACCAAGGATTCATTTGAATTTGCAAAAAATGTCAGATCAAATGGGTTCGGAGGATGTGCTTCTGATTCGTCTGCATCCTCATGTAGCACAGAAGATTTCCTGGGAAGAGGATAGATGGGACAATATCATAAATGTCTCTGAATATCCGGGAGTTACGACGCTGCTGGCAGTGGCAGACGTGCTTATCACAGACTATTCCTCGATTGTGTTCGAGTACTGTCTTCGCGAGAAACCGATGATTTTTTATGCCTATGATCTGGAGCATTTTGAAAAAGAGGGAAGAAGTTTTTACAGGGATTACCGCAGTTTTGTGCCTGGAAAAGTTGTGCGGAGTACAGAAGAGGTACTGGAGTGTTTGAAAATGGCGGGCGAGAATAAGTCGGCTGCTTTTACAAAACAAATGTTTGACAAATTGGATGGAAATGCCACATTACGACTTTTGGAATTGATTTTTTGATCTTTTTGGTATATAATAAAAATGTTCTGGGTTCTTAAGGAAGGAACTGGAAAAATACAGACAGCCTGGCGGTGTCGTTTTAGAAGCTGCTGGGAGAAGAAAAAATGTGGAGGGATGTTTCTTGAAAACTTTGTTGAGCAGAAAGATAAGTATTGTTTTTCTTGTGATCCAACTGCTGGTGAGTGCAGGGTTGGTGGGGATTGCTTTTTATGTCGATCTCTTTTCGACAAAATATATGGTGGCGTTGATCGGGATCTGTGTGTTTTTCCTTGCTTATGGGATCATCAGCCAGATGACAGACAAGAGTCGTATCATCGGACGAATTTTATGTGTTGTGATCTGTTTGTTTTACGCTGGAGGCGGTTACTACTGTATCAATACCTACTCGGCGATTGATGAGATGGCGGACCAGCAGGTGAAGGTGGATCAGATTTCCTGTATTGTAATGAAAGATGACCCAGCACAGAGCATTTACGACACAAAGGAGTATAAATTTGGAATCCTGGATGTGAACGATCGTGCCAACACAGATAAAATGCTGGCAGAGGTACAAAAGGCGATCGGTCAGGAGCCTTTAAAGGTAGAGTACCGGGACAATGATACGCTGATCGATGCGCTCTATGCCAAAGATGTCAATGCCATCGTAATCAATGAGGCGAACCGCAATCTGATCGAGGATTATTATAAGACCTTTTCGGAAGACACGAGGGTTCTCAATACCCATCATGTAGAGACGGTCATTGAAGAAAAAGAACAGTTGGATGATATCACAACGACGCCATTCAATATCTACCTGAGTGGTAATGATGAGTACGGCGATATCAAGACCACCAGCCGGAGTGATGTCAACATTATCATGACAGTGAATCCGAATACGAAGGAGATCCTTCTTACCTCGACGCCGAGAGATTATTATGTACCGCTCTCTGTGTCAAACGGAATACCAGATAAGCTGACCCATGCCGGAACCCACGGTGTGGACTGCTCCGTGAAGACACTCGAAATGCTGTATGATATAGATATCGATTATTATCTGAGAGTAAACTTTACCAGCTTCAAGAAGATCGTGGATCTGCTGGGAGGAGTGAAAGTTTATTCAGACTTTGATTTTACTTCTGACTGGGGTCCAAGCTTTAAGAAAGGTTATAACCACGTAAATGGCAAACAGGCTCTGGCGTTCTGCCGGGAGAGACATCACTTTGCCACTGGCGATGCCCAGAGAGGTCGAAACCACCAGCATATGATCGAGGCGATATTAAATAAGGCGATGTCACCAAACATCCTGCCGAAATATACAAAACTTCTGAAGACAGCTTCTAAGAGTTTCCAGACGAATATGTCTACGAAGGAAATCACATCTCTTGTGAAGATGCAGCTGGATGACATGTCCCAGTGGAAGATCAGATATGCAAATGCTACCGGTACTGGTTCGAAGAAGACGACCTTTGCCTACCAGTCCCGACGGCTGTGGGTATGTGAGCCAGATTATGATTCCGTGGCGAAGATTACCAAGAAGATCAAACATCTGTTGAAGGCTACACCGGACTCCAAAGAGGAGGAAAAGGATAATAAAGATGATAAGGATGATACAAATGACAATACCTCTTCTCAAAGCCTTCCCGGATTTAAAAACTGAGAAACTGATCAACTGTCCGTGATCGGGGCTTTGACAGGAAATATATCACAGGGGATTCCGCTGCTGCCAGCAGGAATCTCCTGTTTTCAATACTGGTACAACGAAAGGAGACAGGAAATGAAGATTTCATTCTCACCACCGGATATCACGGAAGAAGAGATCCAAGAGGTGGCAGATACCCTTCGTTCTGGATGGATCACCACGGGACCTAAGACGAAAGAATTCGAGCGTCAGATCGCGGCGTGGTGCCAGACGCCGAAGGCGGTATGCCTAAACTCCGCCACGGCATGTATGGAGATGACGCTGCGGCTGTTTGGCATTGGTCCGGGGGATGAGGTGATCACCAGTGCCTATACCTATACGGCTACGGCGAGTGCTGTGTGCCATACAGGAGCCAAGCTGGTACTGGTGGATACAGCAGAGGATTCCTTTGAGATGGATTATGACCAGTTAGAGGAGCGGATTACCCCTGCCACGAAAGCGGTGATGCCGGTGGATATCGCCGGAGTGCCCTGCGACTACAAGCGGATCTATGAGATCATAGAGAGAAAGAAGAGGATATTCAGATCGGGAGAGAATAAATATCAGAAAGCGCTGGGGCAGATACTGGTGCTGTCAGACTGTGCCCACGGTTTTGGTGCCAGGGTTGGGGAGAAGCCGGCAGGTCAGTTTGCAGATTTTACTTCATTTTCTTTTCATGCGGTAAAGAATTTAACCACCGCTGAGGGGGGCGCTGTGGTATGGAGGGATATGGACGGAATTGACTCAGAGGAGATTTACCAGAAATACATGCTGTATTCCCTGCACGGTCAGTCCAAGGACGCGCTGGCAAAGACAAAGGCGGGTGCCTGGGAATATGATATTCTGTCGCCGGCGTATAAATGCAACATGACGGATATCCAGGCGGCCATCGGATTGGTACAGCTCAAGAGATATCCAGAGCTTCTGGCGAGGCGCCGCCAACTGATCGGGCTCTATGACCAGGGGATAAGAAGAATCAATGAAAAGCTGAAAAAATTAGAATGCAGAAGTCTTGTTCATTACGATGGGGAGATCTGTTCCAGTGGTCATCTATACCTGCTGCGCATCCTGGGTTGTACACGGGAGGAGCGGAATCTGTTGATCGATAGGATGGCAGAACAGGGAGTGGCAGCAAATGTTCATTATAAGCCCCTTCCAATGCTGACGGCATATAAAAATATGGGGTTTGATATCAAAGACTTTCCCCGTGCCTTTCATGTTTTTGAGAATGAGATCAGCCTGCCGCTGCATACCCTGTTAAGAGAGGAAGAAGTGGAATATGTGTTGGGCGTGTTAGAACAGGAGCTGCTGACGCTGGATCAGTAAGGAACCGATGGCACATACACGAAACGGAGAATGGGAGAGGGATATGAGAAAATGGGATCAGCTTCCTGATGAGATGCGAAATCAGCAAGTATTATATTATTATAAAGAATTGAAAAAAAAGCGGGGGGCGCTGGTGGCAAAACGCTGTTTTGATGTGATTATGTCCTTGTTGCTGCTAATCGTATTATTTCCTTTCATGGTATTGATCGGTATCACAGTAAAGGCGACGTCTCCAGGAGAAGTTATTTTTCGTCAGGTCCGGGTGACTACATATGGAAAGCGGTTTCGGATCTACAAGTTTCGCACAATGGTGTCGGGGGCATCTGGTCAGGGGTCCCAGGTGACAGTCAGTGGGGATGCCAGAGTGACAGGGATTGGGAAATTTTTGCGCAAGGTGCGACTGGATGAGCTGCCACAGCTACTGAATATTTTAAAGGGTGAGATGTCATTTGTGGGGACGCGGCCTGAGGTTGAGAAGTATGTGGAGTGTTACAGCGATGTTATGTATGCAACGCTGCTGCTTCCCGCGGGGGTTACTTCCACTGCCAGCATCCAGTATAAGGATGAAGAGCGGCTTTTGTCCCAGGGAAAGGACGTCGATGAGGTTTACACAAAGGAGATTCTCCCGGCAAAAATGGAGTACAATCTGGAATATCTGAGCCATTACTCCTTTTTCCGGGACATCAGCATATTATTTCAGACAGTGGTGGCTGTGTTGAGATAAAAAGGTTTTGGAGGAGAAGGAATATGATTGATAAGCTTCAGGACTTATTTATCAGTTTGTTATCTCCATGGATTCCAATTATGGGGAAAATAAGTCCAAAGGTTAAATACAGAATGTTGACGGGGTGTTTTATCGCAGATCTGGTACTGTTCTGCATCGTGCGTTATGTACTTCTGAAAGAAAGCTATTTTTATAATACGGTGTGTGGTATCTTTCTGATGCTTCTGATCGCATTGTTGTCACTGGACCGCTGCCTGCAGAGAAAACCCTGGCGCAGATCTATGTGCATCGCCTGGTTTGGCATGTGCATCGTGTTTACGCTGTCGGATCTGCTTGTGAGCAAAAAAGCATGCGGTCTGGGCATCATACTTGCCCTTGTGTTTACCGGGGTATTTTTCGTATGGCAGAACCACAGCCGGAAGGATCTGTTGTGGAAAGCCTTTAAGGATGCGGTGAAGTATTCCTTTCTTCTGATGGCGGTGATCTCCTTTCTGTTCCGTCCCTATTTTGAGGGCGGCAGGTATGCGGGGATCTTTACCAATCCCAATACCTTTGGTCTGTATCTCTATGTTATCTTTGCAGTATATATGTCAGATCTGGACTGGAATGTGGAAACGGGAAAAAAATTCAGAAAAAGTCTTCCTACGTATCTCCAATTAGCTCTCGTTCTGTTTTATCTGCTGGTATCTCAGGCAAGGACAGCGATGCTGGCCATCGGTGCGGTCTTTTTATTGTGGATCGGTGTACGGATCTATATGGGGAAAAAGCAGGGGCGTTATGCTGGCTTCCTAAAGGGACTGGTAGCTCTGGTGCTGGTCACAGCAGTGTGCTATCCTGTGTATTTTGCAGGTATCAAACATCTTCCGAAGCTGGTGAACCATCCCATCATGTTTGATGAGGACGTGCTCTATCTTTCCAACGGAGAAAAAATTGAGGACATCGGAGATAAAGTGCTGGCTGAGTTCGATGAGATCGAGAGTGTTCAGGTGACGGATCATAAAACCGAAAATAATGGGATCTGGGGGCGGATCGTCAGGAGCCTGGACAGCAATGCCACCCTGAATAAAATATCATCCGGGCGCATCACGATCTACAAAGCTTATATACAAAAATTGAATATCAAAGGGCATAAAAGGGTAACAATGAAGATAAATAACAAACAAGTGTCCCATGCCCACAACAACTGGCTTCAGTTTGCTTATACCTATGGTGTGCCTAGCATGCTGTTTTACAGTGTCATCACTGTATTGAGCCTGATTCGTTCTATTTTGTTTTATATGACAAACCGAAGAAGAAATGCCACCTACGCCTTTTTGATACCGGCGATCTGTGTAGGATTTCTTGTGGCGACCCTGACAGAATGCCTGTTTCTTCCTTTTGAGGTATTTCCGGCATTTGCCTACTGGTTTGCTTTTGGAGACATGTTTGAAAAAACACTAGAGGAAAAGGAGGGGGCAGCATGAAGGAGAAACTGATCAGTATCATTGTGCCGGCATACAATGTGGAAAATTATATCCGCCGGTGTCTGGATTCTCTTGTCAGCCAGACCTATGAGAATCTGGAGATCATTGTGGTAAATGACGGCAGTACGGACCGGACGGGAGAAATCATCGAAGAATATACAGAGCGCTACCCAGACAAAGTGATGTTGTACACCAGGGAAAACCAGGGACAGGCAGAGGCCAGAAATTTTGGGATGTCTAAGGCATCCGGAGAATATATCGGATTCGTGGACAGCGATGATTTCGTGAGTACAAAAATGTACGAGCTGATGTACCGGGAAGCAGAGGAACAGAACTGTGATATGGTTACTTGTGGATACTATGGCTGCGACGAAGTGACCGGGGAGATCACGGTGTATCAGACCGGATATAAAGGGGAATTCAACCAAAATATATATGAGAACCCCATGCTGTTACGCATCAATTCCCCCTATCCCTGGAATAAGCTCTATACCAGGGAACTTCTGGAGCGGAGCAATTTTTCCTTTCGCAAGGGGATCATTTTTGAGGATCTATGTGCCATTTTCCCGCTTTTTATGGATGCCAGGAAAGTGGGCCGGGTACATGAAAAGCTGTACTATTATATTAAGGGAAGAAAAGGAGGCACCATCAGCACCTTCAATGAAAAGCACGGGCAGATTATCGATGCCCTGCAGATCATGAACGATGCTTATCAGCAGCGAGGGATGTTTGAACGGTTTTATGACACCCTCCTTTTTTTCAATCTCCGCCATATCTATGCCCGTTTTGACGAGATGCAGAATTATGATGACATTATTTTTAAGCGGGAGTTTAAAAAACGAGCCTTTGCGCTTCTGGACCAGTATTTTCCGGGGTGGAGAGATACCGAAGAATATGCAGCTCTGGAGACAACAGAGGGGAAAGAGGGGAAGAAGGTAGAGAAGTCGGCGGAGAGGAAAATGAAGAAGGGCGCTGATAAAAAAGAAAACAAAAAGGTAGATGCGCCTTCTGGGACGCCATCCCAGGAAGAGACGAAGAGCACAAAGAAAAGACGGCGGTCGGAACGGTATGAGGAGCTGACAGAAGAGCGAGAAATCGACAAAACCACGGTTTTGGTAGAGTGTTATCATGGAAATGATCTGCGGGGAATGGGATATTATATCGCCATGGACCTGGCAGAACACCCAGAATATAAGGTATATGTGGCAGCAGCGGACTTAGAAAAAGTCTGTACCTTTTCCCAGACCTTTCCTTCCCTTATCCGATATGTGGATATGAATTCCGAACATTATCTGGAGCTTCTGGCGACAGCAAAGTATTTGATCAACAACCGGTCATTTCCAGGATTTTTCAGAAAAAGAAAGGATCAGCGCCTGATCTTTACAGATTTTCTTCCCTCACTGGCGGCTCAGGGGACGGAGGTGGTCTGTGGCGCTAGAAACATCCAGGGGATACAGCTCAGTCTCGCCCAGGCGGATGAAATCCTATTTCCAGAGGAATTGAAAGAACAGTTCATTCCCCAGTTGGAAAAGTATAATATGGCAGAGATCTGTCGGGATAAGGGCTGCTTCTTTATGACGAGGGCATTGCTGCATTCGGGACACAGAGAGGACGACGGTACAGTGCGGGTGGCATACATGCCTTCTGTCAGGGAATTCCCGGGATTGAAGGACAGCAAAAATTATCTGTTCCTGAGCAGTCTCAAAAAGAGATTGACGGAACTGGATGAGAGGCTGGAGGAGGGCAGGAAGATTCTTTTCTGTTTTCCGAGGATCATCCGTCGTCGATTTAAGGAAAATATTTGGAAGCATATTGAATTTTTCCCGGAAGATCTGGAGCCTTTGGAAGTTCTTGCGGGATGTCATGCCCTGGTGGGAGAGTATGGTGAAGAGATGTTTGTGATGAAGGCTCTGGGAAGGCCGGTATGCCAGTTTGCGGATGATCAGACCGATATGGCATGGCGCTATGGACTGGACAGCCAGGGAAGTGAATATGGTTTTCCGGTCTTTGACACCCCGGAGAAGGTGGCAGAGTGGATCAACGGACTGGACAGCGAGGCGGTTAGCATCGGAGATATAGGACTGGGCTGGCGGCAGACACTAGAGGACTTTAAAAAGGGAAAAAATCGAAGACTGGGACGAACTGTGGTCTATATGCCGACATTTACAAGCCGAAAAGAGTTTTTGCAGTACATGCAGGGACAGGATACCAGGCGCAGTGTGTTCTTTATCCAGAAAGATGCTTTCAGTGATGCGCTGGCGGCGTGGATCCGGGAATATGGCGATATCCGATATATGGTCATCATCCAGAGCATCGTAGTGAGCAAAAATGAGAGCAGACTGATCAAATACCATATTACCACGAAAGACAAGCTCCGGGAGAAGAGGGACCGCCAGAGGTATCTGGGATAACCGGCATTGAAAGGATGGTTAAGAATATCGTATGAGCAGAAGAAAATGTTTTTTGAGATATACCCTATTGTTCCTTGTGGTTTTTATGGGAGCATTTCTTGCATTTTTCATCCGGGGAAAGAGTTTTGTCTGGAAAAGTGACGGTTTCCGGCAGTACTATCCCGCCCTGCGCTATCTGATATCCTATTGCCGGGAACTGGTCTCTGGTTTTTTCAGCGGGGAGTTCACAGTTCCAATGATGGACTATACCATCGGCCAGGGGGAGGATATCATCACCACCTTTGCCAATTATGGACTGGGGGACCCTCTGGTACTTCTAGCGGCCCTACTGCCCTCTAGGGGACAGTGGACCGAATATGTCTATGGTTTTTTGACCGGACTTCGGCTGTATCTGTCGGGAGCCGCTTTTCTCGTGTATTGTGAGGGGATGAAACAGCAGCGCCGCTTCAGCGTGTACGGAGCATTGGTCTACTGCTTTTGCGGTTTTGCCCTGTGGTCGGTGAAAGATCCCTTTTTTTTGAATGCCATGATTTATCTGCCGCTGGTGTTTCTCGGTTTGGAGAAGGTGATGCGCCGGAAGTCTCCCCTTCTACTTATATTCAGTGTTTTTTTTAGTATCGTCAGCGGGTACTATTTCTTTTACATGACCGTGATCGCCGGTGTGTGTTATTTTGCTGCTCGGAGCTTTTTGCGCCACGGCAGGGACATAAAAGCTGTCTGGAAGGAGGGGCTGCGCTGTCTTTTGGTGTCAGCCGGTGGTGCTCTTCTGTCGGGAGTGCTGTTTGTGCCCTGTATCTTTGGATATCTGGAGAGCAGCCGAGGAGAGGCATACATATCAGCTTCTTCGCTGCTTCTCTATCCACTGGGATACTACAAAAACATGTTTTTACATTTTATCAGCGTAACAGAAAATGATGACGCTGGGGCAGTGGGATACTTTTCTATGGCGGTGATCCTTCTTCTTGCCTGTGGGCTGCTCCTGCTGCGGAGAGAAAAGAAGTACCGGACGCTGAAAGTTTGTGTGATTCTTAGTATCCTCGCAGTGGCATCGCCTTTTGTGGGATATGTATTCAATGGCTTTGGCTATATCACCAACCGTTTTATGTTTATCCCGGCATTTTTGCTTTCTCTGGTGCTTGTCCTGATGATGCCTTCTCTATTGTGTCTGGAGCGTAGGGATAAGAAAAAACTTATTCTAGTGTGTGGCTGTTATGTCATCCTGTGCTGCCTGTTTACGAGCAGGGAGGGGATTTGGCATACCGGCAGTATGATCCTGTTTTTGGGACTGACTCTGGCTGCCCTTTGCCTGATCCGCCAGAAGAGGTGGAGGGAGCGGGCACTGTGGGGGCTGCTTCTGCTGAATCTGATCGTGAACGGAAATCTGATGTATGGGACAATGGGGACAGGGATGTCGGATGCCTATATGGATGCCGGAAGTGTGAAAAAGGCCTATGAGAGCGAGGGGGTAAAGGCGGTCTCGGAGGATCTGACTTCGCTGGAGCGTATCGATGTGATGACGGATCAGGGAGAGAACCCAAATCGTTCTGTGGCGGGGGTTCCCCAGGCATACAGTGGCATTTCCGTCTATTACAGCGTGATCAACTCAGGATATTCTACCTATATGAAGTCCATGGAAAATACGCCGGATCTGATGTTTACCCACCGAATGCTTGGAAATGACGGAAGAAGTATATTGGAAAATCTGGCGAACGTACATTACGTAGTGAGTGGAGACGAGTCCTCTGTGCCCTATGGGTTTTCTATGTATCAGGATTTGGGAAAGGGGGAAAAGTTGTATAAAAATAACAACCGGACCTCCATCGGCTATACTTATGATACCTATGTGCCCGAAACGGAATTTGACAGCGCCGGGGTGTTCGACCGACAGAATACCCTTCTTTCTGCTGCCGTTCCAGAAGGAGGTTCTGAGCTTGAAAGGGAGGCGGCAAAGTCGGAGGCTGTGAAAAAGGGGCAGATTCATCAGGAATGGACCTCCCTCCCCTTTGAAATGTCCGATGTGAAACATATGAACTGGCAGAGCGGGAAACTGAGAGTAAAGAAAAAGAACGGGACATTTTCTGTCACCTTTCAGCGCAAAAAGGATTGTGAGTATTATCTTCGTCTGTCAGGGTTGGAACTTTTGGATTCGGACCAGAATACTGCCTGGGCCAATGTCAGTCTGGGGGCCTTATCCAAGAGTTTTCTGATCTCTGACCCAACCTATGACTTTTATTTCGGACGGAAGGATTATCTTGTGAATCTGGGAAGTCCGTCGGAAGAAAAGGCGGGTCAGACTGAGACTTTATTCTTCCGCATCAATGGTCCTGCTGCCTATCGGCTGGAGAATATCGAGCTGGCAGAGGTTCCCATGGAGGGACTGGCTCGGAAGGTGGCAGAGAGAAACCAGGAGAGCCTGCGCGGTGTAGAGATCAGAACAAATGGTCTGAGGGGGAGTCTGGAGCTTTACCGGGAAAAGATTCTCTGCCTGGCGGTGCCTTACAAAAAGGGATATACCCTTCTGGTGGACGGCAGGAAAACAGAGGTGGGCAGAGTCAATAAGATGTACCTGGGAGCCCTGATCCCGGAGGGAAAACATGACATTGAGCTCAGATATGTCACCCCTGGAATCCGTGCGGGTGCAATTTTAACGATTATAGGACTGATCTATACGATCTTTTTGTGTATTTTGTATAAAAAACATTGTATAAAATAGCTTCTCATGGTATAATTTTATCATTAACGTATGATATGAAACAGAAAGGAGAAATACATTGACACATCAGGAAATTGCAAAGCTGGATGAGATTCTGCAGGCGCATGATTATAACAGCACGCTTCTGATCGCTATTATGCAGGAGATCCAAAAGGAATATCATTATCTTCCGGAGGAAGCGCTGGAGTACATATCGAAGAAGCTCAAACTCAGTGAAGCAAAAATTTATGGGGTTGCCACATTCTATGAAAATTTTTCATTAGAACCAAAGGGAAAATATGTGATAAAGATCTGTGACGGGACGGCGTGCCATGTCCGTAAATCCGTTCCGATCCTGGAAGAATTTCGCAAAATTCTAGGAGTCAGCGAAGCAAAGCCTACGACGGATGATATGATGTTTACGGTGGAGACGGTATCCTGTCTGGGAGCTTGCGGGCTGGCGCCAGTATGTACAGTGAACGACCATGTTCATCCGGCGATGACACCGGAAAAGGCAAGGGAATTGATTCAAACACTAAAGGAGAAAGATAAGGAGGGGGAGGCAGATGAAGATTAATACAAGAGAAGAGTTGATGGCAAAGCAGGAAGAGTACAAAGCCTCCCTGAACAGTCAGAAAAAACAGATTCTGATCTGCGCTGGTACGGGCTGTGTGGCTGGAGGCTCTCTGGATATTTATGATAAGATGAAAGAGATCATTGAGGCGAAAGGATTGCGCTGCGCCCTGATTTTGGAGAAAGAGCCTCATGACGAGAGCATTGGACTGAAGAAGAGCGGATGCCATGGCTTCTGTGAGATGGGACCGCTTCTGAGAATTGAGCCGATGGGATGGCTCTACCTGAAAGTCAAGGTAGAGGATTGCGAGGAGATCATTGAAAAGAGTATTGTCAATGATGAGGTGGTAGACCGCCTTGTATATAAAGACAAGACATTAAAATCCTATGTAAAACAGGAAGATATTCCTTTTTATAAGCAGCAGACCCGTATCGCACTGGAATACTGCGGAAGGATCAATGCGGAGAGTATCGCAGAGTACATAGCGCTGGGGGGATACAGTGCAGTGGCAAAAGCACTGTTTGATATGACACCACAGCAGATCGTAGACGAAGTAAGTGAAGCATCCCTGAGAGGACGTGGAGGCGGCGGTTTCCCAGCCGGAAGAAAATGGCAACAGGTTCTGGATCAGGATGTGGAAGAAAAATATATTGTATGTAACGGAGATGAGGGAGACCCGGGAGCATTTATGGACCGTTCTATGATGGAGGGTGAGCCCCACAGAGTGATCGAAGGTATGCTGATCGCTGCCATCGCTACCAATGCTCATCATGGTTACATCTACGTCCGCGCCGAGTATCCTCTTGCGGTGGAGCGACTGCAGACAGCCATCGATAAGGCGATGGATAAAGGCCTTCTAGGAAAGGATATTCTTGGCTCAGGATTTGATTTTGATTTGCATATCAGCCAGGGTGCCGGTGCTTTCGTCTGTGGTGAGGGAAGCGCTCTGACTACGTCTATCGAAGGAAATCGAGGTATGCCCCGCGTGAAGCCGCCCCGTACGGTAGAGCATGGATTGTTTGACAAGCCCACGGTGCTGAACAATGTAGAGACCTTCTGTAACGTACCACCGATCATTCTCAATGGTGCAGAGTGGTATAAGGGCTTTGGTCCCGAGAACAATCACGGTACGAAGGCTTTTGCACTGACAGGAAATGTAAATAATACAGGTCTGATCGAGGTGCCGATGGGGACAACGCTGCGGGAAGTTATCTTTGACATCGGCGGAGGAGTCAAAGGCGGCGAATTTAAGGCAGTACAGATCGGCGGACCATCTGGAGGATGTCTGTGTATCAGTGCTACTGAAGACCACCTGGATATGAAACTGGACTTTGATTCACTGAAAAAAGTGGGCGCCATGATCGGATCCGGTGGACTTGTTGTTATGAATGATAAGAGCTGTATGGTTGAGGTGGCGAGATTCTTTATGAATTTTACCCAGAATGAATCCTGTGGAAAATGTGTCCCATGTCGTGAGGGAACCAAGAGAATGCTGGAGCTTCTGACGGATATCACAGAGGGAAGAGGAACCATGGCTCATATAGAGCTTTTGGAGAAGCTTTCCGACACGGTGTCTGCAACGGCGCTGTGTGGTCTTGGAAAGACGGCGGCTTCGCCGGTTGTCAGTACACTGAAATATTTCAGGGACGAGTACATTGCCCATGTAGCTGACAGAAAATGCCCGGCTGGCCAGTGTAAGGCGCTTACCACACTCCAGATCGATCCGGAATTGTGTAAGGGCTGTACCAAATGTGCCAGAATGTGTCCGGTGGGAGCGATCAGCGGAAAGGTGAAGGAACCGCATGTCATTGACACGACAAAATGTATCAAATGTGGTGCATGTAAGGACGGCTGCAACTTTGGGGCAGTGAAGGAGGCATAGCCTCCAGCCTCGATTTTGGGGGTGACCTTATAAGGATTCATGAAAGGAGAATTTATGTCTAAAAAATACATGGTTATAGATGGAATCCGTACGGAATTTACGGATGAAAAGAATATATTGCAGGTAATCCGCAAGGCTGGCGTCCATGTACCTACTTTCTGTTATTACACAGATATGTCCATTTATGGTGCCTGCCGTATGTGCGTGGTGGAGGATGAAAGAGGGGGGATCATCGCCTCCTGTTCCACTCCTCCCAAAGATAAAATGGTGATAAAAACAAATACATCCAAGCTTCATCAGCACCGGAAGATGATCCTGGAGCTTCTTCTGGCATCCCACTGCCGTGATTGTACGGTATGTGAGAAAAATGGCAACTGTCGTCTTCAAATGCTGGCAGCCAGGTTCCGGCTGACCAATGTCAGATTTCCCAATACACATCCAGACCGCTGCATCGATGACTCATCCCTTTCCATCGTGAGAGATCCGAGTAAATGTATCTTGTGCGGTGACTGTGTGAGGATGTGTAATGAGGTACAGCACGTGGGAGCGATTGATTTTGCCCACCGCGGCGCCAATATGGTAGTGAGTCCTGCTTTTGGCAGGGATATCGTGGAGACGGACTGTGTCAACTGTGGACAGTGTGCGGCGGTATGTCCGACGGCAGCGATTACGATCAAAAATGATCTGAGAGAGGTGTGGCAGGCACTGTACGCACCGGATAAACGAGTGGTAGCTCAGATCGCACCGGCAGTCAGGGTGGCCATCGGCGAGGAATTTGGCCTCCCGGCAGGAAAGAACTCTGTGGGCAAGATATTTACCGCCCTTCGTATGCTGGGATTTGATACGGTATTTGATACCAGTTTCAGTGCAGATCTGACAGTAGTAGAGGAAGCCAGTGAACTGGTTTATAAGCTGGAGAATGGAGAAAAGAAATATCCACTGGGCAATTCCATGCCTCTCTTTACCTCCTGCTGCCCGGCATGGGTACGCTTTGTGGAAACCAAATATCCAGAGATTCTTCCTTATGTATCCACCTGTAAATCTCCGATGGAGATGTTTGGTGCGGTGATCAAAGAGCATTACAAGCCGGCGGATCAGGAAGCTGGGGTGGAGACGATCTCGGTAGCTGTTATGCCTTGTGTGGCAAAGAAATACGAGGCGGCGAGAGAAGAATTCAAGAGGAATAATGTACCGGATGTGGACTATGTCATAACCACGAAGGAACTGATCTTGATGATCAAAGAGCTGGGAATCCAGTTTAATGAGATCGAGCCAAGCGCTCCTGATATGCCATTTTCCATCAGTTCCGGCGCCGGTGTGATCTTTGGTGTGACCGGCGGTGTTATGGAGGCTGCCCTGCGCCATGTGGCGGAGCAGAACAACGAAGCCCTGCGGGAGATCGAGTATTCCGGAATTCGTGGTCTGGAAGGTACGAAGGTGGCAGAGGTAGAGATCGGCGGCAAGACACTTCGCGTGGGAGTGGTAAATGGTCTTGGAAATGCAGAAAATCTGATCCAGAAACTACAGCGCGGCGAAGAAAAACTGGATTTTGTCGAGGTTATGGCTTGTCCTTATGGATGTATCGGCGGAGCCGGACAGCCATTCGGCTATCAGAGTGTGAAGCAGGAACGCGCAACTGGTATGTATAAAGCCGATAAGTCTGCGATCATTAAACGGTCAGTGGAGAATCCTACACTTTTGAATATGTATGAGAATGGTATGCTAAAAGATCGTGCTCATGAATTACTTCATGTGCACTATGGCAAATAAATAGGATAGACAGACCTCAGTATTTGTAAGGAAAGCAATTTTTCCTTACAAATACTGAGGTCTTGTTTTGAAAGCCAAAATGCCTTTCATGCTCCATTTCACAAATTCTATCGTGTCATGTCATCTACCGCATCTTCTACACCATCTACGGTATCTTTCACACCTTTTCCTACACCTTTCACAGTGTCGTCTACAGCATCACCGGCTTTGTCAAGGACATTGTCGTCGTTATTGTTATTGTTTGTGTTGTTGTCATTGACGGTTCCGTCCTTGTTTGCGTCGTTATTGTCATTGTTGGTGTTGCCGTCCATGCCCGTGGTGTCAGTGTCGTCTGTGCCATTGTCAGAAGCGGCCGCCGGAGAAGCGGAAGGTTCCGGGCTCTCTGTAGCTGCTGCCGGAGAAGGAGATGCCGCTGCATCGTCGTTTTTGTTGTTTCCGCATCCAGCCATAAGAAAGGCAGACAGACACATCGTAGCGGTGATCAATAATATTTTTCGTTTCATAGAGAAATTCCTCCTGTTTGAAATTCGACATCTTAGCACAATGGCTCCGTCGAGCTAGTTTGTACTTCTGTCATGGATAGTATGTTCAGAAGGAATTACTTTTATTCACCATCCGCCGTCAAAACCGATCACCTGGCCGGTGAGATAGTCTGGTGCCTTTAGAAGTAAGGAGATAAATTCGGCGGTTTCCTCTGGGGAGGCCATGCGTCCGGCAGGGATTTCTTCGCAGATGGCCTGGATCTCTTCCGAGGTAAAGCAGGCGTTCATATCCGTATCGATCATGCCGCAGGCAATGGCATTGACAGAGATTCCGCTGGGAGCCAGTTCTTTGGCAAGGGATTTTGTCAGGGAGTCGAGTCCGCCCTTTGTGGCAGAGTAAGCGGCCTCACAGGATGCTCCCGCATTTCCCCAGATCGAAGATATATTCAAAATCTTGCCCTTTTTGGCATGGATCATATGGGGAAGTACCTGGCGGCACAGGAAAAAGGCAGAGGAGAGATTGGTATTTAAGATTTGAAACCATTCCTCATCGGACAGATCTGGAAGAAGTCCGATTTTTGAGATCCCAGCATTGTTTATGAGAACATCGATTTTTTTAAAATGCTCCATGGCTGTTTTTACGATCTTATTTGCGGTGTCGCTTTTACTGATGTCCCCACAGAATGTAACACACGTCTCAGTGTGTTGGAGACATTCTTTTTTTAGTTTTTCAAGCTTTTCCGGGGATGAGTTGCCGCAGAGCAGCAGTTCACAGCCCTCTTTTGCCAGCTTTCTTGCTGCAGCGCTGCCGATGCCGCCTGAGGCGCCTGTAATGATTACGGTATTCTTCATTTATTGACTCCCATGATATAATATAGTATGGTTTTAGTTTACCACGATCATTCAAATTTTGCAAAAAATCTTGTATAATGAAGCATTTTCTGGTACAATAGGGCTATTGTTTGGTCACATATCAGAGTTTCAGCAAGGATAGGAGAGGGAAGATATGTTTAAAATTGTTTTAAAAACTTTTTTAAAAACAATGGGAATTATTATTTTGTTGCTTGCGGTAGGGGTTGCAAGTTATTTTCTTACGATGTTGTTTTATAATACCACCGAAAAGGAGGAGCGGAGCACAAAGTATGAGCATGTGATCGATGTCAATGCGGGCTCCGAGTCCAGTAATCTGATTTACAGTGTGGAAAAAGATACCAAGCTGGTTCGGGCGATGGTGTTAGAACTTTTCGATAAAGAGACAGGGAATCTTGATTATATCACGATTCCAAACAAGACCCAGATCTCACTGTCATCTACTAAATACAATGAATATATGGAGGTGAGCCCCCAGATTCCCCAGATTGTGACGCTGCGTGACATCAACGAATATTTTACCGGGGATGTGGCTTATGAATACGGAATTCTTCTGCTCCAGGAAGTATTGAACGTGGACATTGGGTATTTCACTGCCATGGATTCTGAGGATTTTAACAAACGTTTTGAGAAAAAAGAGGGAGCTTTTATCCCAAGGCGGGAATATTTGGATAATGTTCAGCAGAACAAAGACGAGGACGCCATGAGAGACTTTATCGAAAAGGAATGGGATATCATTATCTCAGATATTACTTTGTCACAGAAGAAGCAGTATGCGCCTGGGTTTGTCAAGGTGGACCGTGATCTCATCTATGCTCACCGCGCCTATGCGGAGGAAATCAAGGGGAAGGCTACTCTGGACGGAGCAAAGACGAAGAAGATGATCGATAAGATCTGGGAGAGTGAAAAGCGAACGGCAAAGCAGAAACATGTGGATGGAACGGCGGCTCCGACGGATCTTGAAAAGTTGAAGTCCCGCAGTATACAGATTACCAACGGAAGTAAGATCAATGGATTAGCTGCTTCCTTTAAGGAAAAATTGGAAGCAGAAGGTCTTTATGTAATGGGTGTAGGAGATTTCAGTGGTGAGGTACAGAAAAAAACCATTATTTATGCCAGAAAACGAAGATGGGGAAGATATCTGAAGTCATTTTTTAAAGCACCGGTGATCCAGGAGGCGAAAGAACTTACGAATAGTGCTGATATAGAGATCGTTCTTGGTACGGATGATAAACCGTGATCTAACGTAAATCATCGGCACAGAAAGGAACATGTTATGGGAACAAGGATTAAGATCATGGATCTGGAAGTGGATATTCTGAGCGAGGAAACTCTTCGGGAGGAAGTTGCCGGGTATCTCTCCCTGGATGTTTTGAATATCATCCATCTGGTCTCTTTGGATTACATTGATACCTATGAAGCAAATGATCTTGTTCAGGACGCTCTCATAGAGTCAGATATGGTTCTTCCGGGGGAAAAGGCGATACTGAGTACGTATCATGTGGATGTGCTGGAAACGGGAGGTATGGTGGTGGATTACCGCTCTGCCGGAAGGATCGCTGATCGTGAGTTGTTAGAAGGAAAAAAGTGTTATTTGGTGATGAAAGACCAGAAAGAGGCGAGAGTGGTTTACCGTTATCTGATCAGTCACTATCCCTTTTTGGAGATCGTCGGCTTGTATGTGGCCGGCAAAGAGGTGAGCCAGGAGGCTCTGATCAATGATATCAATACAAAGCTGCCGGATCTCATTCTGATCTCTATGGAAGACATTCAGGCAGAGGAGTGGGTCCACAGCAATAAGCTCAAGATCAACGCCAAGCTCTGTGTGGTGCTGAGCAGTGTTATGAATCTTATTATCCGGGAAAATATTCATGTTCCCAAATTTATAAAAAAACTACGCTTGGGAAGTATTTATGCCTGCATTGCCAGAATTCCGTATTCCAATTTCTGGAGGCGTCGAATATTTAGAAAGAAAATGGACAACTATAATAACAAAAAGCTTTTGGAAAAAGCAGATGTGAATGAGGAGTTGTCGGATGAAAAACAAGGACAGTGAACTGGTATCGTACCTGCTTGTGACAGCGGGTACTTTTTTTATGGCGGCGGGGATCAATATAATCTATGAGCCCCTTTCCATGGTAACAGGGGGATTTTCAGGCATAGGCATTATATTAAAAAAGGTACTGGAGGCGAAGGGGGGATTTAGCCTCCCTGTGGGCGTCACAAACCTTTTTTTGAATCTCCCTCTATTTATCCTGGCGATGAGGCTAAAGGGCGGCAGATTCTTGAAAAGGACGCTGTACGCTGCCCTCTGTTTTTCTGTGGCACTGCTGGTAGTGCCATCCTTTGAAAATCTTCACAAGGACTATCTCATGGCGGCGATCTATGGAGGTGTGCTCAATGGCGTGGGACTGGGGCTTGTATTTTCCAGGAATACCTCTACGGGAGGAAGCGACTTGCTGAGTACATTACTAAATCACTGGTTTCCGGGACTCAGTATATCGGAGCTTTTGATCATCATCGATGGCGCTATCGTGCTGGGGGGAATGTTTTTCTTTGGCATGCAGACGGGGATGTATTCCATTGTCGCCGTATTTATCACGGGAAAGGTGTCGGATGCGCTGCTGGATGGCCTCAAGTTCGCCAAAATGGCGTACATCATATCCGACTCTCCCGCCAAAATCTCCGAAGAAGTCATGCGCCGTCTGGACCGGGGCGTCACTGGCCTGAATGGGAAGGGGATGTATTCAGGAAAGGATAAGAATGTGCTTTTGTGTGTTGTGTCCAAAAAGGAGGTGGTTCGCCTGATCGAAATTGTGAAAAATGCCGATGAAAATGCCTTTGTTATCGTTATGGATGCCAAGGAAGTCCAGGGGGAGGGATTTATCGAAAAAAGTGTAGGTTGTTAGTTATGCAAATTAGACAAAGATTTACGAATTATTTATGAAATTTGGATATAGAGTTTTTGGACAAAATAGTGTATAGTGTTAATTGAAGATGTTATGCAAATATTAATTTCCAGGGAGGAACATGTAATGGCAAGTTTATCATTAAAAAACATCAACAAAGTATATCCAAATGGATTTCATGCGGTAAAGGATTTTAACCTTGAGATCGAAGATAAAGAATTTATTATCTTTGTAGGTCCTTCAGGATGTGGTAAATCTACGACACTTCGTATGATCGCTGGTTTGGAAGAGATTTCAAACGGAGAGTTGTGGATTGGCGATAAGTTAGTAAATGACGTAGAACCGAAAGATAGAGACATCGCGATGGTATTCCAGAACTACGCGTTGTATCCACATATGTCAGTATATGACAATATGGCATTTGGTCTGAAGCTGAGAAAGGTTCCGAAAGATCAGATCGAGCGCCTGGTACATGAAGCAGCTAAGATTCTTGATATTGAGCATTTGCTTGATCGTAAACCGAAGGCATTGTCCGGTGGACAGAGACAGCGTGTGGCGATGGGACGTGCGATCGTGCGTGATCCAAAAGTATTCCTTATGGATGAGCCTCTCTCTAACCTCGATGCAAAGCTTCGTGTTCAGATGCGTATTGAGATTTCCAAGCTTCATCAGAGACTGGAGACGACGATCATCTACGTAACCCATGACCAGACAGAGGCGCTGACCCTTGGTACACGTATCGTCGTTATGAAAGACGGAGTGGTACAGCAGGTTGACAGTCCGTTGGATCTCTACATGAGACCGAATAACTTATTCGTAGCAGGATTCATTGGTTCACCTCAGATGAACTTCATCAAGGCGAGGGTGAATGTATCTGGTTCCGATGTACTTCTTACTTTTGGTGCCAACACCATTAAGCTTCCAGAAAGCAAAGCGAAGAAGCTGATCGAGGGTGGTTATGAGAACAAGGATGTGATCTTCGGTATTCGTCCAGAAGATATTAAAGATGAGGAGATGTTCATCAGCAATTCACCGGATACGACTCTTGAGGCTACTGTTAAAGTGTATGAGATGCTCGGTGCGGAGGTATTCCTTTACTTCACCATTGAGAACCATGATATTACCGTTCGCGTGAATCCTCGTACGACAGCTCGTCCGGGTGACACGATCAAGATTGCACTCGATGCAGAGAAGATTCATCTGTTTGACAAAGAGACAGAGAACACCATTACAAACTAAGCCTGGAATAATACATATGTAGTTTATGAAACATGCGTCAGTAGCAGCGATTAGATTCGCTGCTACTGACGTTTTTGCTGATTTTTTAGCCGATTCAAATTGGGTATATAAACGGTGGTGGATAGAGTGGAGTAGAGATTAAAAACCGCTACATTTACATATATAGACGGATTTTAGAGAGTATACGATACGATATAAGAGCTAGAACCGCAATAACTACTGTCATGGTGATGACGATCAGTTGAGCATATCCACGAAAAGAGACACATAAATATACAGGGACAGCACTTAAAACAAGCCCTACACCGATTGTTGCCAAAACGGATATAGCACCGCCTTTTATCGCATAATACTCACTTGTCCAGTCATAACGAGGGTATTTTATATTGAATAACATCCCTACAGCAGATATGAACAGGGCATATATCGTAGGTGTAACAAACAGTAAGATAGTCTGCACCATAGTTAGTGTAAATGTAATTCTAAGTAAGATAAGACTGATCCATAAAACAGGCAAAACCACCGTCAGATTAACGAATATTTTTGCCATAAAAACGGTAATTGTTTTTACGGGAGCGGAACACATAATCCATCTGCTTTTTCCCTCAAGAGAAAGGGACGCAGACGTAGTACAACAAATGCAGACAAAAACAGATATGATCAAAGGAATTACCGCTTCCAATATATCCATGATACCTATTGTTTCTAACTGTTGTATGATGACATCTGGCATATAAAATACCGCCATAATAGAAATAACCAGAAGTAATATAATAACAATACATGAGTTTAATGCGTAAATCGTGCATGAGAAAAATCTTGCTAATTCTCTCTTGTATAACGCCATAAATGGAGAAGATACCGCCAATTCTCCTAATCTGAAATCCTTTCCTGCATGATGTGAAAGGGCTTGTGTATTCAGTCGCTTGTAAAAATAAGAAATAACGATAACAAAGACAAGTAATATTGCAATGGAACTAAATACAAACAACCCAAAACTTCCCCAATCGTTATACGACAGCGCTTTTGAAAATAAAGAAGCTGGTGGGTAAAACCCATTAAAATAATCGATGATGGTTGTACTTATATCCGTTATCTGTGTTGTACCCATTGTCTGCAATTTGGAGCTTGCGAAGATTAGTAGCAACATTCCAATAATGCTGAATACTAAAACGACGGCATTATTATGTTTTGATTTTGAAGAAACAGCTACGATCAAAGTTCCAATTGCAAGTGCTATAAGCATAGGAATGATTGGCGTTAATAACAAGGCAGTAAACAATATAAAATATCCACTGATTTCAACAGATGAATTCATGCCATAGATAAAGATAGTAGGTATTAAGACAATGATTCCTATCAATAAATTCGTAATATAAAGCATGCTCAGTTTGCTTAATATGATAGCCGTATTATTAACAGGTAAGGACATAACCATATCATAATCTTTCAATCCAATTAAAGCACCGGAGCTTTTTAAAAATGTTAGCACCAGGACAATCAAAGAATAAATTACGATTACCAATGTAGGGATTGCTTGTACAAGCCCGATATTCGCAAAGGTAGAACTGATATAGCCACTCAAATAAAGGAGAATACCAATGATCGCCAGTCCAGCGATACCAATACATAAGGTACGTTTTTTTTCTTTTTTATCATGAGAATGTACTAAACGATTTATGTCAAATAGACTGTATAACTGTATTTTTAATAAGAGTTTATATTTCCTTGCCATTTTCAACAACCTCCATAAAAATATCTTCAAGGCTATGATGACCTTTTATTTCCTCCATTGTTCCACTCGCAATCAATTTTCCATTGTTGATAATGGAAACAGTATCACATAATTTTTCAGCAACTTCCAGCACATGAGTAGAGAAGAAGATTGCGCTTCCGTTTTGGCAGGCTTCTTTCATTAAGTTTTTTAAATGAAAGGACGCTTCTGGGTCAAGACCGACAAAAGGTTCGTCAAATACAAATAACTTTGGATTATGAATAAATGCACCAATCAAAGCCAGTTTTTGTTTCATACCATGAGAATATGAACTGATTAAATCCCCCAAACTATCCACTATTTTAAAAAGTTCTGCATACCTGCGTATTTTTGAAGTCCGTTCATCTTCTGAAATGAGAAACATATCACAAATATAATTCAAATATTGAATCCCCGTGATATATTCATACAAATCGGGATTATCTGGTATAAATGCTGTAAGTGATTTACACAAAACAGATTCTTTTTTAACGGAATGACCGTCAATTAGAATTTCTCCCTGTTCAAAATCCATTACACCAACAACCGCACGAATTGTTGTGGTTTTTCCTGCTCCATTATGACCGATAAAGGCATGAATTTCTCCGCTTTTGACGGTGAGGCTTACATCATCAACGGCTTTTTTACTGTTGGAATAAATCTTAGAATAGTGTTTGATTTCAAGAATGTTTTTCTCCATAAAAAACCCTCCCTAATTTGTTATCGTTATGATAATAATATCATTTAGATAATAAAAAGTCAAGAAATTCCCGCCTACCATTTTTTGATAGACGGGAAAAGGTTAATCTATATTTGGTGGAGCAATAATCAAACCAATAGAACGCAATTTTCTGTCTTCTCTCGGAGTGTTATTTCTATAATTTTCTGTAATTTTAAGATAGCTTTTCATAAAATCTTCCAATTCTTCATCAGATAAATAAAGCGGTGCAAGAGAGAAGCCCGATTTATCGTTTACTATATTTATATTATCTCTGTTACAATATTCTTGAAACTGTTCTGCAAACCCCAACATGTACTGCATGAATGCCTGCATATATGCTTCACCAGAATTATGATCTAATATGCTACTCATTTCTGCTTTTAGGTCGATTGCCAGAGCGTATGTTTTTTCGACTGCACCACGCACTTGTGTTTGATTGACTATCTTTAATATACCGTCCATAGTCATCTTTTTTAAATATCGGTAAAGTGTTGCAGGGGGAATATCAGAAAATGTATCAGACAAGTGTTTTGCTGTGGTCTGTTCACAATTTAAAATTTCTAACAGTAATTTGCATTTTACTGGGTGTTTCACTATTTCCATGATATGTTTATTCATAATCGTTCCTCCTAAATTTCAGCCCGTTATGATAATATTATCATCTTAATAGTCAAAATTCAAGTTTGCTCAATGTTTTATTAGCTATTCTGACGATAGGGAAAAGATATAAAGAATGGGTGGCTGCTATGAAAAACAGTCACCCATTCTCTTTAAAATTGTTGGCGCCAAATTGTAAGGGAGTACAGTTTCACGCCAAAGAACCAATACACAATTTGTTGGTTTTACGAAAACTTATTGATGATATCGTGAATGAAAAAGGCATTCTTTTCATTGTTCTTAACCACACTGGATAATATTTCTGTTGCAGAGGTGGTTCGAGAGATCTTTTCGATGATATCATCAACTCCGATGGCATTCTCACCAGAAGCATTCTGTACAGTCTCAATCTGATCTTTAATATTTGTCACTGCCTCAACAAACAAGGTAGAAACTTCATTAATTTCTTCTATAATTGTTTTGATCGTTGTGATTGAGGAATTGTATTCATTTGCGATATCTACAAATTCTCTAAACTGTTCTGCCACATCGGATTTGAGGAATGTTATCATATTGTTGAAACAGCTCTGGACATGCTCTATGTTGGAAGTAGTATCACCGCAGATCGATTGGATCTGAGTGGCTGTTTCAGAAGAACTGTTTGCCAGCTTACCAATCTCGCTTGCCACAACGGCAAAGCCTTTTCCTGCCTCTCCAGCTCTTGCAGCCTCGATGGAAGCATTGAGGGACAGAAGATTGGTCTGGCTTGTGATATCAAGGATTTGAGTTGCCATATCATTGATGCGCATAAGAGACTGCAATTTGACCATAGCCTCTTCGATGTTTTTCTGATTTTCCTCGATGCCGGATTCTGTGGACTGCAGAGAATTGTTTGCATTATGCTTCATTTCACTGACAATTTTCATCAGGTTCTCACTTTTCTGACTGCCCATCAGCACCTTTTCTTCAATCTGCTGAACCATATCGGCGATACGGGAAATCTCATTCCCCACGCGGTTAATGGCTTCATTGGTGGTATCTGTCGTCGCGAGAAGCTCCTCTGTCGTCGCTGAGTTATCTTCAGAACATTCCAGAAGAACGTGGGAAGATTCGGTCATCTTCTTGGCCGAATCCGAAAGGAAGTCTGAACACTGGGTCAGTGTTGCCACGATTTTACTAAAGGTAAAAAATAAAGAATCCATCGCAGATGCGATCTGTCCGATCTCGCTTTTCCGATCGGTGTATTTTTTTAGCTTTGGATCCGGTGTAAGGTGAAGGTTCTTTAACTGTACAATAGAATTCTCGATCACCTTCAACGGCTTAATGCTGAAACGGATCATAAACCAGGAAAGCAGTGCGATCAGGATAAAAGCTGCGATACAGATCACACCAAGTGTTCTCATGCTTTTGTTTGCCTGTGCGTAGATCTCTGCCTGACTGTCACTCAATGCTACAGCCCAGCCACGATCTGGCAAAGCACGGTAAGCAGCAATGGAATCGGATTTGTCTGTGGCAACGTATTCAAGAGTACCGCTTGTCTTTTTGGCATCCTTATGTATCACATCAATGACGGAGAGAAGCATTTTGTCTTCGATGGGCTGTGCCATGAGAGATTCATCCTCATTAAAAATATGAACACCGGTCTCTGTGTTAATCATATAGTACTTTGCGTTCTTTAATCCCTCTACTGTCAGAGAATCAAGCAACTCTTTCAGACCGGCAGCGAAAGGACCTCCCCCCACATAACCAAGGATCGTCTTACCATCTTCATCAAAAACCGGACAATACATGGATAAAATTAATTTTTTTGATGCAGGAGATACAATGATTCCTGTGTTGTAAAGACCATTTGCCTTTGTCATAGCATCCTGTAATGCTTTCAGACCATCTCCTTCTCTAGTTGTAATTCCTACAACCTCTGGGTTGGAATGGGCGATCACATGAGTATCCCACTCTCCGATATAGATTCCCTCCCAATTATCCAGACCTTCAAAATATTTCAGGGTAAAATCTTGAGCGGTCTTCTGAAGATTTTTATCGGATGGATTTTTCAGGAAAGCCGCTACCACTGGTGCCTTACTGTAGGCGATCAGCAAATTTTCTGAGTCGGTTACATACTGTTCAATAATTTTTGTTTTCGCTTCCAGAGAGGTATTCATATTGTCAATGGAAGTCGTCTTCATAGCTGTTGTCATACTGTTATTCGCAAAAAGAAATAGCAGCAAAATACAGATTGCGGATACAATAGCAATGGCGGCAGTTATGACGGTACTTAATTTTCGATTTTTGATCATTTTTATCCGTCTCCTTTATTAGAATATAGGTAAATCATAGTAATTATTATTATAAAGGAAAAACGTGTCTGGCACAATGATTTACAGCGAGAGAAAATTGACTTATTCAGCATAAATTTTACATATTTGGAATTGGCAGCGTATCATCAAAGTTGCTTTACTTTTCAGTAAAAAAATGATACAATGATTCATAATGCGACAAGAGTAGACTTTCATTCGGAGGTGTGGCAATGATATCAAATCAGATACTGCAAAATACCGTAGATGGTATCAAGGGGATTACGAAAAATGAACTGTGTGTGATGGATACAGAGGGAAATGTACTGGCTTCGACATCGGATGAGCTATCTCGTTTTGTGGAGGAAGGAAAGAATTTTGTTCAATCGCCAGCAGACAGCCAGGCAATGAATGGATTTCAGTTTTTTAAGATCTATGATGAGACCCAACTGGAGTATGTTGTAGTTATACAGGGAGATTCAGAGGAGGTCTACACCATAGGAAAGATCCTGGTGTTCCAGATCCAGAGTCTATTGGTAGCCTATAAGGAAAGATATGACAAGGATAATTTTATAAAAAATCTTCTTCTTGATAATCTTCTCATGGTGGATATCTTTAACCGTGCCAAAAAACTTCATATAGAAATGAATGCAAGAAGGGTTGCTTTTATTATCGAGACCAATAAGGAAAAGGACAGTGGCGCGCTGGAGACAGTGCGGAGTATGTTTGCCTCCCATACGAAAGATTTTATCACTGCTGTGGATGAGAAGAATATCATTCTCGTCAAAGAGATCGGTCAAAAGGAGAAGCTCGAAGATTTGGAGAAAACGGCAGAGGTGATCGTGGATATGTTGAATACGGAGGCGATGTCCAGGGTTCACGTGGCGTTTGGTACGATTGTCAAAGATCTGAAAGAGGTTTCAAGGTCCTATAAAGAGGCAAAGATGGCACTGGATGTAGGCAAGATTTTTTACAGCGATAAAAAGGTTATTGCTTACAGTAATCTCGGCATCGGACGTTTGATCTATCAGCTCCCCATGCCTCTGTGTAAAATGTTTATCAAAGAAATTTTTTCCGATAAGACGCCAGATCAGTTTGATGAGGAGACGCTGAGCACCATCAACAAATTTTTTGAGAACAACCTGAATGTCTCGGAGACGTCAAGACAGCTCTATATACACCGGAATACGCTGGTATACCGGCTGGATAAGCTCCAAAAAAGCACTGGACTTGATCTTCGGGTTTTTGACGATGCGATCACCTTTAAGATTGCCCTTATGGTTGTAAAATATATGAATTATCTGGAAACTATGGATTATTAATCGGGGAGGGTTAGGATGGATACGAATAAACCGTTGCCGATCATTGCGCTGGATGCCGTGAGCAAACAGTATCAGACCGGAGTCGATGCGTTGAAAGATGTTTCAATTCGCATTGAACAGGGGGAGTTTGTTTTTGTGGTGGGGAAGAGTGGTTCCGGTAAGTCCACATTTATTAAGCTGCTTTTAAAAGAACTGGACCCCACATCCGGCAAATTGTATATTGCGGGACGACTTGTAAATAAACTGAAGCGCAAGCAGGTGCCTCTGTACCGCAGAAATATCGGTGTGGTATTTCAAGATTTTCGTCTTTTAAAGGATCGTACCGTCTTTGAAAATGTGGCGTTTGCTCAGAGGATCATTGGGAGGAATAAACGGGAGATCATCCGGAATGTGTCCACTATGCTTACGATTGTCGGATTGACAGAGAAGGCCGATGCCTATCCTCATGAGCTCTCCGGGGGGGAGCAGCAGCGGGTGGCAATCGCCAGAGCGCTGGTAAACCAGCCCACCATACTTCTTGCCGACGAGCCCACGGGAAATCTGGACCCACAGAATGCCTGGGAGATCATGATGCTTTTGCAGGAAGTAAATAAAATGGGTACTACTGTTGTAGTTGTGACGCATAACAATGATATTGTGGATATCATGCAGAAACGGGTCGTGACACTGGAGGAAGGACATGTAATCCGGGATGATAAAAAAGGTGGATACGAATATGAGAGGGATTAGTGTATTTTTTTACAGCGTAAAACAGGGAAATATGTAATCCGGGATGATAAAAAAGGTGGATACGAATATGAGAGGGATTAGTGTAT
>CANRYS010000028.1 GCA_947644305.1 uncultured Roseburia sp.
GTGTGCAGGTGGTGGAAGGTAACCTACCAGGTGGATTATGTGGGTGAGAAGGGGAGCGTGAAGTTTTGCGCAAAAGAAGTAAAAAAATCTGTTGATGATATAGTAAGCGATTTACCGGATATTACAACAAGTAAGGGAGGAACAAGAAACTTTCAATCTTCAGGTGGGTTTGAGCAGGTAATGAAAGATTTTGAAGATTTAGGACTTATAAATGTAAAAGAAATACAAACTAATTATGGTGCTGGAAAAATAGGATATTTAGAAAATGGAATAAAAGTTATTGCACGACCAGGAAGTAAATCAGGTGGAGCAACGCTTGAGATAGTGTTTTCAAAGGGAAAACCATATAAAATAAGATATTAGAGAGGTGATGATATGGAGAAATGGAATGAAGTATTTAAAGGAAAAATACCAGAGGGGCTTTATGCAGTAGAGTTGTCTTTTGGAGAAAAAAATGGTTTGATAGTTCAATTATATAATAAAAATACTTCAATAGAAATTGATTTTGGGGTAGTGAAGGCAGTTCGTATATTGGATGAGGGGGTGGTGATAGATGGAGTATATTTAGAAGATGAGGTGCAGAAGTATAAGAAAGATGGATTTATCAATACAATTTATGAAATAAAGGAAGGAGAGTTTAAGAAACAAGTAGAGTTAATGCTTGGTAATTATTTGGAGTTTTACTGTTTAAAACATTATATATTAGTAACCATGAATTATAATATTGAAATAGTGACAGAGCAGGAACCATCAATAAGGGTATTGTAATAAATATAAATGAAAGCTTTAAGAAATATGTTTAAAGTTGTTTAGTGAAGGTGAAATTCAAATAAATATGACTACCAGGATTAGGTGATGAAGGAAAAGATTAGGGTGTGTTTCATAACCTATACCTATTACGCCAATGGAAACCTGCTGAAAAAGTCCGGGGCAGCCGAAGAGAGCTATGAGTATGATGTGTATAACCGCCTTGTCTCCTACCAGGCAGACCGGGAAGGAAAGAAGGAGAGCTATAGCTATGACGCCGAAGGGGTAAGAAGGAGTAAAACAACCTCTGAGGGAGAAGAAGAGAAGGAGATCCTTTTTATTTCCGACACCTCCGGGGAGCTGAGCCGGACCCTGGCAGAGACCGACGGAAAAGGGGAGCTCCTGGCATCCTACGGATGGGGGGATACCCTGCTTTCCCAGACAAGGGAGGGAAAAACCTCCACCTACCTGTACGACGGCCAGGGAAATGTGAGGGGGCTTCTGGATGAAAAAGGAAACCTGACAGACACCTACGCCTATAATGCCTATGGGGAGTTGACCAAGAAAACCGGGGAGACGGAGAACCACTTCCTGTATACCGGGGAGTATTATGACGGAATATCGGGGTTGTATTACCTGAGGGCGAGATACATGAACCCGGAGACGGGAACCTTTACCAGCATGGATACCTGGCAAGGGAACCGGTATGAGCCGGTGACGCTGCATAAGTACCTATATGCGAATGCGAACCCGGTGAAGTACCAGGATCCCAGCGGGATGTTTAGCCTGCCGGAGTGCAATATCGCCAGTGCCATCGGAGCCGAACTGTATCAGAACCAGAACGTGATCCTGGGGATGTCGCTGCTGAATGGCATCGGGAAATCGGTGATGACGGGGCTTTGCGGCGGGGATGCCGGCGACATGACAGAGGCCTTTCTGGAAGGAATGGTCGAGGGAGCGGCCATGGGAATGCTGTTCTGTGCGGTGGCGGCGGTGCTGGCGACGAGCATGCTGACGGTGATGATGGCCCATACCGCGGCTTCTAGTGTTGTATCTATCGTACTGGCGATCTACAGTGTTTCCGAGGGGGATTACCTGAATGCACTGGTGTATGGTGCGGTGACAGTGGCCGGGATCATCGGGGTGTGCAGGTGGTATCAGGTAACCTACCAGGTGGATTATGTGGGTGAGAAGGGGATTGCCAGGTTTGCTGAGGGAGAAAATCCTGGAACAAAAAATCCACTAGCTAACATACGATATACAGATAAAGTGAAAAATCAGATGAAGTTAGGGGATTATCATTCTTTTTCAGAATATGTAGACAAGTTTGGTACCAATGGGAATATTACAAATATAACTGGAGGAGATGGCGTTGTTAGAATTAAAGTAGAAATACCAGGTACCTATAGGGGGGAGAAATGGGATATTTCAATATATTATTGAACCTGATGAAAGTACATGTAATCATAGATTATTTGTAGTAAAATAATACACATGGAGGATTTCAATTTGATATATAAAAAATATAGCATTATCCCAAAAGAATTGCTAGAGAATGGGTATGATTTAGATATGCTTGGGATTTCCGAAATTGCATGGAAGAAAAAAGAGGTCCTTTTAATTATTCAACTTTTGCAAGAAAATAAGATTCCAATTTTAGGAGGTGATGTTTATTCTATAAAAGGAGGGGAAATAATGTTAACTTATGATAATTGGTTTACTATTAATGATAATAGTGTAAATTTTATTTCAAATAGTTTCGATAATACAATTTTATACATTACTAATTATGAAAAGAGGAATGGAAACAATTTTATTTATTCTCTCGTGTTTTAATATGAAGGATCTTCAGGTTGCTATGTCTATCAAAAGAGTTCAGTGAAGTACCGTGATACCAGTGGGAATCTGGGCAGCCTACCAGAGTACAATATCGCCAGTGCCATCGGAGCCGAACTGTATCAGAACCAGAACGTGATCCTGGGGATGTCGCTGCTGAATGGCATCGGGAAATCGGTGATGACGGGGCTTTGCGGCGGGGATGCCGGCGACATGACAGAGGCCTTTCTGGAAGGAATGGTCGAGGGAGCGGCCATGGGAATGCTGTTCTGTGCGGTGGCGGCGGTGCTGGCGACGAGCATGCTGACGGTGATGATGGCCCATACCGCGGCTTCTAGTGTTGTATCTATCGTACTGGCGATCTACAGTGTTTCCGAGGGGGATTACCTGAATGCACTGGTGTATGGTGCGGTGGCAGTGGCCGGGATCATCGGGGTGTGCAGGTGGTGGAAGGTAACCTACCAGGTGGATTATGTGGGTGAGAAGGGGAGCGTGAAGTTTTGCGCAAAAGAAGTAAAAAAATCTGTTGATGATATAGTAAGCGATTTACCGGATATTACAACAAGTAAGGGAGGAACAAGAAACTTTCAATCTTCAGGTGGGTTTGAGCAGGTAATGAAAGATTTTGAAGATTTAGGACTTATAAATGTAAAAGAAATACAAACCAATTATGGTGTTGGAAAAATAGGATATTTAGAAAATCTACAGAGTGGCGATATAAGTGGAGATCTACCCTAGGCGATGAGGTGAGGGAAGGAGAAATATATATTTTTGTGAAAGGATACTTTTTAGTTAAGGATAAACATGAGAATGTATTTAAGAGATTACGGAAATATGAAATTTTTGCAAAACTATTTATGATATACTAGGAGGAAAGTGTATGGAAAATATAAATTCGATTTTAATGCCCGTTAATCAAAATTTTATAGAGGTTTTTGAAGTTTTTATGGATGAAAATCAAAAAACAAAGATTCGTGCCAATAATGTGCGTCAGTATATAGAAGGGATTATTGACCTGTTGTTAAAGAAAGACATACAACAATACTTGAAAGAAAATGAACTTTATGAAGGCGTAAATTGGTCAAGAAAAATAAAAATTATTAAAGAAAATTATGATGAGAAAATAGCAATAAAATTTCAAGAAATTTTTAGAATAGGTGGAGATGGTTCTCATTTTAATGGTTCGGTTAGTGATCAAGAGTTACAAAAAATAATATTACAGGCTATACATATTGTTGAAGATATATTTGTAAAGTATTTTTTGGTCCCAGAGCATCGTTTTGGAAGCGAAAATATTTATACTATTTTTAGTATGCTACCTCTCAATAATAGAATTTATATTTTGGAAAATGTTTATGCACATTATAAAAATCAGGAAATTGTGGATAGACTTTCGCTTGCCTATTTGAAAAATAAAGAGGGGGATAAAGCGAGGAAACTTTTAGAAAGTGCAAAAGAAGAAAATATAATAAGTAGTGAATTCGAAAGAATGCAATTAAAAAAGTTAAATGTTCTAGCAAATAATTTATCAAATTTATATGCAAAAAATTCTCATTATGCAAACAACCCAGAATATTCAAAAGCGATAATAGATGGGAACCTTCTTGTTGTGGGATTGCCTACATCAAAAGATGTGTTTGATACTTCAATGGCTGTAGAAATTTTTGGACAATGGTTTGAAGATGGAAAGCGCGAGTATCCTGAGTTTATTAATCTGTTTTTATGTTTAATGGCTACAGATACTCGACAATATATTTAAAGTTGGATAGAATTGTACAAAAGGAGGTAAAACACTCCGCTTTGATGATTTATTGTAACTTATGCTATACGGTATAAAATATTTAAATATAGTGCTATTTCATTTCACATAAAAGTAGATATACATGGTATTAAACAAATGCTTAGCTATATTAAGAAAAATGATATTAACGGTAAGGGACATCTACAGTTAATATATTTAGGATAAAACAGAAGATTTGAAATAGAACTTAATAGCCAAGAGGATAGAATAATAATCATTGAGGGTACCATAAAATAGAGTTGTTTGAGGAATGAATACGTTGAGAAAAGGTACTGTTTATGGGCAGCCAGAAAGAACGTACATTGAGAATGTTTCACAGAAAAGGAAAATGTAGTTGCTGGATTTAAAAATACATGATAACATAAGCTATTACCATGTTTGTTGTGGTAAAAGGTTAAGGAGAGCTATGATGAGAATATTGACTAAAGAACAGCTGAATATAATGAACGATTGGATGCAGACGAAAGCCCGTTCATATGATCGTGCAAAGTGGAATTACCTGTTTAACGGCGGCAGCAAGGACACTATTATTGAGGAAATGCTGAAATATCAGAATGGTGATGGTGGTATGGGCAGTGGCTTTGAGGCAGATGTGCTTTGCCCTTTATCTGCTGCCATACCCACAGCAGAAGCAATTTTTCAAGCATATGAGTATGAACTTGATTGTTCTTCTGAATGGTTTAAGGCCATATTGTCTTATTTTGAAAAGTCAGTACAGGATATACCGAAGTATTGGGAGGACAGTCCCAAAGAAGCTATGGATTATCCTCATGCGCCTTGGTGCAATTACGAACCGTGTACGGTGTTTAATCCCAATCCCTGTGCAGTAGTTGCTTCAGCAATGATTCGTTATGGAACAGATAGTCAAAAAGAACTGGGAAATAAAATTGCAGCGGATTGTTTCAAACTCCTTTTAAGTAATGACTTTTGTGGTGATCACGATACACTTAATATGCAAGCGTTGGTTGAACAGCTTCTTCAAATCAAATCCTCCCTGATATCGGATGAAGTAATGGAATCAATGCGAAGAAGAATACTAGATAACACTTGTTTTGATATAAGCAAGTATAATGGGTATTATTTCACTCCGCTTGATTTCGTATCGTCACCTGATTCAATATGGTACGATGATGTGAAGCATGGAATTGAACAGACCCTTGATTTTTGGCTTAATAACATAAATGAGCAGGGAGTATGGAATCCCAATTTCTCCTGGGGGATTGACAGTGACGTTTCCAGACAAGTAACTGAGAACTGGAAGGGATATATCACCGTAAAGAGAGCTAGGATATTACTAAATTTCGGCAGAATTGAAAAATAATCAATCCTGCCAGAGAATTGAGAAGAATCCTGAAGATCTCATTTTCGGGAATCTGCTACCGGAGATGAGCCGGATGATAAATAGAATATATACTAAATGGCGGTACACCAGCCAGAAAGGACAAAGAAAAATGATACAGGCTTATGAACATAAAGTACAATATTATGAAACGGATCAGATGAAGGTCGTTCATCACTCCAATTACATCCGCTGGTTTGAGGAGTGCCGCATCGACCTGATGGAAAAAGGCGGTCTTGGGTATGAGAGAATGGAGGCAGAAGGGATCATCTGCCCGGTGGTATCAGTATCCTGCCAATATGCCGCCATGACCAGATTTGGTGAGGTGGTGGAGGTTATTCCTAAAGTGGAAAAATTCAATGGAATCCGTCTTGTCATATCTTATGAAGTCAGGGATAAGAGGACGAAAGAGCTGCGTTGCACTGGAGAGAGCAGCCACTGCTTTCTGGATGCCGAGGGGTATCCGGTGAATCTGAAACGAAGCAGCCCGGAATTTTATAACATGTTTCTGAAATTATATGAATAGAAAAAAAGTACCAGCGTCCTAAATCCTTGTAGGACACTGGTATTTTTCGTTATCTGATGAGAAAGTCCTCAATTCGCGGAGAAGGTGCGTGTTTCTCCATCACACCTTTGTTATGGCTGTGCGAAATAATAACTGCTATAGTGTTTGTCACTCTTAGCGATATATAGAGTATCCGGGTTGTTGATGGCAAAATACCGGAGGACGGCATTTGCTCCCAGAGAGTTTTGTTTCATCGACTCAATAGAGGCGGGAGAAAAGCTGTTGTAGGTGGCGGGATAACTTGCCGCGATGTCACCCTTTGGCTCTTTGTGCCCCTTGGCATAAAATGGCATGTAGACATTTTGGAAGGTGTTTCCGCTAATAACGGGATCGATCACGCCGCCCCGCATAAAAATTCCGAATTTCTCCTTTTGAATATCGTTTCCATTCCAGCCCTGTACACCATCGATGGTGTTACCACGGATCACTGCATTCTTCCAGTTCTCCATCATGATCGGGCTCTGGACGCTGTTTCGGAAGGTGCAGTTCAGGATCTGAACGTTGGTGTGGTATTTATTGGGCGAAAAGCGGTGGGTATCGATGCCCCGGTATAGATTTGTAAAGCTGCAATTCTGGATCGTGACGTTCAGATCCGGCGTCTTGTCAAACTTTGAATACTTACCATTGAAGCCGTTGGTGACCTTATCTGGGGTGTCTAAGTTAATGGCGCAGCGCTCCCCATTTTTATTGTTGGCAAAAGAGCAGTTGGTTACAGTCACATCTTTTGCTGCGGTGATTTCGATAAAATGACCGTCACGAAGATTGGTAAAAGAAATATTTTCAATGGTCACGTTGGAGCAGTGGGGAACCCGAATGGCTTCGCTCTTATTGCATTTTGCCAGGTTCATCACCACCTTACCTTCACCGGCGATGCGGATGTTTTTTTCACCGCCGTAGCCGCCGATGGAATTCTTTTTTTTCAGCCGGGAGCTGCGCACACATTCAAACATAATATGTCCGGCTTTTAATTTTTTGGTGTGAGTGTTATTTGTCTTGTTCATGACCACACCATCTTTTAAGATCACTGTAATATTAGAAGAGATTGGCAGTGCATTGGTCAGGTTGTAGGTTCCCTTTTTCAGTGTCAGGGTTCCTCCGCCTCTTTTGGACATCTCATCCAGATAGGAGCGTAACATCAGATAATGTCTGGTATATTTATTGTAGACCGGCGTCTTCACATATTTGTTCTTATAGGGTTTGGAAGACGGTGATACAGTAAAGTTTTTCTTTGCCTCTGACGAACGGGATGCCGACAGACACAAAGTCGTGCCAAGAACAGCCAGAAACAGTATTTTATAAAACTTTTTCATAACATGGTTTCCTCCTCATATTAATTCCCGCAGGACATTACGTTCTAAGCGTTATAAAAATTACATCGCCGCATTGGATACCTCTCCCAGCAGCAGACCCTCGTTTCGATCCAGTACGGTCTGAATGCTCCAGGGATGGGTGAACAGAAGCAGCGGATTTCCTTTGAAATCTTTCACCTTCTTCGTATCAGAAGTGACAGAGAGGGCATTTACGTCGATATCCTCATTCTCGATCCAGCGCACGTGCTCATAGGGAAGCTGGTCCATGCGGATCTCTACATTATATTCATTCTGCAGACGGAACTGCAGAACCTCAAACTGGAGGACTCCCACGACGCCTACGATGATCTCTTCCATTCCCGTGTTAAATTCCTGAAAGATCTGAATGGCACCTTCCAGAGCGATCTGGGTGATTCCCTTCATAAATTGTTTCCGCTTCATGGTATCCACCTGGCGGACTCTGGCGAAATGCTCCGGAGCAAAGGTGGGTATGCCCGCATAGCGAATATTTTTCCCGGATTTGCATAGCGTATCGCCGATGGAAAAGATCCCCGGATCAAAAATACCGATGATATCTCCGGCATACGCCTCTTCCACATGTTTGCGCTCCTGCGCCATCATCTGCTGGGGCTGCGCCAAACGGATCTTTTTGCCGCCCTGTACATGCATAACCTCCATCCCAGCAGTAAATTTGCCGGAGCAGATACGCATAAATGCGATGCGGTCCCGGTGGGCTTTGTTCATGTTTGCCTGAATCTTGAAAATAAAAGCCGAAAAATCCTCAGAAAAAGGATCCACGGGATTCTCACCGGAAAGTCGGGGAAGAGGAGAGGTGGTCATTTCCAGAAAATGTTGTAAAAAGGTTTCCACTCCAAAATTCGTGAGTGCTGAGCCAAAAAATACCGGGGACAATTTACCGTCACGCACTTTTTCCAGGTCAAATTCATCACTGGCGCCGTCCAGAAGCTCGATCTCATCCACTAATATATCATGATACTCCTTGGTGATCAGTTCATCCAGGCCGCTGTCGCCCAGGCTCGCCTCCACCGACTCGATCTTGTGTCCGTTATCGGCTGCGATAAAGCGTGAAATCGTCTTTGTATTCCGGTCGTAGACGCCCTTAAAGTTCTTTCCGGAGCCGATGGGCCAGTTGACAGGACAGGTCCGGATTCCCAATACGTTCTCAATCTCATCAATCAACTCAAAAGGATCTTTCGCCTCCCGGTCCATCTTGTTTACGAAAGTAAAGATAGGGATTCCTCTCATGACACAGACTTTGAAAAGTTTAATGGTCTGTGCCTCCACTCCCTTAGAGCCGTCGATCACCATGACAGCAGAATCCGCTGCCATCAGCGTTCGGTAAGTATCCTCCGAGAAATCTTGATGTCCCGGAGTGTCTAGTATGTTAATGCAGAATCCGTCATAATTGAACTGGAGCACCGAAGAGGTGACCGAGATTCCACGTTCCTTTTCAATCTCCATCCAGTCGGATACGGCGTGTTTGGCAGCTTTCCTTCCCTTCACGGAGCCGGCTAGATTGATCGCCCCTCCATATAATAAGAACTTTTCCGTCAGTGTGGTCTTTCCTGCGTCCGGGTGGGAGATGATGGCAAATGTTCTGCGCTTCTTGATCTCCTGCTTTAATATGTCGCTCATGTTAATCTCCATTCCTAATTTTTCTATAGAAACAAAGAAAAGCTTTGAAAAACGCCTTCCGTCATTCAAAGCTTTCTTTTAACTGGGCTACAAGGATTCGAACCTTGAAATGCTGGAGTCAGAGTCCAGTGCCTTACCGTTTGGCGATAGCCCAATCTCAATCACGAATGCTATTATACAATAGTTTTTTGTAGAATGCAAGGGGTTTTTAAAAAAAAATGAAAAAAATTTATTTTTTTTAAAATATAGTTAAACTATTGACATTTATCTTAAATTTGGATAGAATCTTATATTAATATACACAGAAAAAGCATTGATAAAATTTTAAAGAGAGGACGAGAAAAATGGGTAAGATTATTGGTGAAGGCATTACATTCGACGACGTTTTATTGGTACCAGGATACTCAGAAGTGATTCCAAATGAGGTAAGTTTAAAGACACATTTGACGAAAAAAATTGAATTGAACATTCCGATGATGAGTGCAGGGATGGATACGGTGACAGAGCATCGTATGGCGATTGCGATGGCTCGTCAGGGCGGCATTGGAATCATACATAAGAATATGACGATTATGCAGCAGGCAGAAGAAGTAGACAAGGTAAAACGTTCGGAGAATGGAGTGATCACAGATCCATTTTATCTCTCTCCGGATCATACATTAGAGGATGCTAACAATCTTATGGCGAAGTTCAGGATCTCTGGTGTTCCGATCACAGAGGGAAAAAGGCTGGTCGGTATCATTACGAACCGGGATCTTAAGTTTGAGACCGATTTCTCAAAGAAGATCAAAGAGAGCATGACATCCGAAGGGCTCGTGACAGCGCCGGAGGGTATTACTCTGGACGAAGCGAAACAGATTCTTGCGAAGGCGAGAAAAGAAAAACTTCCTATTGTAGATAAGGATGGAAATTTGAGCGGACTGATCACGATCAAAGATATCGAGAAACAGATCAAATATCCTCATTCGGCAAAAGATTCTCAGGGAAGACTTCTCTGTGGAGCCGGAGTGGGAGTGACCGCAAATATTATGGAGCGTGTAGATGCACTGGTAAAGGCGAAGGTAGATGTAGTGGTGATCGATACGGCACATGGTCATTCCGCTAACGTACTTAAGGTGGTAAGGATGGTTCGTGAGACCTATCCAGAGCTGGGGATCATTGCCGGAAATGTGGCGACGGGAGAGGCGACAAAAGCGTTGATCGATGCCGGCGTGGATGCGGTCAAAGTCGGTATCGGGCCGGGATCTATTTGTACTACGCGTGTAGTAGCAGGTATTGGTGTTCCTCAGGTTACCGCTATTATGGACTGCTATGCTGTGGCGAAAGAATACGGCATTCCGATTATTGCAGATGGTGGTATCAAGTATTCTGGAGATATGACTAAAGCCATCGCAGCCGGTGCAAATGTATGTATGATGGGAAGTATTTTTGCGGGCTGCGACGAGAGTCCGGGAACTTTTGAACTGTTCCAGGGAAGAAAATACAAAGTGTACCGTGGTATGGGTTCCATCGCTGCCATGGAGAACGGAAGCAAGGACCGTTACTTCCAGCAAGATGCCAAAAAGCTTGTCCCAGAGGGGGTTGAGGGGCGTGTGGCATATAAGGGCACCGTGGAAGACACCGTGTTCCAGTTGATCGGAGGTATTCGCTCTGGTATGGGTTATTGCGGAGCCAAAGACATCGAGACACTCAAGGAAAACGGACGTTTTGTGAAGATTTCTGCTGCTTCTTTGAAGGAAAGTCACCCTCACGATATTCATATTACGAAAGAGGCTCCGAATTACAGTGTTGAATAAAAAGAAAATTCATTGGAAGAAAAACAAATATAGAAAGTTAGGGCTTTGCGCTGGAATTATCGGCGCAACAGCCCTTTTGCTTTTGGTGATCTACATGGTGTGCTCTGTGCTGGGGGCAAAAAGAGAAGAGGAACGGGTCAGGGAAGCGGATACGATGCTGTCAGAATTGAATCTCTCGGTTAATCTTCTGGATATCAATAAGTATTCCAGACCCGGCACGAAACTGGGAAAAGTCAAAGGGGTGGTGGTGCATTACACGGCAAATCCGGGAACTGATGCCATAGCAAACCGTAATTATTTTAACAATCTTCCAAAGATCAATGCAAAGAAGGGAACCAATACCTATGCTAGCAGTCATTTTGTCATAGGGATTGACGGAACCATTGTTCAGTGCATTCCCACGGGAGAGATCGCCTATGCCTCCAATGACCGAAATTTGGACACGATTTCCATAGAATGCTGTCATAAAAAGAAGAGCGGTAAATTTACAAAAGAGACGTACCGCTCTTTGATCCGGCTGACCAAATATCTCTGTATCCGATTTGGACTGGAGGTAAAAGATGTGATCCGGCACTATGATGTGACAGGAAAAAACTGTCCCAGATATTTTGTGGAACATCCGGATGCATGGACCAGGTTTCTGGCAGATATAGAGGCGGAGCTGGCACAATAGCGCATTGAGCTGGAAAATAAATGAGGCAGACAAGGAAACGGCGGGAATTTGAACTCTGATTCAAATTTCCGCCGTTTCCTTATTGTCTATCGTTATTCTTCGGTTTTCTGTGTTTTAAATTTGGAGATGGCATCCCCAAGTCTCTGGGCACGAGTCATCAACTGTGAGGACGCTTCATTCAGTGAGCCAAGTACTTCGGACTGTCTGTCTGTTACACTGGCAACCGAAGTGACGGCTGCCAATGTTTCTTCCAGGATCGCAGAGATGTTCTCCATGGCATGTAAGGTAGAGGAGCCCGTGGTTTCCATGTCCGTCGAGCTGCTCTGGATACTCGTCAGATTTTCGGAAAGTTTTTCGATACGCTGTTTCAGCGTATGGAAGGATTGGGAGGTTGCGGCAACGGCCTCAGCCTGTTCGTTGACGATCTCTTCTGCGGTCTGGGTGGCGCGGACGGCATCTTGTGTCGCCTCCGTGATCTGACTGACGATATTTGAGATCTTTCCGGCAGACACAAGGCACTGGTCAGCCAGTTTGCGGATCTGGCTGGCTACGACGGAGAAGCCCCTACCGGCATTGCCAGCTCTGGCAGCCTCGATGGAGGCGTTCAGAGAGAGAAGGTTCGTCTCTTCCGCAATGTCATTGATGCTGTTTACGATTTGCCCGATATTTGTAGAATGGACAGAGAGCTCCTGGATGGTCTGGATCACATTGTTTGTGATCTCTGTTGTGGACTTCGTCTTGTCATTCAGATTATCCATGCTGTTAAGACCTGTCTGGATGGCACTCTGGGTGGAGACCGCAATTTCTCCGATCTGCGTCGTGTTGTCTTTCACTGTATTGATCTTGGTAAATAGATTGTCCATTTGATTCAGGCATGCCGCAGCGCTTTCCGTCTGCTCCCCTACACCGGTTTCTACCTCGTGTACCGAGCGCTGGATATCCTTTGTGGTTTCAGAAAAGGTGGTGGAAGAGGAGTTTACTTTATTCAGGGATACCGTAAGGGCATCGTAGATGGATTCCACTTCCATGATCAGTCCCCGGATATTAGCAAGCATATCGTTGCAGCTTCCATAGAGCAGGGCAAATTCGTCCCGGCGGTTGGTGCGGAACTCTACGGTAAAATCTCCTTTTGAGACTTTTTCCAACTCCTTGATGGATTTGTTGATGGATCTGCTGAAACCTTTTGATATTAGGGTTCCCACGATCATAGCGATAAGGCAGGATATGAAGATCAGCACGACAGTCAGTATGCGGATGCTGTTTGCCTGAGCTACAATGATGGACTCTGGTACTAGGCTGCAGAGCATGACGCCGGAGGTACCGATCTTTTGATAGGTAAAGAGATAGCTTGTTCCATTGCTGCGGACATAATCCGATCCATATTCTGTATCTGATTTGAGGGCTTTCTCATAAAAATCCTGCGCTACAAATACCTTTTCCTTTGAGACACTATCTTCTGTTTTTTCTTCTTCTCCGCTTTCGATGGCGGTCAGCGCTTTTCCATTCACGGTCAGTTCCTGTTTGTCGGCAGTGATGATGCCGACAAAGCTGCCCTCTCCAAGATTGAGATTTTGCAGGATGTTTGTGATGGGATCTTTTTTTATGTCCACGAGCATAACGGCGTCACTGGTGGAGGACACATCATGTGCCACCCGCAGTATGTAGTCATCACTCTTGACAGACAGGAGTTTGTCAAGTTCAGGTACCGGACCACACCAGTGATAATTCGTGGTGTCAGAGGTGACCTGCTGTCCCAGTTGTAATTTGATAAATTCACTGTAAAGTTTCGTGGAATCTACAGCACTCATATCATCTTCCGAAGAGGACTCTGCTTTGGAGCGCAGAGCCATCTGTGAACTGATGGTATCACTGCCATCCTTAAAGATATAAATATTTCCTATAAATGGATTGGCAGCTGTTTTATTGCTCACCGAGGCGTTGAGAGATTTATAGGTATCACTATGCATGGTTTTTGTATCTTCCACAAAATCTTTTATATCTTCGTATTCTTCTTTGCTCTCTGTCATCTCTTTGTAGGCTTTGTAATAAGCAAGAGATCCTTCTTTGAGTGAATCCAGTCTGGCAGAGGCAGTCTCGTATTTCTGTTTCAGATCAGCGAGGGATTTTTCCTGTGCCTCATTGGTGCTGTATTTACCGGAATAATATGCGGTTAGATCGCTGTCGGAGAGATAGACGTTCATGTCCGACTCAATATTGGAAAAGACAAAGGAAAAATATTCTTTTGCCATATTCATGGTCTGGGAAACAGCGGCCTCATAATTTTCATTTAAGGCACTGGAAGAGCGAGAATAGGAGACAACTCCCAAAATTATGATCATGATGACTGGAATTATGAAACAACCGATCAGTTTGGTCTGAATGCAGAATTGGGGAAGGATCTTGACATTGCCATCCAGCAGGGGAGCATTTTTATCTTTTTTTTGTGGGAAAAGAGAGAAAATGTTCCGAAACAAGCGTAGAATGTTTCTCCTTATGGTGACGGTCTTCCTTTTTAGAAAGGAAAGTGAAAATGGTAATCGCCACTTCTTACGCGCAGGATTCTTTTTTACCATTTTTTTTGTTTTTGTCTTTCGTTTTTTCATGAATATCCTCCGTTCTTTTTGGAATCGGCAGCCAGGTCTGCTAGAGATTAATATGAACCGGCTTTTCGCCCTCGGAGTACTTGCGGTATGTAATGCCGGCAGAACGCATCATCCGTTTGGCCGCCATGACGCCAGCAGTATCCGAATATTTATCCTCTTTAAAAATAACCTCCTGGATTCCGGACTGTATGAGTGCTTTTGTACATTCGTTGCAGGGAAAGAGAGTCGTATAGATCCTCGCCCCCTTTAGTTTGAAACCTGAGTAATTCAACAGGGCGTTCAGTTCCGCATGGCATACATATAAGTATTTGGTGTCCATTGGCTCGCCGGTATTATCCCACGGATAATCGTCATCGGAACAGCCGCAGGGCATACCATTGTAGCCCACAGACAGTATCTTATGATCCATATCCACGATACATGCTCCCACCCTTGTATGGGGATCTTTGCTCCGCATGGCGGATAGAAGTGCGATTCCCATAAAATATTCATCCCAGGATAAATAATCTGTGTTTTTCATGGAGTTCCTCCCTGTATAATTCATGTTTTTGTGCACTAAATTGGTATCATTAGGCTAGCTCGACGGCGCGAATTTGAACCCGCCGTGGACGGCGTATTTTGGCGAACTACTTCGTTTTTCGTCCTTGTCTTGCGTCAGCAAGACTTCGTCCTCTAGCCTTGTTCTTCGCCAAAATACACCACACACGGTCGAAGATTTCAAACCAGTTATTTTGCGAATGCGAAGGCAGTTGAATGAGTCGTAGCGGTGTCTACGGCGATTGAAACTAACGAACGCATTCTCAAAATAACTGGTTGAGAAACGGGTTCAAATTCGCGCCGTCGAGCTACTCAAATCATATCATCTTTTGAGAAGGTTGTAAACCGTTTTTGGAATTCCTGCTATATGAATCAGAAGAAAAAATGAAAGATATTGCAGAACAAAAAAAGCGCCGTGTGAGTCCGGCGCTTCCCTCTGTACCAATCGATACAGTTTGCATTTATATTTTATGACGGGTAGAATTGTAGTAGCAGTACGACTGCCTTCTACATTGATCAAATATTCTGAAAGAATATCGATCCACAAAAATAGCAATTATGCAAGTTTGTTGACAGCAATTGTAAGACGTGATACTTTTCTTGCTGCTGTATTTTTATGGTAAATTCCCTTCCGGGTTGCTCTGTCGATCTCAGATACAGCTTTTACCAATGCATCGTTGGCTGCTGTTTTATCCTTTGCTTCGATTGCAGCATCTACTTTTTTGATCGCAGTTTTAACCTTGGAACGGATCGCTTTGTTTCTGTCAGCTCTTTTCTGTGAAACAAGAATTCTTTTCTTTGCAGATTTAATATTTGCCAATTCTAACACCTCCATCTTTTTATAATAATAAGTAATAGCGTTTGGTTAAACGGACACGGACATTAACACAAACATACTCACTTATGATAGTACAAAATATGATTAGTGTCAATACATAATTGGAAAGTTTTTGGTGAATGCTAAAGAAATGAAAGAAATGCTGGGTATGAAAGGGATGAAGCGTATATGTCAGAGAGAAAAACAGATCTTGCCCTCGAGGTGCGAGAGAGTTTTCCGAGAAATAATGTAGAGATCCAGGGAGTGGTGTTAGAAAAGCATTATGACAAAAAGGCAAAAGCACATATTACAATGGTACAGATTCAGGATGACAGAGGGAGCCGGGCCATGGGAAAGCCCAAGGGATGTTACGTCACCATTGAGTCAAAGGATATGCCGAAGGAAGAGGAGGACAAAGAAGAGCTGCTGTTATGTATCTGCAGTGAGTTGGAAAAGATGGTTCATGACCTGCGGCAGAAATCCGTGTTGATCGCAGGGCTGGGCAACCGGCAGGTCACCAGTGATTCCCTTGGGCCAAGGATGGCAGAATGTATTTTTGTGACGCGGCATCTGGGGCGTGAACTTGGAAGCTGGTTTATGGAGGAAAACGAGTACGGAGAAGTGAGTGCTATCGCCCCCGGGGTCATGGCACAGACCGGGATGGAGGCGGTGGAGATCCTTCAGGGAATTGTAAAAAAGACTAGTCCAGATCTGGTCATTGTAGTGGATGCGCTGGCGGCGAGAAGCATGTCAAGGCTGTGCACCACGATACAGATCACGGATACGGGTATCAGTCCGGGATCAGGCATCGGAAATCATAGAAAGGCGCTGTCAAAGGAAAGTCTTGGGGTTCCAGTGGTGGCAGTGGGTGTCCCGACGGTGGTAGATGCCAAGACGATTATCAGTGACCACTTAGAGAAGGTACTGAGCAAACAGGGGTATAGCGAGGATGAGATCGAAAAATTTATCAAAGAAGTATTTCAGGAGGAAATGGAAAATTTATATGTCACACCGAAAAATATCGATGAATCGGTTCATGTGATCGCCAAAGATCTGGCGAAAGTCTTTAATCATTGTTTTCAGAAAAAGTCACTATAGCCGGGTGTAATATATTCTGCAAAAAATGCTATATATTATATATACGCTTGATGCAGGAGGTACTCGTGGAAAAACGATTGTTTCGGATCATTTTGTCATCTGCTCTGATTGCCCTTTTGATTTTGTTAGAGTGCAGTGAGAGCAGCCTGAAAGAACAAATATTGGGAAAAATTGGTACATCCCTGGCTGCAAATGCCTTTCCGGTGTCCAGAATGAGCCGGGAAGATAAGTTGCTTCAGGTGGTGATGGGAAATCCACTTTATTTTCAGAATACGGATATGGAACGTCTGGCGGAGAGCAAATTAATTTATATGGAAAATAATGGGGGAAAAAAAGCGTCTACCGGAGAGGGACAGGGGGCAAATGGGGAGTCCGATCTACAGGGGTCTGCCGATGCCTCAGCGGTGGCGGGTGAAAATCTTGCCCAGGTCCAGACAATGAAAGGAGCCGGTTCGGGAACAGCGGCTTATGTGAATAAACTCAGGGAGAACAAAGATGTGAGTTATCTGTGGAATCATTTCTATATTATAGACTCCACCACCTCTGTGACCAAAGCTCTTTTTCCTGTAGAAGAGATGTTAAAAAGAAATATGACGCTTCCTGCGAAGGCGGGAAAAAAACAGATTCTTATCTACCACACCCACGGGGCATCGGAAGCTTTTTCTGACAGTCGGAGGGGCAGGGATTCAGACTCGGTGATCGGAGTGGGAAGGGCTTTAAAACAGGAGTTGGAGAAAAATGGATATCAGGTTTATCATGACCAGACCAAATATGATCTCATTAACGGTCAGATCGACCGGAGTAAAGCCTACAATACTTCGCTGGACGGAATTACGAAGATCATGAAAGAAAACCCGGATATTCAGGTGACCATTGACCTGCACCGGGATTCGGTGGGGAAAAATAAGCATACATATACGATGATCGATGGAAAAAAGACAGCGATCGTTATGTTTTTTAACGGCATGAGCAGAAACAAATCAGGGAAGATCGATTATCTGTATAATCCCAATCTGGAGGCCAATCTTTCTTTTAGTCTCCAGTTGAAGTGCCATGCCATGGAACAATATGATGGATTTACCAAACCGATCTATCTCAAAGGGTACCGCTATAATCTTCATGTGGCGGAGCGTTCGCTGCTGGTTGAACTGGGGAATGAAAATAATACCGTAGAGGAGGCCAAGAATGCTGCGGCTCCTTTGGCAAAGGTAATTGCAGATGTGCTTAAAGGGGAGGTTAAAGGGTTTTAATACAAACGGTTACCGGTCAGAGGACTTGCTGGTGTCATGGTATTTGGACATGATTTTGGCGATCATGCAGAGGGCATGGATTTCATTGTCGCCGAGGGATTTTGCATAGGCCACCAGTGTCTGTAGGTGAGCGGGTAAATGGGGACGTTTTCGGTCGATCTGTTCAAAAAACAGTTGACAGGGAACATCCAGTTCCTGGGCGATCCGCAGAAGGGTGTCGGTTTTGGGGTTATTGATGCCCCGTTCAATCTTCCCGATGGTTCCGGTGGAAAGCCCTGCTTTGTATGCCAACTGTTCTTGGCTGATATTTCTTGACTCTCGGAAGTTTCTGATCTGAAGTCCAACAAGTCTGAAATCATAAGAATTATAAGATGTACTCACTTGCGTTCCTCCTTTGGTATAACTTGTACTAACAGTGTACTCGTTGGAATTTCTTTCCACAAGTAACTAAAGTACTTTATTTTATGGGAAATTAAATATTAAAGTATTGGAGGGGAAAAATAAATAAAAAAAATATTTGATTTGAAGAAACGAAAATACAGGAAGAAATCGGATTGCGATCAAAAATAACCGTGATTTGAACTATAAATATCATTCAAATAAAGGTAGAATAGGATAAAAGTGTCTGGTTAAAATTGAATATGTACAGAGGAGAGAAGTAACGATGAAGGTAATGATAAATATTCTGCTGGGAAGACGACTCCGTAAAATACGAAAAATTTTAGGTGTTTCATCGGAAGATATGGCAGAAGCTCTGGAAGTCAGTGTGGGACACTTCCAAAAGCTGGAGAGGGGAGACCATGCGTTCAGCCTGGAACGTCTCAAGGTTTTGCGGGAACATTATGGTATTGACCTGAATTACCTGGTTACAGGAAGATCCAAGGAAGAGGATATCGCCAGAGATCTGATTTATGGAACTCCCGAAGAAACCTTTTATTTTATGCACCAGTTGTTGGATTCCTGTGAGAGAATGTATCTGAGGCGTATTTCAGAGGAGGGAGAGCTGTGATCAAAAGTATCATCAGGGATTCCACAGATGTCTTTGTGTGTATACAGGGAAAGATCAACCAGTTTGATATCCGAGATATCATTTATGTGGAACACAGCAGTCGGACGGTCTTCATGTATACCCTGAAAGGGATCGTGTACATTCCCTATATGCCCCTGAATCAGATTTATCAGGCACTGGGAAACGACTATCTGTACCAGTGCCACAAATCCTTTCTCGTCAACCGGATTCATATTGAGAGCATAGACCGAACGGAAAACGTCGTTGTGTTGAAAGACAATATGGGTGAAATAGCTGTCGGCAGAAAGTACAGAGCCCGTTTTTTAAAGGCGATGCACTTGACGGAATAGACAGGAAGAAAGCTGATTGCATTCGCATTTCAGTCTTTACAAAATCCTTGTTCCGTTATATAATAAGAATTCATATTGATTCCGAGGTGAGCATGGAGGGTAAAGGTGAAGGAGTTGTATCTGATCCGGCACGGGAGACAGTCTTCTAAACTGTGTAATGTGGATGTGAGTCTGGATGAAGCAGGGCGCAGACAGGCGGAACTTCTGGCGGACAGGCTTACATATGATAAAATACAAAAATTATATTGCAGTGATCTGAAAAGGGCGATTGAAACCGCCGGGATCATAGGAGACAGGTTGGGATTGGAACCAGTGGTGATCCCTGCGTTCCGGGAGATTGACTTTGGAGAACTGACGGGAAAAGCCGATGACGTAATTGTGGAAGAATACAAAGAATTTCGCCGGGAGCGCGCCAGCCAGACCAGTGATTTACCTTATCCTGGTGGAGAAAACGGAGCGGATGTGATCCGCCGTGTGCTACCAGTGTGGAAGGAACTTTGCCAGTCCACCCAGGAGCGGTCTGCCGTGGTGACTCATGGTGGGGTAATACGGTCTTTGTGTGCGTATCTGCTGGAGACAGATTTAAAAAATAAGTTGAAATTTGCTGTGGATCTGGAAAATACCAGCATAACCGTGATCCGGTATGATGAGAAAAAGGAGCTTTTTTATCTGGAACGCTTTAACGATACGGCGCATCTGGAAAGACACCCGGAACTAATGCGGGAGAGCTGGAAGCCTTCTTTGATTCGCCAGTAAAGAATAGATGACAGGAGAAAGACAGATGATAGAACAGAGTAAGACAGGACAGGAAAATAAGATGGGGGTTATGCCGGTAAAACGGCTGTTGATCACCATGTCCCTTCCGATGATGGCTTCTATGCTAGTACAGGCTTTGTATAATATTGTGGACAGTATGTTTGTGTCCCGGATCGGTCAGGATGCCCTGACAGCAGTTTCCCTTGCCTTTCCAGTGCAGATGCTTCTGATCGCAGTGGGGGTAGGCACCGGGGTTGGAGTCAATGCCCTGTTATCTAAGAGTCTCGGCGAAAAGAAATTTGAAGAGGCTGACTGGGCCGCTAACTGTGGTGTGTTTTTGATGCTGATCAGCTATGCTGTCTTTTGTGTATTTGGGATTATTGGCGCGGGAAAGTTTATCGAGACCCAGGTGGATATGACCCAGAGTAATTCTGCCCAGATCGTGGAATATGGGACAAGTTATCTATCCATCTGCATGATCCTGTCTTTTGGTATCTTATTTGAGATGATGTTAGAACGTCTACTGCAAGCTACGGGAAAAACGATTTATACGATGATCACCCAGGGGACGGGTGCTGTCATAAATATCATTCTTGACCCTATCTTGATCTTTGGATTGTGTGGGATGCCCAAAATGGGAATTGCGGGGGCTGCTGTGGCTACAGCCATCGGACAGATTATTGCGATGATCCTTGCTGTGGTATTTAATCTGCGCAAAAATACAGAGATTCATCTTTCCCTTCGCAGTATGAAACCACGGGTAGCTACGATCAAAGCCATATATTGGGTGGGTATCCCAGCTATCATTATGCAGGCCATCGGTTCGGTGATGACCTATGGCATGAATAAGATCCTGGTTCCTTTTTCCACCACAGCGGTGGCGGTTTTTGGCGTGTATTTTAAGCTGAACAGTTTTATCTTTATGCCAGTATTTGGGCTGAACAATGGATTGATTCCCATTATTGCCTATAATTATGGAGCGAGGAAGAAAAAGCGAATCATCGAGGCAGTACGTTTTAGTATGATTATTGCTGTGGTGATTATGTTTGTGGGACTGGGGATTTTTCTCAGTATACCGGACAAGCTGCTGCTGTTGTTTGATGCATCTCCGACGATGTTAGAGATCGGTGTTCCGGCACTTCGGATCATTGGAACTCATTTTATGCTAGCAGGGGCTTCCATCGTTATGATGTCGGTGTTCCAGGCTTTTGGCGAGGGACTTTTAAGCCTTACCGTTTCGGCGTTGAGGCAGTTGGTAGTCATACTGCCGGCGGCATATATATTAGCAAATACGGCGGGCCTTGGATATGTGTGGTGGTCGTTCCCCATTGCGGAAGCGTGTTCCCTTACACTGAGCAGCATATTTTTTATGAGGTTGTACCGAAATAAGATAAAAAAACTTTAAGAGATATAAAGGAGGAGGATCCAAATGAAACTGGACCGATTAGTAGGAGACAGATTTAAAGAAAGACCGTCTGACTGTGTGGTAGAGAGTCATGCGTTGATGGTTCGCGGCGGCTACATGAAGAATATGGCGAATGGTATTTATTCCCAGTATCCACCTCTGCGACGGGTGACGGCAAAGATTGAAAACATTATCCGGGAAGAGATGGATGGGATCGACGGGCAGGAAGTTTTGTTCCCAGTAACACTTCCGGGCAGTCTCTGGGAGGAATCTGGCAGGTTTCAGAGTGTGGGAAGTGAGCTCCTTCGTTTTAAGGACCGCAATCATTCCCAAATGCTGCTGGGAATGACCCATGAGGAAGCGGCAGTACATTTGGTACGTGAATATGCCAATACCTATACCAAATATCCTTTTATGATTTATCAGATCCAGACGAAGTTCCGGGATGAGGCTCGTCCCCGTGCTGGATTGATCCGGGTGCGTGAGTTTACGATGAAGGATGCTTATTCTTTTCATACTTCCCAGGAGGATCTGGAACAATATTATGACAGATGTTATAAAGCATATCAGCGTATCTTTGCTAGGGCGGGGATACCGGAGGTGGTTGTGGTAGCTTCGGATTCTGGCATGATGGGAGGAAGTGTTTCCCACGAGTACATGCTTCTTACTCCGGTGGGAGAGGATTCCATCGTGTTGTGTGATGAATGTGATTTCCGCGCCAATATGGAGGCAGCCGAGTGTATCATTGAAAATAACCAGACTCTTGGCCAGGCGGAACTGGCTCTGGTAGATACACCAGATAAGCATACTATTGAGGATGTATGTGAGTTTTTACAACTTCCAGTGGAGAATTCCTGTAAAGCGGTAGTTTATCAGCGCAACGAGGACGATTCTTACGTGGTTGTATTTCTTCGAGGGGATCTGGAGGCAAATGAGACTAAGATCACGAATTATCTCGGTGGTGCCATTCATCCGGCGGTGATCACTCCAGAGTGCGGTCTTGCTGCTGGTTCCATCGGACCATATAATCTGAAAGGGGATTATATGATACTTTATGATAAGTCCCTGGAGGGGATTGACAATCTCTGCTGCGGTGGTAATGTAGATGGAAAACATTACACAGGATTGGATATGAAACGAGATATACCGGAGGCAGAATACGGTGACTTCGCCAAAGCTGTAGACGGTGGAATCTGTCCTTGTTGTGGAAAGAAGTCTTTGAGGATCGAGAGAGGAATAGAAGTTGGAAATATTTTTCAGCTTGGAACCAAATATACGAAGACCATGGGGATGGAGTATCTGGACAGCGAGGGCGAAAAACATCATCCGATTATGGGATGTTATGGCATTGGCGTAGGTCGTCTGGCGGCTTCTGTATGCGAAGTGAGCCGCGATGAGTACGGACCAATTTGGCCGATCACGATAGCGCCATGGGAAGTTCATCTTTGCTGTGTGCGTTCGGATGATGAGGAGTGCAAAGGGTTTGCCGACAAGCTGTATGAGGAATTACAGAAAAAGCGCATCGATGTGATCTATGATGACCGAAATGTAAGGGCTGGCGCTATGTTTTCTGATGCGGACCTGTTGGGAGTACCGGTGCGTGTCGTGGTGAGTCCGAGAAATATGAAAAATGGCTGTGTAGAGATTACGACCAGAGATAAATCTGTCAGCAGGCAGGCAGAGCTTGCTCATGCCACAGAGGCGGTGCAGGATTTGGTAGAAGAGCTGTACGCAAAGATAAATGAGGGTGCAGAAGCGTTTCGGTAAAAAAGATAGAGCATAGCACAGAGACTGGTAGAAGAGCTGTACGCAAAGATAAATGAGGGTGCAGAAGCGTTTCGGTAAAAAAGATAGAGCATAGTAGGGTAGGAAAGTAAGGAAAGGAATAACGTGTCCATGAATTTTAGAGAGTATATCAGACAGGGGTTTGTTTTTCTGGATGGAGCAACCGGGTCCAACCTTCAGGAGCATGGAATGCAGGCAGGTGACTGCCCGGAGACATGGATTCTGGAGCATCCGGATGTGTTTGTGGAACTTCAGAAGGGTTATATTCAGGCGGGTAGTGATGTGCTGTATGCACCGACATTTACCTGCAACCGAATCAAATTGGCAGAGTACGGTCTGGAGGACCGGTTGGAGGAGATGACGACGGAGCTGGTGGGACTGTCGAGACGAGCCATAGAAGAGAGCGGTACGACAAGACAGATCTATATCGCCGGGGATATGACCATGACGGGGGAACAGCTCTATCCGATGGGGAACCTGGCGTTCGAAGAATTGGTGGACGTGTACAAAGAACAGGTGCGGGCGCTGGTAGCAGCGGGAGTTGATCTCTTTGTCGTGGAAACGATGATGAGCCTTCAGGAATGCCGTGGAGCAGTACTTGCCATCAAAGAGACCTGCGGGGATGAGCTGCCGGTGATGGTAACTCTTACCTTTCAGGAGGATGGGAGAACCCTTTACGGAACCAGTCCGGAGACAGCGGCGATCGTGCTGGAGGCGATGGGCGTGGAGGCCGTGGGGGTAAACTGTTCCGCCGGCCCGGATAAAATGGTGGATCTCGTCCAGAGAATGGAGAGAATGGCCGGGATTCCGCTGGTAGTCAAACCCAATGCGGGACTGCCGAAGTTAGTGAATGGCAGGACGGCTTACGATATGGGGGCAGAAGAATTTTCTGAGACTATGCTTCCTCTGGTGAAGAAGGGCGCCACGATTCTCGGTGGCTGTTGTGGAACCACGCCAGAACATATTAGAAAACTCAGGGAGAGACTTGCTGGTGAAGTTCCGGTGTTCCCAGAGAAAAAGAATGTCCGGGCGCTGACCAACGAGAGAAATTATGTAGAAATTGATCTGGAGGGAACCTTTTCCATCGTAGGGGAGCGTATCAATCCTACCGGTAAAAAGGAGCTCCAGGCACAGCTCCGGGAGGGAGACCTGGAGCTGGTGGTGTCCATGGCGGAAGAACAGGTGGAAAAGGGAGCCAGGATCCTGGATGTCAATATGGGAATGAATGGAATTGATGAAAAGGAGATGATGCTCCAGGCCATTTATGAGCTGACGCTGGCGGTGGATGTGCCTCTTAGCATCGATTCCAGCTATGTGGATGTGGTGGAACAGGCGCTCAGGATCTATCCGGGAAGGGCGCTGATTAATTCCATCTCTCTAGAGCCGGAAAAGTTTGAAAAATTGATTCCGGCGGCAAAAAAATACGGTGCCATGTTTATCCTGCTTCCGTTGTCGGACCAGGGGCTTCCAGAAAATATAGAAGAGAAGAAAGAGATCATTCATAAGATTCTGGATGAGGCGAAACGTCACGGCTTATCCGAACGAGATATCGTAGTTGACGGACTGGTGGGAACCATTGGAGCCAATAAGAGAGCGGCGCTGGAGGTGTTAGAGACCATCCGCTACTGTCGGGAGGAGCTGGGAACAGCGACGATCTGCGGGCTCTCGAATATTTCTTTTGGACTTCCAGAAAGGCAATTTGTCAACAGTGCTTTTCTGACGATGGCGATCGCTGCCGGGCTGACGATGGCCATCGCAAATCCCAACCAGACCCTGCTGGCCAATGCGGCGCTGGCTTCGGATCTGCTTTTGAATAAGCCAGAAGCGGATCTGAAGTATATTAATGGTGTGGCAAAGGCACAGATCTCGGCAGATATGCCTAAGCAGATGCAGGCTCAGGAAGAGACGGGAGTCCATCCTCTTTTCACTGCTGTAGTAAAGGGGAAAGAGGGACAGGTGCTGGAGCTGGTAAAAAAGGAACTGGAACGGGGAGAGTCTCCGGCGGCGATCATAGACTCCTATCTGATTCCAGCGATCAATCATGTGGGTGAGCTCTTTGAAAAAGGGACTTATTTTCTTCCACAACTGATCGCTAGTGCAGAGACCATGGAAAAGGCCATTGATCATCTAGAGCCGTTGCTGGCAAAAGAACGGGGCAGTGAAAAGTTAGATACGGTCGTTATGGCGACGGTGAAAGGGGACATTCACGACATCGGAAAAAATCTGGTGGTACTCATGCTGAAAAATTATGGTTATGAGGTCATAGATCTGGGAAAAGATGTGGAGAGCCAGAAGATCTTGGATAGGGCAAAAGAAGAGAAGGCCGCTGTGATCGGGCTCTCGGCGCTGATGACCACAACGATGACGGAGATGAAGCATCTGGTGGAGATGGCGAAGGAGCAGGACTGCCAGGCAAAGATCATCATCGGAGGCGCCGTTGTTACCGAGAGTTACGCCCAGGAAATAGGGGCAGATGGATATTCGAAAGATGCCAGAGAGGCAGTGAAGTTAGTGAACCGTCTGCTGGGACATGAGATGTAAATAAGTCTGTCCGCACAGGCAGGCTTTACTATAAAGGAAAGTCAAAAAATGAAGATGATCGATGTGATTATACCGGTCTACCGGCCGGATGAAAAGCTGGAACAGTTGATCCAGAAATTGAATACCCAGACGAGAAAGCCGGAGCATGTGTTTTTTATGCAGACACTGGCGGGAGGCGAAGAGGACGAGCGGGTGCGGAGGATACTTGAGAAAGCGGACAGGGGGAAGATCGTGACCATACAAAAGAGTGAATTTGACCATGGTGGCACGAGAAATCAGGGCGCCTCTCTCTCGAAAGCGGACTATATGCTGTTTATGACCCAGGATGCCGTTCCGGCGCAGGATACTTTGTTGGAAAAACTCTGTGCTTCCTTCGAGAGCCATGAACGGGTGGCGGCAGCTTACGGTAGACAGTTGCCGGGGAGCCAGTCGGGGGCGATTGAGAGATATACCAGAGAGTTTAATTATCCTCCAGAGAGCTCTGTAAAGGAGAAAGCTGATTTGGAGAGACTTGGGATCAAGACCTTTTTTTGTTCGAATGTATGTGCCATGTATCGTCGGGATATTTACGAAAAACTGGGGGGATTTGTCACCCGAACGATCTTTAATGAGGATATGATCTTTGCGGCGGGACTCATCCAGGCGGGTTACCGCATCGCTTATGCAGCGGAGGCAGAGGTGGTCCACTCTCATAAGTACACATACTGGCAGCAGTTGACGAGAAACTTTGATCTGGCTGTTTCCCAGAGACAGTACCGGCAGATTTTTGAACAGGTCCGTTCCGAATCGGAGGGAATGAGGCTGGTGAAGGATACGATGAAATATCTGATGAAACATGGAAAATGGTATCTGGTTCCCGATCTGGTACTGCAGAGTGGTTTTAAATGGATGGGTTACAAGCTTGGATTGCGGTATGAAAGTCTTCCCTCGGGACTGGTGAAAAAGCTTAGTATGAACAAAAGCTATTGGAATGAGAGGTGTTGATGTGGCAGAGGTTCATATTGTATTAACGACCTACAATGGGGAAAAATTTATCAGGGAACAGTTGGATTCCATTTTGGCAAATACCTTTCAGGATGTGACGGTGGAGATCTGTGATGATGGCTCTACGGATTCTACATTGGACATCGCCAGAGAGTATGTGGAACGGTATGATCAGATTTCTCTGCATCAAAATAAAAAAAATCTGGGATATACGAAAAATTTTCTCAAAGGCATTAGACGAAGCAGTAGCCCCTACATCATGCTTTGTGACCAGGATGATATCTGGCACCAGGACAAGATCGAGAAGACACTCCGTCGGATGAAAGAGATGGAGTCACAGAATGGGGATGGCATCCCTTTGATGGTATTTACGGATGCCATGAATTTTGACAGTGACAGCGGAGAAGAACTAGGCTCTTTTCATAAAAGCAGTCATCTGGATGTAAAAAGGCTTGACAGTGCCCATCTTTTTATGGAAAATAAATGTATCGGCTGTACGGTTATGATGAATGGGGCGATTCGTAAATATCTGCAGGAGCTTCCCCATGAAATTCGGGTTCATGACTGGTGGCTCGCATTGATTTGCGGCAATTTTGGAAAAATTTCCTATATTGAAGAAACCACCTTGCATTATCGGCAGCATAGTGGTAATATGATTGGCGGAAGCGATTTTTCAGACTATGTGAAAGCGCGTGTTTCGGATTTGCGCAGCCAGCGCCAGGTGATCCGACAGACATTTTTACAGGGTAAGGCGTTTTACAGGGTGTTTGGAGACAGACTTTCCGGGGAAAAAAGACAGATTGCAAAACATTTTGCCGGGATGGCAGAGGCAGGTGCAGTCCGTCGAAGGGTAGATATGATACGTTTTGGTTTTTGTAAAAGTGGTTTTGTGAGAAATGCAGCATTGTTCTGGCTGATCTGACAGAACCTTCGAAGATGCTGGTTCCGTTGATTTGGTTGGCGGGGCGGAAAGCAGGAAACGGAGGATAAAATGGCAAAGAAAAATAAATCTGGGAAAAAACGGGTAGTGGGGAAAGTGTTTCTGGTGATCGGAATCCTGATCAGCATGGCGGTGGGAAGTATGGCTGCCACAGCACAGTACCGGGTGAGCGGTTCCCTGAATCTCTTAAATTTTGATAAGACGAATTCGCTGGATAAAGTAGATGTATCCAAATATGATACTCTCAGTGATTCGGAGATTGTTAATATCCTTTTGGTGGGGGCGGACAAAAACCTGGATGAACAGAATGCCGGAGGAGCGGCGAGGCGTTCTGACTCTATGATGATCGCTACACTGGATATGAAACACAAAAAACTGAAAGTGACATCCCTGATGAGGGATATGTATGTGGAGATTCCTGGACACGGAAGCCGCAAGTTGAATGCGGCATATTCCTTAGGAGGGATCAAGCTTCTCTATGAGACCATCGCGAAAAATTTTGGAATCAAGATGAAAGGTTATGCAGAAGTGAATTTTGATGCCTTTGTGGATGTGATCAATGCGGTGGGCGGAGTGGAAGCCACACTGACTGAATCTGAGGCAGTAAACTTAAATGATACCAATTATATCAAGCGTAAAAAATTTAGAAATGTTAAAGTAGGAAAGCAGGTCTTGAACGGATACCAGGCTCTCGGTTATTGTCGGATCCGTCACGGGAAATGGAAAAACGGGCACTATCCGGCTGTTCTTACGGCCTCCGGTAAGGGTGACGATTATGGAAGGGCGGAGAGACAGCGTCTTGTGATCCAGTCACTCTTGAAGAAAGTAAAGTCCATGTCAGTAAATAAATGGCTTGAGCTGGTGGATATCATCCTTCCCAACGTAAAGACAGATTTGGACAAAGATGAGATCTATTCTTATCTGATGGCGATCGTGAAGATGGGAACCACAGAGCTTAAACAATACAGCCTTCCAATCCAAAACGGCTATACCAGCCAGAAGATTAATGGGGAGGACTGTCTGGTGCCGGATCTGGAGAAAAATAAAAAGGCGCTGAAAAAATATATTTTTGAAGAGTAAGTGTGATGCGGGAATTAGATGGGTGAAATGTTCTGCGGGTTGACAATCTTCCTTGAAATTGGTAAAATAAGTGTTTGAAAAGCATGTTAAGGAGTGAATCAAATGAGAAAGATGGTATTGTCCATTTTGATAGATAACACACCAGGGGCGCTATCCCGGGTAGTGGGACTGTTTAGCAGACGAGGCTATAATATCGACAGCCTCACTGTAGGAGAAACCGAAAATACAGCGGTTTCCAGAATGACGGTGGCAGTGACCGGAGATGGAATCATATTGGACCAGATCGAGAAGCAGATCTGTAAGCTGGAAAATGTGATCCTTGTGAAAGAACTCACCGGAGATGCTTCCGTGTGCCGGGAGCTTATCTTGGTGAAAGTGGCAGCTTCCAGAGAGGAAAGACCTTCCATTAATGCGATCGTAGAAATTTTCCGAGCTAAGATTGTGGATGTTGCTTCGGACTCCATGATGATCGAGCTGACCGGCAACCAGGCAAAGCTGGATGCCTTTACTAAGCTATTAGATGGCTATGAGATTCGCGAACTGGTCCGTACAGGAATTACCGGACTGGCGAGGGGACAATTGGATGAATGAGACATCAAAGAATGATCTCAGTGTGATACGGGAAACCATCCGCCGGTAAAACGGCGGGGCTTTATATTAAATTAAATTTAGGAGGAACAGTAAAATGGCAGACGCAAAGATTTTTTATGAAAGTGACTGTAACCTTGGACTTTTGGATGGCAAGACGATTGCTGTCATTGGTTATGGCAGCCAGGGACATGCACATGCATTAAATGCAAAAGAAAGCGGTTGTAATGTAATTATCGGTTTGTATGAAGGCTCTAAATCATGGGCAAAGGCAGAGGCTCAGGGATTTAAAGTATATACAGCAGCAGAGGCTGCAAAACAGGCAGACATTATCATGATCCTGATCAACGATGAACTTCAGGCAAAATTGTATAAGGAGTCCATCGAGCCAAACCTTGAGGCTGGAAATATGCTCATGTTTGCTCATGGTTTTAACATTCATTTCGGGCAGATCGTACCTCCGAAAGATGTGGATGTAACAATGATCGCGCCAAAGGGACCAGGACATACAGTACGCAGCGAGTATCAGGCAGGCAAAGGAGTTCCATGTCTGGTAGCAGTACATCAGGACGCGACAGGAAAAGCACAGGATATGGCACTTGCTTATGCATTGGCAATCGGTGGTGCAAGAGCTGGTGTGCTTGAGACAACCTTCCGCACTGAGACCGAGACAGACCTTTTTGGTGAGCAGGCGGTACTTTGCGGCGGTGTTTGTGCTCTGATGCAGGCAGGTTTTGAGACTCTTTGCGAGGCTGGCTACGATCCACGTAATGCATATTTTGAGTGTATCCATGAGATGAAACTGATCGTTGACCTGATCTATCAGAGTGGTTTTGCGGGAATGCGTTATTCCATTTCCAACACAGCAGAGTATGGTGACTACATCACAGGTCCCAAGATCATTACAGAGGATACAAAGAAGGCAATGAAGAAGATCCTCAGCGACATTCAGGACGGTTCTTTTGCGAAAGAATTCCTTCTGGATATGTCAGAAGCAGGCGGACAGGCACATTTCAGAGCTATGAGAAAGCTTGCTGCAGAGCATTCATCTGAGGTTGTAGGAGAAGATATCCGTAAGCTTTATAGTTGGAACGGTGAGGATAAACTGATCAACAACTAATGAAAATTATCAGAACCAATACAGCCCGGTTGGCATCATACTGACCGGGCTTTTTATTCGTAAAGGCTCAAGCCTGGGCGCAGCATAGCGAACAAAGTTCGCATGGATGACGAGCCTGCCAAAGCAGGCGAGGAATGCGCACGGCGAGATTGGTAGGAGCAGCATAGCGAACAAAGTTCGCATAGATGACGAGGCTGCGAAAGCAGGCGAGGAATGCGCACGGCGAGGTTGGAAAGGGCAGCATAGCGAACAAAGTTCACATGGATGACGAGCCTGCCAAAGCAGGCGAGGAATGCGCACGGCGAAGCTGGTAGGAGCAGCATAGCGAACAAAGTTCACATGGATGACGAGCCTGCCAAAGCAGGCGAGGAATGCGCACGGCGAAGCTGGTAGGAGCAGCATAGCGAACAAAGTTCACATGGATGACGAGCCTGCCAAAGCAGGCGAGGAATGTGCACGGCGAGGTTGGTAGGCGCAGCATAGCGAACAAAGTTCGCATAGATGACGAGGCTGCGAAGCAGGCGAGGAATGCGTAGATGGAGGGATATAGTGTGAAAAATTACGCCGATGCGCTGATTTTTCACACGGCTATTTGTTTCTGAGCGAAAGCAAATAGCTTTGTTCCGACACGAGAAACTCTTTGAGCTTTCTCGTGCGGTTCTTCGCGATAAATCGCTCAGAAAAGAGGATTATCATGATTCAGCTTATTGTATGTGATGTAGACGGCACCTTAATTGAAGACGGCGGTTCTGCAGAATCACTCAATCCAGAATATTACGAAGTGATCCAGAAACTGGGGGAAAAGGGGATACAGTTTGCTGTTTGTAGTGGAAGGCAGAAAGTGAGTGTGGAAAAATTATTTGCACCGGTCAGGGATCAGATCTATCTGGCAGTGGATGGCGGGAGCATGGTATTTTATCGAGGAGAATGTATCTATTCTAAAACTCTTCCCATGGAGTTGTGTCGGGAGCTTATCGAGGATGCCAGGCAGATACCCCAGTGTGACATCATGGTCAATGGTCTGAAACGCGCCTATGCTTCTAGTGCGGATTCAGAGATGTACCGCTGGATGGTGAACGGATATGGATACGATATTCAGGCGGTCGGAGATTTGACGAAAAATGTACCGGATGAAATTGTGAAAATTTCCCTATACCATCATAACATGGTTGAGCAGTTGACAGATCCCTGGTTTCGTCCCAGGTGGGAGAACCGGGTAAGGCTGAATGTGGCAGGCATTCAGTGGCTGGACTGTGTTCCAGTATCTGCTGGAAAGGGAACGGCTGTAGAATTCTTACAGCAATCACTGTCGATCGGGAGAGAAGAGACGATGGCGTTTGGGGATAATCAAAATGATATGGACATGCTAAGTTGTGCCGGAACGAGCTTTGCGGTTGCTAACGCGAGAGAAGAATTGAAGAAAGTGGCAACAGGGATATGTGATTCATATCGGGAAGATGGAGTACTGCGGGAGTTGAAAAAGTTATTATAAGGGATACTTTGAGAGGAGAAAGATAGAATGGAAGATAAGGTTACTGTAGGGGTGGCAGTTATCATGATCGGCGTGTTTAGTTGCATGGCGGGTTGTTTATGTTTTATGATGCATAAAATTCGGCAGCTAGAAGCACAGAAAAGGGGATACCAGAGTATTGTAAACCAGTCGTTGGAAACCTTTGCTCATGCCATCGATGCCAAGGATCGGGATACCAATGGACACTCGATCCGAGTAGCGGTATATTCCAGAGAGATTGCCAGGAGAATGGGGCTTACGGAGGAGGAACAGGAGCAGATTTATTATATGGGGATGCTGCACGATATCGGAAAGATTGGGATTCCGGACTCCATTCTAAAGAAGCCAGGAAAACTGACGGAAGAAGAGATGGAAGTGATCCGTAGCCACCCGGCCATTGGCGGCGAGATATTGAAGGATTTTACAGCAGTAGGAGGTATCAGCGCCGGGGCACGATATCATCATGAACGTTTTGACGGCACCGGTTATAATGAGGGACTAAAGGGCAGGGAAATTCCGTTGTTTGCCAGGATCATCTGCGTGGCGGACTGCTACGACACCATGTCAAGCAGACGGGTATATAAAGAACATAGGGATGAAGAATACATATTGAATGAATTCAAAGAGTGCAGCGGCAAACAATTTGATCCAGATATCGTACCCTATATGATCGATATGATAAAGGATGGGACGGTAAAAAAGTGGAATGGCAGAGGTTAGTTACCGGTAATGTCAGTGTGCCCCACAATAGCTTTAGCTAAAAGAAAAATTTCCCATATTGTGTAATAGTGATGGTTCAGAAAGAATTTGTTAATAATATATTCTAGGGACTTACAGAGGAAGAAATGGTTATATGTAAGCGTGTATTTAGCAAAATATGCAATAACGCTGAAAATCATTTAAAAGGATAGATGAGAATGGAGGTAAAAAGTGTTTCGTGTAAAAAAAAGAACGCTTTTGTTGATAGCTGGTATTGTATGGCTTATCGCTGGATTCAATGTAGCAAGACTTGGTGTTTTATCATATTTACTGATTGAATCTCAGTGGTATCTATATTTATTTTCAGTAATAGTATTTATGCTATTTGGAACAATGTTTTTCTTAATGAGCAAGAAGCATACTAAAAGAATACTTGGATATGAAGACTATAGACCATTTTGGCATTTCTTTGATTTGAAGGCATATATTATTATGGCTTGCATGATGGGGGGTGGAATCGGTTTTAGAGCTGCTGGTATATTCCCAGATATTTTTGTTGCATTCTTTTATTCTGGACTAGGCTGTGCATTAGCATTAGCAGGTGTGTTGTTTTTTATAAATTATTTTTGCTATACAAGATTATTGGAAAAGGAGACTACAAAATTATGACAAAGGATACATATAAGCCTCGTGTACCAGATTTGATGGAGGCTATTTTTGATGTCTGTTATTTAACATTTGATTTGATTGCAGGAATTCTGTTTTTTGCTTTCTCAAAAGGCAATATTTTGTTTATTCTTTACGGAATACTGACATTAACTCTTTGTGGAGGAGATGCATTTCATCTTGTTCCTCGTGTGATTAGAGCTATCAAAGGAAGCAATGAAAAAATTAAGAAACAGCTTGGAATTGGTCTTCAGGTTTCATCTATTACGATGACGATTTTCTATATCATTCTTCTCTATATTTGGAAACTTACATTTTATGAGATGAAAGCCCCTATTATTTTAGAAATTATTATCTGGGTTTCTGCAATTGTAAGGATTGTAATTTGCTTTCTACCACAGAATAACTGGTGTAGTGATGAAGGTAATCTAAAATTATCTATTATTAGAAATGCGGTATTTGCTGTTACTGGAATTGGTGTGATAATTTTGTATGCTATTTCTGGTAATACATATGGATATCATATGACAAGAATGGTAGCAGCTATAATTATTTCATTTGGATGTTATCTTCCAGTAACATTACTCAGTAAGAAGATGCCGAAGATTGGAATGCTTATGATTCCAAAGACTTGTGCATATATCTGGGTAATTGTTATGGGATTGCAATTATTATTCTAATTGTTGAGTAATAGAATAATGGATGTTTAATCGTTGAATATGATATGATAGTAAGAAAGTGTGTAGCAATGCACACCCTTGTTAAGTGCATAAAACCAAGAAATAGGAGTAGTAATTACTCGTTCTCCGCCCGAATGATTATTGATGGAACAGAGTATATTACAAATATTTCTTCTGATACAGAATTATTTAGCGGGGGAAAATTTCGTGATGATATATAAGTAAAACGGTAAAAAATGAATGTAAAAATGGTAATTAAAGAAAGGGCTGTTTCGGCAGTCCTTTTGTGCTTTTCGTCCCGAAAAATAGTCGTTTCGTACCATTGGGATTTTAGGTGTTATATTCATTGTATGCTCAATAGTTTTAATGAAAACGTAATATTTTTGCTTATGGGAATTATATATTGGCGCGTACACTTGGTTCTAACGATGAGCTGAGTGTTTTTTTGCTTCTAAAGTATGGTCAGTGTTGTCGATTTTTGTCGTTTTATGTCGAACAGTAGTTCTTGTAAGATAATGTAAGATTATGTATAATTAAGATATTGTAAC
>CANRYS010000029.1 GCA_947644305.1 uncultured Roseburia sp.
TTGAGACCTACCAGTCGATCCCAGTGGAAGCGAAAAAGGACGGAAAGACGACGGTGGAGATTACACTGACGGAAAAAGCGGAATAATACAAGGAGAAACGGGATGAAGAATAAAAAAGTCCGTATTGGAATTATCGCCATTCTGGCGGTGGGACTAGTCATAACAGGGGTTGCCATCATCTCCCGCATGAGGCAGGACAGCGGAGAGAGACGGGACAGCCGGGCAGTGAACCAGACAGCGGGGGAAGAAAAAGATGTAACATATCAGTCCCTCAGTGAACCAGACCAGCAGGCTGCCGGCATATACGCAGAACTGTATGAAACGTCCCGGGAGGAAGTGGCAGCGCTTTACAAACAGACGAACGACTGGGAAAAGACAGGGGAAATACTGGAAAAACAGTTCTTTACGATACCCGAGAACACGAAATATCAGATGGCGGAAGACGGCTACAGCCTGGAGGACATGGAGGAGGCGGAAAAATTGTCCGCTCGGACAGGAATCAGGGCGGTGGAGCTGATACAGGCGAAGGGAAAGGCTTCAAATGGTAAAAGTTGGGCGGACGTAAAGAAAGAAAAAGGAATTACGGAATAAACCGGGAGTAGTACCGGGACATGAGATTTACTATTCAGGAAAGAGGAGTGAGAAGAGATGAGAGAGACAAACCGGAAGAGAGCAAGAGCAGCACGAATAGTGGCAGGTACTGCAATAGCAGTGCTTACACTGGCAGTTTTATTTGCCAGAGGCACTACCCAGTGTCAGGCGGCAGGAAATACATATAATACGGCAGTGGATGCCGGCTTTGGTGAGACCTTTTCCAGTCTCTTTCATGACAGGGTGGCTGGTTCCCCACTGGAAGCAGAGGCGGCAGATGGTGTGGATACTGCCAGCGGGCACCTGGTTATTACCCGGACTGATCTCTTCCTTGAGGGGACTGGAGGTATGGACTTTGAACTGAACCGTTACTATGACAGCAATGACGCCATCATCGGAAATCCCACAACGGAAACGGTAGCAAAACTTCAGATACGCACAAAAGAAGTCACGTACAAGACGCATGACGGCGAGAAACGGACGCTCTATGTCAGCGAACCCCTTCTAAAAAAGCATAAAAAGGCATTAAAGGCGCTGATGGGAGAATATACCGTGGCAGACAAGTACCACAATAACGAAGAGGAAAAGAACACCCAGCGGACGAAAATCCTCAGCCGGGAGAACACAAACGTCTACGGGCTTGCCAGCGGCTGGAAATTCGACCTTCCGTGGATCGAGACCGTCACTATCACCGAGGAAGGACAGGCAGAGTGGGGGGACAGACCGGCATTTCTGCATTTCGGAAGCATTGGGATAATGGAAATTGAAACAAAGCAAAATGACAAAGAGAAGAAGTATGAAATTACTGGATTCGCAGATTATGCCTATTCCGACGTAAAACTGGAGGACTGGGAAAAACAGGTGGACGGCATCCAATGCCGCTACCTACTCCGGGACAAGACTGGGCTCCGTACCTACTTCAACGCGGACGGTGTCGTCGTACTGCAGAGAGACGCCCACAATAATACCATAACATACACCTATACAGATAAAATATACATAAAAGAGATCACTGATTCTGTAGGCAGGGTAATCCGGTTCCATTATGAAGATGGGGAGGATGTAAAGCAGTTGACCTCTGTAACGGTAGAGGGAACAGAAGTGGCAGGGGGAGTATCGAAAAAGACAATCAAGTACACCTATGATGAAAGAAACTATACCCCCTATAACTCAGACCCCATCAGTGGTCTGGTTTTAAAGAGTGCTGTGGTGGATGGGAGCAGGGAGACGTACGGCTACCGTACCGTGGAGCGCCTGATGACGACCTGCGGCTACGGGGCCGCCTCCCAGCGTGTGTCCACGAATGAGAACTATCTTCTGGACAAAGTGACGGCAGACGGCAGCATTGAACACTATGAGTACCGCCCGAAGCTGATACGGGGGGAAAAGCAGAGAGAAATCGTTGTACAGGGTTACTACGTCACAAGGGAGTACACAGAGGACCAGAAAACGAAGAAAAAATCAGATGGACTGAAATACGACTTCTTCCAGAAACGTTTCGGGACGCTTCTGCGGTACTGCGACTATGAGGAAGGGGAAAACGAACTCTGGCAGTACGGAAGAACGGGATTTGAGAATGCCGTCGTTATCAGCAGTTTCAACCCGAACAAATATAAGGCTAACAAGACGATGTCCGACTACACATATAAGAAATCGGCCATCAATACGAATACGCTGAAACTGAAAAAGGATACAAAGAAGAATGTCAGCATATATATTTATAACAGCCAGAAAATGCTCACGGACGAAACTAGCTATGGAAAGACAAAGAAGGAAACCATTTGCAGCTATGATAATGGCGGGAATGGTTCGCTTGTGATGGAGGAAACAGGAAAGTCCTACGGAAAGAAGGGGGGAAAAGCAGTCACGACAAAGCAGGGCTATACGTATGACAGCTACCGGAACGTGCTGGCGGAAAAAAGACCAAAGGCATATCTGGCAAAGAACCAGGGAAGGGAGCACCTGTATACCACCACCTATGCCTATCACGGCACAGACACGGGATATCCGGCAGAAGATGGTATATTTGTATGTCTTCCTATTACGCAGGAATCTTATGCTTCAGAAACCACAAAGAATAAGCTGGTAAGCAGTGTGGCATCTAATGGTGTTGACTATGCCAGCATATCGGAGCAGAGAAGCGTAAATGGCGGGGAATATGAAACCGTCACCAGAACAGATTTCCAGTATGACGGACACGGAAACGAAACACAGGGGAAGGTGTACCCTTCCTACAGCACCGACGGGGACAAAGAAGTGATCCAGAATGATTATACCTTCAACAGTCTCGGACAGCAGACGAAAACGACCGTAACCCTTACGTCAGCAAAGCGTCCGGCAGACAACCGCACCTACACGGAGGAGGAAACTACTTATGACTCCTTCGGCAATGAACTGACTTATACCGATGAAAACGGACTGACATCAAGTACTTCCTATGATCCGGAGACCGGGGAGGAAACAGAAACTATTGAAGCCGTAGGGACAGGGTACGAATCCAGAAACCAGGAGTACCAGTCCACCGACGGTTTAAAAACGATGACTGTCGATGATTGTGGACAGGTAACGATCAATATACAGGACGCTTTTGGCAACATCATAACCAGCAAGGACGAAGCGGCAGGCACATGGACCGAGAGCGTATACGAGTACGGAAGTGAAGAAGACAGCGGTGGGGAAGACGTAAATGGCGGAGAAGACGCCGGAGAAGAAAAGGAAGAGACAGCACGTCTGATCGAGGAAAGAACCTACACCTTCGAGCCGGACGAAAAGCGTTTTATCGTCAATGAGGATGGGGAAATCGTGCCGAATTACTACATTACCGGAAAAGGGAAAGAAATCTTGAGCGGCAGCAAATATTTTTATGATGACCTGGGAAATGAGATCGGAACGGCGTCATTCATGAACGGAGACTTGGATGCGGAACACTGCAGCTCATGGAGTTTCAGCAAAAATGAGACCGAAGTGACCGGCGAGGGAGACGACGCACAGATCATTTCCACCAGTTACAGTAAAACGCTGAATCCAGCGAAGTACCAGCCGCGGGCAGACGCAGATCAGTATTATGACCAGTTTAATGATGCCGTATTAAGTGAGGACATCACAAAAACTGTTACGGATGCGGAAGGGAAGACCCTATCAAAGACAAGTACAGCCATCCGTGGAAAAAATATGGTTGAGACAATAACCACATTTGAAACTGATGACTTCGGCAGAACAACGAAAGAAAACACCATTACCAGAAAACAGCAGGACGGGGCATGGCTTCCCGCCTATGAGACGCAGATTCTTTCCACCTATGACGACAACGGCAACGTCAGCCAGACTGAGACAAAAAGCCGGAAAGAGAGCGAAACGGAGTGGCAGTCACGGACCATAAGGACAGACTATGACGTACAGGGACAGGCTGTCCGGGAGTACACACCCAGAGGGGTGAAAGAAGGCGTTGCTACAAAGTATGAGTATGATATCCTCGGACGCAAAGTGAAAAATGAAGTACCTCAGGAAAAGGAAGACGGAAGTGTAAGTTATCAGAAAACTACCACAGGGTACGATAACGCGGGAAACGTGACGGAAAAAGAAGAACAAATTGATAGTTACAGGACGGCAAAAACGGAGTATACTTATGATAAACGTGGAAACCTTATTATGGTAAAGAACTGCATGGAGGACAGAAAAGCGCAGTATGTCCAGTACGTCTATGATGTCCAGGGGAATAAGGTTCGGCAGTTTACCGGGATGACCGAACCGCTCACGCTTACCGTATCGGAAGTGGCGGACACCCAGGATAGTGCGGACGGAAAAGAAGAGCAGGATATCTTCTCCTATGCGGGAAAGACATATCGTGTAGAGGTCAGCGGGAAGAAGAAATCCGACGACATCCGGGAAAGCAAGTATGAATACGACGGGAAAAACCAGATGGTTGCTTTCACCGATCCAGAGGGCAGAAGGGAAACTTACACGTATGATGTGAACAGCAACCTGACGAAAACCGTGGACAAAAACGGCAACGCTCTCAGAAACACATATGACTACCAGAATCGTTTAACGGAAATGGTGGCAAAAGAGAAAAAGACCGGGAAAGAGACAAAATACAGCTATACCTACAATGCCTATGGTGATGTGGCGACGCAGGACGATACCGCCTTCGAGTATGCAGATGCATCTGGGCAGGTCACGAAAGAAACGATGAAACTCACGAAGAATAAGGACGTAGTCAAGAGCTACACGTATGACAGTGCCGGCAATAAATCTGCCTTTTCCGTAACAGTGGGGGACGATACAAAACTGTCCCTGACGTATGGTTATGACGGGGAATCCAGGCTTGCCTCAGTTACGGATGAAAATGGCAGCCAGGCCGTGGAGTACTCCTACGATTGGGACGGAAACCTGGCAGAGAGGACTGTACCGGGAAATGGCATGACAACTGCTTATGCTTACGATTACCAGAACCGCCTGACGGAAATGAAGAACCAGACAGACAGCGCTGGGATCATTTCGGAATACAGGTCGGAGTACCTTTTAAATGGGAAGAAGTCAAAAGAAACTTCTGATGTGACTGACAAAGATGGCGAAAAGTCCACAAAGACAGCCACCCACACCTATGACCTGCTGGGGCGCATCCGGAAGGAGACGAAAACTGGAAGTGAGGATATTTCCTACACCTACGACAGCAACAACAACCGGAAGAAAATGGCGGTTGGAAACAAAGTAACCGCCTATAAATATAACAAAAACGATGAACTGCTTCGTACCGATACCTTAAATACCGACACGGAGGAGGATTCTGTCGTCATCTATAAAAATGACAAAAACGGAAACCAGCTTGCCACGGTCAACCGTTATGAAATCCCTAATGACAGGAAAGACAGTGCTTACATCGACATTGACGTCACGCTGGGGGACAACCGGCTGAACGAAAATGTGGTAAACCACTATAATGCGCTGAACCAGCTTACACAGACACTCACAAAGAACTACAAGGTAAGCTTTACTTATGCTGCAGCAGGGTTACGTACGAGTAAGACGGTAAACGGGGAGAAAACCGTTTTTGTGTGGGACGGCGATCAGTTGGTGATGGAGCTTTCCGAAAGCGGAAAGGTGCAGAAACGGTTTGTCCGTGGGAATGAACGAGGTTACGGCAGTAACCTTATTTATGCGGATCAAGGCAGCAATACTGCGAAGCAGTATTATGTGACGGACCCGCACGGAAACGTAGTACAGCTGACAGATGAGAATGGTAAGGTTGTCAGGGTTTACGAGTACGATTCCTTTGGGAATGAAGTGAACCCGGACGCGGAGGATGATAACCCGTTCCGTTACTGCGGGGAGTACTATGACCGGGAGACAGGGGAGATTTATCTTAGGGCGAGGTATTACCAGCCGGAAGCGGGGAGGTTTCTGACGAGAGACAGCTACACCGGGGAAGAGGATGACGCGCTGAGTCTGCACCTATATACGTACTGTGAGAATGACGGGGTGAATGCTTGGGATCCGAGTGGGCATGATAGTTATGTTATATATGATAAAACTGCTAAGGCGGGTGATGGAGAACACCAGTTTAAAGACGAGGCTAAAATTGTACAAAAAAGATTGAAAAAGAAATATAGACGACCATGTCATCTTATGGCGGTAAGAAATGCAAAACATTTTAAAACTGTGTGGAGTAACTTAGGGAAAATAATTAATTTACGAAAAAGAAGGTTTGAAAAAGTAAAAATTGATGAAGTGTATTTAATATTTCACGGCAGTATAATGGGGGATGTAGGTAGTGCAACGGGTTATATGTATTGTAGCGATGGATCTAAAATTATTGCAAGAGGGACTTCTTTTTATAATTCAGGGAATGATGTTCTGGTTTCAGAGTTGACTAGGAAAAGGATGCTAAAATTAACATTTAGTTGTTGCAATACAGCAAATCCGGATTGCTATAATATTGCAGATGCATTTATAACGAAAATGAATGTTAGGCAGGTTGATGGTTTTGACGGAGGTGCATATTTTAATTATAAGACTAACACATTGGAAATGGGACAAGGTTCTCAACCTACATGGTGGAAGTATGTGCCCAAAACACTAATTTGTAGTGGATATATGGGTTGGGTTCCGTATTATCAGGAGGTAGCTACTAGAGAAAGAATGGGGATGAGAACCTACCAGCATGGAAGGTGGTCAAAACTTATTATGAGGCAGAATGGAGGAGGGAATTGGGTTTGAGATAAATTTGTAAGCTATGATAACAAGGAGAAGATTATGATAACAAATAGAAAAAAGATAATAAAGAAAATGGTAATAATAGTTTTCATTATAGTTATAGTAGCAAACATTGTACTCACAAAACCTATTCATTTAAGTAAGGAAGGAGTAGAGAAGATATTTATTGCTGTTATGATTAGTACGAATGAGTTAACTTTTGATGGGGGAGCAGTTGTTACGAAAGAGTACGATGTAGAAAAAGTTGTAAAAACTCTAAATAGTATCATGGCATTTAGATTTGGAAAATACTCAAGATATGATTTAGAGGGAGATTCCCCAACTGCATGGATTATGTTATATGATAAAGAGGGAGAAATAATAGATTCAATTTATTTTTATCAGAATATTATTTCTTTTAATGGTAAATTTTATAAAATGAGTATGTCTGAGTATGATAAATTACTTAAGATATGTAATGTTTATGATGATTCTCAGAAAGATTCAAAATGATTATTAATCAGAACAGAAAAAGGGCTTCTACTTATGACGGGAAAGCAAGTTTGAATACGACAGGAAGAACCAGCTTACTACTTTCACTGACCCAGGGGCAGGAGGGAAATCTACACGTATGACGTGAACAGCAAACTGACAAAAACCGTGGACAAGAACGTAAACACACTGAAAAATGCTTATAATTATCAGAACCGCCTGACGGCAATGAAGAATCAGACAGATAATGGAGTGGTTTCTGGGTATACCTCGGAATACATAATGACAGCTAAAGAAAAGGAAGAAGAGAAATACAGTTATTCGCTCTGAATGGACTTTTATAGATAGGTATAAAAGAGGTGGATTAATTATGGGAATATATAAGTCTAGCAGAACGGGAGAATATTGTGTTGTTAATAAAGGAACTACTTTTAAAAATTTAAACAACTGGAAAAATAATATTCAACAACCTTTTGGATATTCAGCGGATATGAAAAAATCTATAGCTAAAGCAAAAAGGTTTGTTAAAAAAATTAAAAAAAAGCGCTAATGAAATTAGAAAAGAAATTATTTTTGTTGGATATTCCAAAGGAGGCGCGGAAGCGGCAGCAAATGCAGTTGCTACAAATAAAAATTGCATTTTATTTAATCCTGCAACTGTTAATTTATCTGCATATGGACTTAATGAAAATAATCATCGTGCAAGTATGACTGCATATATAGTAGAGGGTGAAATACTTTCTTTAGCAATGGGTTGGTTAAGTAAACCTATAAGTAATGTTGTTTATTTACCGTCTCAATATAAAGCAGATTATGGTGAGTGGTATGAATTTTTGAAAAATGCAAAAGAAAAGATAAATAGTTTACATTATCCGATACAAAATCATTTGATGGATGCGGTGATAAAGTGGACTATAGTCAAGAGAATGGACACATTTTTGTGTAATTTTATTTTTGAGAGCAGCAATTTGTTGTAGTTGTTTGTAGCTATGAGAAGCCTCCTTCTTTGTGTGTAGTTTATTATAACATATGGTTCATATCTGTGTCTACTTTTTATAGTATAGCTCCAATATACGGTGATCAATAGCAACCGAATAGCGACGGATGCTTGACAATAACAGGAAAAAGTGATAGATTTAGACTAAGTATTTTTGATGTTTCAGAAGCACTGTCAATAAAAAAAGGGGAGGTATTTTAATATGAAATGCACCAGGAAGTGTACAGGACTTTTGATGGCTGCTGCATTAGTAGCGCAGGTGGTCATGCCGGGAGCACAGGTAGAGGCAAAAAAGGCATCTAAGCCGGTACTCTCAAAAAAAACGGTTAAAGTTAAGGAAAAGACAAAGAAGAAAGTTACGGTAAAGAATGCGAAGGGTTATAAGTTAACGGTTAAGTCTAAAAATAAAAAGATTGCTACTGTTTCGAAACAAGGTAAAACGGCATTTGTGGTAAAAGGCGTAAAAGCTGGAAAAACAAAGGTGGTTTGTACCGCGAAAAAGAAAAAGAAAAAGGTAACATTAACATGTACGGTAAAGGTTGATAAGAGGCGTGGAAACGTGATACAGCCTACCGTATCGCCAATAGCAACAAACAATAATGCAGGAGTTACGGCTACACCAGAACCAGCAGCCACACCGGAACTTACCGCCACACCGGAGCCTACGATTGGTCCGTTCCCGGAGACAGATACATTTTCTGATGTTCCATATGGATTTGCAGATGTTTCAGAGAATGTGGAAAAGGGAAAGATGGAAGAGTTTACTTATGTATCAAAGACGACAAATAAGACACATAAGGTTCTTGTACAACTTCCTGCAAATTATTCACAGGAGAAACAGTATCCGGTATTATATCTTTTCCATGGTGAAAGTGATACGGAGAGCATATGGAACGGAATGGAAGCAGATCAAATTATTGATAATGCAGTAACATTTAAAGCTGCTGAAGATATGATTGTAGTTATGCCAAATATCAGTAGTGACAAAGATGAAGATGTTATGAAGGATTTTGCAGATGTTTTAAAACCGGAGGTAGAAGCAAAATATTCGGTAGCAAAGGAACGCCATAACACAGCAGTAGCTGGGTACGGTCTGGGTGGCCGCATTGCATTGAACATTGGTCTGTCACTTCCTGAACAGGTAGCATATATGGGCGCATTCGCTCCGGTGGAAGGGTTATTGCCATATGATGGGGGAAATGGTTACTTCAATAACACCAGTTTCCGTATTGATGAAAAATATAAAGATGTTACATTCCTTATGATCCAGAAGGGAACGAGTGATGATGTGGCAGGCGAAGCTCCAGATTCCTATCATAAGACATTGACAGATAACGGATCAGAATGCCTGTATCTTGAGATGAAGGGAGCGCATGATCATGAGTTATTTAAAGCTGGTTTATATAATTTTGCAAGACGTATATTTAAACGCGGTACACAGGATGAAAGTATTGTAAATGGATTTGTTACAAAAGTACCTAGTTCAGCAACGAAACCAACTTCTCACAAAGGTAAAATTGAGAAAATTGAGTACGATACCGAGACATACGATCCGGGTAATTCACAGAAGATCCAGAAATGGGCAAATGTTTATCTGCCATATGACTATGATCCTGAAAAAAAATATAATATCTTATATTTGATGCATGGCGGAGGTGAGAATGCTGATACATGGATTAAAGGGGATAATATATATGGTGACTATACTCACAACAGGGATATGCTTGACCGGCTGTTTGAGGACGGATACTGTGAATCCTGTATCATTGTAAACCCTACCTTCTATCGTCCGGAAGGCGCTCCTGAACCTAGTAATGCAATGGACCTTACCATGCTGTTCCAGTACGAATTGCGTAATGACCTGATTCCAGCTGTTGAGGCCAAGTATTCTACCTATGCAGGTGGTGATGTATCAATAGAAAGTTTGAAGGCAAGCCGTATGCATCGTGGATTTGCAGGATTATCAATGGGTTCTAACACAACATACCACTCTGCATTTTTCGGAAATTATGACTTGTTTGCATGGTTCGCCCCGTATTCAGGTTACTTTGGAACAGAGAATGGAAATGATGCTGATGCAGACCGGTTTAATAAAATAATCGAAGAGGGCGAAGCAAATGGTATGCCGCTCGGGTTTATATACTGTGGTAATGGATCGGAGGACTTCGCACTGTCAGGACAGTTAGATTTAATGCAGAAAGCATTGGTTCGTTCCAACATTTTGGTTCCCGGCCGCAATTTTGATTTTGTCATAATACCAGGTGGAATACATGATATGAATCAGTGGCATATACATTTGTACAATACATTAAAGATCTTCTTTACAAAAGAATAGAATAGCCGATAAACAAAAAATGGGGCTGTCGCATGAGCGAATGAAAATTCGTGAAGCGGCGGCTTCATTTTTGCCATTTCTTTAACATGAAATAGCAACAGCCTGTTACTTGGATTACGAACCAGGGGCTATCCCTCACCTGCCAGGGTTTACAACCCTCTGTTTATGTAGTATAATGAAAAAATATTAGAAGGATGATAAGATAAAGGAGAATCAGAAACATGCCGTTTGAATCAAAATCTGGCAAAACTTCGTATCAGATGCGGTACGCTGCCGGGATTTACTGGCTGCTTGATATGAGTCAGCCGGGATATCCCTACAAAAAACCGCTGCCTCTGAATGAGATGGGAGCTTCGATCTGGAATATGCTGGAGAAGGGACTAGCGTTGGAGGAGATTTCGGCAGACCTGGCAGCGCAATATGGGATTTCCCAGGATGAGGTTGAGAAGGATGTCCGGGAATTTTGTCAGCATCTGAAACGGCTGGGAATCAAAGCGTGTAGATAAGGCAGTTTTGAATGAGACGGCGTGGAGGCGGCAATGAATATTTTACTTATTGGAGGTACGGGGAGTTTGATGAATCAGATGATCATCAAACTGAGAAAAGAAGGGCACAGGGTGTATCTGCTGACGGGAGAGCAATTCGGTACAAGTTCCTATGCAAAAGTATTTGAACGCTATGATTTTTCTTATGATAATAGTAGTCTGAATGAGATATTTGAAAGTGTCAGCCCGGATGTGACATTGTTTCTGGGAGCGTATGATTCCAATTTTTCCTGGCAGGAGATGGAGCGGGATTCTGTACAATATATTTCGGCGCTTATGAATCTGCTGACCGCTTATGCCAGTGTGAGACAGGGGCGGTTTATCTACCTCTCATCGGAAGAGGTGTACCGGGGAAATTTTGAGGAGGATATATCGGAGAATGTAACTGCCTGTGGGGAGGGATTCCGAGGAATGGCGCTGGTGCAGGCCGAGTATCTCTGTAATAATTTCAGGGAAATTCAGGAACTGGACATAGTGGTGCTGAGGCTGGATCATCTATACGGTATTCCGAAAGACCGGAGTCAGTTGGATGGGCTCTGTGGATCTATGTGTGTGAAGGCTTTGGAACAGGGGTATCTTCTGGCAGATCCGAATATTACCCATTCCCTCTTATTTGAATCGGATGCCGTAGAGTTCATTTATCAGTTTATGAATAACAAGAACACGGGGTATTCTCTGTATCACATCTCTTCTTCGACTCCGGTGACTGAGCTGCAGATCGGAGAGATCCTGTGCCGAACGATAGGAAGCAATGTGGAGCTCGTGGAAGCGAAGGAGCTGGAGGAGTACCGGAAAGTGCTTTCCAATCAGCGGTTTATCAGTGAATTTGGGGCCGCAGTCTGTCATCCGCCAGAGGATGGGATTCAGAGAGTGGCCTCCCATATCATGAAACATAGAGAGGCATTTATACAGGAAGAGGAAGAAAAGAAGAGATTTGGCGGGAGCATTCTCCACAGGTTTGGGTGGTTTTTTAAGGCATGCATCCCGTTTATGGAAAATATGGCATGCTTCATTCCCTTTTTTATGTTAAATAACAGAGCGGTTGACAGCCAGTATTTTTCGAGGCTGGACTTTTATCTGCTATATGTATTGCTTTTTGCTGTGGTATACGGGCAGCATCAGGCAATTTTTTCCGCTGTGCTGGCAGTCTGCGGATATCTGTTTCGCCAAATGTACACCCGCAGCGGATTTGAAGTGATGCTGGATTATACCACCTATGTCTGGATGGCGCAGTTATTTATACTTGGCCTGGTGGTGGGCTATATGCGGGATCAGATACGGGCGATCCGAACTGAGGGGGCAGAGGTACAAAAGAGTCTGGGACGCCAGTTGAGAGATATCAAAGATATCAACAGCAGTAATGTTCGGGTGAAGGATGTGCTGGAGCGGCAGGTGATCGATCAGAAGGACAGCATCGGAAAGCTTTACAGCATCACATCTACCCTGGATCAGTACACGCCGGAAGAGGTTCTCTTTTACGCAGTAGAGATTTTATCTAAGATTCTGCGAAGTCCAGATGTGGCGATCTATACCGTGTACAATTCGGATTATGCCAGACTGTTTTCTTCCAGCTCGGATGTGGCGCGCAAGCTGGGAAATTCCATCCGTTATCCAGAGATGGGAGAGCTTTATGAGAGCTTGAAAGAGCGTAAGGTGTATATTAATCGCCAAATGGATGAACGATACCCTCTGATGGCAAATGCCATTTATGACAAAGAGGAAATGAATATGATCGTTATGGTATGGGGAATCCCGTGGGAACGGATGACGTTGGGACAGGCGAATCTTCTCGTTGTCATCAGCTATCTGATCCAGAATGCCTTGCTGCGGGCAAGCCGTTATATGGCGGCTCTCGAAGAGCAGAGATATGTGGAGGATACCCAGATCCTGGAGCCAGAGGCGTTCAGCGCCCTTGTGACCGCTTATCAGAAGGCAAAAAAGAAAAACCTTACCGTCTGTACACTGCTGCAGATACAGACAGAGTCCGAAGATTTTGAGCAGATAGGAAAAGTACTGATGAAAAATCTTCGTCAGACCGACTACTTGGGTACCATGAGAGATGGAAAGATGTACGTGCTTTTGGCCAATACCCTTCGGAATGAGGCGGATATCGTCATCAGCAGATTTTCAGGAGCAGGGATAAAAAGCAGGATCGTGGAAAGAATCGAGGAATGAGTGCGGATATGGAGAGATTCGTTATTGTGATCGTTATTAATACACTGGTGGCAGCGGGATATCTGATCTGGAACCGGATTCAAAATAAGGAGCGGCCTCTCAGTTATATTTCCAAAGGCATGGTGATGATATTATGTCCTGTTCTCGGCGTACTTTATGTTTTTTTAGGTTATATCATTTACCGCTGCTTTTTCTTCCAGGGGGTAGACCTGGAGGATGTGATCTTTAAGAAGGACCGGGTGAAGACCTTTACTCATGCCGATGAGGAGCGGGGGCGTACCGTCGTTTCCATGGAGGAGGCATTAGCCGTTACGGATAAGGAGAATCTGCGTACCCTGATGCTGAATGTGGTGCGGGGGGATATCCGGGAATCGCTGGCCTCTATCTCACTGGCATTAAATAGTGAGGATTCGGAAACTTCCCACTATGCGGCTTCGGTTCTCCAGGATGCGCTGAACGACTTTCGGACCACGGTGCAGAAGTGCTATAACGAGATTCAAAAACGGGAAGAAAATCAGGCGGAATACATTCGTATCCTCATCGATTATATGGACCAGGTGCTGCGGCAGCAGGTATTTACGGATATGGAACAGAGCTCCTTTGTGGAACAGATGGACTCCGTCTGTGAGTTATTGTATTGGGAATACCCGGATCAGATGACAAGCCATCATTACCAGGCGGTCAGTATGCGCCTACTGGAGATCCAGAATTTTGACCGGTGCAGGATCTGGTGTGAGCGGGCGGTGGAACATTTTCCAGATACGCTGGCTACCTATACATGCCAGTTGAAATTGTTTTTTTCCATTGGGGACAGGGAGCGGTTTTTTGAGGTGCTCTCACAGTTGCGCCACTCTAGAGTGGTCATCGACAATGAGACGCTGGAGCTCATCCGGGTATTTCAGCAATAAGGAAGATAGAAGGTGCTGCCAATGTCAATGAGGCTTTATACAATATTACAGTTTACCGAGATTTTAGGCGTATATATGATCATGACGGTACTGCTGCCTGCCTTTGTTCTGCATGGCAGGATTCGGGAGCGCAGGTTTGCCCAGAAGTTTTTTATCTGTATGCTGTCGGGAAATTTTTATATTATGAATCTCGTTTTTTTATTGCAGCTTCTTCATATTTCTAACCGTTTTACGCTGGTCATCAGTACCTTAGTTCCGGCTCTTGTCTTGTGGCAGCGGTGGAATCATATAGGTCTTGTGTCCTTTCTTCGCAGACTTTGGCATAATTTGCAACGGATTTCGGAGGGAAAGCTGGGGGGAAAGACCGTTGTATTTCGAACACTGGATCATCTGCGGCACGGTGTGGCAGCGGTGGGACGCGGGTTTTTGTATAGTTTTAAAAAGCGGTGGCTGGAATGGATACTAGTGGCGGGAATACTGGCGTTGCTGGCAGGCTTCTACGGTGTACAACTGTTACGGGGATATGGGTATACTGCCTCTGACACTCCGGTGCATTTATACTGGATCAATGGAATGAGCAAAAATAATATCTTCATTGACGGCGTGTATCCTTTTGGTTATCATTGTGTGATTTACTATCTTCACACAGTATTTGGTATAGACAGCTATGTTTTTATGCGGATTTTTTCCTTTGTGCAGACGTTGATGCTTCACATGGTTCTGCTGGGATTTATTCGTTTGTGCTGCCGGAGCAGATACATCGGTTACGGGATTATGGGAATCTATGTCATAGGTAATTTCCTGCAGCCCAGTACCTATCTGCGATTTTTCGCGGTACTTCCACAGGAGTACGGCATGATCTTTATTCTTCCTGCGATTTATTTCGCCTTTTATTTTTTTCAGCAGAGAAGGTTGGAAGTGAAAAAATGGCTGCCCCCCAAAGAGTCCCGGTTTGCACTGGTATTTTTTGCTATGAGCTTTTCTATGACGCTGGCGGTACATTTTTATGATACGATGATCGCGGGGCTGTTTTGTGTGGGGGTGGCAGTGGGGTATCTGTTCTGGTTCCTGCGCAAACAGTACTTTTGGAGTGTGCTGCTCACTGGATTTATCAGTGTGATGATCGCCGTTCTGCCGATGGCGGCAGCCTATGCCATGGGAACCCCGCTGCAAGGGTCTCTGGGATGGGGAATGAGCGTCATCAACGGTTCTGGCGAAAAGCAGGACAGCGCAGATGAGGAAGACGTTGGAAACGTGGTCATTTACTATGATGAAAGGGGGAACCAGGTGGCAGAACCAGATGCCCCAGAGCCCAGTGTAACCACAGGTGCCAGTGAGCCGGCAGAGGGAATCCGGCAAAAGCTGGAGGGAGTATGGGATAAGCTCTGCTCTGCGATCAATGGGGCAGTGCTGCATGAACCTTTGTCCTGGTACTATATCGTTGTTCTGGCTGCCATGGAGCTGCTGTTTTTGCTGGGGACCCTCTTTTTGGTGTTTCGAAGACCATGCTATGGTGCTATGCTTCTGTCCACAGGTGTTTTTATGGTACTGATGCTGATCCTACAGACCGCGAAGGATTTAGGACTGCCGGAGCTGATGGATGGCAGCCGGTGCCGGATTTATTTTGGTTATATGCTTCCTGTGGCATTTGCTTTTGCGGCAGACGGGGTGATCCGTCTATTATTATGGAAGAAAAACTGGCGTAAGGGGAGGAATTTTTGTTCCCTGGTCTGTGTGGCGGCTTCGATCTGTCTGCTGTGGAATGGGGATTACCGCAAGGAACCCGTGGAGAATACAACCCTTGTCACCAATGAAGCCATCACCTGTCTGACCAATATCATCCGGGAGGAAAAGGATTTTACCTGGACGATCTGTTCTGCCAACGACGAGACACAGATGGGACTGGATCACGGCTATCATTATGAGCTAATTACCTTCCTGAAAGATATGGAATTAAATCATATGGAGCCCGGAGCGGAACCATTGATCCGTATTCCTACGGACAGCGTCTATGTTTTTATCGAAAAAGTTCCCATTGACTATACAGAACATTATTCGGAAAGTGGTCAGCCAGTATCGAGACAGGGGGCGATACGTGGGCTTCCCCGTGTGGGGGGCATCGATATGTACAAAGGAGAGAACCGCTGGATCCTTATGTCACGGATCTACTATTGGGCGCAGGAATTTAAGAAGTTGTATCCCTATGATGTGAGGACTTATTGTGAGACGGACCAGTTCGTTTGTTATAAGATCAAGCAGAACCCCTATCACTTATTAAATTTTGCTATCGATTACGGTTATAATTCCCGTAAAATAGAGGAGTGAGAGTATGATAACAAGGAAAAATTTTCTGGTCATGGGAGTGACTATGTTCGTACTGTTATTTCTGTTTCAGTTCTCACAGATCATGAAAGAGTCGGGAAATGAATATGACGTCAATCATTATGCAGTGGATGCCAGTCTGGAAAGAGAGGATACCTGGCAGAAAAGCCCTCCGAAGGATGTGCTGAGAAAGGGAGATTATGTGCTGTTTGTGGGAAACGAGAAGAGCGATATCGGAAAGACCGTCTCCTGGTGGTGTACGTATACGAAGCGGGAGCTGGTGATCTGTCAGAGTGTGGAGGACTGTCCTAAGGATGCCTCGCAGAAGGCGGAGGTGCTTCTTCTGGAATCGTCTTATGTCAGAGAAAAAAAGGACATTGTGACATTGACAGAGATGGCACGGAGGGGAGGCGTGCTGATTTTTTGTGATCTGCCAGAGGCTTCTGAGATTAAAGCCTCCCGCCAGTGGAAAGAGCTGCTGGGGATTCGCCGGGTGAAAGAACTGCGACAGGAAATCCAGGGAGTAAATCTTTTTTCTGGATTTTTACTGGGAGGACAGGCGATCTATCTTCCGAAGGATGAGAAGGAGAAGCGAGAGCGTCAGGATTTGGAGCAGAGTACAATCTGGTATGAGACCCGGACTGGCTGCAAAACCTATATGACAGGCATGATTTCTGATGCTTTGGTGAAAAATGAGGAACTGCCGCCACTGATCTGGCGCTTCGGCTTGGGAAAGGGCAAGGTGTTTGCCGTAAATGGCGATTTTATGAGAGACTGCACCGGGATTGGTATGCTGAACGCCATCCTGGCAGAGATTAAGCCCTATGATTTGTATCCGGTGGTAAATGCCCAGTGTATGGGAGTGGCAAATTTTCCGGGACTGGCGGCGGAGAACTCAGGGGATATGAAAGAGCTCTACAGCAGGGAACTGCCCGCCGTATTCCGGGATATCATTTGGCCGGGGCTCTGTTCCGCCGTTGAGAGAAGCGGCGCCCATCTGACCTGTTATCTGGCCCCGCAGTTTGATTACGGAGATGACGAGGAACCCCAGAAGGAGCAGTTGGTCTTTTATCTTCGGCAGTTAAAGGAGAGGGAGGCAGAGGCAGGACTTACGCTGGAGTATGTTTCTGCCGGCGATTTGACCCAGAAGATGAAGGCAGATCAGTCCTTCTTCCAGAACTCGGGCAGCCAGTATCGCTTTGGGGCAGCTTATATTCCTCCAGGCGGGGCGTCGTACAGCATAGAGAAGCTGAAGGACTATACCTTTTTTCAACATATTCAGACCGTAGCAAGCATCTATACGGCGGAGCGCCCAGTGATCTCTTATCTGGATGACAAGACGACGCTTCAAAGTATAACGAGTACGGGAATTTCCCATACCTATAGGGAAGATATTCGGATGAGAAGCCTCCAGACGGCCTTGGGTTATTCGAATATCGTTTTGGACATGAATCAGATCACCTGGCCGGAGGAAGAGGAGGACCGTTGGGAGATCGTGTCTGAGAAGTTTTCCAGCCAGATCAATACTTACTGGAAGGCCTTTGAGATGCTTGATCAGACCTCGGCTTCCGAATGCGATAGGAGAATAAGAAATTTTCTTGCGATGGATTATGAGGATTCCAGAGAGGGTGACGAGATTCATGTCAGCATAAAGGACCGGAACGGGGATCTATGGTTTATCCTTCGAACCCATGGTGAAGAGGTGGTATCGGTGCAGGGGGGAGATTTCAAAAAGATCGAGACAGATGCTTACCTGATCCAAGCCAGTCAGGACGAGTTGACGATCCAGTGCGAACCAGAGGATTCCTTATATTATTACTTGCCCTGATGTGTGCCTTGTCCCATTTCAGGAATGTTTCAGATGAAACCAGGCAGAGTTTGACAGAGAAAGCAGAGTTAGACATGGGAAAGAGGTGAGAGAGGTGAAGATCTGTATTGTGGCAGAAGGGTGTTATCCCTATGTGGTAGGCGGAGTATCCGGTTGGATTCACAGCATGATCCGCAATTTTCCGAATATTGAATTTATCCTGCTGGCCATCGTGGCAAACCGTTCCCAGCGGGGCAGATTTGCCTATGAACTGCCGGAAAATCTCACGGAGGTTCACGAGGTATACTTAGAGGACCGCGACTGGCAGAATCGGGAGATGAAAAGAAATAAATTCAAATTAAATAAAAAAGAATACCAGGCGCTGAGAAGTATGGTGCTCAATGAAAAGATAGACTGGGACATTATCTTTGACCTCTTTTATTTTAAAAAGTTTTCCATCGATGAATTATTGATGGGACCGGATTTTTTTCATATCGCCAGGGAATGTTATAAGATCCGCTATTCCCAGATCGTATTCTCGGACTTTTTGTGGACCCTTAGATCCATCTATCTTCCCCTGTTTTTTGTCTTAAAGACCAGGGTTCCTCTGGCAGACCTGTATCATTGTGTCTCCACTGGTTACGCCGGCGTACTGGGAAGTATGGCAAAGCATTTTTACGGCTGCGGCCTGCTGGTCTCAGAGCACGGGATCTATACCAGGGAGAGGGAAGAGGAACTGATCAAGGCAGACTGGGTGGATGGGATTTATAAAAATATTTGGATCGAACAGTTTAAAAAGATGTCTCTGGCAGCCTATAACCGGGCGGATCTGGTTACCAGTCTGTACGAACACGCCAGAGGCCTCCAGATCGAGCTGGGATGTCCTGCCGAAAAAACCAGGGTGACCCCCAATGGCATCGATACGGGCAGGCTGGAAGAACTTCCTGGGAAAAAGAGGGAGGAACAGAACCGGATTCAGATCGGGGCGGTACTCCGGGTGACGCCCATCAAGGATGTGAAGACGATGATCCAGGCATTCTCTTTTGCGAAGAAAAAGGTTCCTTCCCTTCGTCTGTTTATCATGGGACCTTGTGATGAGGATGAGGAATATGCCGGGGAATGCTTTGAATTGGTGGAAACACTTGGGGTATCCGATGTGGTATTTACCGGGCGGGTGGATGTCAGGGAATACCTGGGGCGTATGGATATGACCATCCTCACCAGCATCAGTGAGGGGCAGCCGCTGACGATATTAGAAAGTTTTGCGGCGCATAAGCCGGTGATCGCCACCGATGTGGGGAACTGTCGGGAGCTGATCTATGGCGAGGAGGACGATTTTGGGACAGCGGGGATTCTCACCCACATTATGAATCTGGAAGAGATTACCGATGCCATGGTGGAGCTGGCGCAGAATCGGGAACGGAGAGAGAGGATGGGGGAAAACGGATACCGCCGGGTGATGAGCAAATATAAGATCGAAGACATGCGGAAGACCTATCATGAGATTTATTTTGATTTTTGTGGGCATTATGGTGGGATTTGGAGTGAAGAAGCATTTTCTGTTACCGGATAGAGAGGAGAGGTGATTATGGCTGGAATCGGCGTAAAACTGAATAAAATATACAATAAAAATACGCTGACAACCAATCTGGTCGGTATGGGATATAGTACGGTGATCACCATCGCTCCTATGATCATGGTGATTTTCGCTATTGTTGCGATGCAGTTGATTTTGGAGATATCGAAAACCGGTTATGCAGACAGGGAGCTGTTTGCCTGCACCGTCCTATATATATTTGTTTTTTCCCTGTTGACAGCGGCCCCCTTTAATTCTGTCCTGTCAAGATATATGTCGGATGTGATCTATGATGAGACTTACGATGATGTTCTTCCCTGTTTTTATATGGGGATGATGATAAATGTTGGATTTAGCTGTCTGTTTGGCATTCCCTTCTGTATCCGTGAGTATATGGTGGCGCAGGTGTCAGGTGCTTTTGTCGTAGCCGGCTATTGTGGATATGTTTTACTGGTTCTGGTATTCTATGAGATGCTGTATCTGTCCATCTGTAAAGATTACAAGAAGATTTCCTTCTTTTTCTTTCTGGGGATGGTGCTGACCGTAGGCTTATCTGCTGCACTTGTCTATGGGTTCCATTTGGAAAAGACATTTTCTATGCTGGCTTCTCTGGATGCCGGGTTCCTTTTGATCGCCAGTCTGGAGATCGCTGTGATACGGAATTATTTTCGGGGCAACAGCGGGGAATATAAAAGGGTATTGCACTATTTTAAGCGGTACTGGAAACTTATCGTGACGAATTTTCTGTATATCCTTGGATTGTTTATCCATAATTTTGTATTTTGGTCCACAGAACTTCAGATGGTGGTGGCGAACACCTTTGTGAGCGCCCCTACCTATGATCTGGCCACATGCCTTGCTATGTTTACGAATATATCTACTTCGATCATTTTTATTTCCAGGATAGAAATGCACTTTCACGAGAGGTATAAGGCCTATTCGGAGGCAGTGATCGGCGGTAGGGAGATGGACATCGATCTGGCGAAGAAGCGGATGTTTCGTCAGGTTTCCGAGGAATTGTTGAACCTCGCTAGAATTCAATTTATTATTTCTGCGGTGTTGTTCTTCTTGTGTATTATCCTGCTTCCCCGGTTTGGTTTTGGGGGAATGGTGATGAAGATCTATCCATGTCTGGCAGCAGGTTATTTTATATTATTTATCATGTATGCAGCGATCATTTTTTTGTACTATTTTAATGATTTGACGGGATCTCTTCTGACCGCATTGATCTTTTGCCTGTCAACCCTTGGTGGAAGTATTGTGGCGGTAAATCTGTCGGAAATTTGGTATGGGATCGGTGTGTTCACCGGGGCTTTTCTGGGATGGTGCAGTGCCTACTACCGCCTGAACTGGCTGGAGGATCATCTGGATGAGCATGTGTTTTGCCGGGGAAGTATTTTACAGGCGGGTCATGGAAAACAGCCGGACTCCAAAGTGTTTGACCGGTATTCGCTGGCGTTACAGCAAATAGAGAATGAGGAGGAATGAGTCCATGCAGACAGGAGAGATGTTACGGATCGTAATGATCACAGCGGGGGTATTAATTTTTATGCAGACGATATTATCTTTGGCAAAACGTCGGTTAAAGGAGCAGTTCTGCCTGCTCTGGGGAGTGATATCCTTTCTGTTGGTTTTGGCGGGGATCATCCTCCGACCGGTGGCGCTGAGCCAATATGTCAGCGGAACAGGCATGCTGCTTATCATCGTGGCGGGTAGCTGTGTTGTGTGCTGTATGTATTTTCTGAGCATCCAACTGTCTGTCCTGAGCCGCAAAAATCAGGAACTTGCCATGCAGGTCTCTTTGCTGAATCAGGAAAATGAGCGGATCTTGGCAGAGTTGGAGGAGCTCAAGAAGAAAAATTAGTATTTCTTTATTCATTAGATCGATGAAGTCGGGTCAGGCAGGAGGTGTGAGCATGAAGAAGATATTATTTGTCATCAATACGCTGGGAGGAGCCGGGGCGGAGACTGCGATGCTGGAACTACTGCGCAGTTTATCCCCCAGGGAGTATGAGATCTCGCTCTTTGTTCTGTTGAATCAGGGGGAGATGGTGGATCAATTGCCCCCCAAAGTTAGGCTTCTCAATGCAGATTTCTGCCGGGAATCGGTACTAAACAGAGAGGGGAAGAAGAGACTGAACCACTATGTGTTTCGGACATTATTCCGGCGGGGGAGTGTATTTCGAAATCTTCCCTATTTGATAAAAAATCTGGTTTCCATGACCCGGAAGGGGAAGCTGCTGCCGGATAAACTATTGTGGCGGGTGATGTCTGACGGGGCACCAGTGCTGGAAGAACCTTATGATCTCGCGGTGGCTTATCTGGAGGGCGGTTCTGCTTACTTTGTGGCAGATCACGTAAAGGCGGCGAAAAAGGTAGGATTTATTCACATCGATTATGGGAAAGCCGGGTATACCAGGTCTTTGGACCGGGATTGTTATGCCGGTTTTGATCGGATCTACACGGTGTCAGATGAGGTGCGCCGGCATTTTCTGGAGACCTATCCAGAATACGCGCGAAAAACAGAGGTCTTTCATAATATGATTGATCCGGGAAGGATTCGGGAGAGGGCAGCGCTTCCCGGTGGGTTTAAGGATGACTTTGACGGTGTCCGTATTCTGACCGTGGGGAGACTTACCGCCCAGAAAGCCTATGATACAGCAGTGGAGGCGATGAAACTTTTAAAGGAAAAGGGAGAAAATGTCAGGTGGTACGTACTGGGGGAGGGGGAGGAGCGCAGGCCATTGGAGAAGAAGATCCAGCAATATGGTCTGGAGAAAGACTTCCTTTTGCTGGGAGCCAAAGAAAATCCATATCCTTACTATGCCCAGACAGATTTCTATGTCCACTGCACCCGTTTTGAGGGAAAAAGCATCGCCATTCAGGAGGCACAGACGTTGGGATGTACGATTCTGGTTTCGGATTGCAGCGGAAACCGGGAGCAGGTCAGAGATGGTATAGATGGCAGAATGTGTGAACTGACTGCAGAGGGAATCCGGGATGGAATCTGCGAATTGCTCCGGGACCCGGAGGCATGCCGGCGTTACGGAGAGGAAGCGGCAAAAAAGGAGCTTGTGGAGAGAGAGCAGATGGAACGACTGCTGGGCCTGATCACGGAAGGATAGGGAGGTGACGATATGGAAGACACGAAGGAATTACTGATTATAATTCCCGCGTATAATGAAGAAAAAAATATTGAGAAGCTGTTGGATCAGTTGGAACAGCCGGACATCGCTGCCATCGCGGATGTATTGATCATGAACGATGCATCTTCCGATGCCACAAACTGGATCGTAAAGGGACGGAAGTACCAGATCGTTACCCATGTATTTAATCTTGGTTATGGAAGTGCCCTGCAACTGGGATACAAATATGCGATCCGCAGGGGATATGAGTATGTGATCCAGATGGATGCGGATGGTCAGCATGATGTGTGCAATATACCAGTGATTTATGAGAAATTAAAGACGGCGGATGAACATGGTAAGAAGCCGGATATTGTATTGGGATCGAGATTTATGGAGGGAAGCACGCCCTTTCCGGTCTCCCTGGCGAAGAAACTCGCCTGGTCGTTGTTTCGCACCATGATCTTTCTCGGAACCAAACGAAAGATCGCAGATCCCACCACAGGGCTGCAGGGGCTCAGCCGCCGGGTGGTCATCTTTTATTCCCGGTACAATCATTTTGATGACCGTTATCCCGATGCCAACATCATTATGCAGATGCTGCTTTTGGGCTTCCGGCTGGTGGAGGTTCCGGCAGTGATGCACCCGCGGACCGAGGGAGTCAGTATGCACTCGGGACTAAAGCCACTGTTTTATATGTGCCGGATGTTGTTTTCCATCCTTGCTGTCTGGGTAGGGATACGAATATTCAAGCTGGATGCGGGGGCTGCCGATGAAAAAGATGCATAGGTGGAAATTTAAACCCTCTGAACTCATAGAATCTACGGAAGAGTTGTACAATCCGGGTCGGGGCTGGTATCAGATTCACAACTTTGAAACCGAAACCTGCCGGACGCCGGAGGAGATGAGGAGCAGTCTCCACGAAACCGATGCCCTAGTGCTTCTCCTGATCCGCATACCCGCTAGCCCGGAAGATCTAAGTCAGAAAGAAATAGATTCGATCTGTTGTATTTTAAGGACTTTTTCTGAGGCCGGGAAGGATATCCTGCTGCGATTCGTCTACGATCTGGAGGGAAAAGGGCTGGAAAATGAACCGAACCGCTTTGCCATCGTAGAGAGACATTTTCAGCAGTTGGCAGAACTGATGGGAACACAGGCACAGCATATCTTTGTCTATCAGGGGATTCTTGTGGGGAGCTGGGGAGAGATGCACACCTCCAGATATCTGTCTTCCAGATATCTGGGCCAGCTGGCGTCGATCTTCCGGGAAGGCACGGGAGGCAGAATCTATCATTCTGTGCGAAAACCTGTCCAGTGGAGACAACTCTTTGACCGGGAGGACTGGGAGAGAGTGGCAAAGACTTCCAAGACCGGGCTGTACGACGATGGTATCCTTGCCTCGGAGACAGATCTGGGTACTTTTGGGGAACAGTCCGGGGAAGATGTCGGCTGGGAACAGCCCTGGCTCCCCCAGGAAGAACTAGATTTTGAAGAGAGGTTATGCCGGTATGCGCCCCAGGGGGGCGAGGTGGTCTATGGGGAGATGACAGAAAAGATGTCGCTGGAACAGATCATCGCACGGCTGTCCCGGATGAATCTCTCCTATCTCAACCGGGATCATGATAAGAGGGTATTTGAGATCTGGCAAACGCTGAGATGGAAAAAGGAGGATGTCTGGCAGGGGATGAATGGCTTTGATTACATCGGCCGCCATCTCGGATACCGGTTTGTGGTACGCCAGGCAGTATTGAAGCCGAAGAGGAAGGAAATAAAACTGCAGTTGGTGCTCGAAAACATCGGCTTTGCCAGGATGTATGAAGAGGCGGAACTGTTGTTGGAATATGAGGATCTGGATGGAAAGACAGAGACTAAAAAGATCGAAACCGATGTACGAACGTGGAACCCCGGTGAGAGGGTATCTCTATCACAGAGCCTGATATCAGGAGCGGGAAGTTATTTTCTCACAATGCGAAGATGTCAGGATGGGAGGGTGGTATATTTTGCCAACCGCCAGGGAGAGAAGGGGCGCCTGCTGCTGGGAGAGGTTATTTTATACTGAACTGCCCGCACACTACCTCTTTTTCTGAGCTCTGTCCGCCATTGGCAAACCGGATGGAAATACCGGTGGATCGGTCGGTCATGGACAGAGAGAGCTGCCAGCTTCCTTCCGAGACTGATTTTATATCTATGGGTACAGACAGGGTCTGCGGTTTATCAGGTAGCAAGGTCCGGTTATTGAAAGCAGCGGGAAGGGAGATTTTTTCTCCGCTGGCAGTATTCTGCAGAAGGATCTCCGTGTCAAAGGAACGGTAGGCTGGCGAGAATCCAGTGTTTTCCAGAGTTATGTGCAGGGCAGGCCGGGGATGGAATCCCTTTGTGCCTGTCACCCAGGAGTTCCGCACCACATACCGGTAGCCCAGATGGGCAGCGATATAGTCATAGCCGTTTACCCCGTCAAAGGGATCATTAGGGGTTCCCTGATACTGGGAAGCTTTCCATTTGTCCAGCACCGAAGCATCATGGTCGGCGCTGAGATAGGAGACATGCATCTGTCTCAGGTCCTGGATTGCCCGGTCCAGGTCGTTGTAAGGATTGTCCAGGACGGCTTCACCGCCATTGGGCACGTACAGACAGAGCTGATTCTGAAACTGGATCTCTTCTGACCGGGTACCCTTTTCAGCGGGATCACTGGTTCCGGCAAAGGGAGTGTCGTCGTAGGTGCCACAGTCGTACACATCACCGAGCATACCGTCGTTGTAGAGACCGAGACGCGCCGGAAGGCTTCCGGTATAGGCCTGGCTGCCATCCAAGGGCGTTCTGGTACCTGTGATGGTCCGCAGATGCTGGGGTGTCCGCACTGATAAGAATATATCCGTGGAGATCACAGAGGCAAGGGTTTCCATAAACAGAGACAGATGTTCCCTGTCACCATAATGGGTCTGGTTCATCTCCCCGCAGTTGCCGGTGAATATCCCCTGCAGGAGAAAAACATGGCTGGAGTAGCGGTTTACTACCGGCGCCACCTGTTTCATATGGGACAGGATCTGGTCCTGGGTGGCGGGCTCCGTCTGAAGGGCATGGCCATCCCAGTCGTAGAGGAAGCGAACAATAAGCTGCTTTTGTGCACCAGAAAATGTAGAAAGTATCGTATCTAGCTGATCTAGGGCGGAGCTGCTGATGGGTTTGTCGGAATAATTTCTCAGGTTGATCTGCAACAGAAGGATGGACTGGGAGTCATTGGCCAGCATATTTTCACACCACTGCTGTGCGGGTTTCTTGCCTTCCTCTGATAGAAGATAGCCATAGAGGTGATAGAACCCACAATAGGGATTGTTCAGGATCTCACTGCTCTCTGCCATAGTTGCGGCCTCATACCGGATACGGGGCGCTGCGAAGAAAAATAGGGCGCACAGACCGGATACCAGAACCAGGCTGCCTGCCAGGATAAATCGTTTTTTATGAGTAATATGGATCATGATAAAATTTCCTTTCCTGTATATGGTGGCACCGTCGAGCTAAGTATAGCATAGAAGCAGAGAGAATACGATAAAAAAATAAAAGGGGGCGAAAGAAAGTGATGGAGCGAAGCAGGACGGAGCACTCGGTGCGCAATACTACCGCGGCGATGGTATCGAAGATCGTCGCGATCCTAATGGGGTTTGCCACGAGAGTGGTGTTCACTCATTGCCTCAGTGAGAGCTATGTTGGGGTAAATGGTCTCTTTTCGGATGTGCTGAATGTGCTGGCGCTGTCTGAACTTGGAGTGGGTACCGCTATCACCTATGCCCTTTATAAGCCCATCGCAGAGGGGGATTATGAGCGGCAGAAGTCCCTTATGAAGATGTACTGTCGGTTTTATCGTATTGTGGCGGGGATCGTCTTAGCAGGGGGGCTGGCGGTCATCCCATTTATGGATGTACTCATCCGGCATCAGCCGGAGGTGGATCATCTTATATTGATCTATCTAATGTATCTGGCAAACTCGGTGCTGTCCTACCTGCTAATCTACAAAAAAACACTGATCGATGCTCATCAACTCAGTTATATCGGCGAGATCTACCAGATGATATTTCTTCTGATCCAGGATACGCTGCAGATCATACTTCTTCTGGTGACTCATAATTTTATACTGTTTCTCGTCATATATATTGTGTGTACCTTGGGAAATAATATTAGCATATCCAGAAAGGCGAACCGCCTCTATCCCTATCTGAAAGAGAAGGATGTCCAGCCTCTGGACCCGGTGGAGAGAAAGGGAATATTTAAAAATATCCGCGCTATGCTTATGCACAAGATCGGGGATGTGGTGGTGAATAACACCGACAATCTAATGCTGTCCTCCATCGTGGGGATCATCAGCGTGGGGTGTTATTCCAACTATTATCTGGTGATCGGTTCCATCCATCAGCTAGTGAGCCAGGTGTTCCGGGGGATCACAGCCAGCGTGGGAAATCTGGGCGTGACCGAGGACAGTGGTCGAGTGAGACGGATCTTCGAGAGTTCTTTTTTTGTGGGACAGTGGATGTACGGTTTTGGGGCGATCTGTCTCTATGAACTGTTAAATCCCTTTGTGGAGATCAGTTTTGGCGCCCAGTATGTATTTCCAATGGAGGTGGTTCTGGTATTATGTCTGAATTTCTTCGTCACAGGAATGCGGCAGGCGGCGCTGGTATTTCGGGATTCGCTGGGATTATTCTGGTTTGACCGGTACAAATCCCTGGCAGGGGCGCTTTTGAATCTGGGAATCTCCATCGTCCTGGCAAGGCAGTATGGTACGGTGGGCGTATTTGCTGGGACGCTGATCAGCACGCTTCTTACCTCCTTCTGGGTAGAACCTTGGATTCTGTACCGGCATAGCTTAAAGGCCGGGGCAGCCTCTTATTTTCTGCGCTATGGGTTTTATACGGCGGTGGTGGTAGGAGCGGGTTTTGTGACCAATCTGCTATGTCTCAGAGTAGGGGGTGGAATGTGGAGAATTTTAGGTATCCGTCTGCTGATCTGTATTATCATTCCGAATCTTATTTTCCTTTTCTGCTATTTCCGCACGAAGGAATTCCAGTTTTTGTGCAAGAAATTTATCGGTTTGACGGATAGATGGAGGGGAAGGTCCAATGGGTAATAGAATAAAGGTAATATTTTCCCAGAGTGAAAAAGAGCTGTTTGGCTGTCTGGCAGCCGTACTGTGCGGGGAAGAGGCGAAGGAACCACCTCAGCCGTTTTCCGATAGGTGCTGGGAGGAGATGCTGAGGTTGGCGCAGGCCCATGCGGTGTTACCGCTGCTGTACCCCCTCGTGGAGCAGGGATATCCGCTTCCAGAATCCTTCCGGCTCTGCCTAGAACAAGAGAGCCGGCGCACGGTTCAGCAGAGCTATCATCTGATGTTTCTCACCCACTATGTGGTGAATGGACTGGGAGAGGCAGGAATTTCTTCTGTCGTTCTCAAAGGGACCTCCGCCGCGGAGGCCTATCCGGTGCCGGAACTGCGCAAATCCGGAGATGTGGATGTGCTCTTGATGGAGCCGGAGCAGATCGAGAAAGCAGAAGGGGTTCTCCAGGAGATGGGATTTGACAGAAAACCCGGAGAGAATGGAAATCATCATAGGGTGTGGCGGACCGATGAGGGGATTGATTTGGAACTGCATGTGATGCTGGCAGAACCTTTCGACAGTGAAAGAATGAACAGTTTTTTGAGGGATCAAATGTGTCCCTTGCGACGGCGGACCCAGGTAGTCCATGTGATGGGACTGGATTTCCCGGTTCTGGAAAAGGGAGACCATGCCTTTCAGTTGCTTCTTCATATGCTGCAGCATTTTCTGCGTGCAGGGTTTGGACTGAAACTTCTCTGTGACTGGGTGGTGCTTTGGAACGGTGAGGTGTCTCAAAGAGAACGGGAAGGTTACCTTATGTGGATTCGACAGACCGGTCTAAGTGGATTTTCTGATATGATCACCTCTCTTTGTACTGAATATCTCGGACTGGACAGAGGGCGGGCAGAGGAGATCCTGACAGGAACTTTTCAGGGCTCTTCGGAGGTGTTCATGAGAGAGATTCTCGATGCTGAGGAGTTTGGTCTCCATGAAAAAAGCCGGATGGTGGTGCTTCGGGGAAATGGCTTTATGGATTATGCTCGGGAATTTCACCATCAGATGCGGCTGGGGTATCCCGGCGCAAGCCGTATCCTGCTGCTCTGGCCGGTATTGTGGGCGATGGCCTTTGTAAAGTTCTGCCGGAATAACCGGAAGATCCGTGGGATTTCTTTCCTGGAGGTGATCCAAAGAACGAGAGAGAGGAGTCGGTATACGAAGGAGTTGCATTTGTTCAAAAATTTGGAAAAGGATAAATAAAGATACGAATCATTGACAAAGTATAAAAAAATGTTATATAATATGATATAGATGCATAGTTAACCGCTTTTTTATTTATGGAGGATGAACGTATGAAAGAGTATAGCAAACCGACCATCTTGATCAATGAAGAGCTGAGTGAGGGTGTGTATGCAGCCAGTGGATGTTATACCATCACGACGCAGGTTCATCAGGAGATGCAGACTGGCCGCGGTGATTACCGGATTCAGGTCGATGGCAAACATCAGGCGGACCACACAAAAGACAAACAGACGTTGACGATATCTTTTAATCTGCCTGTTGAATATAAGCACAGCAATGGAACTCTTGTTGGTCTCGGTACAGGAACAACTCTTGTGATTGATTACTTTTATCACCAGAATCCAACAGATAATATTGGGCTTGGGGATCTAGTCGTTACAGCGGATACAGGCCTCCAGGTGACCAGTGTAAAACTGACGGATTAATAGATGAGATGATTTATTTTTCAGAGTGAAGGAAGTGTTTCCGATAAGAAGAGGGAGTTTCCTTCATGATTCGCAAAAAGATACGATTGTAATAGCTGATGTTGTTGAAACCGCATAATGCGGCAACATCAGCTATTTTTTTGTTGGTTTTTGACAAATATTCACAGCTTTTGGTGATACGTTTGCGGTTGATATACTGAAATGGGGTAAATCCGGTGAACTCCTTAAAGAGACGGCAGAAATGTCCCTCGCTCAGTCCGGCATCCCGGGCAAGGGTTTTCAGGGAAATCGAATCCGTAAAGTGGTTGGATATGAAATCCACGCTTTTCATAAGCTGTGGGAACATAGGAGAACTGGAATACTGGCTGCTTATCTGAGACAGATGTTCGTTATAAAGGAGCTGCCAGATCATAAGCAGGTTGCCCCGCAGCAAAAGCTCGCAGTTTTCTATCTTTGTTTGAAATTGAGAAAATACCTCCTTTAAACGTGTAAGAATGTCCCGTTTCCATTCCGCATCGGGCTTGATGGAAAGTGAGCAGTTCCCGGCGCTGTACAAAATCGGCTCAAAATAGTGTTCACAATAGGACGGCACACAATCCATAATCATTTCCCTGGAGAAAACAATGGCATAGAAGGAACACTCATCCAGCAGACCGCAGGCCCGCCAGGAGCTGTGGAGCAGATTTGGCGGGATAAAGACAGCGTCGCCTTCCTGCAAAAAATAGTCCTTGTCTTCCACCTGCAGCGTTACCTTTCCTTTTTCCAAATAAAAAAATTCCATTTCCGAATGGCAATGAAGGTATAAGGCGCACGGTACATTCGGATGTACGATCGTGTGGTGTATCGAAAAGGGGCGGTGCTGTGTCTGATGGGTTATGTTCTCGATGTAACTGGTGGTGCCCGATGCTGCCATAGAGTTCCCTCCTTCCTTTTCTTTCAATGATATCATATTCTTTGTCTGGGTTCAATCCGATCCGATCAAAATCGTATTAGTTTTCAATAAAATAGTTCAAGAAAAACAGGAAAAAATGAAATATAATGATGTTGGGTCAAAAGGGTATTTTGCCCCCAACAAATGATGCGGATTGCTTCGTTGTTTCACAACTTCCGCAATCCTTCAAACATTCGAAATCCGCTGATTTACGGTGTAAATCGCTCCTTTCTCATGTTTGGCGGGTCTCAAGGTCGCATGCCTTATCATGCAAGCATGAACGGCATTTTGACCTTTTGACCCTGGCATCATATAACAAGAATAAATGAGGAGGTAGTAGTGTGAAAGAAAGTAGAGGAAAACCCTAAATTGGCGCACTTGAATAAGCTGTC
>CANRYS010000030.1 GCA_947644305.1 uncultured Roseburia sp.
TTTCAAAAAGGGCTTCCCGATTTCTCGGAAAGCCCCATAAAATCTAGCTTTTTACCAATTACTCAATAATCGTAGCCACACGACCAGAACCTACTGTACGTCCACCCTCACGGATAGCGAATGTAAGACCCTGATCCATAGCGATTGGGTGAATCAGTTCGATGGTCATCTCTACGTTGTCACCAGGCATGCACATCTCTGTGCCAGCCGGAAGCTCGATCACACCAGTTACGTCTGTTGTACGGAAATAGAACTGTGGACGATAGTTGTTGAAGAATGGAGTATGACGTCCACCCTCGTCCTTAGTCAGTACGTAAACCTGCGCTGTGAACTTTGTATGGCAGGTAAGGGAACCTGGCTGAGAAAGAACCTGTCCTCTCTCGATCTCGTTCTTCTGAACACCACGAAGAAGTACACCAGCATTGTCTCCAGCCTGAGCCTCTTCCAGCTCTTTGTGGAACATCTCGATACCAGTTACAACAACCTTACGTGTCTCTTCTTTGATACCAACGATCTCTACTTCGTCATTGAGGTGAAGTGTACCAGCCTCTACACGTCCTGTAGCAACTGTACCACGTCCTGTAATAGAGAATACGTCCTCGACAGGCATTACAAATGGCTTATCTGTGTCACGCTCTGGGTCTGGAATATACTCATCAACAGTGCTCATGAGCTCCATGATAGCGTCGCCCCATTTGCTGCTTGGATCTTCCAATGCACCAAGAGCAGAACCTTTGATGATCGGACAATCTGTGAACTCATACTCCTCAAGGATCTCTGTGATCTCCATCTCTACCAGCTCAAGAAGTTCTTCGTCATCCACCATATCACATTTGTTCATGAATACGATGATATAAGGAACACCTACCTGGCGGGAAAGAAGGATGTGCTCTTTTGTCTGAGCCATAACACCATCAGTAGCAGCTACAACAAGGATCGCACCATCCATCTGAGCAGCACCAGTGATCATGTTCTTAACGTAGTCAGCATGTCCTGGGCAGTCAACGTGTGCGTAATGTCTATTCTCTGTCTCATACTCAACGTGAGCTGTGGAAATTGTGATACCTCTTTCACGCTCTTCTGGAGCTTTATCAATATTTGCGAAATCTACAGCTGCATTACCCTCTACTCTTGCAGCAAGTGTAGCAGTGATAGCTGCTGTCAATGTTGTTTTACCATGGTCTACGTGACCAATTGTACCAATGTTACAATGTGGTTTCGATCTTACATACTTTTCCTTAGCCATTTCTAAACGTCCTCCTAACATATTTTTTATTTTGTTTTAGAAATTTTGCTCTGATTGCCAATATGTCTCTATTATATGGGATATTTCCCAAAAAATCAATCCCTAATTCATAAAACTTATCGGCTTTTCTCTGTTAAATCCGCCTGATTCAACAAAATTTATTATACACGCGGTTCAGTATTGACTGCCCGCTTTCTCGTTATAACTATTTGTCCGTTTTCTGAGCAAGAACTTTGTCCTGTACATTTTTCGGACACTGTGCGTATTTCTCAAAGAACATAGAGTAGTTACCACGTCCCTGAGTTGCCGAACGCAGCTCTGTGGAGTAACCAAACATCTCTGCCAGAGGTACAAACGCACGAACCAGCTTACCGCCGCCGATATCGTCCATACCTTCGATCTGTCCACGCTTCGCATTCAGGCTTCCGATTACATCGCCCATGTATTCTTCCGGCATTGTAACTTCTACTTTCATGATCGGCTCAAGAAGAACAGGGTTACCTTTCTTCATCGCGTCTTTGAATGCCATAGAACCAGCGATGTGGAATGCCATTTCGCTGGAATCGACTTCATGGTAGGAGCCATCCCATACATTCGCATATACACCAAGTACAGGGAATCCACCAAGAATACCAGCCTGTGCCGCTTCTTCGATACCCTCTCCGACAGCAGGGATGTATTCCTTCGGAATCGCACCACCGACTACCGTAGACTCAAACTTGAATGTCTCTTCGCCGTTAGGATCCATAGGCTCGAATTTAACCTTACAATGACCATACTGTCCACGACCACCAGACTGTTTAGCATATTTGCTATCCACATCAACCGGTGTGGTAAAGGTTTCTTTGTAAGCAACCTGTGGAGCACCTACATTTGCTTCTACATTGAACTCACGAAGCAGACGATCCACGATAACCTCCAGATGAAGCTCACCCATACCAGCGATGATCGTCTGACCTGTCTCTGAATCTGTATGAGCACGGAAGGTAGGATCTTCTTCTGCAAGTTTTGCAAGCGCTTCACCCATTTTACCCTGGTCATTCTTTGTCTTAGGCTCGATCGCAAGCTCGATAACCGGCTCTGGGAATTCCATGGACTCCAGAATAACCGGATGCTGCTCATCGCAGATCGTATCACCAGTAGTTGTCATTTTGAAACCAACTGCTGCTGCGATATCACCAGAGTATACTTTATCAATTTCATTACGCTTGTTGGCATGCATCTGAACGATACGTCCAACACGCTCTTTCTTTCCTTTGGTCGCATTCAATACATAGGAACCAGAGTTCAATGTTCCAGAATATACACGGAAGAATGCCAGTTTACCAACGAATGGATCTGCCATGATCTTAAATGCCAGAGCAGAAAATGGCTCGTCGTCGGATGATTTACGAGTAATCTCGTTGCCCTCTTCGTCTGTTCCCATAATGTCAGGAATATCTGTAGGAGCTGGCATATACTCGATAACGCCGTCCAGCATCTTCTGAACACCTTTATTTTTGTAAGCAGAACCACAGTATACAGGAACTGCCTCACAGGCGATCGTTCCTTTACGAAGGGCCTTTTTAAGCTCATCAACGGATGGCTCCTGGTCCTCCAGATACTGCATCATCAGATCATCATCCAGCTCGCAGATCTTCTCTACAAGATTGCTGTGCCATTCTTCAGCAAGATCCTTCAAATCATCTGGAATCTCTGTGATCTCAATATCTTCACCTTTATCATCTTTGTAATAATATGCTTCCATCTCAAACAGATCGATCAAGCCCATAAAATCGTCTTCTTTTCCGATCGGAATCTGAACAGGAATCGCATTTTTGCCCAGACGGTCAATGATTGTCTGAACCGAATAGAAAAAGTCTGCGCCCATTTTATCCATCTTATTGATGAATGCCATACGCGGTACATTGTATGTGTCAGCCTGACGCCATACATTTTCGGACTGAGGCTCAACGCCGGCTTTCGCATCAAATACTCCGACAGCACCGTCCAAAACACGAAGAGAACGCTCTACTTCTACCGTAAAGTCTACGTGTCCAGGGGTGTCGATGATGTTGACACGATGCTCTAAAGCGCCTGGTTTTGCCTTGTGGTGATCTTCCAGTGTCCAGTGGCAGGTAGTAGCAGCAGAAGTAATGGTAATACCTCTTTCCTGCTCCTGCTCCATCCAGTCCATTGTGGAAGCACCATCATGAGTCTCACCGATTTTATAATTGACACCGGTATAATACAGAATACGCTCTGTAAGTGTTGTCTTACCAGCATCGATATGAGCCATGATACCAATATTTCTGGTACGCTCTAATGGATATTCTCTTCCAGCCAAGGTTCTTTCCTCCTATATTTTCTCGTCTAATACACAATTTTCTTCGTTCTTCAGGCAAAAGTTTGCGTCAGCAAACTTTCTAAGAAAAGCAACTCGTTGCTTTTCTTTACCAACGATAGTGTGCAAACGCTGAAGCCTTCGCGGCCTCAAGCTCCACTTCTTACCATCTGTAATGAGCGAAGGCTTTATTTGCCTCTGCCATCTTGTGCATATCTTCTTTCTTCTTTACGGATGCTCCTGTATTGTTTGCTGCATCCATGATCTCACTGGCAAGTCTTTCTTTCATTGTCTTTTCTCCACGATTACGTGAATAAAGTGTCAGCCAGCGAAGCGCCAGAGCCTGTCTGCGGTCCGGCCTTACTTCAATCGGAACCTGGTATGTGGAACCACCAATACGTCTTGCCTTTACCTCAAGCTCAGGCATTACGTTATTCATCGCCTCTTCAAATACGTCCAGTGCATCTTTTCCGGTCTTTTCTGAGATTTCCTCAAAAGCACCATATACGATTCTCTGAGCCACACCCTTTTTACCGTCCAACATAATGTTGTTGATCAGTTTTGTCACAACTTTGTTTTTGTAAACTGGATCTGCCAGCACATCTCTTTTTGGAATATGTCCTTTACGTGGCACGTTACTTCCCTCCTTAATAATAATATTAATTCACAGGTACTCACTACTAGTGTCCGCACCAGCTTAAATCTTGCTTCGTTTCGTATACAATCCGCACGATCGCGAACTGTCTCTATAAAATAATGATGCAAAAATTAATCCGGTACTTTTAAATTAGTAATTACAGTAACTCTGTAATCCGAAGATACGCCATGATCATGCGCATTCTCCGTATCGATAAATTCTGCCGTCATCTTGTATGACGGAAAATTTACTGCGGAAAATCTAATTTCCATGGAAATTTATTTCCGGGAAAATTTATTTTCCTGCTTTCGGTCTCTTCGCACCATATTTGGAACGAGCCTGTTTTCTGTTAGCAACACCAGCAGTATCAAGTGTTCCACGAATGATATGATATCTGGTACCTGGAAGGTCTTTTACTCTTCCACCACGAATCATAACAACACTATGCTCCTGAAGGTTATGACCTTCACCTGGAATATAGCTGGTTACCTCGATACCGTTAGAAAGACGAACTCTGGCAATCTTACGAAGCGCTGAGTTAGGCTTTTTCGGTGTAGCAGTACGAACAACAGTACATACACCACGCTTCTGTGGAGAAGCACTCTCTGTAGATTTCTTTTTCAGTGAGTTGTAAGTGTACTGAAGTGCTGGAGAATTTGACTTCTTCGCAACCGATTTTCTACCCTGCTTTACTAATTGGTTAAAAGTTGGCATTAATTTTCACCTCCTGTAATTGATTTAATCCCAGATTCCCCGAAAGAATCCGGTTTTTATTACATCCGAGCAGAATTTTTTGTATACAAAAAGACCACACGAACGCATGCTAAATTATTATAGCGTGTGTGATCCTTTTTGTCAAGAAAAAATTCGGATTAGATAGGCTAGTGAAGCCTGGCTAGCTCAATGATACGGATTGGCGCATTGAACTAAGCTGAAAATAGTTGTACCCAGTAGTGCTTATATGCACCGCCGATCTTCACATAACCGACGCCCAATTTTTCAAAATCCTTTGATAGGATATTCGCACGATGACCCTCGGAATTCATCCAGCTATTCACCACCTCTTTCGGTGTCGGCTGGCCCGCCGCAATATTTTCACCCACAGCCCGGTAGGAAATTCCCATTTCTTTCATAATACTGAAACAACTGCTTCCATCCGGACGATCATGGGAAAATACCTCTGTGATCTCCTTGGCACGTACCTTAGCGGCACGATTTAGGGAAGTATCTAGTTTGAGTGCTTTTCGTCCTACCTTAGCACGTTCTTTATTCACCAGTTCTAAAACTTTTTTGGCAAAAGAATTCTTTGTCTTTGCCACCACTTTGATACGGCATAGGTATTTCTTTCCACCTGCTTTCGCTGTTATGCGGGCACTACCCGTCGCTTTTGCCGTCACCAGTCCGCGGTTTGAAACCTTTGCTGCTTTCTGGTTCGAACTGGTCCATCGAATCTTTTTTGTATTGTTTTTTAATTTTAACTGCAGTTTCTCACCAACTGTCAAAGTTGCATTCTTCTTATTCAGAACGGCCTTGGCTTTTGCCTCCATCACAGCCCCCTGGCATGAAAAAATATTTCCCAGAAGAACAAACACAACTGCTATAGAACAAAGTCGTTTCATGATATCCCTCCTTTATAACCATTTTACACGGTCTCATCCTTTTTTACAATACCGGTTTTACAAAATCACCACCCACCTGTTATAAACAGGCAAAGATCTCCTCCACTTTATCTGATCCCGCCTCAGAAGCCGCCAGCAGAATCCGCTGGATCATCACTTCTTCCTCTTCGAGCGCATCTGCAATCTCTTCCATCGTTATATTCCGATCGCGCTTTTTGACTACTTGATCAATCAGACGAAACAGCTCCCCTTCTTTGCGCCCTTCTTCCCGGCCATTATTCCATTCTCTCTCCATCAATTCACACATACCTCTTGCACCTCCTGTCTCATTTTTCAAATATTCCACACGCTCTGACAAATTCTGAAAGCCATCCCGTGATATTTCCGGATTGTTTGTGTCTCCTATAAACCGTAGCAGCCTTGTGACTTCCTCGTCTTCCGCCGGATATTCAAGATTTGCATAAATCTCATGGACACCGTTCTCTATCTGACGATCCGTTCCTTTTATTATACGAACGATCCTTGTGATACCTGTCCTTACATTCAAAAAATCTTTTTCTGTAACAAAGATCAAGTATAGATCAGGTAATTCGTCATATCCCATGCCACTCCCCAGGCTGCGGCTGTCAATCCGGCTCTGGATAAAACGTGACCGCTTCAAATGATCTTCGTTTTCTGCAATCTGAATCTCCATATTATACTGGTTTCCCCGCGAGTCCTCCGCCCAAATATCCAATATGGAGCTCCGGCCATACAGATTCCGGAAACTCCTCTGCGGTTCTACCCGGAGTATTTTCAGATCGCAGATTCCCGTCAAAATGCGAAGTACATCCTGAATCGCTGTGGTATCCTCAAAAACAACGGAAGAAAGCAGGTCACTGGTCAGATTCAGCTCTTTTAATTCTTTTACACGCTGCCGGTAATTCCGTATCCCTGTTGCTTTTCCCAACGCATCCCCCTCTTTCATGCAGGAAATGCAAAGAATAAACACTGTCCCAACAACACTGGATATCTGCACTCCGCCACATATATTATCAAAAATTTATAGTGATTTGCAGCGGAATTTTATGATCTTATCTAGTTTATATTTATATACTAGCACAGATATATAAAGAGTTCAAGAAAATTATGATATTTTTTAATTTCCGCTTATAAGGATAAAATAACATATTTTAAAAAGCACCCTTTCCCATGATACTACCTTTTTACAGGGAAAAAGTGCTTCTGCCAATGTTAATTTTTTTAAACTGTAGTTAATTAGCTAAGTGCTGCTACCAGTTTCTTCACTGCCTGGAGTGCCTCATCTGGAAGTTTATCATATCCGTCTTTTGCTGTCGCAAAGTTCTCAACGGCACTTACACGATGCTCCATAGCATTCTTCAAAGCAGCTTTGTAGTCATTGTCGTTCAGATCTGGAATAAAGCCTTCCCAATCCATGATCTCGATATCTTCAAATGGTCCCCACTGTTTGAACTGGGCTTTTCCTTCTACGATAGACTCAAGGATTCCGAGAGTATCTTTTGGCTGTACCTTTTTGCCCATGAAGTCACCAGTATTTACGATGTAACAGTCTACGTTCTTTTCCTCTACCAGCTTTTTGAACTTCTCGTAGTCATTTACCAGCGGATAGGTTCTGAACGGGTTTGCATATGGTACAATACGAAGTGCATTCAGGTCTGTTCCTGCTGCTACACGCTCTGCGGTAGAAGTCTTTGTAGCAAGAGTTGCACCCATTACAGAAGCAAGGGCAGAACCTTTGAGTTTTACTACCGGTGGAATAGCAGGATCTTTCATGATCCAGATAATGGAGTTTACAGGCTCATTGATCTTGTCAACACGGTTTGGTGACCAGAGTTTGGACTTGATCGCACGTCCGTTGCCATTACGGATATCTTCTGTCACGAGCTGGATCTTTCCATCCTCATCCAGTGTAGCAGAACAGTTCTGGGCGGTAAGCAGATATTTGTTGTCTGGACATCCAGTCGGATAATCTGCTGTCTTATCAAAGTAAGTAGGCTCTAATGCTACAGAAGAACAAGAATCTGTATTGATGATGAAAGCGTCATCATGAAGAACTGTAACACCATATTTTCCGTCATGTTTTGCATGAGTCAGTGTGGATTTACCAGATCCGGAAAGACCGAATACGGAAGCTACGTATTTGGAACCATCTGAAAGAGTATATTCTTTCTGTCCACCGTGGCAGGAAGCATAACCATTGCGGTTTGCGATCGCCCATGCCATGGTAAGAGTTCCTTTTTTATGCTCTCCGAAGTATTTCATTCCGAGGATAGCAGCGCAGTTCTCGTTTGTATCGAAATAGCAGAGTGTCTGATCATCGCTCAGGCAGCTATAATCTACATCCGGGCTCTGGGTCGGTTTCCACTGCGGATCTGAGAAGATATAGATATCTGCCTCTTTGCCGTCGCCAACCATCTTGGATTCTTTGTACATCTTTACATATTCATCTGACATGTACTGGAAATTCAACATCCAGTTGTACATGATGTTTTCTTCTCCTTCTGGAATCAGAAGATGAGCTTTTACCATAAACTCCGGATCAAGACCTACAAATACAGTAGCATGATATAATTTTCTGAAACGAGTCTTGTACATAGCGTCCATAACTACTTTATCCAGTTTTGGAGCATCTACGCCCGGCTCTCCTTTGATACGACGTGCTGCCGCATAACGTCCTGTTACAGCACCATCATTAAAAAGCAATACTTTCGCGTCTGCATCGAGACCGAACTCTTCTCCTCTGTATACAGGCATATCTGTAACAATCGTTCCTGGTGAATTTTTAGCCAGATTATATGCCTCCTTCAACGTGTTTACCTTTACTACATTGTTACCATAAAATCCAGCTTCGATGATAGCACGGGTCTTGGAAAAACCAACTTTGCCAGCGCCAATTTCTTCAAGTTTGTAATTAGCCTTTGTTGCCATGAGAAATTTACCTCCTAAGTAGTTTTTATTTGGTTTCGCGATGTACTGTCGCGGAATCTATAAAATCAAATCGTTTCCCAAGTATAATTATAACCAAAAGGAGACAAAAGTCAACCTAAAAGAAATTTTTTTCAATCTGCCCCTGCCTGGATCAGACTATGATCTGAGCTTTGATCATATTGGTGGTGCCGGAGATACCGATGGGGACTCCCGAAGTAAATACCACCACATCGCCCTTGTGTACCAGTCCTTTCTGGATGCACGCCTCTGTGGCATAGTCAAAGAGCTCAAATACCTTATTCTTTTCTTCCAGTAGTACCGGCGTCACTCCCCAGGACATGTTCAACTGCCTCGTCACCTTTTCTGACATGGCACAGCCAATGATGTCACAGTCTGGCCGGTATCTGGAAATCATCCTGGCAGAGCGCCCCGATTTTGTAACAGTAACGATCCCCCTGGCATTCAGATCGTGAGCAGTGGTACAAGTTGCGTGGCAGATGGCGTCAGTGATATCCGGGTTCGCTTTTCTTTCATGCTGGAAAAAACGCTTCCGGTAATCCACATCCTTTTCTGTGCGCTCGGCGATACGAACCATCGTCTTCAGCGCCTCCACCGGATAATTCCCTGCCGCCGTCTCGCCAGACAACATGATGGCGCTGGTTCCATCATAGATCGCATTTGCCACATCGGCGGTCTCTGCCCTGGTGGGTCTTGGATTCTTGATCATAGAATCCAGCATCTGGGTCGCTGTGATCACCTGTTTGCCAGCCTCGTATACCTTTTTGATGATCATTTTCTGGATCACCGGCACCTCTTCATCCGGCACCTCCACTCCCATGTCCCCTCTGGCGATCATGATACCGTCTGCCGCCCGAATGATCTCATCGATTCTCTCTACTCCTTCCGCATTTTCAATCTTAGCAATGATATTGATGTCCTCGCCGCCATTATCATCCAGTAGCTGCCGGACCTGTTTTACATCCTCGGCGGTTCTCGTAAAGGATGCCGCCACAAAATCCACATCCTGTTGAATTCCAAACAAAATATCTTCTTTATCTTTTTCGCTCATGTAGGGAAGGCTGATATGGACATTAGGCACATTAACTCCCTTATGGTCAGAGACTACGCCTCCGTTCACCACCTGACAGATAATATCCTCACCCCGGACCTCTTTCACCACCATCTCGATCAACCCATCATCAATCAGAATACGGTTTCCTGGCTTCTCGTCCTCATAAAGCTTCGGATACGTCACGGAGACCATGGTGGAATTGCCCATAATCTCACGACAGGTAAGGGTAAACTGCTGCCCCTGTTCCAGCACTGCCTTTCCTCCCTCAAAAACTCCAGTGCGGATCTCTGGCCCCTTCGTGTCCAAAAGCATCGCCACCGGCTTATCGCACTGCTGCCTCAGCTCCCGCACCATTTTCATCCGGCGGCTCTGTTCCTCGTGGCTTCCGTGAGAAAAGTTAAATCTCGCCACATTCATCCCCTCATGGATCAGTGCTTCAAGCACCCCCTCCCGGTCTGTCGCCGGTCCCATGGTACAGATAATCTTGGTTTTTCGCATCGCATATGCCCCCTTTTTCATACATTCTATTTTCTATTATACCAAATATATAAAACAAATTATGTATCCCATCAAAAGATGTACTGCTTCTCTCTTTTTTCTTGCAAATTTTGGAACAAAAAGGTATAATATGATTACTCTCATTTTAATACACATTACTTTTAAGTAAAAGGGGGAAAATTTATGAAAGAAAAAAAGGGTTTTAGGTTGGCTTTGAAGCTGAGCCTAACTGTGGCAGTACCCATTCTTCTGATTACGATCATCGGTATTGTGCTCGGAGCCGTAAAGCAAAACGACCTGTCGGATAACCTGGTAGAGCGGGAAGTGAGTGGTATTGCGAGGAGTGTACGGCAGACCTACATGGAACTGAATGAAGACAGTGATTTTGCCATGAATGGGGATACCCTTACCAAAGGATCAAAGACGTTGAGTGGGGATTATGATCTGATCGATCACATTAAAGAAGAACAAGATGTGGAACTATCCCTTTTCTACGGAGACACTCGTGTTCTCACCACCCTGACAGATGAATCTGGGGAACGGGAGATCAATACCAAAGTCTCCGCCGACATTTATGAAAAGTTGCAAAAAGGAGAGGACTATTTTTCCACTGACATTAAACTGTTTGGAAAACCCTATTCCGGTTATTATGTACCTCTGTACCAGCCGGGCACCAAAGATGTCATCGGAAGCATCTTCTGCGGCAGAAGCCGGGATCAGGTTATTAAGGGAATGAGAAGCACGATCCTTTCGATGTCCCTGGCTATGTTTGGCATGTTTGTCGTTACCTTTATCATCGTTCTTTTTATGGTGATCCGTATTGTGAAAAGTCTGGACGGCGCTGTCAATAATCTTGGAAACGTCGCCAGAGGTGTACTGAACTTTGAAATGAGACCTCAGCTTCTGAATCGGGGCGACGAAGTGGGAGATATCGCAAGAGCCATTCAGAGCCTGATCGATTCTCTACATGAGATTATCACCAGTATTACCGATTCTTCAAAGGCATTGGAGGATTTTTCCGACAAATTTTCCTCTTCCTTTAAGCTGATCTCAACCTCGATCAGTAATGTAAATATAGCCGTGGATGAAATCGCTGGTGGAGCTACCAGTCAAGCTCACGAGACGATGTCAGCCAATCAGAGGGTGAATGAAATGGGACAGGCGCTGGAAGAGACGTCTCACAATGTAGAGACACTGAACAGCAGTTCAGAAAAGATGAAGGAATACAATAAGACAGCCGGCAAAAATTTGGAAGAATTGACAGAGATCAGTGAAAAAACAAAAGAATCTGTCAATGAGGTACAAAAACAGACCAACCTGACCAATCAATCCGCCCAGCAGATCCGGGAGGCGACGGAACTGATCACAGATATCGCTGCTCAGACCAATCTTCTTTCCCTGAATGCCAGTATTGAGGCTGCAAGGGCTGGAGAAAACGGCAGAGGCTTTGCTGTGGTAGCGGACCAGATCCGAAACCTTTCTGAGCAGTCACGCCAGTCCGCGGAACGTATTGTACAGATTGTCAATGATCTTATTGAGAATTCAGATACCAGCGTAAAAACCATGAATGAAGTGACAGATAATATTAAAGTTCAGAATGACAAGCTCTGCGAGACAGAGCAAATGTTTAAGTCACTGAATACAGAAATTCATGAGGTAACCGAAGCCATTACACAGATCAGAGAGCAGACCACGGCCCTGAACATGCACAAAGAGACTGTTACCGGCATTGTGGACAATCTTGCTTCTATCGCGGAAGAAAATGCTGCAAGCACAGAAGAAACATCTGCTTCTATGATGGAGCTCAATGACATCGTCACCGAATGTCATGAAGCCATTGGCGAGCTTACAAGACTTGCTGTCCAACTGGCTGAGAATACGAAGCATTTTGAAATGTAATGTTACCATCAATAATAGTATAAAGGGTTTTGGTGAATAGTTCCATCGGGTTACCGGAAAATATTGCAATATCTGCATCTTTTCCTGGCTCCAGTGAACCAACACGGTCTGCGGTTCCACAGATCTCCGCCGCATGGAGGGTGATTGCCCGCAGACCGCCCTCCATGGAAAGGCCCTGTTTGACACTGAGACCAGCGCAGAGGGGAAGATACTGGATCAGAGACACCGGATGGTCTGTCATAATTGCCGTCTTCACTCCTGCCCGTTCCAACACCCCTGCGGTTTTAAAACTCATATTTTTCACCTCGATCTTTGACCGAGAGGTAAGATCTGGACCAACGATGGCTGGAAATCCAGATTCTGCGATTTCATCTGCGATAAGGTGGCCTTCGGTACAGTGATCCAGCGTCATATTCAGACCAAATTCTTTCGCAATACGAATCGCTGTCAGAATATCATCTGCCCGGTGTACATGGGCTTTTAATGATATTTCCCCATGAAGTACTGGAATCCAGCATTCCATACGGAAATCTTCCTCTCCTGGATTGATATTTCCCCTCTTTTTCTGCTCTTCATACTGACATGCCCGATAAAGCTCTTCTCGAAGCATTCCTGCGATAGCCATCCGGCTTCCTGGCATCTTATCTTTATCTCCATAATTTACTTTCGGATTTTCTCCAAAGGCTATTTTCATGGCAGCAGGCGCCTTTACCACCATTTCATCCAGACATCGCCCCTGTACTTTCATAAACACAGACTGCCCTCCCACTACATTCGAGCTTCCGGGACCTGTCATCAATGATGTGATGCCCGCCTGAATGGCATCGTGAAACGCTGGATCCATGGGATTGATTCCATCTAAAGCGCGGATCTGCGGTGTTACCGGCGTCGTCATCTCATTGCAGTCATCCCCGATGGCTCCCCATTTTTCCTCGGCGATCCCTACATGGCAGTGGGCATCGATCAGCCCTGGCGTCACCCATGCTCCCTGAACATCCAGCACCTGGTCCTTTTCTTTTTGGCATTGTTGTCTTATGGAATCTGGAAACTCTTTCATATCTCCCACTTTTTTTATTCTTTTTCCCTGACTATACAAATACCCATGTTCATAGTCTGTTCCTGTCATGGTAAGTATTCTGCCATTGATTATTAGCATATCATCATCTCCATTTTTTAAGTATACCGGATCTTTTTCAATCATTGCTCTTTCTATTCTTTACGATGGAAAAGATTTTATGTATAACCTCCATCATAATCACAAATAATAATGAAAAATAACACAAAAGGAGAGTGCAAGATGAATAATCGAAAAAAATATGGACTGATCGGTCTAATCATCGTCGTTGTCCTCATAATCCTATTCGTGTGGGGATTTGCCAGCGGCGTAGGCACCGATCACGATTCCGCCCCTGAGAGAGCCGATGCAAATGCCACAACTGGAGATTCCGTACAGGCGACCTCTTCTCCTATGGATAGGGATAAATACCTGAACCAGTTTCTGCGGGAACAGGAGGATATCATGGAAGATATGATGGAAGAAATGGAAGAAGATTATAATGATCCCGAAGGAAATGCTTCTGAGGATTATCTTGAGGGTATGATCCCCCACCATGAAGCCGCATTAGATATGGCCAAAGAATATCTCCGTCTCAGCGCCAACGAAGAGTTAAAGCTGCTAGCTGAGTCGATCTACAAAACACAGAAAGAGGAGATCCAATTGATGGAACGCCTAAAAGATGAGATCGACGACTCCGGGCTAAAAGATACCAAAAAGGAACAGGACTTCCTGACAAAATATGGAGAGCTGTTGTCCCAGCATAAAACCATGCAACATACTGCCTCCACAGCCCAAAACGTGGAACAGGCTTTTATCGATGGGATGATCCCACATCACCAGATGGCAATAGATATGTCCCGCGCCATCTTAGACAGCACTGACAACGACGAAGTCCGTAGACTCGCTGAGAATATAATCTCTACCCAAGAGGATGAGATTAAGCATATGCAGGAAATAAGAAAGGCTGCCGGCGTTGCCAGCAGCTAATCTTTTAACTGTCCCCGCAGTAGAAATCGCTATACTAAAATCCGAGATCCTGCAGGATCAGTTCCGGTGTAAGATGATTTTCCCTCATCACATCCTCTACCACATAGCGGTCGAGAAATTCCTTTTTCAGCCCATAGTTGTACACTTTCATATTAGAAGGGCCGTAAAACCTGGTGATCTTTTCTCCAAAACCACCATTTAATATCCCATCCTCCAGAGTAACTACAAAGGCATGATCCTCTGTTAGCTGCTTTAACAGTTCTTCATCCAGTCCTGTGATATAGCGGGGATTGATCAGGGTGGGAGTGATCCCCGTCTTTTCCCCAATCGCCGCTGCCACTTCTTCCCCTAATTGGAAGAAATCCCCAAGTGCTAAAACCGCGGTCCCGCTTCCCTTTTGCGCCACTTGATAGCGGTTCAGCACACTATAGTCGGTATCCACGATCTCTTTCGCATGGATCACACCATTACAGGGAATGCGGATGGCTACCGGATGCTTTGTCTGCTCGATGCTCCAGTCCAGCATGGCAAAGTATTCCTCGCTGTTCGTCGGCGCTAGATAGACCAGATTCGGAATATTTGACATCATGGCGATATCGTATATCCCCAGATGGGTAATGTCATTCATACCATAAACCGAAGCGGTATTGACCAAAATCGTCGCCGGACTACGGTTGACGCACAGATCCTGGGACAACTGGTCATAGGTCCTCTGCATAAAACTGGAGTGGGTGGCAAATACCGGCTTGCCGCCATTTTTTGCGATGCCAGAGCAAAACGCGATGCCATGCTCCTCGGCAATCCCTACATCCACGAACTGCCGGCCGACTTTCCTTCTCTTATCTTCTGTAAAACCGATATTCGTAGGAACTGCCGCCACAACCGTAGTGACCATGGGATCCCTTTTCATCTTTTCCATCAGGAACTCACAGGTCAGATCTGCATAATCTTCCCCCTCAAAAGCCTCTGTGGGCGTTCCCGTACGTAGATCGAAAGGCATGCACCAATGCCAGTCTTCCTTATTCTTCTCTGCGGGTGCATATCCCTTTCCTTTTATCGTGTTGATATGGACGACGATGGGGTGATTGATATCTTTTACCCTCTGGAACAATTCGATCAGTTTTCCAATATCATTACCCTCTCCAAGATAGACATAGTCCAGGCCCATAGCACGAAACAGATTGCAGTCACAGGTTCCACCGCTCTCTCTCAGAGCCCTAAGATTTTTGTACAATCCCCCATGGTTCTCCGCGATGGACATATCATTGTCATTCACCAGAATGATAAAATTACTTTCCAGTTCCGACGCAAAATCAATACCTTCCAGCGCTTCCCCGCCGCTGAGAGATCCATCACCGATAATGGCGATGATATTTTCCTTTTCTCCTCTCAGGTCTCTTGCCTTGGCAAGACCGCTGGCGAGACTCACAGAGGTAGACGTATGGCCGATATTAAAAAAGTCATGCTGGCTCTCTGTTGGATCGGAATATCCAGATACATCATCATAATGTTCTTCCTTAAGATATGCCTCCTTTCTCCCAGTAAGCATTTTATGGCAGTAGCTCTGGTGGGACACGTCAAAGACAAATTTATCCTTAGGGGATTCAAACACATAGTGCAGGGCGATGGTCGCCTCCACCATCCCAAAATTGGGGCCAAAATGCCCTCCATGTGAGCTCAGGCGCTTTAGAAGGGCCTCCCGCATCTCCCCGGCAAGCTGCTCCATCTGTCCGATATCCAGTTTTTTTACATCCTCAGGTCCATTTATAGTTTCTAAATACATGATCTTCCTCCTTTTCTATTCCCATGTCAGTTTTCCCGTTTTTAATGCCTCTTCATATCTGCTAATCTTATAATCAAGACGCTTTAGTGTATCATCAATCTGTGCTCTCTGTTCCAGCAGCACTTCCCGCTGGGTCGTTAGTAACTGGTGTCTCGCCGGGATCGTGGAGTCTCCTTCTTGAAATAGCTTTACGTATTCGATCATTGCCTCCACCGGCAGTCCTGCGCTTCTCATACATACCGCCAGCTCTACCCATGCCAGATCGGTTTCCTGATAATCCCGTATGCCGCCAGCAGTTCTTGTCACCGGCGGGATCATCCCCACCCGTTCATAATAACGCAAGGTATCCTGAGTAATCTGAAATTTCTCACTCACTTCTTTTATCGTCATCCATCACAGCCTCCTTTCCGGTTTTAACCTTCTGTATAAAAATGACTGTAATAGTATCATACAACCTGGAGTGGGCTCCAAGTCAAGTAAAAAAATATTTTTTATTTTGATATGAAAGTAAAGCCAAGCCCCGGAGACGCATATTATCTAAAATTTCAAATATATTGTTATATAAAAAAAATGGAGAGTTTTTAAAATGGAAGAAAACGCAACCCAACTCGTCAATAACTGCAGCTTCGCCGGTATAAGACCGATTATGGTTGATTTACCTTATCCTCCCATACAGGCTGAACAAAAGAACCCAGTCTATGCCAACCTACTGAGCATCGACTACTGTGGGTCCGTGTCAGAGATGTCCGCCATCACCCAGTACATCAACAATGAAAACCGGATTTCCGGTGAGAAATGTACTCTGGCAAAATCCCTCCTGGGAATCGCCATGGCAGAAATGATGCATCTGCAGAAGCTCGGTGAACTGATCCAACTCTTAGGCGGAACGGTAGATTTCACAGCAAGGCACCAAAACGGAAGACAATCCATGTGGACGCCGGAATACCTCGTTCTCCCAGAGATCACCGGAAAGATGCTGCTGGCGGACATTGAAGCCGAAAAGTCTGCCATCAATCAATACAAAATACATATCAATATGATCCAGGATCGCTCTGTCAATGCTGTTCTTGCCCGGATCATAAAGGATGAAGAATATCATATTATGCTGCTTCGGACGCTGATGCAGGAGCATGCCTGACAAAAGGGGCAGCCCCACGGGTAACAATCATACCCGCAGGGCTGCCCCTGATCATTTTCTAAAACATCTCTGTTTCATGTACACGAATCGTTACATACTTTGCCCAGCACCTCAAACAACACTTCCATATCGATCGGCTTCGCTATGTGTTCGTTCATTCCGGCATCCAACGCCGCCTTTTTATCCTCTTCGAAAGCATTCGCCGTCATGGCAATAATTACCGTCGACGCCAGCTCTTTATTTTCCAGGGAGCGAATCGCTCTGGTTGCCTCATACCCATTCATAATCGGCATCTGAACATCCATAAGAATCAAATCATAGTATCCCGGCGTTGACCCTTCAACCATCTCCACCGCGATGGAGCCATCTTCTGCCGCCTCTACTTCAAATCCAGCCTGAGACAAAATCTCATGAGCGATCTCACGGTTTAATTCATTGTCTTCCACAAGAAGAACTCTCTTGCCTGTAAAATCTGCTGTCTCCTCTGGCACCTCTGAAGCTTCTGGTATCATCACCTGCTGACCGATCGCCTTTGACAACGTCGCCTGTAGATCTGACATAAACATTGGCTTACTGCAGAAGGCATTGACCCCTGCCGCTCTCGCCTCATCTTCTATATTGGCCCAGTCATATGCCGTCATAATAAGGATTGGCGCTGAATCACCCACGATAGCCCGGATCTGTCTCGCAACCTCCACGCCGCCCAGATCAGGCAGACGCCAGTCAATGATATAGACACCAAAAGCATCGTTTAAGCTGACAGACTGTTTGGTACGAAGCACAGCTTCCTTACCCGATAGAGTCCACTCCGACTGCATTCCCAATTTTAACAACATTCTGGTGGCGGCATCGCAGGCGTCAAAATCATCGTCCACCACTAACGCCTTCACACCAGTCAGTTCCGCGATTGGTGTATACTCCCTCTGTGTTTCCTGAAGTTTGAAGTTCACGTGAATGATAAATTCTGTCCCCTGATCCGGCGCAGTCTTTACTTCAATCCTTCCTTCCATCAGATCGACAATACTCTTCGTGATCGCCATTCCAAGCCCAGTTCCCTGAATACCGCTGACTGTAGACGTCCTCTCCCGCTCAAAAGGAGTGAATACTTTGTCTGCAAATTCCTGCGTCATTCCAATTCCGCTGTCCTTTACACGAAGCTCATAGGCGCCATATCCCTCTGGGGCCTCTTCTTTTTGTTTAAACTGAACCGATATCTTTCCGCCAGAAGGGGTGAATTTGATAGCATTGCTGAGAAGATTCAGCAAAATCTGATTCAGCCGCAGCTTGTCACAGTATACATCTTCATTTACAACATCCACCGCATCCATCAAAAGTTCCTGCTGTTTTCCCTCAATCTGCCCGATAATGATCGTATTCAGATCATGGAGAATCTCAGAAAGATTGCACTCCGTCTCATCCAGATAGATCTTCCCACTCTCAATTCTGCTCATCTCCAGAACATCATTGATCAGTGTCAGCAGATGATTGCTGGAAGCCAGAATTTTAGCCAGATAGCCCTGAACCCGCTCCATGCTCTCTTTGCTCTGGATCGCAAGATTGGTGAAACCTATGATGGCATTCATCGGAGTACGGATGTCATGGGACATATTGGACAAAAACGTACTCTTTGCCCTGTTGCTTTCCTCCGCCTGAATTCTCTGATAATTAAGCTTCTCGTTTTTCTTGCGCACCGACAAATAAATGCCAAATACAGCAAGAAGAATTAGTATCACCAATGCAAGCTGAATCAGGCTGTTTCGAGTCATAGTCAGCCGTACCGCATCGATCTTGCTGCTGACCAGGTCGTAGTGTATCGTCGTCTTCATATACCAGTCCGTTCCCTCGATCGGCGCGTAATATGTATAGTGAAGGATATCCTGCAGATAGTAGGAGGCGACACCAGATTTGCCTGCGTTTATATCACTTTTTAAATGGTCTAACGAAAAGTTCTCTCCAAAAACTGCCTCCCTCCCCAGTCCAGAAAACAAATTAGATTTTTCCTTTAAGTGATTGTGATTTGTCTTTATAACAAAGGACCCATCCTCCGTGATCACTTCACAAAAGATCCGGCCAAAATCATACTGGGAAAAGATTTTTTCTGAAAACACATCCGCATTAACTCCAGCGGCTGCCCTGGTTATTTTCCTTCCCTCAAAAGAAGCATCCTCCAGCGGCACTAAAACCATGATCAGATTATTCCCATCCACCTTCTCCATGGAAACTTCCGCTTCTTTTGGATCCTTGTTAACAAACGGATATTTAGAAGGGTCATTGATAACATCACTCTCTGTATAAATGGTACCTTCATCATCAATCAATGCAAAAAAATCAAAGTCACTTACCTGGTTCGTCTCTTTGATGCAGTCTTGTAATTTTTCCTTACTGCCAGTATCCTTTGCATTAAGGGTAGCAATTGCGATGCGAAGCTGTCTTACCTGATTATCCAAATTAATTTGGAACTGGTTTACCTTCTGATTGGTCAATTCCTGCAAATATACTTCACTTACATCGTAAACAGAGTTTTCTGTAGTTTTCTGGGCAGTTTTTAGAAACCAGAAGCTGGAGATCATCAGAACAACTATCAAAACTAATAGCCCCAACACAACCCATAAAATGGAGCGTCCTTTGGAATCTTTTATTCTATTTTGTAGTTCCTTCACCATGAATTTCTGAACCTCCTATCATGAAATCCTTTCCTCCGACAAAAGTTAAACATATAATATCATTATATCAAATGGTATGTTGACTGGCAATATAAAATTATGATTACTCCTCTTATCTTTTTTCCACCCGATAACGATAATTCGGAATTTTTTTCATGTCGCTTTCTAAGATTTTGTTGCCCAAATACTGGAATCTTCCATCTTCGTGAAAGCGGACTATAAGTTCATGTGTCACCGCCGCCTCTTCACCAACCACCATCTCACAAACGGCCTCCACTGTCAAGGTAATGGTACCATCCTTATTTTCCCGTACCTTTGTCACTTCGGGAATACTCATACCAAAATATGTAAGGTCGTAATTTGAGCACCCCAACCGCTCCCAGGCATACAACCTTTTTTTCTCATCATACACAGCATATTTTCGTAACTCTGCTGGCGTCACTGGAATATATTCCATGATCAGGCTCTCGAACTCGCTGCTGGGAATACCGTCGCCATAGCTCTTCACCTCGAACTTCTTTCCATATTTCATCTCATACAGACGATCATACATGCCATTAAAATCTAATTTTTTCATATGGCCGGCGTCCCAGTTTGAACACAGCAGATTATTCCCCTGATACCCCAATCCCAGCACACATTTTTTTGACAGTTCCCGGTGCCGCTTTTTCATCGGCCTTACCCGGATCATTCGGCTGCCATCCACTATCTCGGTCACTTCTGGTGGTTCTGGCACACACAATTGATAGCAGAACCATCCCTTTTTTGTATAACTCCACTCTTTGATCCTAGTATAAGAAAAATAAAATACAACCGGTCCTCCTTCTTCCCAACCTGCACTGGCACTCAACACGAAAAGTTCCTTTCCATCAAATATATATTTTTCTCTCCCAATGCCGCCATCGGAATGAATTTTATATATGGTCACAGTTCCACTCTTTCTCTCCCGGCAATCAGCTAAAAAATTTTCCATCTTCCTGTAATTTCCTATATTAGAATATGTAATGGAAGTCATGACAGGTCGTCCTGTCCGCTCCACCCTATTCCGCATCTCTAAAAGAGTTTTTTCGCTAATCACAACATTGGATGCTTTTCCCTTATCCGCTTTGGCATAAATTTCAGAGATCAGTTCCATAACTTCGATACACTCTGACTGAGCTTCCTGCTTCTCGCTTTCTTCTATCGGAAGATCATAGCCTTTTTCCTGCTGCTCCGATATCATTTTATTTTCCGTCTCCTTTACAGAAGCTTTTTGGGGCGACTCTATGCGTTTCCCACATCCAGTCAAAAGTACTGCTGACAAAAGTACAAGACTCCCAAATATTCCTGCCTGTTTTATCATGTTCATGTTTCCCTCCATTTGGCACAACGGCGCCAATTTTAAACTATTACAATTGTAAGATTTTATGTTTCAAAAAAATTCCCGTTGCCAGGAACTTTTTATTAAATATTACACTTGTAGGACTTAATAGTCAAGTGGAAGTTTAGTTCATTTTTCTACGAAATTTATATAATTCGACAGCACCGCAGAACCTACATCTGCGATGCTGTTTCAATCTCTTAACAATCCTTGCTTTTCTCCACATCTTCCAGAATCCGTAAATAATGATTCGCTTCTCGAAGTACATGATCCGCCAGTAGAGGCAGAATGATTGAACGTATCTCACAACCTGTGATACCTTCTGTGCCAGCCGTTTTGAACCGCTGGTATTTTTCTGTCGTGTGCAGAGCTTTGGCTGTCAATTCGTCCATTGTACACAGATCACGATCTCTTGCCTCTTCTAACAGATGCTTATAATCCTCCGCAAATTCATCTGCCGCTCTAATCAATTCACATTCTGTAGGATCAAGGAGACCTCGGATAAACTGTGCATGTTCCATCATAATCTGATTCCAGAATAATTCCAATTCTCTGATCCCTGCCGGCGATATCCTTCCTTTATGCTCAAGCTCATTGATAATCTGGCGATACAGTTTTGCTTCCCGCAGGATGTGTTCGATCAACAGCGGATAATTGGTCGTAAAAAGCCGGCATCCTGTTACCCGCCGAAGAATCTCTTCCTTAAAAGCAATCAATCCATTCAGCGCCCTCGCCATCTGATGATTCAGTCTTCTGACAGCCTGAATCATTTCCCGGTTTAGATTATTTGAACAATCGCTGTGAAGCCGCTCTTCCGCCTCCGTAATCTGCGTGTCAATGGAAATACCTGTTAATTCACTGGTCTGGCACTCTGCCCTAACTGTGTATTCCGTTACCACTTCCCCTGAAGCCAGAACATCTTCACTTATCACGCCATTGGCAAGCTGAACAGCCCTCCGAAGTCCATCTTCAAACTCTTCCCTAAAGTGATCCGCCCTCTGTCGAAAATCCTTCTCCTTTTCTGGAAAGGAAGCCAGAAGGAATAACGCGTGTTCCTTCATTATCCTTCCAAAAAAAAGATGTGTTTCTAGCGATAATGTCACATATTTTTTCATCGTTTTGCATACCTATACAATTTATGGATTTCTATATTGTATGCGAAAAATACGTAATGTTGACATGGAACCTTATTCCAAAAGACTCCTATACTTTTTCTCCAATGATGAATTACCTGATATATTTATCCAGAATCCGTCGTACCGATGAAAGATAACTCCATCCAAACATATTCAGATGGTTTAGCAGCTGATACAGATTATACAAGTCACGTCGCTCCTCATAGTCTGGTTGAAGAAGCCCGGCCTCCCGATACGCCGAATAAAATTCCTGGGGAAACCCACCAAAAAGCTCTGTCATCGCAATATCCGCTTCCGCATGTCCCACATAAACTGCCGGATCGATCAGCCACGCCTTTCCGTCGTTTCCTGCAATGACGTTTCCCGACCACAGATCACCATGCAGCAAAGATGGACATTGCGGTTCCACCAGAAAATCACCAAGATGATCCAAAAGCCAGCCAGTCCTTTTCAAATCCCCTGGCCCCAAATAATTCTTCGCAGACCGGATCTGTGGTTCCAGACGACAATCACGAAAAAACGTTACCCAGCTGTCATACACTGTATTCGTCTGAGGTCTGGCACCAATATAATTATTCTGAATAAAACCATATCTGCCCCCAATAACAAACTTCTCCACCGGCGCCCTGTGCATGGCAGCCAGTTGATGTGCGAATATATCCCAGTAATGCGAACTTCGCCTCTCTCCCTGTATCCATTCCATAAGAAGAAAGGAGAACCCACCCCTGCCCTCGTCTGTCCCATAACAGAGCAGCTCCGGCGTCCCGATCTCCCCGGTACGTGCAATCGCCTCTAAGCCGGCTGCTTCAGCGGTAAAAAAAGATAAATTTTCTTCGCTGTTTGCCTTCATGAAAACGCATGTTCCATCCGTCAATTCCAGACGGCAGGCTTTGTTAATATCTCCCCCGGTGACATGGCTGGTACGTGTAATTCGTATATTATTTCCAAAGATTGAGGTAAGGGCAGTATTCAGGGAGGGGAAGCCTGGAAGGGATAGAGCCGCTGACATAAGATCACTCCTTTTTCTTTATAGTGCTAGCTCGACAAAGTAATCATAAAGGTTATATTTCATTATCCCCTGTGTAAATCCAGTTTTGAAACCCGCAGTTTTTCGCCGACTGGTAAACGGGGTGAACCACTTCTTCCAGTGCATTTGAAAATTCCAGAAGGGACAGACCTTTTTTGTAAATACGCCCCCGTATCTCATTGCTATTTAAATGCTCGCTGGCACATATTTCAAAAGCCTCCATAACAGAATCACAGGTATTCATCATTTCATAGGAATAATACTCCAGTCGGCACAATTTTGAAAAATACAAATCCCAGTCTGGAAGACTATTACTTTTGCTGCTATTGATCTCTCTTTTTGTCGGATGCAGATTCCAAAATTCATCATGCGCAACATAGCTCCAGGGTACAAAATGATCAATAGAGATGTCTTTCTCTGTTATTATCTCATCCCCATAGATCTCACGAACTGGCCTAAGTTTTAACAACAGTTTCCAATACTTTTGTACTTTGTCTAGTTTGCGCACCTCTGGAGGCTTAAGCTTATCTGAAATACCCGGCACGCTTGGATTCCGTTTCTGAAGATACATGATCATGTTGTATTTAAGCCATCCCTTTAATATCTCCTGGTTTTTGTGGATATACTTAACCCATTCTGGCTGAATATGGATCTCTGTCTGCATACCATTCAAATCTGAAAAGTAATACATAAGATGTTTTTCCCGATTGATCCTGGCGATCAGATTCCCCTCTGACACATTCCACGTGTCGCCTTTCATCGTCTCCATAAATGGAGCCTGCAAACGATAGGGAACATGATATGTCAGGGTACGTTTTTTCTGAGCAACCTCTTTGTCCTCACATTGTTTCAGATAGTCAAGCACCTTCTCCTTCTTTTCCGAGGACTTTATGCTGCTAATACCGCTAATATGGTGAACCAGTCTCTCTAACGTATCCTTTGGTCCCATATTCAAGTGATATTCCGTCACCATATACCAGACATCGGCGATCATTTCGTCAATTAATTCTTCATATGTAATAACATCTTTTCCCTCTAATACCTTTGTCATGATCGCTTGAAACCAAAAGAATTTGTAACATTCACTAGTTTTGTCAAACAGATGGTTTAGGTATTGGACTTCTATTTCCAGATCGTCGGAACTTGGTAATTGCATAGGGCACCTCGTTTTGATTGTAGTATTTTGTAATCACCTAATTAGCTTCTTATAATTCTAATCCCAGGACAGTTGCAAGGCCGATACTTAACGCTCTTCTAACGTCACCAGTATCTCATCACCAAAAGTCTTACCGATCTTTTGGCGTATATCTTTCCTGACGCCGATAATATAGCCTGGTGTTCCCATTTTTACTACCTGTCCATCATAAGGTTCACCGTCAAAAGTAGCATGGACCAATAACCGTCCCTTTCCATATATCTCTTTTATATCTATCGGTACCTCTACGTATGCTGCATCCATATCTCCTTTTTGTATAATAACTGCTGTAAATTCATGCAAAACCTTTGCCATTGAAAACACTCCTTTTACTTAGCTCGATAGCGCAAATTTGAATCAACTTTCTTAATAGTCGAACAAAGTCATCTGCCTGTCAGCAAATGATCTTACACTTCGTTCTCTCACGATGTCCTTTTCATCAAGTTCTCCAAATAATAATGGTGATTGACAATCATGCTGTTTACAATTATTATTCACACTTGACTTGCTGCTATTCGCATAACAATATAAGCAGCCATTTTGGCATGTATCGTAAGCACCAATATCAATGCTTTCTATGCAGCCACACTCGCTTCTTTGATTTTTGTCCTTTCCAACATGCAGTCTACATTTTCCTATTTTCTCAAAACGCTCTCTATCAATACAATGAGCAGGAAAGACTCCGATATCGGTAAAATCACTAATCTCCGCACAAGTATCTATAGAAATTTTATATTTTTTTGCCTTTTCAACAAATCTTTGCAACAGTTCTATCTGCTGATCTGATGTAACCGTCTGTATTTTCATTGGCTTCATATTGTACTCCGTTTTTTTATATAAATCAATAAAACTTACAGTACATTTCTCCGTATATGGCGCAAGTTTGGAAGCCAGAACTTCAAAATATCTGCAATGATATTCTATGGTATAACGGTCATTGATAAATATAGGATCATACCTCCAGACCACCCTTTCTTTTCCTATCTCCTTTGACAACTGCTGAAACGCTGGTATGATCACTTGATTTTTAGAGGGTAAGTTCCTTTCTATATCTGGTCCATATGCCGTCAATGTAAACTGAAAATAATAGTTATATTGTTCAAACTGGTTCAGTCTCTTTAACATAGGGGCAGGGTTCTTCGTCCAAAATACAATTCCATCCACAAACTCCGGCGACAAACTAACCCTGCTTATTTGATGGGTATTCATTGGATTTCGGACCAGAACATATCCTTCTTTTAGTCTATTGCTAAACCACTCCGAATAATATGCCGGTATGTCTGTTCTTCTGCTTGCACTTATAATCATCCATATTTCCTTCTACTATTTTTTCAACTAGATTTTGCGTTACTCTGTTATAATACATAAAATTTAATTAATTTATGTGCTTCAACTTTGTTAATAGCCCAACGAATTTTATATATATAAACCTTTGTATAAACACAATTACTTTTCTCTGAGAGCTAATTTCTAAATCTCATTCTTTCAAATAGATTTGTGCTTGAAATTAAAAACGATTATTTACACTTTGTTTTATTTTACCACATAGTTAGAAGTATTTGTATCTATTATTTTTCACTTTCATTTTAATTGTATCATGTCAAACCTCCATTAGCCCTAATCCTTAAATATAAACTTTCATAATAACTTAATGCGTGTCAACAGCTACACATCCGTTTCTTAACCAGCTATTTTTGAATGCGTTTGTTAGTTTCAATCGCCGGCGCTATGTGCCAGTGGCACATGTTTAGCGCGGACCGAAGTGTAACGTAGACCCACCGCTACGGCTCATATAACTGCCTTCTCATCTGCAAAATAACTGGTTTGAAATCTCCGACCGTGTGCGGTGTCTTTTGGCGAAGAACAAAGACGTGAAACGAAGTGGTTCACCAAAATATGCCATTCACAGCGGGTTTGACCTGACATCGTTAGGCTAACCATTTCTGTACCACTTCTGGAAAATATAATCTTGTAAAGCAAACAACATTTCCCCAGCGCGTCTCATGTTGCTTCGGCTAATCTTACAAGGTTGGTAAATCTGCTTTATAAAGACCCATAACTCCCGTATGCCCGCTAAATCCATGCAATTGAAGCACATCAAACTTATTCAGAAATTAACCATAAAGGTTGATGAAATTGAAACGGAAATCAAACGAATCATAGATATGCAAATCATTCACTTGTCCTCACCGTTCCTGATATTAACTGCCGTATGGGGGCTATGATTACTGCAGAAACCGGTGATTTCAGACGTTTTTATTCTGCCTATAAAATCTTGCCTATGCCAGAATGTCCCATCCACCTACCAATCGGGAGAGCTTGATAACTGTTAGGTCCACATAGATAAGCGTAGTTCATGATACTGCAGATCTTGTCTGCAAAAAGGATAAATGATAAACAATTTCAATTCGTATTCTTCATACGGAGAGTGATATAATATAGCAGAAATTGAGCCAATAGATATGTTAATTTCAATCCACGCCCCCCATGCGGGGAGCGACTCTTTACTTATGATTGCGTCCTCTTTGGAAATTATTTCAATCCACGCCCCCATGCGGGGAGCGACTAAGACCATTCCTCCTGCGTCAGAGTATTGCCATATTTCAATTCACGCCCCCATGTGGGGAGCGACATATATTCCTGTCGGAATGTACAAGACGACCAGATTTCAATCCACGCCCCCCCATGCGGAGAGCGACATTATCCCTGCCATAAACACTGGTTATAAAATTAATTTCAATGCACACCCCCATGCGGGGAGCGAC
>CANRYS010000031.1 GCA_947644305.1 uncultured Roseburia sp.
CGGTCAAGAATCAATTTCAGTTCTCTTAATGACTGTCTGGTCAATTCTTTCGGTCTGGTCGCGACGATATTAAGCGCTGCAATTTCATTCATATTGTTATCTATAAAAGCATGAAACTCTTTCAGATAATCCTCTGGTCTTGTGGCATCACCATAGCCTCTTTCATGGCTTGTTACTTTATCCTGCGCATTGCTGATAAACTTTTTCCTTCCCTGATGAACCCCACGCACATAAGCAAATGCAGCGCGACTCTTTTTCACTGTTTCTACTGCCTTGTCTATCGTCATATTACGAAGGGCATCTGCAAAACTTTCCGGTGATTCACCATTAGACAAAGATTTGAATTGCTCCCTGAATTCATCTGTCATCTTATTTTTATTTCGCAGAATTTTAGCTATAATGATATCTAGCTGATTCCTTTTTGCCCTGTCGCTTTCCAGATGATCCATTCCATCAATTAAATCTTCAAAGGTTGCTGTCTGATTTACTACAACCGGTTTCATCGTGGACACGGGATCTAAAGCCTGATATACTCCTACCGCATCGTAAATCTCAAAATGCGTTTTCCCAATCTCCGGACACAGCCTGGTAGCACGCCCCAGCATCTGCTCAAAAAGAATACGGGATCGAATTCTTCGTAAAAATACAAGATTTACAATTTCTTCCACATCAATACCTGTAGTCAACAAATCTACGGTTACGACAATATTGGGGAATGTCTCATTCTTAAACCGTCGGATCGCTTCCTTGATTTTTACAGGATTACCATTTTCAATGGAACCAGTAATCTTCATGACGGCTTCTTCACTGATTCCCTGCTCCGAATAATAATTCTTCAGAATTCTTGTAACCATATCTGCATGGGCATCATCCACTGCAAAAATAAGGGTTTTCCCCTTTTCGTTCGGATCAATATCCCTGGCAATCTCAGTCAAAACCGCTTTATTAAACCCTTCTGTAACAACCTTCCTGTTAAAATCCTCCACCTCAAACTTCAAATCATCTTCCAGCTCATCGCTGTTCGTCACCGTATTTGTCACAGGATCATAGATTGGAGCAGTACTTCCGGCCTCAAATACAATACCTTCCTCACTGAGCTTTGTCTTGATAATATGTGGTGCATCATGATCTACCAGATATCCGTCTACTACGGCTGTGCGGTAATCATAAGAATATACCGGCTTCCCAAATATTTCTGTTGTATGGAGGGCAGGGGTAGCAGTAAGGGCAATTTTAACCGCATCAAAATAATCAATGACTGCCCGATACTTACTGCGAAAATCATCCTGATTGCGATAAAGCACTTCATTTTCGCCCATTTCCTTATCCAGTATATACCCTCTGTGTGCCTCATCCACAATAATACAGTCGTAGTCTGACACTCCTATGCTGACATCTGATTCATTGTAAAGAATGCGTTTGACCAGACTTTGAACCGTAGCAATATGGACACGAGTATCTTTTTCAAATTCCTTTTCTCCAAGGTCCTTAATATCATACAATTGATTCAGTGTTTTCAGATCTTCTAATTTTACTTCTTTAAAAGTATCCATTGTCTGGTCTCCAAGAGCTGTCCTGTCAACCAGATATAAAATTCTTTTAAACCGCTTCGCAGATAAAAAACGATATATCATACCAAGAACCGTTCTCGTTTTTCCAGTTCCGGTGGCCATAGCAAGCAGCACCATATTTTTATGTTCTGCAATGGCTTTCTCGGCCGCCTTAACTGCCTCGACCTGATAATAACGCAGGCCCAATCCATTCGAATCCTGTAATAGCTCATACCCTGTAACCGCCAGTTTCCTATCTGCTTCTGCAATATCTCTTTCCAAATCCTGCTCTATACCCTGAGGGCTTGGCCATCCGGCTAAAGCTTTTGATGTATTAAACTGCTGTCTGGTATCCAAAAACCAAATGCCAGACATTTCTTCATACTGTTTGATATAATTTCTGCCATTCGTTGCGAAGAGAAAAGGAACTTTATAATTACCATATTGCTTTATTATGTACTTTTCATGTTCTGCCTTAATCATTTTTGCATACTCTTTACACTGCCCATCCAATACCGAAGAAACATTTGTATGCTTTTTCTTAGCCTCAATGATTCCAACCATTTTTTCCCCAATGAAAAGCGCATAATCTGCATACCCTCCATTACCTGTTTTCGAATCTGTGGGCCACTCTGCAATCGCAAGATTCTTACCTTTCACAGGTCGGACTCCTTTGGAATAACGGATTTCATCCGTATCCGCATCCCAGCCAGCTTTGCGAAGCTGCTCATCAATCAATTCTCTCGTCTGCGCTTCCGAAAGTTTTACGTTAACCGCATTTTTGTAAGCAATTGCTCTTCGCGCATTGTCCGATTTACCAGCCTTCTGAATCCGCTGTAATTCAACAAGCAGCTTTTTGTTACGCTCTTCCAGCTCTCGGTTTTCCTTCTCCAGCTCGTCCAGATTAATGGTAATATCCATCGGCGGAACATATCCCGCAGCATCGTAACTGTAATCCCCATATGTCTGCATATACCATACACAGAGTTCATACAACAGCGGCAGATTATTCAATGCCTTTTCGCCCTCATCCGCTCCGTTATGGGCTGCATTATTACGGTCCTTGCGCAAAATATATAATGTATTATCAATCTCATGAGGCAATAAGTCATTTCTCTTCAAGAGCCGAATACGATTTGCATGGGTATTGTCATAATCCGGCTCTTTGATTCCGTCATAAGCAAGCATATATTTTACCATTACTTCAGCCAACATCCCCTGCTTTATAACAGATGTATTCGGATCAGAATAGACATATTTTTCTGACATTTCCCCTAATCTTGCCAGATCACTCCAACGAGTTTCAAGAAAGGTAAAATTACCCATTCTTCCGCCTCCTTCGTAAATGTTTATTTCTGTAGGAATATTGTACCATTTTTAACCATGATGTGACAAGCAAAAACTGCAGGCATTTTAAGGCACAACAAACGGGAAGCCGCATAAATACTGGCTTCCCGTTATTTTTTCCTCACTCGAACCCGAGGGCACAAATTTGAACCCTGTTTCACTTTGCGCCAGGAACTTTCCCCACTCTCTGGTTACGGCAGCTCGATCTCTGAATACTCTTTCGGAGGAAGGGATTTTGTAGAATCCTTCACAAACTTACGAACTGCCTGGGCTCCTCTCGCCACAGGGATATTCGTTCCCGCTCCGGCGACACAGCCTCCTGGACAGCCCATGCCCTCGATCAGACAGCCATCCTTCTTTCCTGCCTTGGCCATAAGCAGCATCTTCTGGCACTCACTGAGTCCCTCCACATGTTCGATGAGCACCTCTGTCCCCGGATAATATTCATTGATACATTCCTCGATGGCGTTGGCAACACCGCCGGCAACAGCATAACCACGACCCGCCCCGGTAGCATCATGGATCGGCTCCTCTGCCTCATAGGTCTCCATGTCGATGCCTTTTGCCTCAAAGATCGCCGCCAGCTCTTCAAAGGTGATGACAAAATCCACATCACTTCGCACGGTCTCACGGGAAGCCTCCAGCTTCTTCGCCGCACAGGGGCCCACAAATACCACTCGTGAATTTGGATGCTTCTGTTTAATAGAACGTGCGGTAGCTACCATCGGAGTGAGAGCGCTGGACACTGCTTCCACCATCTCCTCCGGCAGAGTTCTCTTGGCAAGCACCGACCACGCCGGACAACAGGAGGTCAGAAGAAATGGCAACTTGCCGGTCTTTACCTCATGCACATAATGTCTTGCCTCTGTGATGGCTCCGATATCCGCTCCCAGTGCCACCTCGTATACCTCGGCAAAACCGATCTCTTTCAGCGCTGATTTGATCTTCCAGAGACGTACATCAGTACCGAACTGTCCGATCACCGCTGGGGCGAGCTCCACAATAACCTCGTCCCCTTTTTTCAGTGCCTGGGCCAGTTGGAAGATCTGGGATTTATCTGCAATCGCACCAAAGGGGCAGCTCACCATACACTGTCCGCATTTAACACAGATTTTGTCGTTGATCCTGGCACGTCCGTGCTCGTCGCTATCGATGGCACGCACACCACAAGCTGCCGCACATGGACGCTGTTTCTTGGCAATGGCATCATAGGGACAGATGGCCTTGCATTTTCCACATTTCACACATTTATCCTTGTCGATGACAGAGCGTCCGTTCACCATGCTGATGGCGTCCTTTGGGCAAACCTCCTGACAGGGATGTGCCACACAGCCACGGCACTGATCCGAAACCTCGTATACATTGTCTTCACACATGGCGCAGGCAGAAGGAATCACCTGCATCAGCGGCGGCTCATAATATTTATCGGAAATATTACTTTCATTCAATCCACTGGTTATATGTACCGGCTGGCTCTCCGGGCGAAGAGACATACCCATGGCAAGCCGCACACGCTCTCCGGCGATGGCGCGCTCGCGGTATATACTGTCACGGTACAGCGGCACATCGGAAGGTGTTATTTTATAAGGTATCGCCTCAATATCGTCGTTGATATTGTCTGACTCAAAGGCTACCTTAGCAACCTCTGTAAAAACCTGTCTTCGTAATTTAGTGATCGGGGTTTCAATACCTCTCATAACGTTCTCTCCTTTATTTGTTAATAAACAACGGAGCAATCCGTAGCATCCGTTGGGGGCAAAACACTTTTTGACCCCAACATCATAACATAAATGAACCGTATTGTCCAGTCTGATAAAATTACCATCTTAAAGATTTTCCATATCCTCCGTCACCTCAGGAAGCTCCACATAAAAACAGGTGGTGCTTTTTTCGTCGCTGGCGACCCATATTTCCCCAGAATGGCGCTGGGTGATCTGCTTTGCCACCATAAGCCCAAGTCCAGAACCGTCTTTATTCCCGTGATCGCTGCCCCGGTAGAATTTTTCAAATATGTTTTCCCACTCTTCCTTTGGCACCGCGATTCCTGTATCCTCCACAGACACCAGGATCTTCTGTTCTTTTTTCCTGATATTGACCTGGATCTTTGTATCCTCATCTGCGTATTTGACGGCATTCTGCAAAAGGATCAGAAACAACTGTCGGATTCGGTCATAATCTCCATGGATCAGAGAACATTCATCCTCATATTCCAGTTCTCCTACAATTCGTTTTTCTCCCATGAGAACCCGCATGCTCCTCATGGCATCCTGCATCACCGCGATCACATTCAATAGCTCGTAATCCAGTTGAAAATCTGGATTTTCCATCTTGGAAAGAATGAGAAGATCCGATACCAGACGTTCCATGCCCGCGCATTCTTTGATGATCCGGTCAAAATAATCCTTCTGTTTTTCCTCATCTTCCACATAACCGTCCACCAGCGTCTCTGCATATCCTTTGACCACCGTAATGGGCGTTCTCAGCTCGTGGGACACATTGGAAAAAAAGTCTCTCCTGCTCTGTTCCAGATGATTACGAAAATCCTCCGCTTCCACCAACTTCTGGGATAAGATATCTATACTGTCCGCCAGTCTCCCCAGCTCATCCCTGCGTCGGATCTGCGTGCTCTGGGCATACTCCCCTGCCGCCATCCGCAGCGCAATCTTCTTGAGACGTATGATGGGCCTCACTAACTGCTGAGAAAAAAAAGCGGCGATCACTAAGGATACGATCAGTGCGATAATGACGCTGAGAAACATATAATACTGGTATTGTGACACCGAATTTTCTCGGTAATCCATCTCTCCGTTGACCATAACAACACCTACATTTTCCCCCTTCGCATTTTTGACTGGGGTAGCAAGGTGCATCATATCTTTATCATAAATGCTGTCATAACCGCTGTAACTCTTCGTCTTTCCCTGAAAGGCGGCATTCAGCATGGCTCTGGTATTTTCCTCCCGAACGTTGATGCTGCTGATGTTCACATTGGTATATTCTTCACCCAGAGGTTCCTCCGCCGACGGATTGGCCAGAATCCAGATATCGGTATCCCGAAGCTCACCAAAATCTTTTAGGGCGCTCAGATACGTGGAAAAATCTTCGCTGTTGTTGTCCACCATCGCTTCTGTCACCTGCTCTGAGATACTACGCGCCATACTCTTGAGTTCACCCTTGTACACGTTCATGATGTTGCGGCGGTTAAATCTGGTGAAGGCAAGTCCTGTCACAGCAGTCATGATGACAAGCGCCACAGCAAAATAAATCCCCACTCTCCAAAAAATCTTTTTCACACGAATTCCTCATTTCTGCACACGCTCTTTGTGAAATATATGGGCTGGTTCAATGAAGGCAGCTACACATTAATCTCAAATTTGTATCCCAGTCCCCAGATCGTCTTGATCTCCCAATCCGGATGCTCCACCTTATCCAGCTTCGCCCGAAGACGCTTTATGTGAGAGTCCACGGTGCGGCTGTCTCCAAAATAGTCCTGTCCCCAGAGACTGTCGAGAAGATTGTCCCTCGTAAATACCTTGCTGGGATTCTCCGCAAGAATCCACATGGTCTCTACTTCTTTTTTGGTCATCGGTACCTTCTCCGCCCCGATAAATACTGTATATGCCTCAATATTTATGGTGAGATCTCCGATGGTCAGTACCTTTTTACCAGAGGTCTCCTCCCCTCGCCCAATTCGACGCAGAACAGCACGCACCCGCGCCATCACCTCGCTGGGGCTGAAAGGTTTCACCACATAATCATCGGCGCCGATATCCAGTCCCATCACCCGCTCATAATCCTCTCCTTTTGCTGTGATCAGTATGATCGGTACATCCGATATCTCCCGAATCTTTTTGCAAACCTTATAGCCATCCATCCCTGGCATCATGATATCCAGTAATACCACCGCCGGATTACATTTTTTAAACATCTCAAAGGCCTCGATGCCATCCTTTGCTACCACCGGCTCGAAGCCCTCTTTTACGACATAGGTTCCGAGAACCTCCGTAATATCTTCATTGTCATCTGCGATCAGTATATGCTGCATCTTCTGCTCTCCTTTCTGACTCAAAACCATTGGCCCCAAGATTAATATATATCTACTATATAACGAAATTTTATGTTTTTTCTGTGGCAGACGGTGCATTTTACATGACACTTTTATGCCATAGCTTATTGATAAAATTTTCAAAAAGCTGGAGGTTTATCTAGTGTACTATACTATGGTACAGTACACCAGCTTCCTAGAAAGGTTGATTGCTATGAAACGTAAAATGCTTTTTGTATTACTTTTCTTTACCTTTATTTTTTCCGGTGCCGTACTGACACAGTCTGCCACCGGCAACTGTGCACCGAAAAAAGTAAAATTAAATGTAAAAAAGCTGACTCTTTCCAAGGGCAGCTCCTATACACTCCGAACCTATAATATGAAAAAGAAACAGTCGGTCCGCTTTATCTCGGACAATGAGGCGGTGGTTTCGATCACCCCTCAGAAACCGCGATCCAAAAATGCGGAAATCAATGCTATAGGTACAGGCAACACCGTGGTACGTGCCAATATTTATTCTGCCAAAGGCAAACTGATGCGCACTCTGAAAACAAAGATTCAGGTCACGCCTCTTGCCATTAGTATAAAATTTACCCACCGGAAAGTCAAACTAAATGTCGATGATACGATGAAACTTTCCGTCATTATCAAACCAAGCACATCTCAGGAGATTCCACTGTATGAAACCTCAGATCCAGATGTCGTGACGGTAAATTCAAAGGGTGTGATCACTGCCGTGGCACCAGGGGAAGCTGTGATCAAAGCGACGCTTATTTCCAGCAGCCAAAAGGTGGAATGCAAGGTAATCGTACTCGATGAAGATCCTGTCACCCCAGCTCCTGTTCAGAATAGTTCTTCTGATAGAAGACATTAGGATTCTTTTTATAAGCTAGTTTGACAGCGATAATCGCTGATAAAAAACAAATTTCTCCAGTTTTTCCATGGCAAAAGACTTCACACGCAAGATCTACATGTGGAGTCTTTTGTTTTGTTATTTTCTGGTCTTCGGGAGCCGCTTCACAGTGTCAAACTGCGGACCTGGCTCACTGGATTTCTTTTACCGCATAATCCTGTTCTTCCACTGCCTTTTTCAAAAGTTCATCTGCAACGTCCGCTGCCAGTGTCACAACTGCTGTTCCCTTCTCATAGCTCACTTCAGCGCTCTCCACGCCATCCAGTGCCTCCAAGCATTTTTTCACTCTCCCCTCACAGTGTCCACACATCATTCCCTCGATCATCATTGTCTTTTTCATCACTACATTCTCCTTTTCCATTCTTTTTTTAGATCTTTGTTTTTTATCTCGTTTCGGGTTTCTAAGATCCAGCAGATTCAAGCGCAATGCGTTGCTGACCACACAAAAGCTGGAAAGACCCATGGCTGCTGCCCCGAACATCGGATTCAGTTGCCAGCCAAACAGAGGAATCCAGACTCCCGCCGCCAGAGGAATTCCAATGACATTATAAATAAACGCCCAGAACAGATTTTCATGAATATTTCGAAGCACGCCCCGGCTCAGCCGGATCGCCGCGGTCACGTCTGAGAGCCGGCTTTTCATCAGCACCACATCCGCCGCATCGACTGCCACATCTGTACCTGCTCCGATGGCAATTCCAATGTCTGCCCTAGTGAGCGCCGGTGCATCGTTGATACCGTCTCCCACCATCGCCACCTTCCCCTGAGAGGCAAACCGGCGCACCTGTTCTTCTTTGCCCTCCGGCAGAACGCCGGCGATAATCTCATCCACCCCTGCCTGGGCTCCTATGGCCTCCGCCGTCTTTTCATTGTCACCGGTGAGCATCACCACCCGGATGCCCATATTTTTTAATTCCCGGATCGCCCGCGGGCTGTCCTCCTTGATCACATCTGCTACCGCGATGCAGCCGAGGAAGCGTCGTTCTTCCGCAAAGTAAAGAGGGGTTTTTCCAGAGGCTGCCAGTCTCTCCCCCTCTTCGCGAATCTGCGGAGGAATCTCTGCCTCGCCTTCAATGTATTCCAGCTTTCCGCCACATACCAGTTTTCCGGCCAACTGCCCCCGGACACCATTTCCTGGTATCTCCACAAAATCTGTTACCCCCGGGCTGCCATCGCCAAAAGAAATATCACTGGAAGCATTCTTCCCAGGGTTTTCCTCCTCAGTTCCTCCCTGGCACACATACTCTACTACCGCTTTAGCCAGAGGATGCTCGCTTTTTCCTTCTAGCAGGTAAGCGGTTTGAATCAATTCCTTCACAGAGACACCTTCTGACGGAAATACATCCGTGACTTTCGGCTCCCCAAGGGTTATGGTTCCCGTCTTATCCAATACAACAATCTCTGTCTTCCCCGTCGTCTCCAGGGAAACCGCCGTCTTGAACAGTATTCCGTTTTTGGCTCCCATTCCATTTCCCACCATGATCGCCACCGGCGTCGCCAGTCCCAGCGCACAGGGACAACTGATGACAAGTACAGAGATCCCTCTGGCAAGAGCGTATCCAAAACTCTCACCGGCAAACATCCAGACAAGGATCGTCACCGCTGCGATGCCGATCACCACCGGCACGAAAACCCCAGATACCTTGTCAGCCACCTTGGCGATGGGCGCCTTGGTAGCGGCGGCATCACTGACCATCTGGATGATCTGGGACAACGTGGTATCCTCTCCGACCCGTTCAGCCACACATTTGAGAAATCCATTCTGGTTGATGGTGGCGGCAGATACCATGTCCCCTTCCGCTTTGTCTACAGGAATACTCTCTCCCGTCAGCGCCGCCTCGTTGACAGATCCGTTTCCCTCCAGAACGATGCCGTCCACCGGTATACTCTCACCGGGACGAACCACAAAGATATCTCCCTTTTTCACCTGGGATACCGGCACCTCCTGCTCCCTGCCCTCTACGACTATAACTGCCGTCTTGGGCGCTAGGCGCATCAAGCTTTTCAGCGCGTCGGTAGTCCTCCCCTTGGAACGCGCCTCCAGCATTTTTCCCACTGTGATCAGTGTGAGGATCGTCGCCGCTGACTCGAAGTATAACTCGTGCATGTACCTGTGCATCGCCGCCATATTTCCGTCAAGCAAGGCGTAGGACATGCCAAAGAGAGCATAGAGGCTGTAAACATACGCCGCGCCTGCTCCCAACGCCACCAGCGTATCCATATTGGGGGCGCGGTGCCAGAGCCCGCGGAACCCACTGATAAAGAAACGTTGGTTGATCACCATGATCACCGTGGTCAGCAACAATTGAATGATCGCCAGCGCCAGATGATTTCTCTCCAATACTTCTGGCAGCCACCACCCCCACATCATGTTTCCCATCGAAATATACATCAGCACCACGAGAAATCCCACGGAAGCCAATAACCTTAACTTTAATTTTGGGGTCTCCTGATCCTCCAATGCATCCGCCGGAGAATCCGTGTGCTCTGCCCCGCCGCTCTCTTTTTGTTCCGCGTGGTATCCCGCCTCTTCCACTGCCTTTACGATGTCCTGATCCGCGGCGTTTCCTTCTACCGCCATGGAATTGGTCAGAAGGCTCACCGACACGGATTCTACCCCTGCCACTTTGCATACCGCCTTCTCTACCCTGGCACTACAGGCGGCACAGCTCATACCCGTCACTTTATACTGTTCCATGATCTCCTCCTTTTTCACAAACAAATCTCTTCTGAACCCTGCCCCCTATCGCATTAATTTCTGTAGGGCAGTTACCAGTTCATCGATGGTCTCATCCTTTCCCTCCCGGATATCCTCTGCCACACAGGTACGGATATGGTTTGCCAGCAACACTTTATTGAAGCTGTTCAGCGCCGCGGTGACTGCGGATACCTGGATGAGAATGTCTACACAGTACGCGTCATTTTCCACCATTTTTTCCACCCCCCGCACCTGTCCCTCGATGCGTCTGAGACGGTTCAAGAGATCTTTATACTCCTTTTCATTCCGCTCTTTTTTCTTATTGGAACAACATTCCTTTTGGTTCATTTATTATTCTCCATTCTGTGTGCCTGTATGCAGAACCAAGGCGGTACTGCGGTTCAGTCAAGCTTTTTATGGCATCGGTGAATCTTTCCATTTACAGGCATTATATACCCCTATGGGGTATATGTCAAGGGATAAAAATGACCGGCTAGAGAATGCCTGTTTCACAAAAATCTCCAGCACAGTCATAAAAAATAGCACCAATCATTATCCATGTGTATACGGCTGATCGTCAAATTTGTCGTAATCCGTTGGATAAGTCTTCGTTTTTAAATACACATACTTTTTAGTTTTCCTTTGAATGGACTTTTTAGTTTTCACTCCCTGCGTAAAAAGTGTTAGTTTCTTCTTTGCATAGGTCTTATACCAATTTGAATTGAATTTAAGTTCCACCCCGGAATAAACCTGCAGAAACGAGAGTTTTTTGCAGGTTGTCAGATCCAGCTTCTTATTCTTCGTCATGTATACCAGTTCTTTCAATGAATTATTTTTCGGTAGTTTTAAGGCACAGGCCTCAGCCGCAGACCCGTACATTTTTCTAACCATGTTCTTGTCATAGTCATAATAATATCTGTCACCTGCTATTTTTACCTTCTGGATCTTCGTATTTTTTCGTAAATCAAGAGACTTTACACTAGCATTCTGCAACCACAATTTTTTTAATTTCTTATTCGCGGAGAGATCCACGTTACCAAGTTTTGAAGAACGTGCTATATAATAACTATCGGTTACTCCGATACGAAGTTCTTGACTTCCACACAAACAACTCCTATTTCTACAACAGGAAAAGTGAGAATTTCAAATTATCTACGTTTTTTTCTTTTTTCAAAATACATATTTCTGTCCGAATCGGTAATGCACATATGGAAGCTGTCCGCCCTGCTATTCATGACGGATACACCAAAGGAAAGGCTTAGCGGCCGATTCTGTATTCTGAACTGCTTTTGTTTATCTTTCAGCTGATCTATGAGAAGCAGGGTTTTTTCCTCCGAAGTAGATGGTAATAAAACGAGAAATTCATCCCCGCCCATGCGGAATAATATGCTCTCCTGGGGCAGAACCATCTTAAAAAGGCTTACGGCAGCTTTAATATATTCATCTCCCGCAGTATGCCCATATGTATCGTTTATTTCCTTGAGCCCGTCACAATCTGCGGAGATAATGGCGAGTGGATAACAGTCATCGTTGTGGGTTCTGATAAATTCATCCAGGTACGCCCTGTTATACAATCCTGTCAGCGTATCCGTTATCGCCTGTTCCCGAAGCTTCTTTTTCAGCAATTCGTGCTCCGTTACATTGTTGATGAGACCGACGATGCCAGTAACAGATCCCTCTTCATTGAAAAGAGGCTGTTTTATAATTTGGAGAAATTCCTGTATCCCATCCGCATTGATTTCAATCGTGTATGTCGTTCCCTTGCCGGTTTCAATGATTTCCCTATCCTTTTTCTGCGCTTCTATTGCATTTTGTTTATCCTTTCGTATCTCTGGATCTGTCTTTCCCCTGATCGACCAGTTAGAATCATCCGGCTTTTTCAGATGATGCCAATACTTTGTCGCAAAGACATATTTGCACTCATTATCCTTGAGAAAAATATTTGAGGGAAGCTCTTTGAGCATTTTTTCAATTCCATAAAAAGTCAAAGAGTCCGTAAATGCGATAGCATTTGAAATCCTGTTCTTAATAATTTCACTGATAAAAGGTTTGGTAATGCAATCAATAACACCGGATCCAAGACACGCAAATCCATCCGCAGAGTCCTCTTTGTCTGTATAAATAAGAATTGGTATGGAGATAAGCCTTTCGCTATCTTTCACGAATTCCACAGCTATGCGGATATCTTCATGTAGATCCGCATAGATTAAAAGCACCTGTAAATCTGCCAACCTTTGTTTGAGGATATCCTTTGCAGCATTCATATCTCTTACCATCTTTACATTGTATTCGTCATCAAGAATTCGGCAAAGTTCTTCATATGTCTGCCCATTATCTATAAAAAGCAGGCTTTTTTTCATTTTTGCATGATTCATTCTGCACCTCTTTCACATGAGTTTACTTGCCATAGAGGCTCTAATGGATATATATTCCATTATACAGTAACAAAGAAAAAATGTACACTAGCTATATTTATATTTTTTATGATATCAAATTTTTAGGTTTTAATTTGATACTTTATAATGTAGAAATCCTCTTAGAATTACCTCTCGTCAGATAATGTGGCATCTTTTAAAGAATCCCGATTATTCTCTCAATATATTCCTTTTTAGACCGACAACCCCTATCACGATACATCCTATTCATTCAATATCTGTTTTCTTTTCTCTTTCATCTATCTGCGACATACAATATGATTCAATCAACTGTATTAACTCGTCCGCCACCGCAATTTGACGCTCTGTTTCCTCTCTGCTTGCAAGATAGAAATCATCATAATCGCTAGCATGACGTATTTCTTCTATCTCACTGATCTTTCTTCCAACCTCTCTGGGAAAAATCTCTGATTTCACATAGTCTTTATTAAAATTTCCTACTGCGTCCTTGTGGCGTTTGTAGCCATTCCCGTTCAACGCATGAACTGCGTTTATTGCATGAAAAACAGCATAATAAGCCCTGTTATTTGCCCCTTTATATTCTTCTGCTTCAAATAGAATCCTTGCTGCATTCAAATCTGATCCGGCACTCTGTATCCGATACAAAACCAGATCTTTTCTTGTACCTATGTTCTGGTCAGGCCGCTCCATATAAAACAACTCCTTCCCGGTCTATATTGGCATAAAACGGATAATTTACAACCCATTTTTCAAAATGTTCTTTACTTTTGGCAATCGGCTTTATATCAATGTTATTGTCCATATTAAAATCATAAGTCATATAAGAAAGTTTCTGGCTATATGACTTCAACTCCATGTCAGACATATCAATCAATATCATAAGGTCAACATCTGAATCTGGTCCGAAATCCCCCCTGGCATAAGAACCATACAGGATTACTTTTCGCAAATTAGAACCATATATTTTCTGAACCTGTGCAATATACTTTTCCATCAAAGTATTCATTGTCTGCAACATAACCCCGCCTCCTTCGTCCTCATTTCATTTTCCCTATTTTACATAATAGATTCGACCGTCCGTTATTTTTATTCTCGTCCAACAGCTTCTCAAAATCTTTCTGGCAGACAAGATGAGAAGCATACGCTGTTCCAAAATCATCCAGGGCTATTTTAAAGCCCTGTTCCCAATCTACCATAAAGCCTGGTCATGTTCCGGATCTTCTCACATAAATCATCCGTAAACGCGCCTTTTTCCATACGCCACTGCCAGTTATGCCCCAGCGTGGAGGGGGTATTGATGCGGGCTGCTGCCGGAAGACACAGATAATCCTGTGCTGGTATTATGCAGAGATCCGCCACGCTGCGCTGTGCCATGGTGATCAGCTGCCAGGTGAGCTTTTTCTTCGTCAGAAAGCGGGTGGGCAGATTCATATACCGAAGCGCCACATCCCGGTCCTCCTTTGCCATCTCCTCCCACCAGCCATATGTTGTCTGATTGTCATGAGTCCCTGTGTATACGACACAGTTCGATGTATAATTATGGGGCATATAATCGCTTTCTTCTCGGGAATCAAAAGCAAACTGCAGCACCTTCATCCCCGGATAACCGGTATCCTTTAAGAGTTTCCGCACGCTGTCCGTCAAAAAGCCGAGATCCTCTGCGATGATCTCCCTCTTCCCCAGCTTCTCTTCCATCACTTCGAAGAGACGAAGCCCTGGTCCCGGCTCCCATGCTCCATTGACTGCGGTGGGCTCCCCATAGGGGATGGCATAATACTCATCAAAGCCCCGGAAATGATCGATGCGCACCATATCATACCATTTGAAACAATGGGCGATCCGCTTCAGCCACCAGTCAAATCCCGTTTCTTCGTGGTACTCCCAGTCATACAATGGATTGCCCCAGAGCTGCCCCGTCTCCGAAAAAGCGTCTGGCGGACATCCTGCCACTGCCCTGGGCTCCAGATCTTCCGTAAACTGAAACAGCTCCGGATGCGACCAGGCATCGGCGCTGTCCAGCGCCACATAGATTGGTATATCCCCGATGATCTGCACCCCTTTTTCATTGGCATAGGTCTTTAACCTTCTCCACTGCTCGTCGAATTCGTACTGCAGAAACATATAGAAATACACATCATCTTCGTATTCGTCCTGATAGCGGGCCAGTATCTCGGGCTTACGCTGCTTGAGTTCTTCCTCCCATTCCAGAAAGCTCTGTCCTCCCTTGCTGTCCTTCAACGCCATGAAAAGGGCATAATCCGGCAGCCATTCTTCATTGGCTTCCACAAATTCCAAAAAACTTTTTTCCTCCCGAATCCCGCTATTTTTATAGGCCCTTCGCAGAAGAGGAAAGCGCTTGCTATACAGAGACTCATAATTCACATGTTTTCCGTCGTCCCAAAGCCCGGACTGTTCCAGATCCCTGTTTGCAAGATACCCTTTGCGCACCAGTTCATCCAGCGCGATATAGTAAGGGTTTCCCGCAAAAGTGGAAAAGGACTGGTAGGGAGAATCCCCAAAACCAGTAGGGCCCATGGGAAGGATCTGCCAGTATCTCTGACCGGCGCTCACCAGTGTATCCACAAAGTCAAACGCGCTTCTGTCAAATGCCCCGATTCCATATTCCGATGGAAGACTGGAGACCGGAAGCAGTATTCCGCTCGCTCTCATCATTTACTCCTCTTTTCTCTCTCTATTTTGTCAGAAGTGACTTGCTTACCTTCACCTCATATTTTTCCGCCCAGTTTTCATAAGCTGTCTGAAAAACTCGGTTCTGTTCTTCTGAAATGTACTGCTCCCAGTAAGTATTGTTCAATCTCTCTGTGCTTGTCTTCAGGCAGTACATGATATAAAAACCATCTTTTTCCTCCACCACGCCGCTAGTGGTATAACGCTGCATGGAAAGAGCAGTACTGGCGAGACCAGTCCGGCTGTCCAGGCTGCCAAGAATCACCTCTTTTGGTGCTTTTCCTGTTTTGTCCTTAACAAAAGAAGTAAAATTCCCAGTGTATTTACCCAGTTCTGCCGACAGGGTGTTTGCCTGATTTCTGACCTGCTCACGGTTTGTATCATCTGCCTCGAGATGGAGCAACAGAACCTTTGCCGCTTGCACTTCTTTCCTGTCAATCGCTGCCGAAGTTGTCACATCATATACCTTTCTCGCCACTTCATTTTCCTCGAAAATACGGTACATGATGTCCCTTGTGATGCCATTAGCCTGCTGAACCTCCGGCGGGATCGTCGCCAGGTACTGATCTGCCTTGTGGTCGATGTCCTCTTTTTCATCGATGCCCAGGCCGACTCCCTGTTCTGCCGCCGCCTTGTTCATCACCTTAATCTGAATGATCAGGCGCAGGATATCCTCGATGGCAACTTGTCCAACCGTGACATCGCCCAGTTTATAATCCCACACCTCTGCCGACAGAACTCCTTCGTACTGGTTCTTCAGGAACCAACTGTATACACGGTACTCATCATAGCTTACTGCGGCGTCTCCTACACCGATCACCGTGGAATCACTTTTCAGATCTCCATTGGTAACGGAGGCTGCTTTTTCTGCCTTTGGCACCTCGATCTCCTTAGTTTCTCCTTCCTCGGAGCAGGCTGTTGTCCCAAATGCCACTGCTGCCACTACGATTCCGCAGACTATTTTCCTGCAAATCCTGCGAAATCCTCTGTTTAACTTATTTTTCATTGTGCGTCTCCTCCATTTTTTTATCCTGTCGCTTGATCTCTCCAATTTTATCAATTACATAATCCAGTTGATCTAAAACTTCTCCGTCCTCCAGGGGAATGTATACAAAATATGGCGTTGTATCTGGAACAAAACGAAGCCGCTTTCCAAATTCGCCCACGAGAGGCGGTATTTTTTCTGGCGCCACTTCTGCCTGGGGATACATCGTGATCCGCACCCCGCCTGGCTTTTCTGCCACAGCAGTAATAAAATTTTCATGCGCTTTCACTTTGAGCAGGGCAATATCCAGCAGGTTGCACACGCTCTGGGGCGGCTCCCCAAAGCGGTCAATCAATTCATCCAGAATATCGTCCTTCTCCGCCACCGTCTCAATGTCTGCGATGCGTTTATATACATCCAGTTTTTGAAACTCATTCGGGATATAATCCGGCGGAATATATCCATCTATTTTTATATCGATGTTGGTCTCAAACTCATCGCTCTCCACCTTCTCGCCTTTTAGCCGCTTGACCGCTTCATTTAGCATCTTACAGTACAGATCGTACCCCACTGCCTCCATATGGCCGTGCTGTTTGGCGCCCAGAAGGTTTCCAGCTCCCCGGATCTCCAGATCCCTCATAGATATCTTAAACCCTGAGCCAAGTTCTGTAAACTCTTTTATTGCAGCAAGACGCTTTTCCGCCACTTCTTTTAGCATTTTATCACGTTTATACATCAAAAAGGCGTAAGCCGTCCGGTTCGAGCGCCCTACGCGCCCTCGCAACTGATACAACTGCGAAAGCCCCAGTTTGTCGGCTTCGTCTATAATGATCGTATTGACATTCGGGATATCCAGTCCGGTTTCTACGATTGTAGTAGAAACGAGGACGTCAATGTCACCATTGACAAAGGAAAACATTGTATTTTCCAGTTCCCGCTCATTCATCTGCCCGTGGGCGTAGCTGACCACTGCCTCCGGCACCAGTTTCGCCACCTCACCGGCGATGATATCCATATTGGCAACCCGGTTATACACATAGTATACCTGACCACCCCGTCCGATCTCCCTCAGAATAGCCTCTCTGACAATCTCCCCATTTTTTTCCATAACAAAGGTCTGGATCGGCATACGGTCCACTGGAGCCTCCTCCAGCACACTCATATCCCGGATTCCCACCAGACTCATATGGAGTGTCCGGGGAATCGGCGTAGCTGTGAGCGTCAGAACATCAATATCATTTTTCAACTGTTTCAATTTTTCCTTATGGGTCACACCAAAACGCTGTTCCTCGTCCACGATCAGCAGACCCAGATCCTTGTAACTCACATTTTTCCCGAGAAGTTTGTGGGTTCCTATGACGATGTCCACCCTGCCCTTTTTCAGCTTTTCTATGGTCTCACGATTCTCCTTGGGCGTCCTGAGCCTAGACAGCATCCCCACCTCGACGCTGAAATCCCTCATCCGCTGCACAAAGGTATTATAATGCTGTCCCGCAAGTATGGTTGTGGGTACGAGAAGCGCTACCTGTTTTCCGTCCATCACTGCCTTAAAGGCAGCCCGGATGGCGATCTCCGTCTTACCATATCCCACATCCCCGCAGATCAGACGGTCCATGATCCTTGGGCTCTCCATATCCTGCTTCGCCGCCTCGATGGCACGAAGCTGGTCCTCCGTCTCCTCATAGGGAAACAGCTCTTCAAATTCTTTCTGCCACACCGTATCTTTCTCAAATGCGTGCCCCTGTCTCGCCTGCCGCTTAGCATACAGCTCAACCAGCTCTTCGGCGATCTCTTTCACCGCACCCTTTACCCGCGACTTGGTCTTCTTCCACTCTGGCGAATTTAGACGATTGAGCTTCGGCACCTTTTCCGCGTCTCCACCGGCGTATTTTTGCAAAAGCTCCAGGGAAGTGGCGGGAATATACAGGTTGCTCCCACCTGCATAGGACACTTTCAGATAATCTTTCGTGATATGGTCCACCTCGATCTTTTCGATCCCCTCATATATGCCAAGTCCGTGATTTTCGTGAACCACGTAATCCCCGATCTTTAAGTCATTAAAGCTATGGATCGCCGCTCCCTCATACTTTTTCGGCTTTCTTTTGCGAGGCTTTTTCGTCCCGCCAAAAATATCTCCCTCCGTAAGTACTACAAAACGAAGGTTAGGATACTCAAACCCCTTGCGCAGATTTCCTTTAGCGATCATAACCTCACCCGGAAGCAGTTCATGTTCCATATCCCTGCTATAAAATGCCACCACATCGAAATCCTGCAGATCCTGGCACAGCCTCTCACCCCTTGTCCTGGAGCCGGACAGCACCAGTATCCGGTATCCATTTTTTTTCAACCGCTGGATATCCTTCGCCAGCAGTGAAAAGTTATTATTATAGGAAGGCGCCGACTGCACCTGAAAATTAAACTTCCGCTTCACTGCAAATTCTTTTACCGCCATATCCAGGGTGGTGAGCAGCAGCACTGGCAGATCTCCCAGCTTTTTCAGCACAATAGGCAGTGAAAATAAAACTTCCATCTGAGTCGGTAATATATATCCCTTTTCCAACCGGCTCACCATGCTCTCACGAAATTCAAACTCCACCGCCTCGCCTTTTTCCACACACCGGCTGGGCTCATCCACAAACACCCTCAAATCCTCCCCGGCAAAATAGTCAAAAAAGGACTGTACCTCCCCGGTAAAATAACTCACATAGCTTTCCAGATTTACCAGCCCATGATAGATCTGATAATTTTCCCGGAAGCTCTCCACATTTTCCCGGAGCCTGGCGGCTTCTTCCACTTTTCCCTCTTCCTTAAATCTAGCGACGCATTCTTTTAATTCCTTTTCAATCCTGCGCATCCCCGCCAGTACCTGATCCTCTTCCAGAAATATCTCCGTCGCCGGATAGATGCTGACCTCTTCTATATTTTCCACGGACCGCTGGCTCTCCACATCGATCCGCCGGATATTGTCCACCTCATCTCCCCAGAGCTCGATCCGGCAGGGACAGTCCTCCGTCAGGGGAAATACATCAATGATGCCGCCCCGCACAGAAAATTCTCCCTCTTTGCTCACCTGGGATACATTTTCATAGCCAATGTACACCAGACCACTGCGGAAAGATTCCAGCTCCAGCACATCCCCGATCTTTACCTCTATGCTGTGGTCTTTGTACATGGAAAATGGCAGGCAGTAGTCCATCCCCCCGTCGATGGTGGTCACTATAGTGGTCGGCTTCTTTTCCATCAGCCTCTTGATCACCTTCAGCCGCTCCTTCACGATCGCCTGTCCATGTACATCCGCGCTGTAAAAAATGAAGTCCTTTGCCGGATAATACATCGTCTCGGAAATCTCTCCATCTTCAGCCCCGCCGCTCCTGCCCTCATACAGTTTCAGATCTTCCACCAGTTCTTTCGCCCGGACTTCATTGTGGGTGATGATCAGCCGAAACCGACAGTCTACTCCCGCCCCGGCGATCATATGGCTCTTCTGGGTATCCATACAGCCCACCAGCTGAACTGGGAACTCACCTTTTTTCATGGAAGTATTCAGTTGGTCAAATTCCTCCAGTTCCCGGAGGGGTGCAAATAATGTGTTCATGGTCTCTTCTGCCTTTCTATTATGCTTATTATTATCATTTCCGTTTCGCATTGTACCGATTCATCGCGGAATCCACACCCTCGGTCACGATCAGCTCCACCGCTTCGACAGCGAGATCCAGCACCTCGCCCATGGCCTTCTCATCTTCCCTGGAAAATCTGCCCAGCACATGGCGTACCAGATCACCGCCCTCCGGCTTCGCTCCCACTCCTACTTTCACCCGCGGAAACTCGTTGGTCCCCAGGTGCTGGATGATACTCTTAATTCCATTGTGCCCTCCGGCGCTTCCCTTTCTTCTCACCCGTAGCTGCCCCACTTCGAGATCAATGTCATCAAAGGCAATGATGATATCCTCCGGCTCAATCTTATAATAATCAGCGATACTCCTGACACTCTCTCCGCTCAAATTCATATATGTCTGGGGCTGGGCGAGAATCACCTTCTCCCCCCCGATAAAGCCCTTACCGCACACTGCCTTATGCTCCTTGCTGCTCAACGGTATATTATATTGGTCTGAAATGCGGGTTATCACACCAAAACCGATGTTATGTCTCGTCCCCGCATAGTCTCTTCCTGGATTTCCAAGTCCTGCGATGAGTTTCATAATTGATACTGTTTCCTTTCGTTGGGTTTTCTGTTTAGGATACTGTTTAAGATATTTTAACATATGGGGGGAAGAGGGGCAAGAGGGGAATGGGCTGGTAACGATAATAGATGATTATCGGGAGGGGAGAGGATGATAACA
>CANRYS010000032.1 GCA_947644305.1 uncultured Roseburia sp.
ATGTAATCCGGGATGATAAAAAAGGTGGATACGAATATGAGAGGGATTAGTGTATTTTTTTACAGCGTAAAACAGGGATTGAAGAGTATGAGAAAAAACCGTATGTTTACGCTGGCATCCATTGGCACGATGGCGGCCTGCCTGTTTTTATTCGGGATGTTTTATTTTATAGTCAGCAATTTTAATCATATGGTCAAAGAGGTGGAGACCTCCGTGGGTGTGACGGTTTTTTTTGAAGAGGGGATTTCCCAGGAGCAGATCGATTCCATTGGAGAGGCGATCAAGGTTCGGGAGGAAGTGGATCATATGGACTTTATCTCTGCTGAAAAAGCCTGGGATGAATTTGTGAAAGATAATTTTAAAGATAACCCAGAGCTGGTGAAAAGTTTTGGAACCGATAATCCACTAAAGGATTCCGCTTCCTGGCAGGTATTTATCAAAGATATTTCTGCCCAGGAGGAGGTGGCGGCTTATATTGAGACCATTGAAGGCGTGAGGCTGGTAAAGCGCTCTGACGATACAGCAAAGGGGCTGGAAAATGCCAATAAGCTTATCAGCTACATTTCAATTGCCATTATTTTGATCCTTTTGGCCGTGTCTATTTTTCTGATCAATTCTACGATATCTACCGGGATCACTGTGCGGCGTGCAGAAATTGGTATTATGCGCCTTATGGGGGCTTCGGATTTTTTTATTCGTGCTCCGTTTATCGTGGAAGGCGTGGTGATTGGAATCATTGGCGCCAGTATCCCGCTGGTGATATTGATTGTCAGCTATGATTCTATCATCAATTATATCAATAATAAATTTCATCTGATCTCTAATTGGCTGACTTTTTTGGAGGCGGCGCAGATCTTCAGCATACTGATTCCGATCTGTCTGCTGATTGGCATAGGGGTAGGATTTTTGGGAAGTTTTTTTACCGTTCGGAAGCATTTGAATATTTGAGAGGGGTATGAAGGATGCGCAGAAGAAAAATATTGTCGTTGATACTTATAGCAGGCATCGTGTTTGGTCTATGCCTGTCATATAGGGAACCTGGGGTTATGGCGGAGACCACGGATTTTGACGCCCAGATCAAAAAAGCAGAAAAGGCGAAAAGGGAAGCCCAGGAACGGGTTGACGAGCTGAAAAAAGATATCGACTCGCTAGAAAAGGACAAGGGAGATATTCTCAATTATGTGAAAAAAGTGGATGAAAAGATCTCAAAGATCTCAAAGACGATGAAAAAACTGGATGGTCAGATCGAGGATGCCAGAAAAGAGCTGGCCAGATTGGAAGAACAACTGGAGATCGCAGAAAATCTTGAAAAACAACAGTATGAAACGATGAAAAAGAGAATAAAATATATGTATGAGAGTGGCGGAGACGATTATGTGGCTATGATCTTTAGTGCCGAAAATCTTGGAGATTTTTTGAACCGCTCAGAATATATAGAAAAAATTTCAGAATACGATAAAGATCTTTTTAGTAAATTTGTGGAGACAAAGAACAGTACGGAGATCCGCCGTGGCGTGATGGAATCAAAGGTGGAAGAGATTGCGGAACTAAAGGATCAGGCGGCGACGGAAAAAGATGCCCTTAAGAGTTTGAGATCGAGTAAAAAAACGGAGATAGAAAAATTGAATTCTGCCATTACTGCCACAGATTCTAAGGCAAAGACCTTTCGTGAAAAGGTGGCGAAGGCAGAACGAGAGGTGGAAAACCTTTTGCTTGAGAAGCAGAAGGAGATTGAAAAACGAGAGGCGGCACGAAAGGCAGCAGAGGCAAAGAACAACGGAACCGGAACAGACGGGACTGCTGCCGACTCGGCAGCCGACACCTATCCGGTAAATCATGGCGGGCTCCGCTGGCCGCTGCGTGTACCGGGTCGTATTTCCTCGGAATTTGGCAGCAGGACCAGCCCGACGGAAGGTGCCAGCACCAATCATCAGGGGATCGATATCGCCGTTTCTGCCGGCACGCCGATCGTGGCAGCAGGCGATGGTACGGTGGTTACTGCTGCGTATAGTGCCAGTGCCGGTAATTATATCATGTTGTATCATGGAAACAGCTTGTATACTGTGTATATGCATGCTTCTAAGCTGGCTGTGAGTGAAGGGGCTCAGGTGAAACAGGGAGATGTGATCGCCTATGTGGGATCTACAGGAATCTCTACTGGTGCTCATCTTCACTTTGGAGTATCTGTCAATGGAGCTTACGTCAACCCCCTCAACTACGTGAGCCAATAGCGAGCCAGGCACTCCAGGCGCGGCCCGTTCATATGTTCAGTACAACCAATATTAAGTTTTTGATATATTCACGTAGGATAATTGGTTCAGATACAAGGAAGAAAATCGACGGTGTAGCGTGTGGCAAAGACCATACAAAACAATGGTCTAGCTAGATTTTCTGACGCAGTAGCTGGACAATTAGACAAGTGAAGAGGTCAGTTACTTAATATTGGTTGTACTAAGGTGCGAAGCACCCAGAGATACAAGATAGCCCAAAGGCAAGCTTGCTTGCCGATTTGGGCTATCTTGTATCTCTGATACGGAGTACTGGATATGTGAGCGGGCTGTGTCCGGAAGTATCTGGCGAGCATCCTTCATGAGCACGTAGTGCGAATGAGCCCCCTTTAGAGAGAGGGGAATGAGTTTAGTGAATATGTTCCGCAAAGGGAAGGAGGTCATTATTTGAAAATAAATAAAAAAAGTTTCATCTTTGGTGCAGTTTTTGGAGTCGCGGTGGCTCTATGCCTGTTTTCTGTGGCAAGGGTCTTTGGAATACATCTATTTGTTCCAGGTTCTATTTCCCAGCAGATGTATGATAAAGCCAAAGTAGTGGAAAAATGTATAGATAGTTTCTATCAGGGAGATATAGATGATGAAAAATTGATTGATGGTGGATTGAAAGGAATGGTAGAGGCGCTGGGAGATAAATATTCTCAGTATTATACGAAACTAGAGTACATGGAACTTATGAGCGGTATCAATGGATCTTACGTGGGAATCGGAGTGACACTCAGGATTCAGGAAGAGGATCAGGCATTGGTGGTCCAGCAGGTGATGGAAGGCGGTCCGGCTGAGACGGCGGGAATTAAGTCTGAGGATCGCATTGTGAGTGTGGAAGGAACCAATGTGGTGGGGAAGAAACTGGATGAAGTTATTGCCATGATAAAAACGGAGGAAAATAAAGGGCGGACAATTTCCATAGGGGTTGAGAGAACAGGAGCGGACGGACAGATTGAACAGTTAGAGAAGAAAGTGGTTTGTAAAGAAGTCAAAGTAGTTTCTGTGCATTCAAAAAAATTTGACGATGTGGGATATATCCAAATCACAGAATTTGATAAGGAAACAGCCGGGCAATTTAAGGTTGCGTTGGAAAATGCCCGCAATGATTCCGTGAAGGGGCTGGTTATCGATGTCAGAGATAATGGTGGCGGTTCCTTGGAAACTACGATTCAAATGTTGGATGAACTGCTGCCGGAGGGGGAGCTTATTTCAGAAAAGAGTAAAAAGGATGGCAATAAGGTTTATCGTTCGACCAATGACACCAGCTATGACAAACCGATTATTGTGCTGATCAATGAACGCAGTGCCAGTGCATCCGAAGTTTTTGCCGGGACTCTGCAGGCGAGGGGAGCCGCTAAACTGGTGGGGACGAAAAGTTTTGGAAAGGGGATTGTCCAGACGGTGCTATCTCTGGAGAGCACCTGTGGCGGTGGAATTAAGTTGACTACCGCAGAGTATTTTCTACCAGGAGGCAAAAGCATACACAAAAAAGGATTAGATCCAGACATTAATATCGAATATAAAAAGCCTGAGGGAGATTATGATCCAGAGATGGATGAACCGCTTCAGATGGCATTAAAACTGATTAGAAATCCTTCAGCGGAGTAGTTTGGCGGCATCGCCTGGCTAGAATCGAGGGAAAACAAGATAGCATTTCTGCTGGTATTGAAGGCAGGGATGCTATCTTGTTAAAGGCTGGAAAATGTGGAAGGAGAAAAAAAGATGAAACAGTACATGATAGCATTGGATCAGGGAACCACGAGTTCCCGCTGCATATTATTTGACCGCTCAGGACAGATATGCAGTATGGCGCAAAAGGAATTCGAGCAAATCTATCCCAGGCCCGGCTGGGTGGAGCATGATGCCATGGAGATCTGGTCCAGTCAGTTCAGCGTAATGACAGAAGCCATGAGTAAGGTTGGCGTTTCTGGGGAAAACATTGCAGGGATTGGGATTACCAATCAGAGAGAAACTACAATTCTTTGGAACCGGAATACCGGAGAACCGGTGAGTCATGCCATCGTCTGGCAGTGCAGACGTACTTCCGACCAGATTGAACGGATCAAAGTCGACGGATTTGATTCTGTGATCAGACAGCGTACTGGACTGGTTCCGGATGCCTATTTTTCAGCGACCAAGATTGCCTGGATACTGGAACATGTACCGGGGGTCAGAGAACAGGCAGAGCGTGGCGAAATTTTGTTCGGCACTGTGGACACATGGCTTGTTTGGAAGCTCACCGGTGGAAAAGTTCATGTCACAGATTATACCAATGCCTCCCGCACCATGTTATTTGATATTCATAAGCTGGAATGGGATTCGGAGATTTTGGATTATTTTCATATACCAGCCTCCCTGCTGCCGGAAGTCCGTCCTTCCAGTGAGATTTATGGTTACAGCGATAAAAGCCTGACGGGAACAGAAATTCCGGTGGCGGGCATCGCTGGAGACCAACAGGCAGCGTTATTTGGGCAATGTTGCTTTGAGGCGGGAGAGATGAAAAACACCTATGGGACAGGCTGTTTTCTTCTAATGAACACCGGTGACACACCGGTAAATTCGCCCAATGGTCTTTTGACGACATTAGCTGCTAGTACTGGAGATAAGCCGCAGTATGCTTTGGAAGGCAGTGTTTTTGTGGCTGGCGCTGGAATACAGTGGCTTAGAGATGAGATGGGACTGATTCGGACAGCGGCAGAATCGTTACATTGCTGTCAGGCTGTCAGTGACACCGCAGGGGTTTATGTGGTGCCGGCTTTTACGGGGCTTGGTGCACCTTACTGGGATGCAGAAGCCAGAGGAATCATCACCGGCCTGACACGAGGGGCAGGCCGGAATCATATTGTCCGCGCTACCGTGGAAGCGATGGCATACCAGGTTTATGATCTGGTTCAGGTCATGAAGCAGGATTCCAGACTTCCACTCCTTGCCCTGAAGACAGACGGGGGAGCCAGTGCCAATGACTTTCTGATGCAGTTTCAGGCAGATCTTCTTGGTGTCTCCGTTCACCGGCCTTCCTGTATCGAGACTACGGCATTGGGTGCGGCTTATCTGGCGGGACTCGCTGTAGGATTTTGGCAGGACAGGGAGGACATTCGCCGAAACTGGTCTCTGGAGAGATGTTTTGAGCCAGGGATGGAAGAGGAAAAAAAGACAGCGCTTCTCTGTGGATGGAAAAAAGCAGTGAAGAAATGTATCGAACAACGGGAGTAAATGTTATATAGATATCGAAGAGGACGAACAAATGTTCAAAAAGTCATTGCAATGGGGGAACAGGTGTGCTATAATCAGACTGACAGCAGGACTGCTCATGTATGATAATGAGTATAATATTATCCGTAAAAATTTTAATTTAGAGTTTCTGATAAATTCATAAAGAGAACCACAAGGAGATAATGTGAAAAATAAATTTTTCACACGGCAATTTGTGTCTGCGCGCTGCTTGACACAAAGTTGCTTTATGCGCAAAAAGCAGCGCAGAAATGAGGATTAATATGCTACAAGCGCTTTATGAAACGGGAATGTTAAAAGAAAAAAATGGAAAAGCATTTGCAGACAATTTGTTTGAAATTCCCAAACTGTTTAGAATTGGTTTAGGGTTAGTGTTGAGAGGAAGACCATAATTGTAGAAAGGTATATTACCATGGATCATTTTGAATTAGTATCACAATATCAGCCCACAGGCGACCAGCCCCAGGCGATTGAAGAGCTGGTGAGGGGATTTCAGGAGGGCAATCAATTCCAGACTTTACTAGGGGTTACGGGTTCCGGCAAGACATTTACCATGGCAAATGTCATTCAGCAGTTAAATAAGCCGACCTTGGTTATTGCCCATAATAAGACTCTGGCGGCGCAGCTCTACAGTGAGTTTAAGGAATTTTTTCCTTCCAATGCGGTGGAGTTTTTCATTTCATACTATGATTACTATCAGCCGGAAGCCTATGTGCCTTCGACGGATACTTATATTGAAAAGGATTCCTCGATCAATGATGAGATTGATAAGCTGCGCCACTCGGCGACGGCGGCGCTGACGGAGCGGAAAGACGTGATCATCATCGCCAGCGTATCCTGTATCTATGGATTGGGAAGTCCCATTGATTATCAGAATATGACTCTTTCTTTGCGGCCGGGGATGGAGAAGGACCGGGATGAGGTGATCCGTCGTCTTGTGGATATTCAGTATACAAGGAACGACATGGACTTTCACCGTGGAACATTCCGGGTTCGGGGAGATGTAGTAGAGGTCTTTCCGGCATCGGCGACGGACCGGGCGATCCGAGTGGAATTTTTTGGAGATGAGGTGGATCGAATCCAGGAGATTGACGTGTTGACGGGAGCTCCGTTAAACAATCTGGAACATATGGTAGTTTTTCCAGCATCCCATTACGTAGTGGCACCGGACAAGATGGAGAGGGCGATCCTTGGGATCGAAGAAGAATTAAAGGACCGGGTAAAGTTCTTTAAAAGCGAGGACAAGCTTATCGAGGCCCAGAGAATCTCTGAGCGGACGCATTTTGATATTGAGATGATGCGGGAGACTGGCTTTTGCTCTGGGATTGAAAATTATTCTATGCATCTGGCAGGAATGAAAGAGGGAGAGATGCCCCATACGCTACTGGATTATTTTCCGGATGATTTTTTGATCATTGTGGACGAGTCCCATATTACGATCCCACAGGTCCGTGGAATGTACGCCGGAGACCAGTCCAGAAAGGCGACGCTGGTAGATTATGGATTTCGTCTGCCTTCCGCGAAGAGCAATCGTCCCCTGAATTTTGAGGAATTTGAGGGGCATATCAATCAGATGATGTTTGTGTCAGCGACTCCTTCTGATTATGAAAGCGCCCATGAGCTTCTGCGGACGGAACAGATCATACGTCCCACGGGACTTCTGGACCCAGAGGTGGTGGTAAGGCCAGTGAAAGGACAGGTTGACGATCTTCTAGCTGAAATCCGTAAGGTTACGAAGGAACCTGAGGACAAGGAGAATATGCGTGGGAAAGTTTTAGTAACGACCCTGACTAAAAGAATGGCGGAGGATCTTACAGATTATTATAAAGAGGTAGGAGTCCGGGTAAAATATTTACATTCCGATATTGATGCTATGGAGCGGTCGGAGATTATTCGTGATATGCGTCTGGATGTCTTTGATGTGCTGGTGGGGATCAATCTGCTGCGAGAAGGATTGGATATTCCGGAGGTCTCCCTGGTAGCGATATTGGATGCCGACAAAGAAGGATTTCTGCGTTCTGAGACGTCTCTTATACAGACCATTGGACGGGCGGCAAGAAATGCCGAAGGAAGAGTGATCATGTATGCGGACCGGGAGACGGATTCGATGAGGAAAGCGATCGGTGAGACAGAGAGAAGGCGTGGAATTCAGGATGCCTATAATAAGGAACATGGAATCACTCCACAGACAATTAAAAAAGCGGTGAGGGATCTGATCAAGATTTCTACCAAAGCAGAATCTGAGATGGAAGATCTGGAGAAGGACCCAGAATACATGACAAAAGAGGAGCTGGAGAAGCAGATCCAGAAGATCATGAAACGGATGAATCAGGCTTCTGCTGAACTGAACTTTGAAGCAGCAGCAGCTTTGCGGGATCAGATGATCGAATTGAAAAAGATACTTGAAAAGCTAGATGACTAATATATGGCATGGAGGAAACTACGATGGAAAAGAAAAGAATGATCAAGATCAAAGGCGCCAGTGAGCACAATTTAAAGGGAATTGATATTGATATTCCCAGAGATGAGTTTGTGGTACTTACCGGCCTCAGTGGTTCCGGTAAATCTTCTCTTGCTTTTGACACGATATACGCAGAAGGTCAGCGGCGTTATATGGAATCCCTGTCCTCTTATGCAAGACAGTTTCTTGGGCAGATGGAGAAACCAGATGTAGAAAGTATATCCGGGCTTCCTCCGGCGATTTCTATTGATCAGAAGACCACTAACCGTAATCCCCGCTCCACCGTTGGTACGGTGACGGAGATTTACGATTATTTCCGGCTCTTATATGCCAGAGTAGGTATTCCCCACTGTCCCAAATGTGGAAAAGAGATTAAGCGTCAGACTGTGGACCAGATGGTGGACGAGATCATGAAACTTCCTGAAAATACGAAGATCCAGTTGCTGGCGCCTGTGGTAAGGGGACGCAAAGGAGAACACGTCAAAGTGTTTGAAAAAGCCAAAAAAAGCGGTTATGTTCGTGTGGTGGCAGATGGAAATATGTATGATCTATCAGAAGAAATCAAGCTGGAAAAGAATAAAAAGCATAACATCGAGATCGTAGTAGACCGCCTGGTGGTACGAGAAGGTGTGGAAAAAAGAATGTCGGAGTCCATCGAAAATGTACTCCAACTGTCTAATGGCTTGCTGATGGTGGATGTCATCGGCGCGGAGGTGATTAACTTTAGTCAGAGTTTTTCCTGTCCAGACTGTGGAATCAGCATCGATGAGATCGAGCCGAGAAGTTTTTCTTTTAATAATCCTTTTGGAGCTTGCCATGTATGTCATGGAATTGGTTATAAAATGGAGTTTGCACCGGAGCTAATGATACCTGATTGGTCATTGAGCATCTCGGAGGGGGCGATTGCTGTACTGGGATGGCAGTCCGTGACAGATAAAGGAAGTTACACCAGGTGTATGATGGAAGCGGTGGCGAAAGAATACGGATTTGACCTCACAACGCCCTTTGAAGATTACACAGAAGAAGTGCGAGATATCATATTAAATGGAACCCGGGGAAAAAAGGTGGAGGTTCATTATGTAGGACAACGGGGCGGAGGCGTATATCATGTGGAATTTGAAGGTCTGATCAAAAATATGGAGCGCAGATACCGGGAGACAGGATCGGATTCTACAAAGCAAGAATATGAAACTTTTATGCGGATCACTCCTTGTAGTGAATGCGGTGGAAAGAGACTAAAGAAAGAATCTCTGGCAGTTACAGTGGGAGATAAGAACATTGCAGAGCTGTGTGAATATTCCATTCGGGATCTTAAGAGTTTTGTGGACGAGCTTCATTTGACAGATATGCAGCTACAGATTGGGCGACTGATCCTGAAAGAGATCAAGTCCCGTCTGGGCTTTTTAGTAGATGTGGGGCTGGATTATCTGTGTCTATCTCGCGCCACCGGTACGCTGTCTGGTGGGGAGGCCCAGAGAATTCGCCTAGCGACCCAGATCGGTTCCGGGTTGGTGGGTGTTGCTTATATTCTGGATGAGCCGAGTATCGGTCTTCACCAGAGAGACAATGATAAACTGATCCGAACTTTGAAAAATCTCAAGGATCTGGGAAATACGCTGATCGTGGTAGAACATGATGAGGATACGATGCTGGCAGCGGATTATGTGGTGGACATCGGACCAGGTGCCGGCGAACATGGCGGTGAAGTAATTGCTGCTGGATCGGCGCAGGATATCATGAAATCGGAGAAATCCATCACCGGGGCATATCTGAGCCGCAGGATCGTGATCCCCGTGCCGGAGAAACGGAGAACTCCGTCGGGATATTTGAAAGTGACAGGCGCCAGGGAGAACAATTTAAAAAATATCAATGTTGAGTTTCCACTGGGGGTATTTACCTGTGTGACCGGGGTATCCGGTTCCGGTAAGAGCTCTCTTGTGAATGAAATCTTATACAAATCCCTTGCCAGGACGTTGAACCGGGCCCGCTGCATACCGGGGAAACATAAAGAGATAAAGGGGATGGAGCTGTTGGATAAAGTGATCAACATAGACCAGTCTCCTATTGGCAGGACACCCAGGTCCAATCCTGCCACTTATACCGGCGTGTTTGACATGATACGTGATCTTTTTGCCTCTACCACCGATGCCAAGGCCAAGGGATACAAAAAAGGCCGGTTTAGTTTTAATGTCAAGGGAGGTCGCTGTGAGGCATGCCGCGGTGATGGAATCATTAAGATCGAGATGAACTTTCTTCCTGATGTTTATGTGCCTTGTGAGGTGTGTGGGGGAAAGCGGTACAATCGTGAGACGCTGGATGTAAAATACAAAGGAAAGAGCATATTTGATGTATTGGACATGACTGTAGAAGAGGCACTGGAATTCTTTAAAAATGTGCCGACGATACACAGAAAGATCCAGACGATGTATGACGTGGGATTGTCTTATGTCAAGCTGGGACAGCCCTCTACTACCTTATCCGGTGGAGAGGCCCAGAGGATCAAACTTGCTACAGAACTAAGTAAACGAAGCACAGGAAAAACCATTTATATATTGGATGAACCTACCACTGGTCTTCATTTCGCTGATGTCCATAAGCTGATCGAGATTCTTCACCGCTTGGCAGAGGGCGGGAATTCTGTGGTAGTGATCGAACACAATCTGGATGTAATTAAGACGGCAGACTATATTATTGATATCGGTCCGGAAGGAGGAGAAAAGGGAGGTACAGTCATCGCATCGGGAACGCCGGAAAAGATTGCTGCCAATCCGGCTTCCTATACTGGTAAATACATTCAAAAAATGCTGGAGGATCGCTAAAATTATGTATACTAGGAGGTTAGAATGAAGGAGTATTCATTTTTTGCCATGATGGCTCGGATGAAATATATAGAGCGCTGGGCTTTGATGCGCAATTCTGACAGAGAAAATATCAGTGAACATTCGATGGAAGTGGCTATGCTGGCCCACGGTCTAGGGATTATTTCCAATGAATGCTGTGGCAGAAAGGTAGACCTTGACAAGTTGGTACTGATTGGTCTGTATCACGATGCCAATGAGATCATCACTGGGGATATGCCCACACCAGTAAAATACCATGACAGTGGCATACTCGATGCTTACAAAAAAGTAGAAAATAAAGCCAATCGTAAGCTGCTTTCCCTGCTGCCGGAATACATGCAGAGGTATTATGAAGAGATTTTCTTTCCTCAGGAGGGAGATGAAGAACTTTGGCGCATTGTGAAAGCAGCAGACAAGCTTTCTGCCCTCATCAAATGCATTGAAGAGAAAAAGGCAGGAAATCGAGAGTTTTCCACAGCATATCAGACCATTGAGAGGGCTCTTAAGAAGATGGAGATGGAAGAGGTGGAGATTTTCATGAGAGATTTTTTGCCCTCATTTGACAAGACATTAGATGAACTTCAAGAGTTATAACTATTTTCACACGGATATACGAGTGTATTGTCACGTCTTTATTCGGCAGACCATTGCCGCCATCATCATTGAAAATTGTCAAAAAAAGTGTATTCTTTGCTGGCAGTTTCCGACAGAGTATGATATACTAATAATACTTTGATTGTGGGGATAATTATATTAAAAGGTGGTATGGGTTATGAGAAGAGTATTGTGTTTTGGTGATTCTAATACATATGGATATTCTCCTGTGGATGGGCAGAGATATGGGGATGATATCAATTGGCCAGGAGTGTTAGATCGTTTACTGGGGGACAAGTTTGAGGTTATCAACGAGGGGAAAAACGGACGTACTGTTGCCTTTGATGATCCTTACAAAGAAGGCTGCAATGGAATGAATGATATCGAGTCGTGCATCGAAGATCACGAGCCTGTGGATCTGGTTATTATAATGCTTGGAACCAACGATCTTAAAGTATATTTTGACGCTTCTCCTCAGGTTATCGCGGAAAATCTGCGTGACATGTGTAAAATAGTTCAGAAAAAGACTGATGCCAAAATTATTTTGGCGAGTCCCGCACTTCTTGGAGATCAGATCGAGTTCTCACCTCTCCATCTAGAATTTGGCAGAACACAGGTGGACTATTCTTTCGAATTGGCACCTTATTTTGAGAGGGTCGCCAAGGAAGTGGGAGCTGAATTTATTGATCTCGCTATGGTGGCGATGTCAAGTGATGTGGACTGTCTGCATTTGATGCCAGAAGAGCATGCCAAAGTAGCACAGGCTATGAGAGATAAAGTGTTGTGGATTTTCCGTGAAGAGCTTGCGCGTGAAGCAAGAGAGGAAGAAGAGGCGAGACGCCGGGCAGAGGAAGAGGCGAGATTAAGAGAGGAACAAGAACGAGAAGAGCGTGAGAGAGCCATAGAAGCAGAGCGCGAGGCGGCAGAGAGAGCGGCGAGATTAAGAGAGGAACAAGAACGAGAAGAGCGTGAGAGGGCCATAGAAGCAGAGCGCATGGCGGCAGAAATAGCGGCGAGACAGCGGGCAGAGGAAGAAGCGAGATTAAGGGAAGAAGAAGAGAGGAAAAGAGTTGCAAGGGAGGAGGCGGACCGTGACGCGGAAGAGGGGGCAAGACTTCGACTTCAGGCGATTTTGAAAGCTACTGAGAATGAGAAGCTTAAAGAAGAGGTTCAGGAGAACGGGGGATTAGATGCTGATTTTGTCCTGGGAAATGATATGGGTGAAGCAGAGCAGGAAACGGCAGGGACGGCAGAAGTGTTAGGTACAGGTGGGTTTTTTGCCAGCAGCGAAAAGGAGAAAATGCTCTCTGGGAAGTTATATATATGTGATGCTACGCTTCGGGCCGAAGCAGCAGAGGCAAGAAAAATAACAGCGGTCTATAATCAGACAACAAACGCAGAAATTTCAAAACGAACAGAACTTCTAACAAGACTGTTTAAAAAGGTTGGGAAGACTCCGTACATCGAGCCGCCGTTCCGCTGTGATTACGGTTCCAATATTACGGTAGGAGACGAGTTTTATGCAAATTTCGATTGTATCATGCTGGACTGTGCGAATATCAAGATTGGGGATCATGTATTCTTTGGACCGAAGGTAAATATTTATACAACATGCCATCCGATCTATGCACCGGTGCGCAACCAGCAGCTGGAATATGCCAAGGAAGTTACCATCGGTGATGATGTGTGGATCGGCGGGAATGTTACCATCAATCCAGGCGTGCATATTGGGAATAATGTAGTGATTGGATCTGGTTCGGTCATTACCGCGGATATTCCGGATGGTGTTGTGGCGGCGGGTAATCCATGCCGGATTTTGAGACGGATCTCCGAAGCAGATAAAAAATATTGGGAAGAGCAGATGACTCTGGTATGATAAAGTAAGTCCTGGCAGACTTAAAATAAGTTCTGTCGAATTTATTCGCAAGCTGCTTGCGCAATTTAGATGCACAAAAGACGTGTGCAGAAATTAGGATAAACACAATATTTGTATGAAAAAACCCGGTGTAGAGTTACTCTGCACCGGACTTTTTGTTTGAGATATTAACTGAAATAAAGTCTGAAATCGTATCTGGAATCGAGTCCCGGTAGGTTCCGGCATCGAGAAAGGTGTTCCGTAGATCCTCAGTTTTTTCCTCACGAAGCATTTTGCGGAAATCTTCCAGGCTTTTTATATACAGTTCCAGAAAGTAATCGATGCTGTCTTTGTTAGACAGGCAGATATTTTCCCACATCTCCGGTGAAGAAGAAGCAATTCTCGTGATGTCCTTAAAGCCGCCAGCGGCAAAGGCTTTCATGAAACCGTCTGGAGTATCATTTTCCCTTACCATATTGACCAGTGTGGAAGCGATAATATGGGGAACGTGGCTGATGGCAGCGGTGATATCGTCGTGCTTCTCTGGATCTACGATGACACATTTGGAGCCGGTACATTGCAGAAGAGACAATAACAGATGCAGTTTAGTGTTTGATGTGTGAGGGGTGGGTGTCAGAAGATAATAGGAATTTTCTAACAGCGTTGCAGAAGAATTGGCATAACCTGTTTTCTCAGATCCCGCCATAGGATGTCCTCCAATGAAATTATGCTCCAATCCAAGCTCTCTTGCTGTCCTATGGATATTTCCCTTTACACTGCCGACATCGGTTATGATACAATCTTCATGAATAAGTGGTTTCAAGAGGTGCAGAAACTCAATGTTTTTGAGAACTGGTGCACAGAGAAAAATGATATCGCAGGAAGACAATTCAGAATCAATATCGTATAAAAGTCCAGAAAGAATACCATCTTTTACGCCCTGTTCCAGATCCGGGTTTTTTCTACGGGTGTATACTTGAATCCTCGTATATGGAAAGGCAGATTTTATCGCTCTTGCGATGGAACCGCCGATTAGCCCTAGTCCGAGAAAGCCTATATTTAAATTTTTAGTCATATGATCAAATCCTTTTATATGTAAACTATATGCCACATTCAGAGGCATTACCTGAATGTATTTTAACTCAAATTAACTTTTCTGTAAATAACTATTGATAGTTTTCAGCAATAATATTATACTATATATTGTTTGAGTGGTTACATCAGAGAGAAGGAGAAAAGAAAATATGGCAGAGATCAAGGTGACGCCTTGTGAGATCGAAGGCTTATATGTTATCGAGCCACAGGTGTTTGGCGATGAGCGGGGTTATTTCATGGAAACCTATAACAAAAAAGAGTTTGAGGCAAAGGGGCTAACTATGGAATTTGTTCAGGACAATGAATCCATGTCCAAAAGAGGCGTGCTCCGGGGGCTTCATTTTCAGAAGAATTTTCCCCAGGGGAAGCTGGTCAGGGTGCTGTCAGGAGAAGTCTTCGATGTAGCTGTAGATATCCGCAAAGGATCTCCCACATTCGGAAAATGGTTTGGAGTCGTTCTTTCAGAGGAAAATAAAAAACAATTTTATGTTTCCAAAGGATTTGCTCACGGTTATCTGGTTTTGTCAGAACGGGCAGTTTTTTCTTACAAATGTACAGATTTTTACCATCCAGAGGACGAGGGAGGGATCCGGTATGACGATCCCCAGATCGGCATTGAATGGCCCATCAGCCAGGATATGCAGATTATCCTGTCGGAAAAGGACAAGCATCATGAGAGTCTGGCAAACCAGTCTCTTGTGTTTGATTATAATATGCTAAAACCGGATACAGCCGGTTTGAATCACTAAAAACCAGCACATTGAGCTGATAAAAGAAAGGAAGGATATAGTGAATACAACAGTGACAGATTCAGTAATTTATGTAGGAGCAGATGATACGACACTTGATTTGTTCGAGAGTCAGTATGTGGTACCGGAAGGGGTTTCCTATAACTCCTATGTGATTCTCGATGACGAGATAACGATCATGGATACGGTGGATAAACGTGCCACAGAAGAATGGTTTGCCAATGTAGAAAAGGCCCTTGGTGACAAAACACCATCCTATCTGGTAGTTTCCCATCTTGAACCGGATCATGCTGCCAATATCCAGAAGGCGGCGGAAAAATATCCCGATATGAAGATCATCGGAAATGCGAAGACATTTTCCATGATGCCACAGTTCTTTGAAATGGATCTGACAGACCGCAGTGTAGTCGTAAAAGAGGGGGATACTGTTTCGATCGGTACCCACACCCTTCAGTTCTTTATGGCGCCTATGGTTCACTGGCCGGAAGTTATGGTAACTTACGAGCAGTCCGAGAAAATTTTATTTTCAGCGGACGGATTTGGTAAATTTGGCGCTCTTTCTCTGACTGAAAATGAGGACTGGGCATGTGAAGCAAGACGTTATTATATTAATATTGTGGGCAAATATGGTGCTCAGGTTCAGGCACTTCTCAAAAAGGCGGCGACATTGGACATCGCTATGATTTGTCCGCTGCATGGGCCGATCCTCAAAGAAGATCTGGGTTATTATATCGATAAATACAACACGTGGAGCAGCTACGAGCCAGAAGATAAGGGTGTGTTGGTAGCTTATGCGTCCATTCATGGAAATACAGCGGAGGCAGCGAAGAAGCTCGGTACGATTCTGGAGCAGAAGGGCGCTGAAAAAGTGATTGTCAGCGATCTTTCCAGAGAAGACATGGCAGAGATTATAGAGGATGCCTTCCGGTATGATAAGATCATAGTTGCAGCGGCTACATACGATGGCGGTTTATTCCCGGTTATGGAGGACTTCTTGAGCCATCTGAAAAGCAAGAATTTCCAGAAACGTGTGGTGGGTATCATGGAAAATGGTTCCTGGGCACCAATGGCTGGAAAACAGATGCGCGCTGCTTTTGAAGGAATGAAAGAGATTACGATCTGCGACCAGGTAGTTACGATTAAATCTACCATGAAGGATTCCACGATAGCAGACATGGAAAAATTAGCAGATGAGATTCTGGCAAAATAATCTGGGTATAAGGAGACATAATGAGTAAATCACAGAGTGAGCGATATTCCAGACAGATCTTGTTGAAACAGGTAGGGGAAGAGGGGCAGGAAAAGCTTCTTAATTCCCATGTACTTATTGTAGGAGCTGGTGGACTTGGTTCACCGGCTGCTCTGTATCTGGCCTCGGCAGGAGTCGGACATATTGGCATCCTGGATGATGATGATGTGGATCTGACAAATCTGCAAAGACAGATCATACATTCCTCTGAGACTATTGGAACTCCAAAAGTGCGATCAGCAAAAAAACGGATCGAGGCGTTAAATCCAGATATTAAGGTGTCAGCCCTGCGGGAACGGTTGGAGAAAGATAATGTAAAAGATATATTTAACAATTATGATTTTATTCTGGATGCCACAGATAATTTTCAAACGAAGTTTCTGATTAACGATACCTGTGTTATGCTGAAGAAACCATTTTCTCACGGAGGTATTCAGGAATTTGGGGGGCAGCTTATGACTTATGTTCCAGGAGAGGGTCCCTGTTACCGATGCATTTTTCAGGAACCTCCAGAGGATGGTGTGATTCCCACCTGTCGGGAGGTCGGGGTGATCGGTTGTATGGCAGGTATTATTGGTACACTGCAGAGTATGGAGGCGGTGAAGTATCTATTAGGAATAGGGGAACTGCTCACAGGCAAGCTGCTCACAGTGGATGCTTTGACGATGGAATTCCGTCAGGTCAGGTTCCCGAAAAAAAATCCTGAATGTCCTGTCTGTGGAAAAGAGTAAGACTAAGACAGGGCTTATCAGGAGAAGGTTTCATATAGGCAGCCCATATGGGGCTGCATTTTATTTACTCTAATGGCGCCAATTTGAAACAGGATACAAATTGACGCCGTTGTGCTAACTCTTACAACTTCGAATACCCATAGCTGTTCACAATGGCATCGATTTTATGTCCTGCTTCACAGAAAGGACAATGATGCTGGGAGAAGGACTGGTAGTCAGGCAGATCATCCGTGTGGAAGATCGATTTGACCGTGTGTCCCTCGATCTGGTCAGTGGCACTAAAGATTGCCGAGATTCCCTGAATGATCCCGCCATAATATTCAATACACTCCAAACTCTGTGCAATGGTCTTTCCGGTCGTGGCAGAGGCGAGAAGGAGAAGAACATTTTTTCCCCTCACCATCGGTTGGATGTTATCACGGAAGATCATCTGTCCGGTGGAATTAAACTCTGGTTCAATGACGTAGATACTCTGGTGCATATTCATGGAGATCACACCGGCTTCTGTGAGTTTGCTGGCAAGAAAGGCGCCGATCATATAGCAGCCATCCATACAGATAATTGTATCAATAGGCGTGCTGTACTGGTATTCCTTTGCCATGGTAGAAGCGGCCTGATAGGCTTCCCTCTGTCCCACTTTCAGGCGTGTCATATCCATGTAATAATTGATGTGTGAATGATTCGTGGCAAAATGCCCTGGTACCACCTTAAGAATAAGTTTATTGTTGATTTTGGATGGAATTTTAATTACGTTTTCTAGTTTTTCCAGCATATTCGGATACCTCCTTACAAAAATCGTTGACGTTTATATTCCCTTTAACGCCTATTATACCATGTTCCCTGTTGTTTGACAATCAAAGTAATTCTTCTGTCTCAGTGGTATCTGCGATCAAATCCTCATCTGGATTCTCCGCAGTGGCCTGCTTCTTTGGAGGCTGAGACAGGAAAACCAGAGTGCATAAGAGCACAGATAAAACGATCGGAGCCAGATAGATGAAAGTCCGAAAGTCTGGATTTACTTTTGACCCAGGAGTGTTAAAATAGACAAACAGGGCGATATAGGTAGAAAATAAAATAATTCCTAACACCGTTCCCAAAATTCTTCCTATTTTTTTTCCTTTAAACCTGGCTTTTAAAAGACAGAACACAATAGCAAAAGTCAAGCCTCCGTCAAAAAGACCAAAAATAAGCATACCAACATGAATACCCATAACAATCTCCGTTCCTGCGATTTCACGCATATTAATGATAGTATTTAAACACTTTAAATCTAGTATACTATAAATTTATTTAAATTTCTATCAATTTTTTGTTGACATTTGAAAAAAAATGTGATAATTTAAATAAGCACGCAGGAGTGGCGGAATTGGCAGACGCGCAGGCTTCAGGTGCCTGTGGTAGCAATATCGTGTGGGTTCAAGTCCCATCTCCTGCACCAGAAGGCGCGAATTTGAACACACCGAAGCGGATCCTCCACTTCTTTGAAAAAGTGGTAGCCGTGGTGCTCAAATTCTCAAAATAGAGCCGAGAAGGCGCAGAAAAAGCCCGGAGGGTATAAACTACCCGCCGGGCTCTTTTTGTGTGTTCTGAGGGCTCGTGAGGGCTCTCAGCGGCATGTATTTGTTATTCCTTGCCGGTGTCTGTCTCGATCTCCACCTCCACCGTGTTTTCGGTGGCCGGTGCTTCGCCTGCGAGCTGCTGCACCGTTGTGGCTGCGATCGTGGTCGCTACGCTGGCCGCGGTAGCCGCCGCCGTGGTGGCTGCCGTTGTCGCTGTCTCCCCGTTGTCCGGGCGTTTGAGGTCGCGGCATACCTGCTCGATCTTGGTGTCG
>CANRYS010000033.1 GCA_947644305.1 uncultured Roseburia sp.
CTGAAAAGGCCAATAGTACGCATACCCATAACTATGCGGCGGCATCACACACCCATAGCGGTTATGCTTCGGCTGAGCATACCCATAGTGGCTTTGCGGCGGCGTCACATACGCACAGCAACTATGCACCGAAGGAACATACCCATACCGGTTATGCTTCGTCGACTCATACCCACGACTATGCGCCAACTTCGCATACCCATAGCAACTATGCTTCGTCGACCCACAGTCATTCAGACTATGCGAAGACGTCACACACTCACGATTATGCGCCAACTTCGCATACCCATAGTGATTATGCGTCATCTACTCATACGCATAGTAATTATTTACAAACTGGGGTAAATAACGGAATAATCAAGTCGACCCAGGGGTTTGAAATTTATAGCAATAGGTCAAATTCAACAGGTTCAGGAAGGTATCATATAGGCTCAGCCGGAATGAGATTTAGGGAAGAGGATGCAGCTCTGGATATCTATGCGCCGCCATTTACAACATATAATACTTCAGGGACACAAATAGGTTTGGAAAGTGTTTCATTACGGATGTTTGGGTGTGCCCAGAGACTGGTGCCATATTGCGCCAAAAAATCCAATTCTACTATAACCCTGGGAACCACTATAAATTACTTTGACACGATATATTATAAATCCAAAGGAACACCCTCTGATCGGAATCTGAAGAAAAACATCTCGGCTTTGTCCGATGACCGCTACATCAAACTCTTTGATAAGCTGCTTGTTTCTATGTTTCAGTACAAGGGTACCAATCCGGGAATGACGGAACCGGATCACTCCCGGTATCATCTGGGCGTGATCGCCCAGGATCTAGAGGATTGGATCCGGGAATGTGGACTTGACGATATGGAGTTTTCTGCTGTTAAGGCAGCATTTTTTATTCCGAACACATCTGATAACAGGATCGGCGGCGGATGGCGGGCGCCCTATACGGATGAGGAGACCGGGATTACCTATGATTATTCCGAGAATGTCTGGAATTATAAACACGGGCGGGAGTATCAGGTGCTAAATGAGGTGAATGAGAAGTCAATCAGCAAACTGAGTTTTAGCGAATACCGGGAAAACATTCAGTATCTGATGATAGAGGATAATGCAAAGGTAATGAAGGAACATTGTCAGCCTCCGGTTAAGATCAACTCCATTCATCTGGTAGACAAAGAGGGAAATCTTACTCCACTGCCGCTTAACCTGGGAGGACTGTCATATTATGAGCAGGATGACCAGGAATTCTCCAATCCTTTATCTGAAGGGATTTATGATGCAGAGGAGGACTCCGTAACCATAACATTTGATAAAATGTATGGAGCATACCTTTTGAAGATTTCTGAGCAGGGGATCCGGCTGAAGGACTATGAGTCGGTTATCATCGATGCAGATTTTATTGGAGAGTATAAGTTGTATTTTCTTCCCGCATGTGAGATGGTGAATGCCAATGTGTGGGACAGAAAGAGAAACCCGAAATTGATCTATGATTATGCCGTTGATTATGAGCAGCTCTATTTGATGGCGATGTATGTTCTGCAAAAAAGCCGGAAAGAGTTTTCACAGTATAAGAGCGATACAGAACAGAAATTCGATGAGTTGGAACAGCGCATCATAAAACTGGAAGGGGGTGAATGATATGGTTGGCATCCTGATTAATTATAAAGAGAACAATTCTGGACAGACAAAGACGACGTATATGGAGGGAAGCAGTTATGAAAGTGTTCTGAAGAAATTTTTGCTGGTAAAAGGCGGGAGGGATAAAGTGAGTATTGAATCCATCCAGGACTTTGATAGGAACAGCAACCAGTTTGCGACAGAACAGCTGATCACTAAAGACGATAAAGATGGTGTTGTTTATCAGGTGATGAAGGAAGAAGATTAGTCTTTAATTCAATGGTGCCATTGAGCTATGACTGCAGAAATAGAGAGCCGGGAGGCTCTTTTTTTATTCCGGGAGGAGGTGAAAGAGTGGATGCGCAGACAATCTTACTGGCGATGAGCCTTCCCTCTGCGATTACTGGATTTTGTTTTTGGTTATTGGAACGGAGGCTGATGAAAGGTCAGCGGGCAGAGGAAAAGAAAGATGAGGCGAGGCGGCAGAACGAAGCCATTGTTATCGAAGGCGTGATGGCGGCGATCACGCTGGGAGAAGCCACCGCGAAAGCGGTACAGCGGATCCCGGATGCCCACTGCAATGGGGACATGCATGATGCGCTGACTTATGCCACTAAGGTCAAGATCAAACATAGGGATTTCATCCGGGAACAGGGGATTGATGCCCTGTATTGAGAAAGGAGGAATGTCAAATGAAAAAAATACATTGGAAAGATGTAGGAATAAGAGCGGGGAAGACGTTTATGCAGGCATTTGTAGCCAATGTCAGTATGGAACAGATATTGGCTATCACAGATACTGAGAGTGCAGGGGTGATCCTCCACTCCATGCTGATTGCCGGATTGTCAGCAGGAATTTCGGCGGTATGGAATATGGTGACAGGTTATCTTTCTCAGAGAAAAAAGGAGTTGTGGTGATATGAGTATATCGAATTGTGGACGTGATGAGAATGGAAGATATAGAGGTGGAAAAGCTGGTGATCAGACAGGCAAAGAGTACCGTATAATGAGTTGGTACAACAGGCCCTGGAAGTGTGTTCTCCGACATCCGAATAAGGAAGTTGGAGGGACTTTAGCGAAGATCGCAAAAGCCGCTGCAAAAAATGAAAAGATTGGCTATGACCAGAGCCAGCGCACTACATATCATACACAGCTCAAAGCATCGGGCTGGAAACCTGAAAAGATCAAAACAATGTGTGAAGCAGACTGTTCGTCGTCTACCGCCGCGAATGTCATTGCGGCAGGCCATCAGATGGGATTGAAAAAACTGCAGAATGTCAATCCAAATTGTACCACATCCAATCTGCGCGCAGCGCTGAAAGCAGCAGGATTTGAAGTATTGACGCATTCAAAGTATTTAGCAGGTGATGATTACCTGCTTCCGGGAGATGTGCTTCTCAACGATGGACACCATGTGGCCATCAATCTTACCTCAGGCCTAAAAGCTGATTTGCCGAAAGCTTCCAGTGGAGCTAGTAAATCGGTTCCTGCCCTGGCAACGGCGCCTCCAAATCTGCGAAAAGGAAGCAGAGGGACACAGGTAAAGAACCTGCAGAAAGATCTGAATTATGTGATGAAGAGTGGTCTTTCTGTAGACGGGGAATTTGGAACAAAGACAGAAACAGCCCTGAAAACATTTCAAAAGAAATATGACCTGGCGGCGGATGGGATTTACGGAGAAAAATCTAGGTTAAAGATGGAAAGTCTTTTGAAATAAAATAATATGTGACATTGTCACAGCAGCGTCACAAAGTGTCACATAGATATAGATATAGAGAAAGATAAATAGAGATATAAATATATGTATGTGACATATGGTTGCTAACAGGGAATTTCTAGAAAAAATTCTTGACTTTATGAGTTCCACAAATTACTATAGTTTTGTAGGAACTCAAAAAGTGAGGTAAAAATCAGTGAGTACCAAAATGGGAAGACCCCGATCCAGCAATCCCATGTGTATTGATTTAAAAGTGCGTGTGAATAAACAAACCTATGAAAAATTATTAACATATTGTGAAGCACATGGAATGTCAAAGGCGGAAGCAATCAGGAGCGCTATACACCAGATGCTGGAAAAATAAAAAAGAAAGTCCTCCCCCGATCAAAGAGTGGACTTCCCAATAAACTATCAACCGCCGGAACGATTGATAAGTCTATTTTATCAAATCTTTGCGGCGGAATCAAGAGAGAAAAGGAGCCGTATCACATGAAAAATTCAAATATCGTAAATTTTCAGGAATATAGAATTAATAGAGATTATTATAATATCGGATTGATCATTGGAGCACTCAGGGCAGAGTTGGAAAATGGAACTGTGGATATGGAATCCGTGTATAGTCTGCTTACTGATAATGCCAAATCAGCTATAAGCAGCGATATTCTTTGTGCCAGAAGTGTTGCCAGATAAATCAAAATTCTGAGTATGTTTTGAGTTAGGAGGTGAATTCCTTTGGGGGCTTCCCAGAAGGATATTGGAGGGAAGTTGTGTCGTTGAAGTCGAATTTGAGCAACAAAGTACTTGACAGTCACGTGAATGCGAGATACAATTAATTTTAACCAAGTAAAATACAAACAAATCTGGGAATTATTTTTTTACCTTGCATACACGCAAATACGAGAAGAGAAAGCGGTCAGTACGCAAAAATGAAGTAAAAGGTTGCCAGATCTAGAGAAAATCAATGTAATTCATTGAAAGACACACCCGGAAAGGAAGTGGAAATATGAGAGAAACAGAAAAGAATATCACTCAGAAAGATGCGATACCGCTGGCGGTTTTGCTCAAAAATATGTCAAAAGGGCAATTCCCGGAAAACATCTTGCTGCAGGGAAGATCGAGTATGGAGTGCCAGTACATAACAGATTTGTTCGATCGATTTATTACAGGGCCCGCAGAAGAGGGAAGGGAAATCGCGGAACTCAGAGAAGAGTTCGAAGCATTTTATGAAACGATGAAACAGGCAGATATCAATTCAGAACAGAGCCGAAAGTTAGAAGATTCTTTGTTTGGAGTAGCTATTGAGGCAGAAATGCAGGGATTTATATATGGATACAAAATGTTCGAATTTTTAATGAATAATTGGCTTGCATCTGCATTCAGCGGCCAGCAGTCAGAGAGTTTGAAGAAAGGAAGTGTGTGACGGATGCGGGATAAGAAAGTATATTTGGAGATGCCTAAGTTCACCGGCGAAAATGTACCTGTAGCGGTAGCGGCAAAGGTAATGAAAAAAGACCAGCAGTACATCAGGCAGGGAATCATTCAGGGCTTTTTACCTTTTGGTGTAGCGTTCAAGAAAGAGGGCAGCAGCCAGTATGACTATTATATATCGCCTTTAAAATTCTGGCAGGAAACAGGGTATGTGTACGAGGGAACAGAATCATAATTCTTACCCAATAAAAGTGGTGAGATGTTCTAGGGGTGTATAAAAATTGCTGAACAGGCAACATATAGGTAACAAAAACGTGAACAGTAAGCGTTTTGGCGTATTTTGCTGTTTCCATCCAGGAAACAGCAAATGATGGTATATTTTTACTTGTTGCAATTAGTGTGCTAATTGCAGCCATTCCAAGTCGAACTTGCAGCCAGGAAGGAAGATCAGGTTTAGGTTGTAGTCTCCATATACAGGATCCAGAGAAAAAGTGTGTGTCTGGGAGCTATCGCTGTAAGGGAATTCAATGATCTGGTTTATGATGCCATCACTTCCGTCGGTTGGCGCAAAGCGCACGTGAATGGTATTTGTTTCGATGTGAGAACGGCCGCGGATGGTGATGCTGCGGAGACCCTCCTTGTCAAAATGCATATCGTCAAATTCTACAGTGACATTATTTCCGATATCTCGGACAGCATCTCCGTCAATGGTAAACATATCTCCGGTGATATTGCTGCTGTCGGAGGCATTCAGTCTTGCATAGGTTTTTTCTACTTTGGTGAAGTAGAAGCCCTGCAGGGACATTTTCACCTCTGGGTATACTACGATGGTAATGGTTTGGATGCCTTTCAGGCGTTTGGACAGTCGGAATACATTTTCCTGGTAGTGATTGTACCAACTCTTGGCATGGTACATCTCACGAAGGAGGCATTCACCAGAAGAAGAGACGGTACCTGCCTCTGCTGAACCAGTAATCTCATCTCCCGGCGTTCCCTGCCACACCTCCAGAGGAAGGTTATCACTGAAAGAGAAGATGGGGAGGTGGATTTCATCGGCGCCGTAGCCCCCAAAATTAATGTTTTCAAAGGTCACGGTGGTGCGTTTATTTCCTGTGATATACACACCGCCCTGAAAACTCAGCATCAATCCGTCGTCGGAGCTGGAATTGTAGTTGATGGCGGACACGATACGGTATGGGCTGACAGTGGCCTCTCCCAGACCTGTAACTTCAAATTCGAGTTCCGAGATCACTTCCACATGATCCCGTCCGTTGCTGCAGGTGCAGCAGAGACGGAATTCCCCATCTCCCACAGCCATGATCTCTGCCTGGTTGCTTTCTTTGTCGTGGGAGATTTTTACAGCATTGCTGACCACTCCGTTTTTTGTGATAGCTTTGAATTCCAGATCACGATAGGTGGCGTTTTCTGGGTAAATGGCAGCAGTGACGGTGGTGATTTTATGGTCCTTGTCCAAATGATTATTGCCTGGATTTTTTAATTCTATTTTACGTACAGGGATTTCGTCAGTCTGATCTGAGGAAAAAGGTTTGTTCCCCAACAGGCAGGATATTCCCTCGCGGTATGTATGCGGCACAGCTTTCAGTGTCAGGTAGGAATTGGGCAGGGAAGGAGATGTTACGGTGACGAAAATATCACCGGGTATTGTTTTTGCTGCAATGATTGCCAGCAGTTTGCCACTGAACAATCTTTTGCTGGTACCCTTGTAGGGATCGAGATCTGAACTGTCACCATTGTCTAGACCCACGAGTCGGCCGGCTCCGCTGACAGTTACGTGCATCCGGCTTCTTCCGTTGGCGACGAAGATCCCATCTTGATCCAGTGTTTCGATAGTGAGAAAAATAAGATCTTCTCCATCGGCATTCAGAACCGGTTTATCCGGTGTGAGTCGAATGGAAGTCGGATCACCAAAGGAACACTGTTCGTCTCTTGCGATGATATTTTCTTCTTCGTCGTAGGCGAGTGCGACGATACTTCCCTTTTCATAAGGGAGCTGCCAGTCCCCGGAAAGGACTTTTCCGTGGGTGTGGTCAATTTCTACGACCCCCTGGCTCTCTCCCTGAAAGATGAGTTCTACCTTCGGGGCATTGGAATAGATCCGTACATCGATAAGCTGCCCCTCATTAAAATCCCAGTAGGGAAGAATATGAACCATGGGGCTGATTTTGTAGTCCGTCCATGCAGACTGGTACATATAGAAGGAATCTTTTTTAAAACCAGCCGTGTCAATCTGTCCAAAATAAGAGTTCTTGGTAAAGTATGGTGTGGGCTCACCCAGGTAATCAAAACCAGACCAAAGGTACTGTCCAAAGCAGAATGGTCGGTCCCTGTGAGCGATAATGGTGTGTTCTGAGTTTCTGGCGCCCCAGTTGGTGGTACAGTTGCCCAGGGCAGAGCACTGCAGGTCATCAAAGGTCAGGAGACGATTTGACAAAGGAAAATGATAGATTCCACGGCTTTGGACGGTGGCACTGGTTTCGCTGCCAAATATTTTCCAGTCGGGATATTTTTCATGGTGCTCATCGTAGCATTTATCTAGATAATTGTAGCCCACGAGATCGATCACTTCACCCGTTCTTTGAGCGGATTCCCATTCAATATAGTTGGAGGCAAGGGTGGTGTAGGCATTTTTTCTATAGTCTAGCCTGCGCACGGCCTCATGAAGTTCCTTGGTGATCTCCAGTCCCCGGTCAAAATGTGTGTCGTAAATCTCATTTCCCAGGCCCCAAATAAAGACGCAGGGATGGTTGCGATCCTGACGGACCCAGCTCTCCAGATCCTTTTGCCACCAGTCGTTAAAATCATTCCCGTAGTCATAGTCAGTTTTTGTGCGTTCCCACATGTCGAAGCTCTCTGTGTAGAGAAGAAGTCCCAGTTCATCACAGAGGTCCAGCATATGTTTTGGTGGCATATTGTGTGCATTGCGAATGGAATTTACTCCCATTTCTTTCAGGATGTGAAGTTGGCGTTTTAATGCCGCTTTATTCATGGCAGCACCCAGGGATCCCAGAACGTGGTGTTCACAGGTTCCATTTATTTTTACAGATCTTCCGTTTAAGAAAAATCCTTTGTCCGCGTCAAATTCGATATGACGAAAGCCAAGATTTTGAGTCAGAGAATCCATCTGCACCCCATCGACTATGAGTTCAGAATTGATGGTATACAGATAGGGGGAGCGGATGTCCCAGAGCTGAGGATCGATTACCGTCATCACCTGCTTATTGGTCTGTACTGTGTCAGAAAGCAGGATGGTATTTTCATGGGTAAGAACTTCATTTCCCTCTGCATCGGTTATGGTATGCCGAAGCACACCGCTTTTTTCACCAGAATGATGTTCAAAAACCACTTCTGAGTCCATAAATACTTCCCAGGTTTTTCCTAATTGTTTGGTAGAAAGGTATGTACCATTATGTATAAAATGTGCGGGTGAACTGGTGATCAGCCACACATCTCTGTAAATTCCGGAACCCGGATACCAGCGGCTGTTGGGCAGATGATATTCATTGCGTACCAGAAGTTCATTGCTGCCCTCATCCAGCAGATCCGTGATATCTATAATAAATTCGGAGTATCCGTTTTTCCAGGTAAAGATTTGTTTTTTGTTGAGAAAAACCGAAGTATCCATATAAACTCCTTCAAATACCAGCCAGATCTTATCTGTGGAGGTTTTGGTAAGTTCTTCTCTGGAAAAGAGTTTTTTATAGCAACTTATCGCCTCTTCATAGAGGTTCTCCGTGTTGTAAATCATCCAGTCGTGGGGAACGTCCACCGGCTCCCAATCAGAGGACTGGTAAATATCATCCATCGGTGTATCCAGTGGAAATTTGCTAAAATACCATTTGTCATTAAAAAGCTTCTTCATGCTTGTATCCTGCCTTTCGCGGTTGGCCCATTTTCCGGGACTTTCATTTGACACTTTGATCATTATTATATTATACTGATTATGAGGATTCAAGTAAAACAGAGAAAAAGAGAGAGAAAAGACTATGCAGATCTGCAAGATAGATATGAGACAATTAGACAAGGCACTGGAACTGGTGTGGAAGGTATTTGAAGAGTGTGATGCAGAGGATTATGAACAAATTGGTGTACAGACTTTTCAGCACTTTATCCGGTGGGAAAATATGAAAGAAATGCTCTCCCGCGGTGAGATGGTATTTTTTGGAGCTTTTGAGGGAAGCCGATTGATCGGCGTGATTGCTATGAGAAGTGGATTTCACATCAGTCTTCTATTTGTGGAACGCCAATACCAGAGAATGGGAGTAGCCACAAGGCTGGTGAGAAGGGGGGCGGCATATTGTCTAGAGAGGAATCCAGAACTGCGGCAGATCACAGTAAATTCTTCACCGAAGGGCAGGAAAGCGTATGAGGCAATGGGGTTTCATAAGTTGGCTCCAGAACAGATCAGAGATGGCATGCGTTATACGCCGATGCGCATCGATGTATAGAGCATGACAGCGACGAGGAGGTTTATGGATGAATACCGATGACAAAAAAAAGCTTGAAATCCTGGGAAGAACGATTCATTATGGATGCCGACTTTGTGTCTATAATATTGATTTTGAAGTGTTAGAGGTAGATGATGACTACGCCAGAATGCTTCGGATTCCCGTAGAAGAAAAGGCTTGTCTGCTGGGAAAAACTTTGGGTGACCGCATTCATCCTGAGGATGTGCCGAGGATAGCCAATGAGGTATATGGATTTGAAAAAGAGGGAAATGAATATGAATGCAAATACCGAATGAAAACCGGGGATGGGGATTATATTTGGGTAAAGGATACAGGCGAAATCATAAACATCGATGGACGGGACTGTATCCGTAGTGTAATTGTGAATATTGATATGTGGGAAAAAATGGTTCTCCAAAGGGATATTATCAACGAGAATATGCCAGGGGGTATTGTATTTTTAGTGATTGGAAAGGATAATTTTTATATTCGGGAGGCAAATCAGTACTATTTTGATCTGGTTGGTGCTAGCAGGGAGGAGTATATTGGCACCTCTGGTAAATATACCTTTCCGGAAGATCTTCCGGGACTCCGGGAACATTTGATCATTAAGGCGGCACGCAGACAGCCCGTCGATTATGAGTTCCGGTCAGTCAGAGAAAAGGACGGTAATGTGTGCTGGTACAGGCTCATCGGTAATTATTATGAAACCCGGAACGATGGAGTTGAATATTTATGTATGCTCGCGGAGATCACAAAGCGAAAAGCGATCTACTTTGAGCTTTTGAAGGAAAAAGACAGATACCGCATGGCTATGGAAAACAATACCGCTGACCTGATGTTTGAGTACGACGTCAGGGATGCGAGGTTTCGGCTGTTTGGGGAAAATCATTTTTCGGAAAATACATTCCTTTGTATCGGGAGCGATACGTATATCAATTATAAAAATTTACTGTTTCGGAATGAGCTAATCTTTAAGGGCGATCGAAAAAAAATCATATCATTTATTCGCAATGAAAGGCAGAGATATGATAACATACGGATGTTGACACATAATAGGGACAGCGGCAAAAGATATTACGACAATTACGAAATATATATGAACAAAATATATGAAAATGGGAAGCTGGTCCGGGTGGGAGGATATATTAAAAAGATTATGTATAAGATGATCCCTCTCACGATGAAACAGAATCTGCACCAGATTTTCGATGAACATATATTAAAGGAGTATAGTTTCATACTAAAGATCGATGTGCCTACCGGGTCTTTTACTTCCCATTTTATCGATGAGTATGATTGGGATGAATATCGTGGGAACCGCAGCTATGACTCATTTTTGCACTGGTGGTGCCGGAATAAGGTGGCCCCTGAAGAACAAAAGGAGATCGGTTTTTTTCTTAGCCTGCAGCAGATGCTCCGTATTCTTCATTCGGGAGAGCCAAAGGGATACCGTTTTTGCCGGGTGAAAGGGAAGGACGGAAAATACACTCATATGATCTGCTATTTTGCTTTTTTTGGTTCCGATGTGAATACCATCATTTTTACAGTTAGGGATGTCAATGCAGTCCGGGCAGAAGAACATTATCAGAAGCGTTCGGACCGGAGAATATTAAAGGATGTACTTTCAGAGGCGAAGGAGGGAATGGAAGCAAGGAAAACATTTCTAAATTATATCGTCAAAGAATTAAACCAACCGATTGTAACGATAAAGCAGTTACTGAATGAGAAACATACGGAAGAGAACCATAAACATATCAGGCGGTGTATGGAATATGTGAGTGAAATTATAAGCAGTATCGGAGAGTATAACCAGCTTCAGAGTTCCCATACCCGTTCAACCAATTCAGTGAATCTGTATGATATGTGTACGCAGGTATGCGAAGAGGTGAGGAAAATTTCCCTAGGTTTGGATATTTCCATTCATGAACATATTACGATTCCCAGAGACCAAAATTATTTTATACATGAATTTCGCTTTAAAGAGATTCTTATAAATTTGCTGGGAAATGGGATAAAATATGCGCCAAAAGGAACTTCTATTAATCTGTATATTCAGGAGAAAAGACAGGAAAATGAAGGGTTTAGCATAGGCATTACGATGGAAGACGAGGGACCAGTGATCAATAAACGTTTTTATGAGCGTTCTACTGAAATTACAAATGATTCGGATCTAAGGGAAAAAATTATAGCCCTTGGTGGAATGGGTTATTCGATTTCACTTTCCAGCAAGATCACCGGACTTTTGGGTGGAAGCATTCAGTTTCGGAAAGGGATTGCCCATAATAGTGTTGTCCAGATCGATATACCCGTCTTTTTGTCAGAGCAGGCAGGTGAGGTTTTTGGTGAGCCGACGACAGGGACAAATACGGAAGGCAGAGAGGCTGACTTAAGTGGCCAGGGGATTTTGCTGGTAGAGCGGGGGAGCGATCGGAATAAACTTCTTGCCCCTCTTCTCAGGGTCAATGGTGCGATGGTATATACGGCGACCAGCGGAGAAAAAGCAGAAGAACTTTTAAATAAGTTTGATTCGGGATTGTTGTCAGCCATTCTTGTGGACCGGGAACTGGAAGACATGGATTGTTATGAATTTGCGAGAAGAATCAAATATACGTCAAATAAGAACCTGCGGAAGATTCCTATCATCGAGATGTTAGAGGGAATACAGTCCAATGATGTGAAAATGGGACTTGTCAGCGGAATCAATGCAACCATCAGTAAACCGATCAACCTTGCCAGACTGGCGGTGATCATGGAGAGTTTGCAGGGAAAAATGTAGAAGCATCGTCAGATTTGCGGCGAGGGTTATAAGGAAGGGAGAAAATAGATTGAAAACAGTATTAACAGTGGCGGGCTCGGACTGTAGCGGCGGGGCGGGCATACAGGCAGACTTGAAAACCATTGGCGCTTTTGGATTGTATGGAATGAGTGTGATAACGGCCATTACGGTTCAAAATACGATGGGGGTAAGGCGGGTGCAGCCGGTGGAACCGGATCTGGTGGGGGAACAGCTACAGGCAGTGCTTGAAGATATTGTGCCAGACGCCATCAAGATTGGTATGGTGGTGTCGAAAGAAAATATTTGGGCGCTGGTTCATGTCATGGAAGAGTACAGAGCAAACGGAAAGCCGCTTCCCTTTATTGTGCTGGACCCAGTTCTGGTCTCTACCAGCGGCAGAGTGCTTCTGGAACCTGAGGCGGAAACTGTATTGAAAGAAGAACTTTTTCCGATGGTGGATCTGATCACACCCAATTTACCCGAAGCGGAACAGCTCTGTGGCCATCCTTCTGAAAGGAAAGGTGATAGGGAGAGAGCTGCCGAAGAATTGTCGGGCAGGTACGGTTGTTCGGTGCTGATCAAGGGAGGGCATGGCAGCAGTGCGGATGATCTTTTGTTTCATGCAGGAACCGGGGCTCACTCATGGTATGCTGGTGCCCGTATAGAAAACAGCAATACCCACGGAACTGGATGTACTCTATCTAGTGCCATCGCCTGCGGCATGGCCCGGGGAAAAACTTTGGAAGAGGCGGTTGCTGACGCCAAAGGTTATATAACAGGTGCCATCGGCGCCGGAATGGATCTCGGAAAAGGAAATGGTCCCCTGGATCATTTTTACCATTTTGTGAACAATTTATGATTCTCTTTTCTTTTTTTCAACCGAGTGCTACAATATAATAAAATGATCATAAGTCGGGAGGAAATATGGCAATCAATTTAAAAAACAAGAAGACAAAGCTGGATGAGAAGGCTTCCATATATGAGAAACGGAATGAAGACGAATCGGAAAAAAGCAAGTGGAAACGGATGAATCCTTCCCAGAAAATAACACATTTTAAGACCTATTATTTATTGCCGTTTCTGATCGGAGTGGCAATACTGGGATTAGTGGGATACTTTTTTTATAACGATGTGATAACCAGGGAAGATGTGGTGTATCGCTGTGCCATTCTAAACGAGAGTGCTTTTGATATACCTTTGGAAGAGTTTGGGGATCGCTATATCGAGTTTCTAGGACTGGATACGAAACGGAATACACCTTCTTTTCATCTGTTTTTTACCAATTCTGAGTTTGCCAGTAAGGTGGGAGCAAGCGCAGCCACGGATCTTACGCAGATTTCATCCATGATCTACGCGGCGACGCTGGATTCTATGATCGCGGCCCAGGAGGATCTTACCTCTTACATGGAAAACGATTTTGTCATGGATCTCACGAAACTTCTCAGCGAGAAGGAACTGGAAGTGTTAAAGGGTCATCTATTTATCCCGGATACTCCGGAAAATAAGGACAGGCATCCTTATGGCGTCTACCTTGACCAGAGCGATGTATACCAGAAAGTGTTTGAAGATGGTGGCGGAATCGTAGAGAGACCCATATTTTCTATACTGTTTAATTCTAAGAAAAAAGAAGAGTCAAAAAAGTTTCTTTACTACGTATTTCCGGAGTTGCAGCAGTCATCCGGGCAGTAAAAATAAAAGGGTTATCCAATGTCAGAGTATGGTGGTTTATGATTTTTTTGAAAAAATGATTGACATCTGAAAATAGTGAGCATATAATAAAGCATGTAAATGACGAAGACGTCAGGTGAAAAATTCACCTGGCGTTTTTGTCGTTTATGAAACTTTTGGGCGTCATGCCCGAAGGGTGATGAGGCTCGTAGATAATCAAATTTTGGAGGTGGCTTTTATGGAATTAGCAACAGAATTAACTGACGTAATTTCAACAGCAAGCTCAGAAGTGGCATTTGGTATCTGGTTTTTGATTGGCGCCGCACTGGTATTCTTCATGCAGGCGGGATTCGCCATGGTGGAGACCGGATTTACCAGAGCAAAAAACGCAGGAAACATTATTATGAAAAACCTGATGGACTTTTGCCTGGGAACGATCGTATTTATTTTCCTTGGTTACGGCATCATGAACTCAGAAAATTATTTTTTCGGAGTGATCGGAATGCCGGAATATCAGATGTTTACGAATTTTACAGGTTTTAACTGGTCGAATTTCTTCTTCCAACTGGTATTCTGTGCGACCTGTGCAACCATCGTTTCTGGTGCTATGGCAGAGCGGACCAAATTCAGTATGTATTGTTTGTATTCCATCATTATAAGCGCGGTGGTATATCCCATTGAGGCGGGATGGACATGGAACAGCCAGGGCTGGCTGGCACAGCTTGGATTTATAGATTTCGCGGGCTCCGCAGTTATACATATGGTAGGTGGAATCACGGCGCTTGTAGGTGCCTCGATTCTGGGAGCGCGTATTGGAAAGTTTGATAAAAATGGTAAGCCCAAAGCGATTCCGGGGCATAACATCACCATTGGAGCGCTGGGATGTTTTATCCTCTGGTTTGCATGGTATGGTTTCAACGGTGCGGCAGCAGGCAGTGTAGACGAGATGGCAAAGATCTTGTCTACGACGACGATCGCGCCAGCTATTGCCACGGTGGTATGTATGATCTTTACCTGGGTGAAATATGGTAAACCGGACGTTTCCATGTGTCTGAATGCCTCTCTTGCCGGTCTGGTGGGTATAACCGCCGGATGTGCCAATGTGGACGCGGTGGGGGCAGCTATGATCGGTATCGTGGACGGTCTTCTGGTCGTATTTGGTGTGTGGTTTGTGGATCATGTATGTAAGGTGGATGATCCGGTGGGTGCTGTGGCAGTTCATGGATTCAATGGTGCCTGGGGAGCTATCGCAGTAGGACTCTTTGATTATGAGAATGGATTGTTTTACGGAGGCGGCATTCGTCAGCTTGGCATACAGTGTCTCGGTGTCGTCGTGATCGGGATTTATGCAGCCGTAGTTATGGCAGTTATATTTACCGTGATTAACAAGGCCTTCGGGCTTCGTGTGACAGCGGAAGAGGAAATCCTTGGTCTAGATGCCACCGAGCATGGTCTTCCTTCTGCCTATGCAGACTTTATGCCGGCAGGGGATAGATTCTATCCGGCCTCTTCAAGTCTGGCAAAAAAATTGCCTGGTGGGGTGCCGGTGGAGAAAGCTGTTTCTGTCACAGAGGTTACTCCGGCTGCCAAGGCACCAGAGTCGGCGCCAAAGTCTTCGGATGGAACCAAGCTCAGCAAGATTTCCATTGTCTGCAAGCAGAGCAAGTTCGAGGAATTGAAGTCAGCGCTCAATGATATCGGCGTCAGTGGTATTACTGTCACCCAGGTACTTGGCTGTGGCGCACAGAAAGGAAATGCGGAATATTACCGTGGAGTACCGGTAGACTTTACCCTTCTTCCCAAGATCAAGGTAGAAGTTATTGTCAGTGCGGTACCAGTAAGCAGAGTCGTGGAGGCGGCAAAACAGGCGCTTTACACCGGTCACATCGGAGATGGAAAAATCTTTGTCTATGATGTAGAGGAAGTTATCAAGGTGAGAACCGGAGAGAGCGGTTTTGATGCTTTGCAGGATGACGATTGATTTGATTCTATGATAAAAAAGAACACACACTTTTTCAGGGAAGGAAAGAGTGTGTGTTCTTTTTTTGTGATGTGCTTCCGTGACTGTTTATACCGGGGAAGCAAACAACCCAATATGGGGTGGAAATAGTGAAAAGATAAAAAATATAAAACAAAGGACGACAAACCCCCAGTAGCATACAGTGGAAGGAAAACGGCATCCTTTATTTTGGGACAGGGCGCGGTAACTAAAGCGGTAAGCAGCAGCCATGGACAGGAAGTAAATCAGAATATTCATGACATCACTGTTTTTTCCGTAAACTCCCTGATAAGTATAAAAGCATACCACCGTCAACACCATGGCCAGCAGGGTTGATAGAAGTTTCACGCAGATAAAATTGTCGTATTTGGTGTGAAAAATTAAATATTCCCCGATGGATACGATTAAAATTGGGAAAAAAATCAGTTTTAAGTGTTCCCAGGTGGATTCATTGACAGGGAAGAAAAGGCCTGCCACTGCATTTTCCCCACTCCAGCCATAGATAAAATGGAAAATCACTCCCAACAGACTGGCGATGATAAAACTGATGATTTCTATTGTTTTTAATGAATATTTCATGGCATCTCTCCTATTATTTGGTTTTAGTGTATGTAGGAAATAGAAAATTATGCGGAAAATCGTGGGTTTAGAGGGTGTGAGATGGCCCTTTTGTCGAAAAATGTCGAACGAAAGTTCCAGAAATTAGGGGAAAAAGC
>CANRYS010000034.1 GCA_947644305.1 uncultured Roseburia sp.
TAGCGCGTCAGATTGTGGCTCTGAAGGCCGTGGGTTCGAATCCCATTACCCACCCTTTCCTATCATTAATGTAGGATGTTGGGCTATCGCCAAGGGGTAAGGCATAGGACTTTGACTCCTACATTCGCTGGTTCAAATCCAGCTAGCCCAGTTTGGCTTATCGCAGTACGAAAAGAGCAAGATTATCTTTGTGATCACACAAATAGATGATTTTGCTCTTTTTCATTTACAAAACTACGATATTCTGCCAGATTTTTTAATCACAGTCTTCTTCGTTCTTATCCTTCATCACAGCTCCCCGGAACACCAGCATCTCCTCTGTGAACAAATTCCGGTCCACGGTGCCACTGATGCCCCGGACACGTCCCCGGTCCGTATACTGCCAGCCGCTCCACTGTCTCCAATGATTCTGCATTTCGGGATGGGAAAGCCCATACTGCGCGATCCAGAGCGGATATACCGACAATCTTACATCAAAGATATTTTTGGCATTATTTGCATCGCTGTAGATCGCCACTGGTTTTCCCGTCGCCTCCCTCACTTCTTGCAGAAAAGCAAGTGAAATCTCATTGATCTGCTCTTTGGAAAGACTGCCAAAGGATTCAAAATCCATAACTGGCCGTCCTTGGTATCTTTTCCCCTGTATCACATCCGCAAAGTGCCTCGCCTCATTTCTCGCCGCCTCTACAGTCCGCGCCGTCACATAGTGATAAAAGCCAATCTTGAGTCTCGCCTTTCTCGCCTCCCGGTAGTTGCGCTCAAAGTCTGGGTCGATATATGTATCTCCCTCACTGGACTTGATATAGACAAATCGTATACCATCCCGCTTTACCTCCCGAAAGTCTATATCTCCCTCCCAATGGCTCACATCAATTCCCTCGATCTCTCTTCTCTCCCGCATAGCAGTTATACCCCGCCTTTTATTTTATCACTATTATATGGAAAAGAAAAAAGAGCGTTCCGAAAAACGCTCCTGATCTCTTAGCTCAACGGCGCCAATGTAAGATCGCCTCCACCGCCTGCAGAAATGAGTCCATCTGTTCCTCCGTTCCTATAGTGATACGGAGGTAGTTTCGGATCTTTTCTTTATTAAAGTATCTCACATAGATTCCCTGGCTTTTCAGCGCTTCAAATATTTCCTTTGCCGGAACCGATTCATGGGCGGCAAATAAAAAATTGGTACAAGATTCTTTCACATCAAATCCCATTGTCTCCAACGCCTCTTTCGTACGCTCTCTGGTGGCCATGACCTTTTTCAGATTCTCCTGGAAATAATCCTCATCCTCCAGGGCTGCTGCCCCGATGCGGATGGATTCCGTATTCATAGTGTAGGAATTGATGGATTCCTTTACGTCGTTCATCGCCTGAATCAGCGCTTCATTTCCCATGGCATAGCCAATGCGCATCCCCGCCATGGAGCGGGATTTTGAGTAGGTGCGCACCACCAGCAAATTATCGTATTTCTGAATCAAGGGAAGTACCGTCTCACCGCCAAAATCCACATATGCCTCATCTATGATTACCACAACCTCAGGATTTGCCTGAATGATCTCCTCTACCTGAGAAGCTGCCATAGATATCGATGTGGGAGCATTGGGGTTGGCGATCACCACACCGCCGTTTTCTTCTTTGTAATCTGCCGGATCAATGGTAAAATCTTCTCTGAGAGCGGGGCACTCATAAGGAATCCGGTAAACCTCTGCCCACACGGGGTAAAAAGAATAGGTGATGTCGGGAAACAGTACCGGCTTCCCAGAATTAAAGAAAGTGAGGAATGCCAGAGACAGCACGTCATCGGAACCAACCCCCACAAAAACTTCTCTGTCTGAAATGCCGTGATACTCTGCCAGCGCAGCCGTAAGGGAGGCGGCAGAAAGCTCTGGATACAGCGCAAAACAGCCCACATCCATCTTCTGATGGGCCTCAAATACTTTGGGCGAGGGCGGATATGGATTCTCATTGGTATTCAGTTTGATGATATTTTTTTCCTGGGGCTGCTCACCCGGAACATAGGGTGTCACCTTCCGGACATTGGCAGCCCATCTTTTTGTACTATTCACATTTTCTCCTCCATTCGGTAAACCTCTGCCAGTTTTTCAAAGGCGGGCAGGGCGCGAAGGATCATTTCATGATCCACGCAGTAAGCGATCCTCACATAGCCGGGACAGGCAAAAGAACTTCCCGGCACCAGCAGGAGGTTAAATTCTTTGGCTTTTGCCACAAAAGCGGAATCATCGGGTTCCAGCGACTTGACGAAAAGATAAAAAGCTCCGTCGGGGCTGGCGCATTCGTAACCATAGTTTCTCAGTTCTTCCACCAGCAGCCTACGGTTTTTGTCATATACCGCCACATCCACACTGGCATCTACACAGCGGGCTATGACCTTTTGCTGAAAGGAAGGGGCATTCACAAAACCAAGGACCCGGGTGGCTACATTGGCCGCCGCTGCTACCTGTTCATAATCTGCCACCTCCTCCGGGATGACAAGATAACCGATGCGCTCTCCTGGTAGGGACAGCGACTTGCTGTATGAGTAACCTACAATGGTATTGTTATAATATTTCGTCACATAGGGCACCTCTATGTCTCCGTAGACCAGCTCTCGGTAGGGCTCATCAGAGATCAGATAGATGTCCGTGCCAAACTCCTCCTGTTTCTTTTCCAGGACCGCTGCCAGATCCTTTAGGGTTTGCTCGGAATATACAACTCCCGTCGGATTGTTCGGAGTATTTATGAGAACTGCTCTGGTCCTCTGGCTGATCCGTTTTCCAAGCTCTTCTAAATTCGGCATAAAGGTACTGGTATCCGGGGGAACCACGACCACCCTGCCACCTGCATTTGCCACGTAGTTGTTATATTCCCCAAAAAATGGAGCGAAGACGATGACCTCGTCATCGGGATCGAGAAGGGTTTTCAGTATCACATTCAAACCGCCTGCCGCTCCCACAGTCATGACAATATGATCCCTGGTAAAATGGGTACCGAAATTCCGGTTTAAGTGATCGGCGATCCGGTCCCTCACATCCTCAAATCCCGAATTGCTCATATAACCGTGCAGCGTGCCGGGATCTTCTTCCTGAATCACATCCAGCATCGCCTGCTTTACTTCCTCTGGCGGTTCTACACTGGGGTTTCCCAGGCTGAAATCATAGACATTTTCGGCGCCGTACTTCTCCGCCATCTTTTTTCCCTCTTCAAACATGGCGCGGATCACGGAACTTCCATGTACCAGTTTTTCCATCTGTTTTGAAATCATCTCTGTCTCCTCCTTCTGTACATCCTGTCTTCCATTATAATCATTTTCTGCCAAACAAGCAAGAACCCAGAGACTTTTTCTAAATTTACGGCGCCAGGTTATTCAAAGGTAATGCTCTCATAGGCATCCACCGTACCGTATCCCCATTCCCGGCTGGGAAATTCTTCTCCCCGTCTCTCAGCTCCCCGGATCAAAAGCTCTCTGACTGAGTTTCCGCTGATACCATAGTCGGAATATTCCTGCATAAACAGCGCCGCAATTCCTGTCGTAATCGCCGCTGCCACACTGGTTCCCGTCATTGTTCCATAGTTATTTTTTGGCAGGGGACCATAGATATTTACGCCCGGTGCTGTCACATCCGGCTTAATGGTCCCGTTGGGGGTAAATCCCCGGCTGGCCTGGAGAAAAAAAGCTTCGTCTACGGGATTGTAGGCGGACATGCAGATCGAGCGCCGGCTGTTCCCCGGCTCACAGATCGTTATGTCAGGATCGGGCTTTACAAAATAAGTATCCCCCTCCAAAAACTGGGTGATTGGCAGCCACATATGATACCGTATATTGGGCTCGGTGGTATACACCCGAATCTTCCATACCCCTTCCTTGCTGTTTTCAAACCGGAACATGACCACCTGGTCCCTCGCCTGCTGCTGAATTTCTCCTCCGATCACCTCCAGCGTAGTATTTTCCACGACAAACCGATGCCTTTCACGGATAAATGCCGCCGCCCGGGTAATGCCAAGAGTATTTCCCCCTGGAGCAACGACGTCAAATTGAAGGGTGCCCGGCGTTCTCCACCAGAGCTCCGCCACAAATCCCAGAGAAGACTTTTCTACATTGATAGAAATCTCCTCGTATTCTTGAGTGATCAGATAATGATGTCCAGCATTTCCCTCATTTCCGGCACAGGTGACGATACTCACCCCCGGCAACATGTTCAGATAATCGATCATATTACAGAGAGGGGTCTCTCCTTCGTGATTTCCCAGATTCGAGCCCATGCCAATGCAGATCACCGCCTGTTTTCCTAGATCTCTTGCTTTCCGCAAGATATAGGATATCCCGCACATGATATCATTTTCCTGATAACAGGGCGCACTGCCGGGAACCCGGTAGAATTCACGGTAGCTACTCTTAGCCTCCTTGCATTTGACCACCACAAGCTGAGAGAGAGGAGCCACCCCAGAAAAATCCTTTTCTGGCACCTCATTTCCCGCTGCCAGTCCAGCCAGAAAGGTACCATGTCCGTTATCGTCACGGGAGGGGAGTCTGGACAACGGTTCCTCATCCGCTAGGGCGGCATTGATCTCCTCTTCGGTATACTCTCTGCCGTACTCAAAATCTTCTGGTGTATTTCCATCCCGGATCGTCTGATCCCAAATAGAATAAATCCTTGTTGTATTGTCCGCATTGATAAATACCTCATGGGTAAAATCAATGCCGGTGTCTACAATGCCAACAAGGAAATCCTGTCCGTACAGGTCCAGATAAGGCTGTCTGCGTATTTTCAGCACCCCGGTGGCCTCCAGTGCCTCCTCGGACATCAGTCCATACACATGGGGTATCGCCCCATAGCCAAATCTGCCTATACTCTCGCTATTTATCTTTTCTTCTTCCTTATAGATAACTGCTCTATAATCATCTATCTCAGTAATACAAATGGGATCATACCGCCGCCGAATAAATTCGGTTTCGCGATAATAACTCAGAATATAATCCAGCACATTATCCGAATAAATTGCCTCCTTGCATGTCATAAGAAATCTCCTGTAAATCCACAATTACTATATGATATGCTGGTTTTCACAAATTATCCGTTGCCCCGCATCTCGATCTTCGGGGCTCCCGTTCCCTCAATATACTCTTTGGTAATAGTCACTCTGCCGATCATGTCATCCTTGGGAATCTCATACATGATGTCCAGCATAAGGTCCTCGATGATGGACCGCAGCGCCCTGGCTCCTGTTTTCTTCTTCATCGCCTTAGCCGCGATGGCGAGTATCGCCGGATCCTCGAATTCCAGTTTTACCTCATCCATGGCAAGGAGCTTTTGGTACTGCTTGATCACAGCATTTTTCGGCTCCGTCAAAACCTTCACCAAAAGCCGTTCATCCATCTGTTCCAGCGAATATACGATGGGAAGCCTTCCGATAAACTCTGGTATCAGACCATAGGCACGGATATCTTCCGTTTCCACATGGGAAAAGATATCCTTATCCTCGTCAAAGCGGTCTTTCAGATCCGAGCCAAACCCCATGCTTCCATGCTTTGTCAGTCTCTTTTTGATGATCTCTTCCAATCCTGGAAAAGCGCCTCCGCAGATAAATAAAATATGGCTCGTATTTACGGTGGTCATCGGAACCATGGCATTCTTATTCGTCGCCCCCACAGGAACTTCCACATCGGCGCCCTCCAACAGTTTCAGCAGTGCCTGCTGTACAGATTCGCCGCTGACATCTCTCTGGTTGGCATTTTCTTTCTTTGCCAGTTTATCAATCTCATCAATGTAGACGATGCCGCACTCTGCCCGTTCCACGTCATTGTCCGCATTGGCGAGAAGCTTTGAAATCACACTTTCCACATCATCCCCGATATATCCCGCTTCTGTCAGCGCCGTGGCATCTGTGATTGCCAGTGGCACATGAAGAAGCTTGGCTAGGGTTTTGACCAGATAGGTCTTGCCGCTGCCGGTAGGTCCCAGCATGAGCATATTGGATTTCTCGATCTCCACGTCGCTGGCCAGCACATGGTCATCACCCTCCAGCTCTGCCTTTTCCACCTCTTTCATGGCTATGATACGCTTGTAGTGATTATATACTCCTACAGATATCACCTTTTTCGCCTGTTCCTGTCCCATCACATATTCATCCAGATTTCCCTTGATGACATGCGGCGCCGGGAGACGGTGTATATCCAGCACCGGCTCGTTCGCTATTGCTTTTTTCTTTTTTTTCGGTTTTACCGAATGCTTCGCCTGCATCTCCTCTGGCATCCCGGCGAAGGGACCTGCAAAATTAATAAACTCTACTCCCGGTATATTGGGCATCCCGTTTAGATTCGGCATTCCCTGAATACCGATCTGGTCAAAGGTCTTCTGCATACAGTCGGAACAAATACAAATATTATTGGGAATGGTGATCATTTTCTCCACCTTATCCTCTGTTCTGTGGCAGAGATAACATACCCGGTTGTAACCATCCCGGTCATTTGTATGATCTATCTGATCTGTTTTTGTAATATCCTCGCTCAAAATAATCCTCCGTTCTCTATAGTTGAAGTTCAAAAGGAACTGCTATCCCCAAAGATAACAGTTCCATCCATATGAATCCAGGGTTAAGGGAAAACTTTCCCAAAACCAATCATACTATATTTTTTTGTATTCGTCAAAGTCCCTATAAAAATATTTACCATGGAACGATCTGATCTCCACCATAAGAATCATTTCCGTAACCGAAAGGATTGCCACCATTGTTTCCACCGGAACCATTGCCGCTGTTTCTGCCATCCTGAGACCCGTTATCCAGCTCATCCAGTGTCTCGGAGCTCTTCAGGACCACCTTGACATCCTGCTCCTTATATTCTCCTTCCTGGCTTCTAGCTATGGTTACCGTAATCTCCGTTCCTGCCTTTGTATTGTTCACTTTGTTCTGCACCTGCTCGATGGAGGTCACTTTGTTGCCATTGATCTTTGTAATGATATCACCCTGTTTGATTCCTGCTTTCTTGGCAGCACCACTCTCCGACACCTCAGAGATGTAAATACCGATCGGGAATCCATAGGCTTCACTGACTTCCTCGCTGATGGTCCGGCCAGTGATTCCCAGATATCCTTTCTCTTCATCTTTGAGTACCTCGCGGTTCATCAACTCATTGATGATCGGAATCGCATCGCTCATAGGAATGGCGTATCCGATTCCTTCCACTTTCGTATCAGCATACTTCACAGAATTGATACCGATGACGTTTCCGTTTACATCCAGCAAAGCTCCACCGCTATTTCCCGGATTGATCGCCGCATCTGTCTGCAGAAGCACCATTGTGTTAGAACTGGAGGAGTTTCCGTCTCCTATCTCTACCTGTCTGTCCTTGGCACTGATATATCCCACTGTCACTGACTGGCCATAGCCCAGTGCATTTCCAATGGCGATCGCCATCTGTCCCACCTTAACATCTTCGGAATGTCCCAGACTTGCCACTTTGATGTTCCCTTTGGTCTCTGTTTTCAGATCGCCGACCTTTACTGATATAACTGCCAGGTCTGCCGTGGGATCTGTCCCTTTCACCGTGGCTTTTGCCGTGGTATTGTCGATAAATGTGACGGTGATGCTGTCCGCCCCTGCCACCACATGATTGTTGGTGACGATCAGTAGTTCATTGTTATCTTCTTTTACGATAAATCCAGAACCGGCACCCTCCGTGGGATAACTCTGACCAAAATAGGAAGTTGCGGTACTGGTCTCTGTGATGGAAACGATGGATGGCATAACCGCTTCAACGATAGAAGACACGTCCCCCGGACCTGCCGCTCCACCGGACACTGCTGTAAGCCCGTTATCCGTCTGAAAAGGCTCCACGGTCCCAATGGATCCACTGGACTTCTCTGGGCCCCACACTCCTGTGATCTTCACCAGCGCAAAGAAGCACAGCGCCGCCACCACACCAAAGACCACTGCCGCCACAATCGTTTTTTTCATTCCGCCGGACTTCTTTTCCCTGCCTTTTTTCTCCACATTCTCTTCTGGCTTGACGTTCTGGAAGCGATACATATTATCCGAAGACGGCATGGGTTGCGGCCCTTCATCCACGGAGCCCGCCTGCCAGATGGTACTGTCTTTCACCGGTTCCTGACTCTGTTCCGTTCCTTCGTAATTTCTATTTTGTGAAAATTCCGATCCACCCTGATCGTCTGCCTGATTCCAATTTTCTTCGTTCATGAAAATCCCGTCCTTTCTCGCCGGACTGTCAACAACCTGTGGGCTGCGCCCGGTTCAATTATCTGACTTGATGTATTTTTTCCCCATCTCAAGTTGCATTATACCCATCAAATGTGTTTAGTTTGTGAATATATTAATTTTATATTGTGAAATTGCACAAAATAATTTATAATCTAATAAGTATATGATTTGAAAATGTTACCTGACCTGCTATATATTAGAAAAGAACCGTCACCAAACATGAAAAACGAAAGGAAGGATTCAAATTGATAAAGGGAAACCAAAAATTACTTAATGTCATTCGTTTTATCATCGACGTACTTATATTGATATTTTCTTTTGTACTGGCATACAAACTTCGTTTTGACGAAGAATTCAGTATTCTGATCCGTTATGAGTTTATACAGGAACCGCTTGGTTTTTATGGAACCTTGGAAGAATATATGCAGTTGCTTCTTCTTTTAGTTCCCTGCTATTTGTTTTCCTACTATTTTTTCCATCTGTACGATCCCAAGCGGGTGACCAGCCGTAAATCCCAGATGTACAACATTTTCAAGGCAAATGTAGTCGGAATTCTTTACTGTACCGCAGGACTTTATTTTATACGCAGCGGTAACTACGCCCGTCTTTTTATCATTATATTTGTAGGAATCAATTTTATTCTTGAACTTATTTTCCGGCTGCTCATCACGACGATCCTCCGCCGTTTCCGCCGGAAGGGTCACAATCTAAAGCATATTCTCCTCATCGGCTACGGTCGTTCTGCCGAAGGTTATATCGACCGCATCTGTTCTCATCCAGAATGGGGCTACGTGGTTCACGGTATACTCGACGACAGCAAACGCAACGGAAAATCCTACCGGGATGTTCATGTCATCGGTGATATCGATGATCTGGAGACCGTTCTCGCTGACAATTCCTATGACGAGATCGCCATCACTCTTGGCATCGACCAATACGAACGCTTGGAGGGAATCGTCGCTATTACGGAAAAATCCGGTGTGCATACCAAGTTTATCCCGGACTACAACAATATCATCCCCACCAAACCATATACCGAAGATCTGGATGGGCTTCCGGTCATTCATGTGCGGAATGTACCCCTCACCAATTCCTTCAATAAATTTGTGAAGCGAACGATGGATATCGTCGGCTCTCTCGTTCTCATTGTATTGTTTTCCCTGCCGATGCTGGTAGTTTCTATCATCGTAAAGGCCACTTCAGAGGGTGAACTAATCTTCAAACAAGAGCGGATTGGACTCCATGGCAAGCCGTTTATGATGTACAAATTCCGCTCCATGGCGGTCCAGAAGGCATCGGATGAGAAAAAAGCTTGGACAACTCCAGACGATCCGAGAGTTACCCCCATCGGAAAATTCATCCGCAAGACCAGTCTGGACGAGCTTCCGCAGTTTTTCAATGTACTCAAAGGAGACATGAGCCTCGTGGGACCAAGACCAGAACGGCCATTTTTCGTTGAAAAATTTAAAGAAGAGATCCCCCGCTATATGATCAAGCATCAAGTCCGGCCAGGTATCACCGGTTGGGCGCAGATAAATGGCTACCGGGGCGACACCTCCATCCGCCTTCGCATCGACTGCGACCTGTACTATATCGAAAACTGGTCCGTGATGCTGGATATCAAGATTCTTCTGCTGACGGTGATCAAAGGTTTTATAAATAAAAATGCCTATTAATCTCATAAAAATATTTTTAGATAACAAAATTCCCCCATTCCAAAACGGAACGGGGGAATTTTTTATGATCCAATGTCAGGCGGACAGCCCACAGAAAGCAGTTTTCAGACACACTTCCAGACATGCCGCCACAGGCGGCACAAACAATACTTGAATCAGTGGCGTAGAATCCGCTTTGCGGATTCTACCAGTGTGAATAGGCGGCTCTGCCGCCGTAGAACTTCCTAGCTTTCGTTTTTTTGAAAGCTTAGAAGTTCTATTCACACTTTAGTCCAGCTTTTTATTGATAAACTCGTCCCACTTGCCGTCGTCTTCTGCCTCGTCCTCATCTTCGTCAAATTCTTCCTCGTCCAGCATTTCATCAAAGGCATCCGCCAGTGCTTCCAACGCTTCTTCATCATCGATCTGGAGAAGTGTGATCTCCGGCTCTCCTCCCTTGTCTTCGATCTCAATTCCAAAAAAGTAAATCTCTTCGATGCTTTCGTCTACTGGAGTAAGAGCGGCATAATCATCTCCACCCCATTCAAAAATATATATAACTTCACATTCCAGTGTACTTCCGTCCTCCAGTTGCAGATCTACCTTCATTTCCTCTATATCTTCCAAATTAAATTCCGCCATGGATGAAACCTCCTTATATTTTAATCATTTATCCTATCATAACATATCACTTTTACCAGTTCAAGTTTAGATATTGACAAGATTCTATATTTTATATAAAATATTTTTCAACCCCAACATTTTTTGATGGCAGGGAACATAGCTCGCGTCAGGCTAATGGAACAGGAGGTGAACCAGATGAAATATTCATATCGAACAAAAGGAACCTGCTCACAGCAGATTGATCTGGAAATCAACGATGATGTGATCACCAATGTTAAGTTTTACGGTGGATGCGATGGAAATCTTAAGGCAATCCCAATCCTCGTTGATGGACTTACCGTCGATCAGATCGTCAAAAAATGCTCCGGCATCCAGTGCGGTTTCAAAAATACGTCATGTGCTGACCAGCTATCCAAGGCAGTACTCGCAGCACAGGCAGAGTGTGCCGCCAAATAATGAGGGTATAACAACCCCTGAACCTGTATTTCCCGTGTGTTCGAAACCATCCACACGTAAAACAAAACT
>CANRYS010000035.1 GCA_947644305.1 uncultured Roseburia sp.
AAATTGGAAAATCACAAGTCGGAGGCAGGGTTCAAATTAGCGCCATCGAGCTAGCCTAACGGTGCCAAGTCGGGTTTGACTTGGCATCGTTAGGCTAGCAATATTGGGATAGCTCAATGCATTGAGCTGGTACAAGTAAAGGAGAAATGTGTGATGAAAAGAGAGACAAAATGTATTCAGGCAGGATATGAACCAAAAAACGGTGAATCAAGAATGATCCCTATCGTTCAGAGTACTACCTTTAAATATGATTCCAGTGAGGATATGGGGAAATTATTTGACCTGGAAGCAAGCGGTTATTTTTATACAAGACTTCAGAATCCCACCAATGATTATGTGGCAGCTAAAATATGTGCCTTGGAGGGGGGGACGGCGGCGATGCTTACCTCCTCCGGACAGGCGGCCTCTTTTTATTCGGTATTTAATATCTGCAGCGCAGGAGACCATGTGGTAGCCTCATCTACGATCTACGGGGGAACCTATAATCTCTTTGCGGTGACGATGAAGCGCATGGGGATCGAGTTTACCTTTGTGGATCCAGATTGTTCCCAAGAAGAACTGGAGGCGGCATTCCAGCCCAATACCAAGGCAGTATTTGGTGAAACCATTGCCAATCCAGCGCTTATCGTATTTGATATCGAGCGGTTTGCCGAGGCTGCACATGCCCACGGAGTGCCACTAATCGTTGACAATACGTTTGCCACGCCGATCAACTGCCGTCCTTTTGAGTGGGGGGCAGACATCGTCATCCATTCCACCACGAAATACCTGGATGGCCATGACGCTTCGGTGGGAGGCTGTATTGTGGACTCTGGGAAATTTGATTGGTTTGCCTATGCGGATAAGTTTCCGGGGCTGACCACGCCGGATGAATCTTATCATGGCATCACCTATGCAGAAAAGTTCGGGCTGGAAGGCGCTTACATCACAAAGGCTACCGCACAGCTTATGAGGGATCTAGGCTCGATCCAGGCGCCGATGAATGCCTATCTTCTGAACCTTGGCATAGAATCTCTTCATGTGAGGATGCCGAGACACTGTGAAAATGCTCAGAAAGTGGCGGAATTTTTGGAGGCCCATGATCAGGTGGCATGGGTGAATTATCCGGGGCTGCCGGGAAATAAGTATTATGAGAGGGCAAAAAAATATATGCCGGAGGGAACCTGCGGCGTCGTATCCTTTGGTGTAAAGGGCGGAAGAAGTGCGGCAGAAAAGTTTATGTCCAAATTGAAAATAGCAATGATTGCAACCCATGTGGCAGATGCTCATACCTGCATTCTCCACCCAGCTTCGGCGACACATCGTCAGATGAATGATGAGGAACTGGTTGCTGCCGGCGTGGGACCGGATCTGGTGAGATTATCTGTGGGAATTGAAAACGTAAATGATATCATAGAGGATCTGGCGCAGGCATTGGCATAAAGGAATTCGTGGACTTCGTCGAGGGAAATCTCTTTGATTCGCCGGATGTCATATAGCTAGAAAGAACAGGTGAAAATCATTTGCCTGTTCTTTTTTTTGCGAAAGTATTATTTATAAAAATAATCCTTGCAATTTATCAGAAAAAGGGATATAATGACAATCAATCTGAAATTCTTAATTCAGTATCAGACATTTCGTCTGGAAATCACTATGAAAGATGGTACAGCCATCAAAAACACAGCCTGCGCGTTTGGCAGGAACACACTGGAGCCGCCACGTCAGAGCTGTAGTATATTACTGCCGGGAATGCAGCGAATATAAGGGGAAGGAGGGATGTGTCATGAATGTTTTTTGAGTAAATCGAGTTAGAGCGACAGCGACAAGCTGTTTTTCGTTGTATTAGTATGAATAAGGGGGATTTATGTATGAAAATAAATAAGACAATAGAAAAATTAATAGTATCTCTTCTGTTGATTTTAGCTCTGTTGGCGGGGAACTGTCAAGAAGCGCCAGTTTTTGCGTCTACAGCAGTAGTAGCTAGTGGGAAAATAGGGAATAATAGCTGGCAGATAAATTCAGACGGCGTTCTTACCCTGTCAGGCGACGACGTATTTGTAGCTTTGAAACGGGAAAATGTGCCATGGTATGGTTATCGGACAGATATTAAAAAGGTTGTTTTTGACATGAGCCGTGTTCCGGGAGGCGATATCAGTGGATATTTTGCTGACAGCCCCAAGCTTGGTTCTGTCAACAATATTCCTTTGGGAGTTGAAAAAATGCAGGAGAGCTTTCTCGGCTGCCGGCAGCTCAGACAGGTAGGGACGATACCGGAAACTGCCGTATCCATAACCAGAGCTTTTAAGAATTGCAGCAGTCTGAATCAGCAGATCACCATTCCAGGAAATGTAGCCGAGGCGTCAGGCCTGTTTGACGGCTGTCTCGCACTGGCGATTACGCCGGTGATCCAGAGTGACCGCATCGAGGACATGAGCTATATGTTCCGTCATACCGCACTTACTTCTGCACCTCGTCTGTCGAAGGCGGCGAGAGATCTGTCCTATACCTTCAGTCAGTGTGATGTGCTCAAGTCGGCGCCGGCGATACCCGAAACGGTTGAGCTTATGGATCATACTTTTGAATACTGCTATGAAATGACGTCGGCGTCGTCCATTCCGCCTAATGTAAAATCCATGAGTTATTGCTTTACATACTGCATGGAGCTAATGTCCGCACCTGTCATTACTTCAAAAAAATTGGAGGATATGAGCGGCGCATTCAGTTATTGTTATAATATGCAGACAGCACCAGGGATTCCAGGAAGTGTGAAGAATCTGGATTATGCCTTTTATAACTGTCAGAGTATGAGGACAGTACCGGACATTCCGCCAAATGTCACAACAATGCGCTATTGTCTGGCATGCTGTGGAATGGCAGAGGGATCCATGACTATTTATACGGTGATCAAAGATCCGGAGAAGTATCACTGTTTTGCCGGGGATACGGCGTTGTATAGCCCGCACAATAAACCCTACTATCTCGGAGGAACTGGGAAAGGGGTAAAGGTGAACTATGTGAAAAATAATAAAGATGATGTGATAAAATATCTTTCCAGGGGATGGAACTGCGGGGCGCTGGTAAATAACAAATATATAGAAGGTTTGAGTCTTGGGGAGAGCAAAGAACAAAAAATAGTAGATTGCACCGTAAAAGGTCTAAAGTCCTTTACCTATACAGGGAAAGGATTTTGGCCGGAACCAGAGATTTATTATAGCAGTCTGAAATTAAAGATGGGGACAGATTATTCGTTGTCTTATGAGAATAACGTGAATGCGGGCACCGCTGTCATCCATATATCGGGAAAGGGAAACTATATAGGCAGAAGTATTGCGGAATTTACCATTCATAAAGCAGTTTTTTCAACAGTAAAGGCTTATTCCTATACAGGAGTTTATGATGGAAAGCCCCACTCCATCACCGTGGCTCAGGATGAGGGCGGGAAGATTGAATACGGGACGGAAGAAGGGCAGTTCACGATGGACAAATGCCCGGAGTATACACTGCCAGGCACATACCGAACATATTTCCGGGTGGTAAAGCCAAATTATGTCACATATACCGGGAGTGCGGACGTGACCATCGAGAAAAATACACTGCAGGTTCAATCCGAGGGGTATTCAGGAGATTATGACGGGAATCCCCATAGTATCTCTATCCAGACCGAGAAGGAAGCTGTCGTCAGATATGGCACCAAAAAAGGAGAGTATACAACAACCGTCTGCCCATCCTATGTAAATGTGGGAAGGTATAACGTGTATTTTGAAGTTACCAGGACGGGATATGAGACTTTTTACGGAATGCGGATGGTCATCATAAAGCGCAAACAGATCGATGAGATGACATTTCCTACTGCCTCAGCGATCCGCAGCGGAGAACGGCTGGGAAGTTCGATGTTGTCTGAGAACTATAATGTATATGGAATATTTTCTTGGAAAACACCCAATGTGATTCCAGAAGCCGGAGGCGGTTCCTATCCGGTAGTTTTTGAACCGAAAGATCTGGTGAATTACGATTTTAGTGAGGTAGAAGGATACGATGAGGAGGAGAAAAAGATCACGCGTCTGGTGACAGTTCAGGTGATAGTGCCGACGCCGGAACCAACACCGACATCAATACCAGATGTAACACCAAGCGCAGCACCAAGTGTAAAACCGGACACACCACCAAATGTAACACCAGATGGAATGCCTGAGACAACATGGGTGCCAGACAGACAGCCGGAATCTGGAGAAACAGGTAAACCAGTTTCACCCGAAGAGGTACAGGAAGAACAAGGAATTTCTCAATGGATTCAGATGTTCGATAACTGGCAGGAGAGAAAATATGTCAAGACTGGGGAAAAGGTGCGCCGGCCTGACAGGGTGAAAATTAAAGAGATAAAGCGAAAGAAGAAGCGGATCTGTATCCGATGGAAAAAGATAGGTGGGGCGGCAGGTTATCAGGTGCTGTATTCACCAAATCGGTCCATAAAAAAAGGTGTGAAAAGAAAAAATGTCCGCAAAATGCGGACAAGTTTTAAATGGAAAAATTCAAAAAAATGTTATATAAAGATCCGGGCATATTCCATAAATGGAAAGAAAAAGATGTATGGAAAATGGAGCCGGATACGCCGGGTGAAAGCAGGAAAAGGGTAATGCGATTTATTCACTATCCAAGAATCGCATCTTGCTGTTTGCGGATTTGGCAACTTCGCCAATAAAAGCACCCTGTATATTTTTGGAATGTACACAGTTGGCGCAGTAATTTCCAAAACGAATCGGAACACCGCAGCTTTTGCAGTGAATGAACACGGAAGAATTTTCCGGTATCTCTACTCTGCCCAGCCGGAGATATTCCCCGATCTTTGATTTGCGGACTCCGGTATTTGCAGATAATTCAACGGCGTTGGTAGGACCGTTTTCATCAAGATATTTTTTTATCTTACCAAAATCATTATATTCTTCACTGCCACATTTCTCACATACGAATTTTCCAGCATATTTATATTGCATTAAAATATGGCATTGAGGGCACCAGAATTGCGAATCGTCAGAATAACGTTCTTTTTTTAGTATCACTTTATTATCTGCCATTGTGCCACCTCCTACATAATATACTTAAAGTTTACTAAAATTAGAAAGAAATTGCAATACATATTCGAAAGGAAAAATATTTTTTATATAAAAAAGTTAAAAAGGCTGCTCAACGAAGCAGCCTTTTTATGGAGAGAGAATATAATTCACTGCTTTGTTCCCGCCAGTTATTGCATATTTTTACTGCATCTTCTTCTGTTGGCACAGTCAATTTTGTCTCAAATAAAATATGATTGTTTTCTCGGAGAGAGCAGGTGGTGATATATTCGCCATGATCCAAAAGGGTATAATCACTAATCGCTGTAAGCCGGTCAATGATCGGCAGACTGTTTTTTTCCAGATACTCATCGATTTCCTGTCGGATTTCCGCGGAAAGGCTGGAGATAAATAAGTTCAAGGTTTCTCTGCCTGCATCTGTAATGCTGTAAAAGGAGGTGTTATAGGTAGCTGAACAGGATATAAATTCTGCCTCTAGCAGTTCTGCAAAGGCATTTTGCACATTAAAATAATTGGTATACCCCCGTTCTGTTATATAATCTGAGATCAAATTAAGTGTCATTGGGGATTCTACCTGGTTGAGGGTATACAGGATAATCAATTTGTAGATGGTAATGGCTTCTTTCATTAGGCGTTATACTCCTTTCCCTGCCAGATATTCCGGATTTTAAGCTGGCGGTGAATCTCATTGAGTACCTGCCGTTTGCGACGGCTCCACTCAGGAGCCATGAGCAGGTCCCCCGGTCCGTCTCCGGTCAGACGATGGATGATGATGTGTTCTGGCAGAATAGAAAGGGAACGGAGAACGATCTGTATATATTCCTCTTGTGACAGTGCTCTGAATTCTTGATTCAGGTACATATCTGCTAGAACTGTATCTTTTAATATATGCAGCAGTTGTATTTTTATCCCGTCAGACCTGCTTCCCACATGGGCAACCGTTTCAAGAAAATCGTTTTGGGTCTCCTGGGGCAGTCCAGCGATAACATGAGTAACGACTTCGATGCCAATGGATTTTAAAGATTCTACAGATGTATCATAGACATCTAGAGGGTATCCCCGATGAATCAGGTTTGCGGTGGACTCATGAATGGTTTGCAGGCCCAGTTCTACTATAGTAGGCTTGATCCGGCGGCACTCTTCTAAAAGTTTCATGACCTCCGTTGGCAGACAATCTGGCCGGGTGGCGATGGATAACATAACCACATCTGGATGTTTCAATGCCTCCATGTACATGGGGCGGAGAATTTCTGTCGGTGCATAAGTATTAGTAAAAGACTGAAAATAGGCGATAAAACGATTCCCAACTTGTTTTCTCTTTGAAAGACCGCGGATACCGTTATCAATCTGTGTTCGAATTGAACTAGTCCGGGGAGAAGCGAAGTCGCCAGAGCCATTCCCACTGCAGAAGATACAGCCCCCTCGGCCAAGGGTTCCGTCCCGGTTGGGGCAGGTCAGTCCACTTTCCAGAGATACTTTATATATTTTTTCTCCATAGCGCTGTTTCATCTCATAGTCCAGAGAATGGTAGGGTTTTTCACCCCAAAGTCGTTTCATCATGGATATGTTCTTTCACTGCCTGGCTAACGATGTCTGCGACACGGGGATCAAAAGCTTCCGGCATAATGTTGTCCTCACTTAGTTCATTTTCTGGAACCAGAGATGCGATGGCAAGTGCAGCAGCTAGTTTCATCTCTTCTGTGATCTGGGAAGCATGTCCTTCCAGAGCGCCTTTAAATATGCCAGGAAAGGCAACCACGTTGTTGACCTGGTTTGGGAAATCCGATCTGCCGGTTCCTACTACTTTTGCACCGGCCTTTTTGGCGATGTCTGGCATGATTTCAGGAACCGGATTTGCCATAGCGAAGAGGATAGCGTCTTGGTTCATAGAGGATACCATCTCTGGTGTGACGATATTGGGGGCAGAAACGCCCACAAAGATATCCGCACCGACAAAGGCATCTGCTAAAGTACCGGATTTTCCTTCCAGATTGGTGATTTCCATCATTTCCTTCTGCATCCAGTTCAGTTCCGGTGTCTGCTTATTGAGGATCCCGGATTTATCACACAGCGTTATGTGGGGGAAACCATATTTTAGAAGAAGTCGGCTGATGGCGATACCAGCGGAGCCGGCGCCATTTACGACAACCTTACAGTTTTCTTTTTTCTTCCCTGTTACTTTTAGGGCGTTGATGATGCCGGCAAGAACGACGATGGCAGTTCCGTGTTGATCGTCGTGAAAGACTGGGATATCCAGAAGTTCCTTAAGTCGGTTTTCAATTTCAAAGCAGCGGGGCGCCGAGATATCTTCCAGATTGATCCCGCCGAATGCCGGGGCAATGTTTACGACGGTATTTATGATTTCCTCGGTATCCTGGGTGTCCAGACAGATTGGAAAGGCATTGACTCCGCCGAATTCCCGAAATAACACCGCCTTTCCTTCCATCACAGGCATCGCCGCCTCTGCACCGATATTTCCTAGACCAAGAACAGCGCTTCCGTCGGAAACAACAGCGACTGTATTAGCTTTGATCGTATAATGATATGCTTCTTTTTTATCTTTTGCAATGACTTTGCAGGGCTCCGCAACTCCTGGCGTATAGGCGATAGCAAGGTCTTCTCTGGATTTGACCTGGCATTTTGGGGTAACATCAAGTTTTCCATTCCATTCTTTATGTAAGGCAAGTGCCTTTTCATTATAACTCATAACGATCCTCCGTTTTGACTCCAAATTTATCCCATTTATTCTACCACTTTTAATAAGTAAAAACAATATATAAAAAATCTTCTTTAGTTTCTGAAAACTACTTGTGCTTTTTTATATTAATGGTACAATAGAGTATAATTAGAAAATTTTGAGAGGAAGGTTTGTCAGATGACGTTAGAACAAGCGAAAAGGAAACTTTCTGCTGTCGGTCAGGAGCATTTGCTTCGTTACTGGGATGAATTGGATCAAGAACAGAGGTCATATCTGCTGAAACAGATAGAAGGGCTGGATATGGATCTTTTGAAGCTGGTACAGAGCGAATCCGAGAAAGTGCCAAGAGGAAAACTAGAGCCTCTGGGGGCAGTGACGATCGACGAAATACAAAAAAATAGGCATAAGTATGAGAGCGTCGGGATCCAGGCCTTAAAAGAGCGCCGTGTGGGTGCAGTGCTTCTGGCAGGCGGCCAGGGGACAAGGCTGGGACTGGATAAGCCAAAAGGGATGTTGAATGTAGGGGTGGAGAAAGAACTATATCTTTTCGGTCAGTTGATCCAAAATATGCTGCATGTGGTGGACAAAGCGGGAAAATGGATTCCACTGTTTATTATGACCAGTGAAAAAAACCATAAAGATACCGTTGAATTTTTTGAGGAAAACGGTTATTTTGGATATGAGAGGAACTATGTATATTTCTTTGTGCAGAAGATGGCGCCTTCGGTAGGATACGATGGTAAAATCTTTATGGAAGAAAAGTATAAGATTTCATCATCGCCAAACGGTAACGGTGGCTGGTTTATTTCCCTTGCCAAAGCCGGTCTTTTGGACAAGATTTCAGAGATGGGGATAGAGTGGCTGAATGTATTTTCTGTAGATAATGTTCTTCAGAAGATTGCAGATCCGGTCTTTGTTGGTGCAGTGATTGAAAATGGTTGTGTCTGCGGCTCTAAGGTTGTGGCAAAGGCAGATCCGAATGAAAGAGTCGGTGTGCTGTGTCTGGAGGATGGAAAACCTTCCATCGTAGAATATTATGAGATGACAGATGAGATGATCCATTCGCGGGACAAAGAAGGAAAACTTCTTTATAACTATGGAGTGATTCTGAATTACCTTTTCAATGTAGAGGTTCTCACACGAATAATGAATCAAAATCTTCCTACTCATATAGTGGAGAAAAAAATCCCTTATATTAATGAAAATGCGGAATATGTAAAACCAGAGGAACCTAACGGATACAAATTCGAGACGCTGGTATTGGATATGATACATATGATGGATAACTGCCTGTCTTTTGAAGTGATAAGAGATAGAGAATTTGCGCCGATCAAAAACGCTACAGGTGTGGACTCCCTGGAAAGTGCAAGAGAGCTTATGAAGAAAAATGGAATTGAATTTTAATTGCCGAAACATTCGGGACGAATCAAGTTTATGAATCGTGTTTGGCTTTCAGAAAGGACAGAAAGAATGGATTTAGCAAAATTATCATTGAAAGAACTTCGTGAAATGGCGAAGGAAAAAGGGTTGTCTGGTGTGTCTGGTCTGCGGAAGGGAGATCTGGTGCATGAACTGGAAAAACTGACACGCCCCGAAGCCCAGCCAGAAGTCCCATCAGAGGAGTACCAAAAGAGAGAAAGAACCGTTAAAAGAGCTGGGGGAAATGCGGCTCATACAACGGAAAAGGAAGAGAACAAAAAACAGGCATATACATATATCCCCAATCACGGGGATAGAGGACATGCCAGAAATAGTAATGCCAGCGCACACCGAAGCGAGAACCGGCAAGATAACCACATGGAGCAGCAGGAGAGCCAGCCACTTCGTACTATTGAGGATGTGGTGAAAGCGGGCCTGATCACCATTGCTAAGGATCGCCAGGTGTCAGATGTTCATCCCAAGGAGATCAAAGAGCTGGACAGTGGCATCACCAAGAGAGGAATTTTGGAGATCATGCCGGAGGGATATGGTTTTATCCGCTGTGATAATTTCCTTCCCGGGGAAAATGACGTCTATGTCTCGCCGGCATTTCTCAGAAGATTTGGACTTCGCACCGGGGATATCGTAGAGGGAAACATCCGGGTGAAGACACAGAATGAGAAGTTTAGTGCACTTCTTTATATGAAAAGCGTCAATGGGCGTCCCATTACATATCTTGCCCGAAGACATAAGTTTGAAGACCTGACACCTATCTTTCCTAATGAAAGGATACATTTGGAGACACCGGGTTCTGGCGTATCTATGCGGATGCTGGATTTGATCGCGCCCATCGGAAAAGGTCAGAGAGGGATGATCGTATCCCAGCCAAAAACTGGTAAGACCACTCTATTAAAACAGGTGGCGAGTGCCATTACGAGAAATTATCCGAAGATGCATCTTTTGATCCTGCTTATAGACGAGCGCCCAGAGGAAGTTACGGATATCAAAGAATCCATCGAGGGGGAACGGGTGGAGGTGATCTACTCTACCTTTGATGAACTCCCAGAAAATCATAAACGGGTTTCAGAAATGGTGATTGAGAGGGCTAAACGTCTCGTGGAGGGCGGTGATGATGTGGTGATCCTCCTTGACAGTATCACCCGTCTTGCCAGAGCTTACAATCTCACTGTTACCCCCAGTGGACGGACGCTTTCTGGAGGTCTTGATCCGGCCGCCCTGCATATGCCGAAGCGTTTCTTTGGTGCAGCAAGAAATATGAGAGAGGGCGGAAGTCTTACGATCCTTGCCACGGCACTGGTAGATACCGGAAGTCGAATGGATGACGTGGTATTTGAAGAATTTAAGGGAACGGGCAATATGGAATTGGTTCTTGACCGCCATTTGTCGGAAAAGCGTGTGTTTCCAGCGATCGATATACAGAAGTCGAGTACCAGGCGGGAAGATCTCCTGCTGAGCCAGAATGAGCTAGAAGCAGTGTTCCTTATGCGCAAGGCGCTGGGATCTAATTCCAATACGGAGAACAATCTGGAGCAGATCATTAACCTGTTCCGCAAAACCAAAAATAACCAAGAGTTTATTGAAATGATAAAAAAAGTGAAGCTTCATTAAACACTAGAAAGTGCTGACCTTTTTGAAAGATTATATACCAAGAGTTTATTGAGATGATAAAAAAAGTGAGGCTTCATTAAACACTAGAAAGTGCTGACCTTTTTGAAAGATTATATACCAAGAGT
>CANRYS010000036.1 GCA_947644305.1 uncultured Roseburia sp.
AATGATATCCTGAAATGATAATTTTCTGTTTCTCGTGAAAGCATTATCTTCCAAGCAATGTTTTGTTCTGAATTCATCGGAAGTGATAAGAGTTTTAACATTTTTAATTAACTTACAAATACTATTTTTTTAATCATTTTTCTGCTTCGCAATCAAAGTTTATAATCAATTGCGCAGCAACATTTTTTGGCGTACTTGTCAAGTGTTTTATTAAATTTTTTAAATTATTTCCTTTTGATATAATGGGGTAATGTCGGCTTAAGTTGACGACATTGAGCCCCTGAAACCCCATTATAATACTCTATATACTCTAAAACATGGTTACTTCTACAGTTTTTCCTTGTATATTCAACAGTTAATATACACTTTTCCATCAGTTATTTTTTCCCCTTTTCTACAGTTCCACCACAGTTTCTCTACAGTGAAACAGATAAAAAAAGAAACTGCTGTAAAATGTTCTACAGTGAATATACAGTGACATCTACCACTTGCCACCAGTGACTGCACACATTTTCAACAGTTTCTACATCATTTTCAACAGTTTTTATACCATCAACCGCTCCATTCCATTACACGATCCATAACAGCCTCATCACTCGTCAAAGTTCCAAGACCCTCCATGCCATTATCTTCTTCTGCATCGACATTTTGCGAGGTTCCATTCCCCAATTGGGACAAAATATTTCCACCCGGATTTCATTTTTGATTTGCTCCAAATCCTTTGCTTTTAGATATGTCGTCTGTTTCTGTGTTCCCTCTGAGTTATTAGTCCACTTACCTTGATTCTTGTTTCAATCTTCCTGCGTTCCCACTCTGAAACACAAAAACTGATTGTCGGATTTTTGTGTATATTACTCATGATATCTTCCTCCATTCTCCAGCGATTTCAAAATTCGAAACCACTTAAACCTTCATTGTATTTATCTGCATTCCACCACCATCTAAAGCCCCAGACACTACTCCTGATTCATAATCTCCAGCCCGTCCACTAACTCCATCTGTTTATTGGGGTACAAATGACTGTAGGTGTTCAGTGTGGTTTCCTTCTCATGCCCCAGCCTGTCTTTGATTTCTAATGGCTGGAAGCCCATTGCAACCAACATCGAGGCATGTGAGTGACGTATGTCATGCAAACGAATCCGTTTTACACCGCTCTCCTTTGCCCCTCTGATAATCTGGTGTTCCATAAAGCTTTTGGTAAAGCGGAATATCCTCTCATTCGGCATAATCCCATACTGATTACTGAAATATTCCCTCAAATCCTCTGCCAGAAAAGTCGGTATGGTAATCTCCCGAACCCCCTTCGGTGTTTTTGGCGGATGGATTTTATCCTCCCCCTTTACCCGCACCAGATTTTTGGTGATGGAAATCACACGTTCTTCCAGATTTACGTCCTCAAAAGTCAAAGCAAGCATCTCGCCAATCCTCATTCCTGTCCAGAATAGCAGTTTAAATGCCATATATGCCCCCGGCTTCTTCTCAAAAGCAGTCAGAAACTGCTCAAACTCTTCCTTTGTCCAAAAACCCATGTCATCTGCCTTTGACTTGTCAATGCTGCCAGCCTTCCTGCAAGGATTGCTCTCCAAATCATAGTACCGGCAGGCATAATTAAACAATGCCGACATCTGATTGTTAATCGTTTTAAGGTAAGCCGGTGCAAAATTCTCCTTAATCAGTGTATTCTGCCATGCCCGGATATCCACTGCTGTAATGTCACTGATACTCTTATCCTTAGAATAGGGAAGTATCTTTGTGTCAAACATATACCTCTTGCTCTCAATCGTGGTTTCCCGCAATCGGTTCTCCATGTCCTGAAAATAAATTTCCACAAAGTTGTCAAAACGGATTTCTGGTCGGAACTTCGCCCTCTGCTGGAAATCCCGCTCCCATGCATCCGCTTCCGCCTTTGTCTTAAATCCTCTTTTGTTCTTCTTGTGTCGGATACCCTGCCAGTCCTTATAGTAGAACTGGCACCGCCATCCTTTTCCGTCTCTTGTTGCCGGCATATCCATCATCTCCTCTCCAATATGCCCCATCCATCCCATAGAACTTTTCCTTGAAGAACTTGGTCGGCACCCTGCTGGCTACTACCCTGTAGCCCTGCTTCGCCAGTTCCTCATTCAGTTCCTGGATAATCACATAGGCATAATTTCTCGATACTCCCAGAATTACCTGCACATCCTTTGCAAACAGAAACATTCCCTGCCTGTCCTCTGCCATCATCTGCCCCATATAACTCCTCCTATTTTAAAATATTTATAGTATACATTTGTGTATTATCGTATTTATACTATGCAATACACATTTGTGACTGTTAAGTATTTTTCAAAAATTTTTATACACAAATGTGGTTTATGGATTTTGACATCAAAACCACTTCCGATGTGCTGACTCTGCTCTTTCAGTTAGACTAGCAGATTGATATGAATTTTGAAATGAAAAAAAACAGAAGAGGAAACCCAGTTCCTTCTTCTATAAAGATTTCTTTTGACAATGTGGATATCAACGAACGCCTTGCCAAATATATAAAGGCAAAAGACTTATGCGATTCCGTCATCGCTGATACTGAGGGCTACGCTACCGCCAAAGAACACGAAGCAGCCATTGCCGATATGCAGGCTGATGTGGCAGGAATCAAAAGTCATCTCATTGACAGCAGCCGCATTGTCAGAAAAGGTACACAAGAAAATACATTCAAGCTAAATACCAGCGAAGAAAAATAACATATCCGATGGCTCTATCCTCCACTCTGTTTGAAACAAGATTTTTCTGATAGAGCCAAACTGCATAAAGAAAGCCCGGAAACCCTTGCAAAATGGGCATCCGAGCTTTTTCATCCGTTACTCGAACTCAGTGACATCCATGACACCCTCCACAACCACCGCCACAGGCATGTCCTTCTCCGTGGTGGTCACAATTCGGGGTATTATCCGTCTCCAGAATTCCTTTTAAAAAGTCTGCCACTGCCCTGTCTGCATCACCGGAAACTCCCGGTACAACTAGAATACCTTCCTCGCTAAGTGCCATCATAGCACCTTCACCGATTCCTCCGCAGATCAGCACCTTTACATTTCCTTTAGCAAGAAATCCAGCGATGGCTTCATGTCCCGTTCCGTTGGTATCCACTACCATCGTATTTACAAGACCATTCTCTCCAAATTCAAAAATTTTGAATTTTTCTGTATGTCCAAAATGCTGGAACACCTGTCCTTCTTCATCATATGTTACCGCTATTTTCATATATATCCTTCCTTTCCCGTACTATTTCGGCAAAATCTAGCTCCATGGTATCAGATAGGCGACACGAATCTGCTCCCCTGCCGAATAGCTCGATGGCGCTAACATGATTATAACAAAAAGTGCGGGTTTTCGCAACTGCCACACCACTCTATCCCAAAAAAAGAAAAGAAATTGAATTCCCTCTTGTCAGCTTCGCCAATGCTTGATAAAATAAATTTGTAAAACGACCTGGACATGCCTTCAGACATCCAGGATGTAATGCCTCATAGAGTGGCATATCACTTATAATAAGGAGATTATCATGGGCGGATTTTTTGGCGTTGCAGCAAAGAACGACTGCATTTTTGATTTATTTTTTGGAACGGACTATCATTCTCACCTGGGGACGAGACGCGGCGGTCTTGCCGTGTATGGAGAAGACGGCTTTGACCGCGCCATCCATAATATCGAAAATTCTCCATTCCGAACCAAATTCGATAAAGATGTACAAAAAATGAAAGGATATTATGGCATCGGCTGTATTTCAGATTACGAGCCCCAGCCATTGATCGTGCGCTCCCACCACGGCACCTATGCCATTACCACAGTTAGTAAGATCAATAATACAAAAGAAATTGTAGATACCATTTTTTCCAATGGAAATTCCCATTTTCTAGAAATGAGCGGCGGTGATATCAATCCCACAGAACTGGTGGCTGCCATCATTAACCAGAAGGAAAATATTATAGAGGGAATTCATTATGCCCAGGAGCTAATCGACGGTTCCCTGACACTGATGCTTATGACACCAAAAGGCATTTACGCTGCCAGAGATAAATACGGGCGTACGCCTATCGTCATCGGAAAAAAAGAAGACGCTTACTGCATTTCCTTTGAATCCTTTGCATATCAAAATCTGGGGTATCAGGACTTTAAAGAGTTGGGCCCTGGTGAGATCGATGTCGTGACGGAAGAGGGTGTACATGTACTGATGGCGCCCGGAAAAAAATTAAAGATCTGTACCTTCTTATGGGTATATTATGGTTACCCATCCAGTTCTTACGAAGGGGTCAGCGTAGAACAGATGCGCTATAACTGTGGAGCCAACCTAGCAAAACGGGACAATGTCAAACCAGACATCGTGGCTGGCGTGCCGGATTCTGGTACGGCACACGCCATTGGCTACTCCAATGCTTCGGGAATCCCATTTTCCCGCCCCTTTATCAAATATACACCAACCTGGCCCCGTTCTTTTATGCCTACGATCCAGATCAAGCGGAACCTGATCGCAAAAATGAAGCTGATCGCTGTTCATGATCTTATCAAGGACAAGAGTCTGCTCCTGATCGACGATTCTATCGTCCGGGGCACCCAGTTGCGTGAGACCACAGAATTCTTATATAAAAGCGGCGCCAAGGAAGTCCATATTCGGCCTGCCTGTCCACCTCTTGTATACGGCTGTAAATTTTTAAACTTCTCTCGTTCCACTTCAGAGATGGATCTGATCACAAGACGTGTGATTGCCCGTCTAGAGGGCACAGAAGATGTTTCCGATGACATACTGCAGGAATATACTGATCCAGAGTCACCTAAATATGAGCAGATGGTAGAAGAGATCCGCAAGGAGCTGAATTTTACAACCCTGCGCTATAACCGTCTGGATGACATGCTTGCCTCCGTGGGAATTCCGCAAGAAAATCTATGCACCTACTGCTGGAATGGAAAAGAATAAACGACTTAGCTCGACGGTGCCAATCAAATAGCGCTATCTAGCTTAATCAGGGATTTGTTTCAGATAAATTGGGACAGGTCCCTTTTTTTCTACATTATTTATCTTTTATCGTCACATATCTTCACTTTTCGACATTTTCCGCATAAAATGTACTAACAAACCAAAGAATGGAGAACTCTATGTATCTCACAATCTCTATCATAGTACTGATCGCCATTGTATGCCTCCTGATCTTTCACTGGAGGAAGAAAAAGATCATCTGCAAAATCTGTTGTATGTCTGACATGCACAAATGCAGGCTCCTGAATGAATTGGTAGAACCTCTTGGCTATAACTACTATTCCAAGCAGGACATCTTTTCCAGCCGTTTGGACGCCTGGCAGAAAGATTTTGGATATGGAGCTATCTATGACCGTGGAGCACCTTATTTTAATATGGTTTTTGACAGCTATCCAGTTTATTTTGACCATGACGGCAAAACATGGCTGATCGAATTTTGGAAAGGACAATACGGCATCAATACCGGAAGTGAGGTGGGGATCTATCATACCGATCACATTATTCCTCCTGCTGCCCGGAAACTTACCATTTTTCACGCAGCTTCAAACGAAGAAATGCCAGAAATCACCATGCGTCTCCGGCGGAGGGGATGCCCTATTGCTGCACTTCAGAAAGAACACTGGTGGCTGACCATTTTTTGCATGGGACTGTTCTCCAGGCCAAAAGAGCTGTCCGTGGATATCACCCTCCGTTTTCACGACCTGTCGATGAGGGATGCCTTTCTGGATGCCCTTCTGGCCAGTGGACACGATCCCGATGATATCGACGTGATGTATACCAGCGTGTCTTTCACCTTCCGTGCCGGCAGCCAGCATTGGTTCTTCTTGAAAAGATGGTACTGCCACTATGTTCAGTTTAAAAACCGGATCTTCTGCAAACTTTTCTGTTTTGTTACAAGGCCCTTTGAAGATTCTGGCAGCAAACTTTTGTATCTGTATTATTACATTCCCTTTGTATTCCGTCGCATTTTCAGGCTGAGACGTTTTGGACGAAAGGGAAAACATCACAAAAAACACTGAAAGGAGATCTGGATGAGCTGCCGAAGACGACTAAACAAATCCTTTCGCAATGTTCCCGTTCTTCCTCTGGACTCTGGAAGCCGTTATGTGCTTTTCAGTGACTGTCACCGGGGAAGCGGTACCCAGGGCGATAATTTTCTAAAAAACCGCCACCTCTATCTCGCCGCTCTGAACTATTATTATCAGAGCGGTTACACCTACATTGAATTGGGGGATGGAGACGAACTCTGGGAAAATCGAAACATGGAACAGATCAAAGAAATCCATGGTGACGTATTCCGGCAGTTAGCCCGGTTTTATAAGGACAACAGGCTCTATATGATCTACGGAAATCACGATATGATCAAAAAACGCGCCTCTTTTGCCCGAAAAAAGTGTTCCACCTACTATTGCATCTCCAGCCAGTGCCAGAAAGAATTATTTCCTGATATCATTTTTTATCCGGGACTGGTGCTCCGCAATGAGCAGACGGGAAAAAGCCTGTACCTCACCCATGGGCACCAGTCATCCCTGCTAAATTCCACATTGTGGCCTGTAAACTGTTTTCTCGTCCGTTATCTGTGGAAACCGTTGGAGCAGGTGGGAATCCTGGACCCAACCAGTGCCGCCAAAAATAATACCACCAAGCAGCGTTCCGAAAGCAAGCTGGCGGCATGGGCAAAGGAATACCATCGGACATTGATCACAGGACACACCCACCGCCCCATGGTCAGTACCGAAGATTCTGCTTACCTGAATACGGGAAGCTGTGTCCATCCCCAGTGCATCACCTGCATTGAGATCTCCCGTGGGCGACTCACTCTGATAAAATGGTTTATGAGTGCACGGGCCAGCGGCAGCCTCTATGTGGAGCGGGAAGAACTTGCTGGTGATACTTATTTTAATCTAAAATCAAATGAATATTCCGCTTACAGCAACACTTCTAGAAATGAATGCTGCTGGCGACATACCCATCTAAACTAAGTGGAACAAATTATCCAACAGCGCTGATCTGAGTATCATCCATTTTGGCGCTGTTGGATGTATCATCAATCATTAATCTACTATAGCTCGACGGCGCGTTCAAATTTGCGCCGTCGAGCTACCTAAGCCTTAATATTCTGCGGCATATTGTGGATGTGTTTCTTCCATATTTAAATGGGTTCTAGTATAATAAACATATAGAAAGAGAACCACCCCAAGGGCAGCTCTCTTCCCCGATATCAAATATTATGTTCCCCTTTCCCACCAGTTAGAATCCATACATCTTTATCCCTAAATATATTTGCACTCTGGATCTGTATGTCTCCTGTCAATACGCTTCGTCAGGAAAAATCATCTTCATTCACTTTATCAAAGCAAATACCTGTAATCTTTCCATTTTCATCGCTAACATAATCGAGCATATATGAGGGCTCTTCCAACAGATGAAAGAACTTTTCTGGATCTTGATATTGACACGCTTTTCCTTCAATATGAACCGTAAGTCCCTGTTTTTTTGCCCGATCTAGCTCTTCCTGGAGCCATGAAGTTTCTCTCATTTTATCCCTCCTGTACTGCATGAAAAAGGAAGTGTACACCGTGATGCGTAAAATCTATCCCTTTACATAAAGTATAAAGATAAAAAATATTCAACTTGATAATCAACTGCTTATTCGCTTATTTTATGGAATTTTGAGCGACCCTGCTTGTTAGAAAAATAGACTGTTATTAGGAAAGTTACCAGATTGAACCTTCCGCCCCAAAACAAATGCATCCCCCCTTCACGAACATTTTTTATCTCTCCTATATTATAATATTTTTCCTGGATAAAAATCAAGTGTCGTATGTACGCGAAAACTGTCGTTTATACGTAAAAACTGTCGTTTGAACATAAGCTAAACATAATTCGTGTAAATTGTCACAAATTTCTTTACAATTGGGGGTGCGGACATTTTTCTGGACTCCCTAAGGGCTCCGAAAGGAGCTGAATCAC
>CANRYS010000037.1 GCA_947644305.1 uncultured Roseburia sp.
GCGTAGCACTCTTTGGCATTTTTTACCTCCTGAAATGGTCTATAAGTATTATACCGTTTCAGAATAATAATGTAAACTTATTTGAATCGAATTATACTAGTAAAACTTCACAAGATATTCGTATATGGGCAAGATGGTTTTCGACCGTGTAGAGGTGACTATGGATAGAAAATCCAACGCGGCAGATGGGCGAATAGACAGGGAGGTCTGCATGAATATGATCGTGCCAGTATACTGGGATCTCCACAGACAAAGTTGCACTATCAGTTCAAGAGATATATACTCAAGGCCCTGTCTATTTGTACCTGAGCGAGGGGTGTTAGTTAGGTTGAAAGGAAAATATAAAAAAATCAACATGTTTCATTACCGGTTTGCGCTTGAGCGAAGCGAGAGAATGTAGGTTAATATGAAATTAAAAGAGGTTAGTGAAATAGAAAAATGTACGAATGAGGATAAACTAATTAAGATTTTGGAAGAAATAGGAGATAAAGTCATATTCAGGGGATATCAAGAAGAGCAAGTGATACTTTTGGCTGATAAATTGATCAAATTAGATATATTATCTATGGAATACGAAACACGAGAAGAAATATTGAGTGTTTTATGTGATATGGTTTCGTATTATGATATTTTATCAAAGATTGATCGGGATAGTATTTTAAATTTAGAAGATCGATTGGAAAGTGATCTAAAAGAGTATGTAACCGATTTTTTTCATGTATGAAAGGAATTGGTATATAGTTAAAAGTCAGTATATTGCTAAACAATGGAATTTCTATTAGCATTATTGAAACATTTAGAAGTTATGAGAGAAGGCGTAAATAATAAGGAGAAACTATGTTTTCCTACGAAAATTTATGTGTCCAGGATCTGGACTATGCCCATATCATTGATTTTTCTTCCTGTGAAAAGATGAATGAACATGGGTATGCAACCGTTACAATCGAAATAGATGAAGGTAAGCAGGATGAGATGGAGGTATGGAACGAGTGGGTTCCAGTCACCGTCTTTGACAAGGTATCCGGCCACAAACTGTTTGCCGGGGTCCTGCTGGAAGCGGAGGGTTTTTGGCGGAACACCAGTTATGTAATAGAAATGCGGCTTGGTTCAGGAACCTGCCTGCTGGATCGGGAAAAACGCTTTTATTCCTATCAAAACAAACAGAAATATCGTTCGCTCCTTGACCAGGTCTTAGGACAGGAAGCAAAAGTTTCTTTTCGTGTAGAAGATAAGGAAGTGCCAGGGCTGTTAGTCCAGTATGAGGAGAGCGACTGGGAGTTTGTAAAGCGTTTGGACAGCCATTTTGGCAGCTGTGTTGTGCCTGAGATCCATATAGACAACGGATCGCGTTTCTATTTCGGATGGGAAAGTGGAGAAGACTATGGGGAGATCGAGCCGTTTGACTACTGCGAAAAAGTAGAGGAACGCTTTTACCACGCAAAAGCTTTTGATAAGGATACCAAAAAGAGGGATCATTTACGCTATCAGATCGAGAGCGGTGAAGATTATAAGATTGGAGGCCAGGTGACATACCGAGGGAGCACATGGTATATCGAGGAGAAGACCACCTATCTGGCAGATGGGGTGATCAAGTATAAATACAGTCTGGCAAGCAAAAAAAGCCTTCAGTGGCAAGCCGCAGAAAATCTGAAACTGCATGGGAAAGAGATCGCAGGGACGGTTACAGGCCGCAAGGGAGAACAGCTGCAGGTGGACTTGGATATGGATAAGGGGGAGAAAAAAAGCCAACGGCCTTCTTATCCATGGATGCCTGAAACAGGAAATTTATTGTACTGTATGCCAGAGATCGGAGAGAGGGTAAGGCTTTATTTTTGTAACAACCATGAGGACTCGGCAATCTGCATTAACTGCGCCAGGGAAAACAAGTTTCCGTCTAAGTGGGTCCGCAAGCCGGGGAGAAAACGGTTTATTGTCCGCAAAAAAAGAAAACTGTTGCTGCTGAAGAAAAAGATGGAATTTAGGAGCCTGAACAACAGATTTTCCCTTAAAGATAAAGGCGGTATCTCCATGACGACTGACGGAGGACTGCGGATACAGGCAGGTAAGGAAGTGTATCTGGAAGCCCCCTATCTTTCAGTGAAAGCAGACCGGGAGATCGCCCTGGTCAAGGAAGATCTCCTCACGCCGACGATGATCGTCTTAAATGGGGACCTTAACGCAAAAGGCGGGGACTTGATCACGGAGGAAAAGATCTGGTATGGGGATCCGAAGATCCCGGAAAAGATTTTTGATAAAGGGAAGGACATAGAGGAAACAATGGATCATCAGGAGATCCTTGGGGTGATCGCCAGGAGGTAGAGGTTTGAGTTTTGGAGTCAAAGGTGGGGCTGTCTTATACAGACGGAAACAGAAGGCCAGGAAGATGGAGGATTACAGCAGATACATGGAAAAGCTGGTAAATGGATCGGTGATAGTCCCAAGCGGTAAGGAAGGGGAAGAAATGCCCTGGTGGACGGAAGAACGTGTTGCAGACAACAACGGAGAAAAAAACAATGGGTGAACGGACAAAAGCCATCGAGCGGGATGCCAGGATAGGATTAGATACGGGAATGCCAGCCAGGGTAAAAGAGATAAAAGAATGGTTAGCCATCAACCGAGGACAATGGGAGGAAGGACTGACCCATTCTTTTGAGAGATTATTCCAAATGGGAAAGGAAAAGGAAGTTTCGTATCTGCAGCTCTGCTTTTTGAGGACATCCCTTCTTACTGGTGGATATTTTTACAGGGCTTGTTTTTATGACAGCTTATATTATCTGGATCCGGAGCCGGTCTGTATTAACGAGGATACTTGGTTCGTATACCAGTTTTTTCAGGAAGATGTAGAAGGATGTATAGAAAAGCTGCAAGGGAGATATAAACGCCTCTATCTTAATGATATCATGAAGATAAAAGAACTCTGCAATTTTTATTACATTGGTCTGATGAAGATGTGTGTGGAGGCCATCTTGCCAGGGCTCCTGGAAACAAAAGCATACAAAGGATCAAAAAAGGCCGAAAATTTTAAGATCCTTTTTGGCGAGTATATGGGGAAGGCGGAAGTGATCTATGGATTATTTTACTCTGATACCAGATAAAACATGCCCGTTTGTCAGGATATGTAACCATACAGATCCCAAGATATTGCAGGCAGTCATGCGTGGGGAAGCGCACCAAGTACCGGATGGGACGGTTTTCCGGTTAAAAGAGGTGCCGGACAGCGGTATGCCGGACATTATATTCCAGCCTGTTTTTTTGGTATCCCAATTATTCTATCAGTGCATCCAGATCTACCACCCATATACCATAGTTGCGCAGATCCGTCTGGCTGGCCTCCGGAACGGTGTTCTATATTATATCCCAGAACTTCCATCTGCGGATGAGAAGGAATCCTTTTCTTTATATGAGCAGCACATCTATAAAACAACAGACTGTGGAGTGGAGACTGTGGAAGTCAGCCTGGATCTGTCCGAAAGTCTGCTGCGGAGAGGCGCGTGGGGATTTGGCTTGAAAGAGAGGACGTAAATGGAGGATACCGATATTTTAGTACCCAGATTGATCTTAGATTCCAGGGCGAGTATCCTGCTTCCCCCAAATATGGATGAAATGAGTTCAGAACGTATTGGGCTTTTGTATCCAAACCAGCCAAAGCCAGACCAGGCATTGGTATATGGGGACGAGGAATTTTGGCTCTCTCTTACTTTGACAGAAGAGGTGTCCAGTAAAAAAGCGCTCAGGACAAAGCTATGCCAGTATCGCAGGCTGCTGATGAAAAAATTCCGAGGCACAGAGATCGGGGAAGTCTATTGCGTGGAGTCTGTGATCCAGGGAGAGAAGACCTATTATTTTCCGATCTGCACAAACGGAGTTACAGGGGGCACCTGCCAACTGATCTTTTTATGCCTGATCAAGGGAAGGGAAATGATAGGGACAGTCTGCTGTAGCGCTGAGGGATGGCATTCTAAAACAACTTTGTTCAGAAAGATCATCGGATCGGTTGTGGACCTGACAGGGACATGGGAATACACGATCCGGAGCAAGAAACTTTATGAGAAGGCAAGGGAGTACTATAGGGATTATTGAACCAAGGAGATAAGGGGGAAGGGCTATGGCCGTGTCGAGCATGGATCAGGATTTAGAGAAAATGCTGGTCGCCATGTATCATGAATCGTATCTGATAGACACAAAATTTTATCTGGAAGATAGTAATTATCTGGTATATAGCGCAAAGTTGAATTGTTCTTGCGGCAGTAAGCCAGTTTATTTAAAGCTGGACAGAAAAACTGACCCACATACAGGAAAGATTGCAATCGGGCATGGATTTACCATTAATGGTCTGCCAGCGGCAAACTGCCTGGATGCTAAACCAGGTATTAACATAATGTCGTTTGGTCAATGTTCTTTGTCAAGCCAAGGCGCATTATGTGTAAGGATAAGAAACATGGAAACATCATGGACAACTTTTTCTGACGCCATATATATAGGAAATGAGAGAGGGATCACAAAGTCTTCTGTTTTGCATTGCTACCCATCTTCGCCAGATGAGAATATAACAGGCACAGGAAACATAAGCGCAGAGGATTCCGGGCAGATGAACCTGTACCAGTTGATCGAAGATTACCGGGTTGACTATAACGCAATG